>CAKOYV010000022.1 GCA_934131005.1 uncultured Bacilli bacterium | reverse complement strand
GCCGAAATAGCTCAATTGGTAGAGCAACTGACTTGTAATCAGTAGGTTACGGGTTCAATTCCTGTTTTCGGCACCATATTTTTTTTGGAAGGATAGCGAAGTGGCTAAACGCGGCAGACTGTAAATCTGTTCCTTCGGGTTCGATGGTTCGAATCCATCTCCTTCCACCACTATTTAGGTAGTATTTATTTACTGCCTCGTAGCCAAGCGGTAAGGCACCACACTTTGACTGTGGCATGCGCAAGTTCGAATCTTGCCGAGGCAACCAATAAATTTTGTTCCGTTAGCTCAGTCGGTAGAGCATTTGACTTTTAATCAAAGGGTCTGGAGTTCGAATCTCCAACGGGACACCATTTATGTTATTTACAAGTCTCTTATGGGACTTGTTTTTTTGTTCAAATCGCTCTTCTAACTAATTTGAAATAAAAAAAACTCAAGTTTAATGATATGAACCTAAACTTGAGTTTTTTTGATATCTTAAAATAAACTTAGTTGACTTGATTCTGGTAAGTCACCAAATAAATCCATTTCTTTCATTTTATCTATTAAAGTTGAAGAAACACGGCATCTTTTTTGAAAATCTTCAATTGATATAAATGGACGTTTTTTTGCTTCTTCACAAATACTCTGGGCTACAGTGTCGCCTAGTCCATCGATTGTTCTAAATGGTGGTATAAGTGTTACACCATCCTCTGCTATTTGAAAATTTTTAGCATCACTTTTCATGATGTCTATTGAACCAAAATTAATGCCTCTTGCAGTTGCTTCTAAAGCTAATTTTAATGTTTCTAAAATACTTGATTCTTTATTTGTTACGTCATATCCTTTATTGTTTATTTCTATTATTTTGCTTTTTATAGAGCTATAACCTTTAATCATATTTACTATATCAAAGTCACTAAATCTAGTTGAAAAATATGTTGCATAATAGATTGCTGGATAATGAACTTTATAATAAGCTATTCTGAAGGCACTAATTACATAGGCAGCAGCATGGGCTTTAGGGAACATGTATTTTATTTTTGCACAGCTATCAATAAACCACTTCTCTATTCCTGCTTTTTCCATTACTTCAACATGTTTTTTCCAAGTTTCTGGATCTTTACTAGCTTTACCTTTACGAACAAATTCCATTATTTTAAATGCTTTTAATGGTTCTACTCCATGATACATTAAATAAACCATTATATCATCACGACAACCTATTACATCTTTAAATTCAACAGTTTTGCTTCTAATTAATTCTTGAGCATTTCCTAGCCAAACATCAGTTCCGTGTGATAGGCCTGATATTTTTATTAATTCGGCAAATGTTTTAGGTTTGGTATCAATTAACATCCCAATAGTGAAGGGAGTTCCAAATTCTGGAATACCTAGAGTTCCTGTTTCATTCATTATTTGCTCACTAGTTACCCCTAATGGTTCTGGTGATAAAAATATTCCCATAGTTGCTTTATCATCTAATGGAACATCATCTACAACATTTACTCCTCTTATATTTTGAATAAGTCGTAATTGCGTTGGATCTGTATGACCTAAGATATCTAATTTTAGGACATCTTGGTCGATAGCATGATAATCGAAGTGAGTTGTTCTCCATGCACTAGTTGGATCATCAGCAGGATATTGGAATGGTGTAAAGTCAAAAACATCCATATATCCTGGGATAACAACTATTCCACCTGGATGTTGTCCCGTTGTTCTTTTTACACCTGTACAACCAGCTGCTATTCTTTCAACTTCGGCTGAACGCATTTTTATATCTCGATCTTCACAAAATCCTTTTACATATCCAAAGGCTGTTTTCTCGGCTACTGTTCCTATTGTTCCTGCTCTATACACATTATCGGGACCAAATAAAACCTTTGTATAGTTGTGAGCACTTGCTTGGTTTAAATCAGAAAAATTCAAATCTATATCTGGTACTTTATCTGCATTAAATCCTAAGAAAGTGGCAAAGGGCATATCTTGTCCATCTTTTATCATTTTTATATGACAATGTGGACAGTCTTTATCTGGCAAATCAAAACCTGATGAATAGTCTGCTCCTAGTGAGTTTCCATTATCGTCTTCAAAGATACTATATTTACATTCTGGACAACGATAATGTGCTGGTAGTGGATTTACTTCTGTTATTCCCATCATAGTAGCAACAAAGCTTGAACCTACGCTACCACGGCTTCCTACAAGAAATCCTTCATCGTTAGAGTGTTTTACCAATTTTTGAGCAATCAAATAGATTACATCGAAGCCTCCACCTATTATTCCTCCAAGATTTTTATCTACTAATTTTTTTAATTCTTCTTCAGATAACTTTGTCGATGATTTATATTGAAGATTATCACCTACTATTTTTCTTACATATTCGTCCCCAGCAAAAATTGTTTCGTGTAATCGTTTAAAAGCTTCTTTAGTATATTCTTCGTCCTTTAGTTTTCCTTCTCTATCTAAGTTACCTTTAATACTTTCTAAAACACTATCACCATACAATTCTTTGGCTATTCTCTCTTCTATATTATAAGGCAATTCTTCACCATACCAACTTTTGGCTTTGTTATATACCATATCTATTACAGTTTTAATGGAATTATCTATTTTTGGTGAAAACGGTATACCTCCAGTATCTATTATTACTTCATAATCTGTACACATATCAAGAATTTTATTTGGGTTTGTTATTACCATTTCATGAGCTATTTCTTCATCTAGAAAACTAAATTCATTTAACATTTCTTCAGTTGTACGAAAATATTGGTCAGGTATTGTTTCATATCCTTTTAAATTTAAATATCTTGCTAGTGGATGTCTTCCTTTTCCTGGAACATTTTGATGAGCAATTATTTCTCGGTATATTTTATCTTCCTTATTTAAGGTATGAGCATCACTAGTTGCAACAATTAATTTATTCATTTCTTTAGCACATTTAACTATTTTTTCAATAGCATATTTAACCTCTTCAATACTATTTATATCATGTCTTGCTACTAAATGAGTATAATTACTTATTGGTTGAACTTCTATATAATCATAAAATTCCATAGTTTTCTTTAAATCATCTTCACATCTAGTAAGGGCAGTTTTAAATATTTCACCATTATAACAACCACTTCCTATTAATAAATCTTCACGATATTTATTAACTAAATTTCTAGGAACTCTGGCAGATTTTACAATATATTTAGTTGCTCCATAGCTTATTAGTTTAAACATATTTTTTAAACCTTTTCTAGTTTTTGCTATCATGTTTACATGAACTTCCCTATTCCATCTATTTATTTCAAATTCTGTTGGTAAATTTTTCAAATCATTGAATGTTTTTATTGTCTCTTTGTCTAATTGTTTTAACATTTTAAAGAAGATATATCCTGTAAACTCAGCATCATAATCAGCTCTATGGTGATGTTTACCTCCACTACCATCGCTTTCTTCAAAGGTTATTCCATAGTTTTTTGTTAATGCCGTTAGATTATGTCTTTTTAAATCTTTATTTATTATTTGAGAAATTATCATGGTATCAAGGACAGGATTGGTTAGTTGGCCTAAATTATATTTATGATATGCACTTTCTAGCATGTTTACATCGAATCTAGCATTGTGAGCTACTAATGGTAAGTCGCCTATCCACTCTTTAAATTTTTTAGTAACTTCTTCTTCATTAGGACAATCTTTAACCATATTATTATTAATTCCTGTTAAATCAGTAATTTCACTATCAATTAAAACACCTGGATTTATTAATTCATCAAATGATTCTATTACGGCTCCGTCCTTCATTTTAACAGCACCTATTTCAATCATAGTATCGTGAAGGCCTGGATTAAATCCTGTCGTTTCGGTATCGAATATTACATATGTTGATGAATAAATATCATCGTCTGTTGGATTTATTACTATATCTAATTCATCAGCACTCATTTCTAATTCTGTTCCATACATTGCTCTAAAGGTTGGAGCTTTTTTCATATCCTCTTCAACTTTAGAAATTTCTTCTTCAATTAATTTTATATCACAAACTGATTCTTTATCTAAACTTGATTTTTTTTCTTGTAACTCTTTTATTTTAGCCTTGTATGGGGCTAATACTTTTTTGTTATGGTTAGTTACTTCGTTAAAGACGTGAGGAAAAGCTTGGCATCCGTCATGGTCGGTAATAGCAATTCCTCTATGTCCCCATTTTATAGCTTGTCTTATTAATTTTATTTCATCTATTACACCATCCATTTGACTCATCATTGTATGAGCATGTAATTCACATCTTTTTTCTTCACTATTATCCGTTCTAACCCAATCTAATTTAGCATCTATTGGGGTTATATCTTTAAATCTAGTCATGAATACTAATTCACCATTAGAAAAATTGTCTTCTTTAACTCTTCCATACATAGAATACCAATTACCATTTTTTAATAAGGCTTTTATTCTTGCAAATTCTTCTTCATCTTTGGTGAAGATTTTACAATACATGCTATCAGAAAAATCTGTTACTTTTAAAGTAAATATTTTATAACCGCTTTTAGCTTCAAATAAGTCTATACCAAATATTTGAACTTCTATATTTATGTTATCTACTTCATATAATAGATCTTTTAATTTAGTAACTTCCTTACTTTTTTTAGGTCTATAATATGTTTTTTGTGGATTTTTATTATTATCATTGTTTGATTCATTAGTTGTTTTGGTTTTATAATTTACAGGTTGTGTTACTTCCTTATCAGCTTCTATTTTCTTTATAATATCAGCTTCTTTATTACTTTCTAGTACTGTTTTAAATTCTAGTTTATTGAAACCATATTTTCTTAATTTTTTCAAAATATCATTAGTTATATTCTGAATATTTATTTCTTCTATTTTATTATATACTTTAAAATTAACTTGATTATTAATTACTTCTATTTCTCTATCTATAAAGACGTTATAACGAATACTTTCTTTGGCGTATTCTTTTATTATATTGTTTAAATAGCTAGAGATATTTTGATAGTTTAATTCATCATAGATTATGAATAATTGAATTTTTTTGTTAAATTCGTGGGCTAAGCAATTATACATATCTTGATAAACATCAAAACTAGGGATATTATCCATTTTTAAATAAAAATTAAAACTATTTGTTTTTTTATCTATAATTATTTTTTCGATACTACTATTTTTAAAAAATTCTAGATAATCTTCATTTATTCCTATATGATTAAGTAATCTTTCTAATTTTTCGTTCATTACTACCACCTCAAATGTCTTCTTTATTATAGCAAATATTGGATTAATTTAAATGTTATTTTCTTATTGGTTTACGTTATTATATTTATGGTTGTTTTTTTTGTTCCCTTACTTATATTATACGCGATATTTTTCTTATTTCCTTCTTATTTTTATAAATTTTTAAATTTTTTATTTTAAGTAGTAATTAGGAGTCTGGCCTTGTATTATTTTGATAATGAGTGGATTTTCAGTTTTTACAGTTACTTCTTCTGAGACAAAAGGCATAGTAATAATCATACTAGCTTTTACTTTAAGCTTTACTTCTAAGAGACTGTTGTTGATGCCATATTCTTTGACATCTGTTGTTATTTGACTAATGACATCGCCAGACATATTAAATTTTAAAGGGATTTTAGGGCCTAAATTGTTTGTTAATATACTTCCAGTTAGATTACCTGCAGGTATATAGTAAACTAAACCGTTCTTTATTTCTTCATAGTCTATATCAGATAATTCTTTTAGATTAATATTTAAAGAATTTATTTTACCTATTTCTACGAGTTTTAAATTTTTAGAAATTTCTTTATTAAAAACATTTTGGAGAGTGGTTATTTTTTTTGTATCTAAATTCATAATGGTAGTATTAGTTAGAGAATCTTTTTTAGTATTAAATATATCTTCAATATCTAGAGATGTAGTTAATTTGTTAGAAATAGAATTATTAATAACAATAGTAATTATTTTTTTAGCTTCTGATTTGCTATAATTCTTTAGTGATGGTGTGATTTTTTTGCTAAAATAGCTAATTAAAATAAGAGAAGATATAAAACCTATTATAAATAAATAGATAAAAATTAAGCTTATTTTTTTTAGTTTTTTCATAATATATATTATGTTTACATAGTAAATTTTACTACTTTACACTTTATAGACAGAAAATTGATATAAATAGGTTAATTTATAGTCAAATAAAAACATTTATAGTATAATTATCTAAAGGTGATATTATGATAAAGAACTATTTTAGAGATAATAGTTATGCTAATAGAGGAATGATTTTAGAAGAAGATATTAATGAAACTAATAAATATTATCTTGCCCATAATATTGCTTTAATCTATAAGAAACCTACTCCTATTAAGGTTGTTAGAGTGGAATATCCGAAGAATATTATTAGGGAAGCTTATTTTAATGAACCTTCTACTTTGGATTACAATGGTGTTTATAATGGTAAATATATAGAATTTGATGCGAAAGAGACGCAAAGTAAAACTAGCTTTCCTCTTTCTAACATTCATAAACACCAACTTTCGCACATAAAAAAAGTATTATATTTTGGCGGAATTGCTTTCTTAATAGTTAGATTTTCTTTACTTAATGAGACATATATTTTATTAGGGAGTGATTTAATAGAATTTATGGAAAATTTTAAGAGAAAATCTATTCCCTTGGAGTATTTTAAATCACATGGTTTTTTATTAGAGTTAAAATATACACCTAGACTCGATTATATAAAAATAATTGATAAAGTTATTAGTGTAAAGGATGTTGATTGATATGAAAAAGAAAAGACGTACTACTCATGGAAGAAGAAGTCCTAGTAGGAGTACAGCACGACGCAAGAGGAATAATAAGCGTCCAGTATGGAAAAAAATTCTAACCGTATTAATAGCAATGGCTGCGGCTGGGGTATTTGTTATTTTTGCCTTTTTCCTTTATATAGTTGCCTCAACTGGTAAATTTGATCCTAATGCTTTAGCAAATCAAGATCAGACAGTTATTTATGATAACGATGATAATGTTATTGCCAAGTTGGGTAATGAAAAAAGAGAATCTGTTAATTATGACGAATTACCACAAGTTCTTATTGATGCAATTGTTGCAACTGAGGACTCTAGATATTTTCAACATAATGGTGTTGATGGGGCAAGATTCCTTAAAGCATCTGTTGGTCAATTACTTGGAAATAGCAGTGCTGGTGGAGCTTCTACTCTGACGATGCAAGTTGTTAAAAATAATTTAACTTCTACAGATCAAACAATTGTTAGAAAGTTTAAAGATGTATATTTATCTGTTTTCTTTATGGAACGTAAGTATACGAAAGAAGAAATATTAGAGTTCTATGTAAATGATAGTTTGCTTGGAGGTAATGTTTATGGTGTTGAAGAGGCATCAAAATATTACTTTAATAAAAAAGTATCTGAACTTAGTTTACCTGAGGCAGCTTTGATTGCTGGATTGTTCCAATCTCCTAATGGTTATAATCCTTATAATAATCCTGAAAAAGCTCAAGGTAGAATGAAGACTGTACTTAAACTGATGGTAAGACATGGGTATATAACTCAAGAAGAAGCTGATGTTGCTAATAGTATTGATGTTAAAAGTTTACTTTCTGGTGTTAGTGAGGAAAATAGTTATCAAGGTTATGTAGATGCTGTTGTTAATGAAATTGAGAAGAAAACTGGTACTAGTCCTTATTTAGTATCTATGGAAGTACATACTGCCCTAGTTCCTAAAATTCAAGAAGGAATTAATAAAGTAATGAATGGTAAAGGTGGCTATACATGGCGTGATGATAAGGTGCAAGCTGGTTTAACAATAGTTGATGTTAATACTGGTGCTATCTCAGCCCTAGGAGCTGGTAGAAATAGAAAAGGTGAACTTACTTATAACTATGCTACTATGGCTAAAAGACAGCCTGGTTCAACAGCGAAGCCGATATTTGCTTATGGTCCTGGCTTTGAATATGATAATTTTTCTACTTATCAATTGTTTAATGATGAAAAGTGGACCTACTCTAATGGGACAGAATTTGGTAACTGGGATTCTGGATATAAAGGACTTATGACACTTAGAGAAGCACTTAGTGTATCACGAAATGTTCCAGCTATAAAATCTTTCCAAACTGTTAATAAAGATGTTGGTAATAAAAAGATTGTTCAATATGTAGAAAATCTTGGTATTAAACTACCTAAGGATGTAGCTTATGAATCTTATGCTATTGGTGGTTTGGATGAAGGTGTTACTACAGTACAAATGGCTGGTGCTTATGCTGCTTTTGCTAATGGTGGTACTTATATTGAGCCTTATACAGTTAAATCTATTACTTATCGTAGTAATGGTAAAACTAAGAAATTTGAAAATAAAAAAATTCAAGCTATGAAAGATTCTACTGCTTATTTAATTACTAATGTGTTAGAATATGCTGCACATTATGGATTTAGTGGTGGTACTGGTAGTTATAGTGGTACTGTTGCTGCTAAAACTGGTACTTCTAACTATAACGAAAAAACCCTTGCCAAGTATGGATTACCTTCTAGTGCTGTTAATGATTTATGGACAGTTGCTTATACACCTCAATATTCAATCGCACTTTGGTATGGTTATGATGAGGTATCTAGCGAATATTATAGTACAGCTGGTACTCCTAAAGATAATTTGATGTCTGCTATTATGAGATACATACCTGTTAGTAAAGAAAAATTCAAAAAACCTTCATCTGTTGTTGAGGCACAAGTAGAATATGGATCTTGGCCTGCTCAAAAACCAAGTGAATATACACCTTCTGATTTAATAAAAACAGAATACTTTACTTCTGGTACTGAACCAACTGAGACATCACCTAGGTTTGCAAAATTAGCTGATGTTAAAAATCTTAAATCTATTGAAACAAGTAGTGGTATTAAATTAACTTGGGATGCTGATACACCAGAGGTTTTAAGTGATGCTTATTTGAAAAAATTATTCTCACAATCAGTATTTGGAAAAGGAACTTCTAATTTTATAGAAGAGAGAAAATCTTATAATGCTGGTACACTTGGTGGCTATGGATATGGTATTTACGTAAATGGTACTGAAGTTGCATTTACTACTAATAAAAACTATACTTATAGGGCTAATAGGAGTGGTAATGTAGAGATTACAGTTAAAGCTGAATATAAAAACTTTAAGGCTAATGCCTCTAATGGAGTTTCTGTTAAAGGAAAAGCTGTTGGAAATGAGACCGTTGATAATGAAGATGAAGACAATTTAATAGTAAGTGTTGTTAATTCAAATAGTAAATTTAGCTTAGGTAGTTATTCTGATGCTGGTATTGTAGTTAAAGTTGGTGATAAAGATGTTACCCAAAGTAGTAATATTAAATATAGTATTGATATTAATGGTAAAACAGAAACATATAATTCTAGTACTGCTTTAGAAGCTGCTGTTAATGCTATTACTACTCCTGGTACTTATGTTATTACTTATAAGGTTTCTTACGATGATAAAGCTAGCACAAAAACTAAATCTATTATTTTAGAGTAATGAATAAAAGACTACTAATTTGGTAGTCTTTTCAGAGTGTAGACAAACCCTAGATTTTTTCTAAGGGTTTTCTTATGAATAAAATTTTTATAAAACTTTTCAATATT
>CAKOYV010000021.1 GCA_934131005.1 uncultured Bacilli bacterium | reverse complement strand
AATAAGCAACCTTACAAAGTAATTATACAATACTTTAGAAAAAAAGAAAAGAGTATTGAACTTTGTCAACACTCTGAAAAGACTACTAATTTGGTAGTCTTTTTATTTGCAAGTATATCCAGCATCTTCATAATTAGATTTTGTTGTATTTAAATTTCTGTCAATGTTGAATCTACTTAAATCAGAATCACTTATTTTATCCATATCAATTTTATATATCATTTTATATTCTCCATCATTATCAATATCAACCTTATAGCTAAAACCTTTGATATCTTTATAAGTACTTACTTGATTTTCATAGGTCTTTTTAATGCCAGCTATATCTAAAATTGTATTAGTTACGCCATCTACGGTACCATCTATAGTATCTCCTACAGCACCATCAATAACTTCATTTGATTCTGTTTTATTATCATTAGTTTTTATGTCTTTATCTTTTGTTATACCATCAGTATCGGCATCTACTCCATCTGTTTTGTTGGTACTAGTTTTACCATTTTCTGTAGCGTTTGTTCCATCTGTATCATTAGTTGTTGTGTCCGTTGTATTGTTAGTATTTGTATTATCTTGATTGTAATCATAAGTTATAGTTACATATTTAACTTTATCTTTTTCATATTCTATATCATATTTTGTATCTGTTGTCATGCCATTAGTGGTACTTTTTGATGTACATGTTAGAGTTTCTTTTTTCTCACCACATCCTGATACTAATAGTAAAACACTTAAACCTATTAATAATTTTTTCATCTCTTCCCTCCAATCATTAATTAATATACCCAAATTTAATTATATTAAAATTAACAATTTTTGGAAATTTTAAAATTTATTATAAAAAAATAATAAGCATTTTTAGTACTTATTATCTCATTTTTTTGACAATTAAACTTACATATCTCTTAACATCTTTAATTAATTTAGCATATAGATTTGGATAATGTCTTATTTCATTAATAATATCTATATCATCTTTAGAAATAGCTCCTATGTATTCGCTACCATCTTCTGTTACTACTGGTACTTCTCTACCTAATAAATAATCTGTTGTTGTTTCAAAAATATCTGCTAGTATACAAAATGTTTCTAAACTTGGAGTTCTTGTTCCATTTTCATATCCACATATAGAAACTTTAGTTACACCAATCATATCACCTAGTTCTTGTTGACTCATACCCTTTTCTAATCTCATATCTTTAATTCTTTTTCCAATTAACATCTTTTATTACCTCACTTATATATACTATTAATTACTATTCGTTAATGTAATATTTAATTAATTTTAAAGGCCTTTTTAATTAAATTAAACTAACAAGTAATAGTATGCCATAATTTGTTTCTTTTTGCAAGCTTTTTTAGTTACTTTTTTTACTTTTTAGTTACTTTTCTATTAAAAGGAGATAACCTAAGTTATCTCAATTTTTTAAAAAAAACATGATCCTAATATAATTGCTAATAATATATATAATACTACTATGATTAGGAAGCCATTACCACTTCCACATGTTGTTGGTGTACTACAAGGATTATTGCAAGAATTAGAAGACATATTTTTTCACCTCCTTAATATTATATCCATGCACCTAGTATAATTATAAGTAGAATAAATAATACTAGAACAATGGCTGCAGAAGATCCATAATTACTCATTAGTATCCCCCCTTTTTTTCTATTCACATTATTTTATGGATTTTTTCAAATATTGTGAGTGCGTTACCACTAAAAAGACATTTCAATTTGAAATGCCTAGGTAATTTTTTTATTCTTCTGGTAGAAGTTTTGCATATTTTCCTTTATTAAATCTATATAAATAATATTCATTTGATTCAAATTTTGTATAACTAAGTAGAATATCACTATAATTATTAGATGAAGTATTTAGTATCCAGCCCACTTCGTAATTTGTTAAATTTGTTTTATTGATTTGATTGTCAATTTCTATGTATTTATTATCAATTTTGGCAAAAACTAAATATAATATATTGTCATCACTATATAATTGATTTGATACTATATATATATAATCTTTTTTATTATTATTATTTAGATTTGTTTCATACTTTTCTTTGGTATTATATTCTCCAGAATATGAAATATTAATCTTTTTTAAATATTTAGCTACTTCGTTATAATCTTCGTTGCTAAATTTAACTTTTTTACATTTTTTTATTGCCATGCTACTTTTATTACTGAACGCTATATATGGTGAAGAAATATCTACGCTTTCATAATTATCATCAAAGAAATAATTTCTACCATTAGTTTCTGTGATTTTATATTGTCCAGCATAAGAATTTTTGTTATAAATATCAAATTTTTCCATTTCAATATTATCAATTGATTGTAAATTCTTCCATTCTTTTTGCTTATATTCTAAAAAAAGGTTATTATCAACTATTACACTTCCATTTAATTTCATATTTTTATTTTCAAATATTGAAATTCCAAACGCTATTAACGCTAATATAGCAAATAAAATCAATAAATGTACTAGTGTTTTCAAATCGTTTTTATTCAAATATATCACCTCGTTATGATGGACACGTTACCTTTCCTTTACACTTTTTGGCATAAGCCCTTGAATAATCTCTGATATAACTAAAGTGCATGGCGTCGTTGGAACTACGCCAATCACTACCATTGATTAATGTATATTTATGGGCAATTTCAACAATTTTTGATCCTTTATAAACAACTTCATATTTTGCTCTTGTTTCGGGTAACTTGCTCCATTTTTCTTTACTATATGAAGTTACGCCTAATTCATTTCCATTGGTGGAAGCATTAATATCACAAGCGGCTCCATAGGCATGGGCTGAAGGTGTTGGCCCAGTCATTTTGTATACATAACATCCATCCATAGATCTAATAACAAAATCTGGAGCATTATTGTATACATCATTATAGAAGGCTTTCCATAAAGGTGCTAACCCTTTATTAACTGTTATTGTTACTTCTTTTTTGACTGTGTCAGTTCGTGGGTTATGACCTTTACCACTTTTCCAAGTTCTTATTGGAACCTTTACTTGTGTCATGAATTTTGACACTGCAGATTCACTAATATACGGTCTTTCCTCACTTGTGCTTTTATTTATTAATAATTTCCAAGCATCCTTTTGATTTAAGTTGGTAATTTTCTCTACATCTGCATCATCAATAGATGAGTCCCCACTACTATCACTAGAACAATTAGCTTCCACTTTGGATGCATTTTTACTGCCATATTGATTCATTAATATTTCAAAATAATCTTTCCCTTGCTTAGCAAGAGAGTTCCAATTTTTTTGCTCAGCATCTTTAAATTCTGTTACTACAATTTCTCCTTTAGTATTTAATAATACTTGTCCTTTTGTTTCTTCTACTGCTTGTCTAACTTTATTATCTTCTGCTAGAGGATCTCTACTCCAAGTTTTGCTCTTGTCTACTCCCGAATGAATTGTTCTTTGGGATACTGGAGCTTTGGAAGCATTTCCCTTATTACATGTACTTTGTGCATCACCACCACAAGAATTAGACCAACAACCTTTATCCGGATGACAAAAAGCCTGATCGTTAGTACAACTTCTTATAGATAATATCCACTGACCATTATCTTTTTTTAATGTTACTCCTGATGATTTTCCCATTTCTTTTGGCCTTGTTAAAGCATAACTTCTTGCTGCAACAGCTTGGGCTTTTAATGCCTCATAAGCATTATCACCTGATTCTTGATACACTACCCCTGTTATATAAGTTTCAAAATCTATTAATTCTTCATTTTCTACAGGTGCTGTTCCCTCACAATTCATTAATCTAACTTTTACATCAGAAACTGCTTCTCCATTAACAGTGTAACTACACGTTCCATCAGCTGCAGAAACTGAATCAGAATCTGTTTTTACGATGCCTAGGGCTGCTAATATTCCTATTAAAACTGCAACCCCTATTATTAGTGGCAGGAGACATCCGCCTCCTGTTATAGCACCTATTATGATTCCTATCATTTTCTTCTTGGCTAAGGAACTAGCTGTATCTTTTGCTCTATCAAACATTTAAAACCACCACCAATTAGAAAAGCGAATTATAGACCTCCTCCTGCTCCAAAGGATTCTAATTCACTTTCACTTACTACTACGTTAATCTGCATTCTTCTACTTCCACAAACAAATAATGCATCTCCTTGGTTGTATCTTTTGATACTTTCTCTTTCGTTATCATTTAAATCAACTAACATTGATAAATCATCAACAGATTGTTTCTTTAAACCCATTATTAAATAATATGATGAGTTATCAAAGATTGCTTTACCATGAACTAAGATATCTTCACCAACAAAATCACTTGGTTGTTGAGTTATAATTATTGTTCCAGTATTATATTTACGTGCTCTTCTTTGTACTTGAGCTAGGAATTCTGCTCCTAAAGTATTTTTAGCACTTAATAATACGTGAGCTTCATCTACAGATAAAATTGTATTAACATTTGGATTTAAACATAGACCCCAAGCATATTTTAGAACGTTAAATAATAGAGCATTTCTTATGTTTGCATCACTATTCATTAATTCTTTTATGTTAAATACTAGAAAATCTCCATCAGCATTAATACTTGTATGGCCATTAAAATAATATTTTAATTCTCTTGTGAACGGTCTTATCTTTATTTCAAGTCTTTCCATGATATCTCTTTCACGTGTTTTTTCAGTCATTGATCTTAATCTTCCTACTATTGTTGCATATACATCTTGCATTATAGGGAAATCTTTGGATGCATATTTACTAAAGTCACTATTAAAATTGATACCAAATCTTGCATAAGTATCTTGTACTACTTCACTAAACATGTTTAAAACGTCATCTTCAATATCTGGTGAATAGTATTTCATGAAAGCTTTTAAATTTTGAATTGTAGTGTTTAAGACGGTGTATCCTAGACCTCGTTTTATATCTTCTTCATCGGCATCTACAATTATTTCTAATGGATTTATTAGACCGTAAGCTCCACCTTTTCCTAGATTTACTACTTGTCCACCATACATTTCAGTCATGTTGCTTATTTCACCTTCTGGATCGATAGATACAATTTGATAATTATTTCTAATATGACTTCTTAGCATTAATTTAGCTGCTGTACTTTTTCCTGAACCTGATGTTCCTAATATTATCATGTTAGCATTATTTCTGTTACTTTCTTTTTTGATTTGATATAAAAATTGGTTAAATAATACTACACCACCAGAGAAATCAACACCTAATAATGTTGATAGTCCTTCATCTTTGATGCTATCAAAGATAAACGGATACATTGCTGCCATTGTAGATGATGGCATTGGAGTTCCTATTCTTTCTTCTATTTCTTGTTTTTCAAAGATTGGTAACATAGATTTAAAGACTCTTTCTTGTTCAAATCTTAATGGTATTGCTCGCATTCCCATAGCATCTAGGTAATTTCTTAGATTCAATTTTTTGTTATCTAATTGGTCTTTAGAATCGGCTGATACTAAGATATGCATTTGAAAATCAAAAGTTTTAGTTTGACTGGCTGTAAATTGTTGAATATAGTATTCTAAACTGTCTACGTCTTGTCTGATTCTTTCTTGAATAGTTATATCTTTTTCTTGTTGATACTTTGCTTTTAAATCGGCTACTTCTTTATTTAACATTTTAGCCAAAACTGAATATGGTAATGGTGAATGTTTGATAACCATTTTTATTCCTGACATATTAGTTAAATTAGATAAATAACCTGGTCCTATATATCTTGGATATGATATTACTGTTAAAACTGTACAATGCTTATCGCTCATGATGAAATCGGCTGAATGCCATTCAATGCCTTTTGGAGCTATTTCACTTTTAAACATCATTGTGCCACCACCGTTCCAAATTCTGTTCTCATTCCTCCATTTAGGAAATTATCTATTATAACTCTTAAATCTTCATTTGATGTTTGAGCACTATCTAGTCCGCAGTTAGCTAGTCCTGTTATTATTGTTCTTAATCTTTTTTGAATTAAATCCATATTTTTTTCTTTAAATAATATGTAGTATTCTGTGTCAGTTACATTATTATCCATAAAATCATTGGCTTTCATTATATCTTGATTAATTAGTTTTCTAACGGCAGGATTAGTTGTTTGGTTATATAAAAGATGTAATCTTGCAAGATATCCACTTATATCAACTGGTCTATCTGCTGATATTAGCCAAAAGTCAAAATCTACAGTATTATAGAAATTTTTTAGAGCAATAATTGTATTTTCTTGTGTTTGTCCATCTAGGATAAAAATATTTCTTGGTCTAATTTTTACACCAGTTACTCTATTTTTATTATTCAAAATTATCATACCATTTTCAATAGCTTTAATAGGAGTCCAATCTTCTGTGTATTTGCTATTACTTTTTGTCTGTGTCTTTGAATTGTTCATAGAAACACCAGCCTTTCCATACATATTTTCTTCTTTCAGTATAAAATCTATTCATACTTTGTAAGGCACATAATGTATTATGATAATTTGGTATTGGGAATACCAGCATTCCTGTTATACAAGCTGGTGTTAGTGCTATTAGAGTTTGTACTAAATTACTAGTATCTACCAATAACAGTAATACTGTTGATATTGCTATCCCTGTTCCAAATAATATTAAATCAAATGGTCTAAATATATTAAATATTAATGTTCCTCTTTTAGCATTTGCAGGAACTAAATATCCTCCACCCATTCTGTATCACACTCCTTTTATTTCCTCTATTTTTTAGTATCGTTACTGTTAACTCCAGCTGCAGTATCATTAGCAAGGGCTCTTTTATATTCATCACTACCTTTAATTTTAGATATATTACTACTTGATAAGTATGAAGCTGCATCTAGGTTATCATTAGTATATTGGTCTGGTGTACTAAAGTCTATACGATTTCCAGCTGCATCTGTAATTTGAATATCGTTAACAGCTATATCACTCTTCATATTGTTAAATTCCAAACTCATTTGTTCTGCATATACTCTATCCTCACTATTATTAAATTCATCCATATTTCCTTGCATTGCAGCTAATTTAGCTTCTTTACGTTTATCTTTATATGTTGTATATAATTCTTCTATCTCAGCATCAGTAGCTCCACGAGCTTTGGCATTTTCCCAAGCAGTTTTTGCATTTTTTACTGATCCTATATTTTCTGCTAAATCATTCATTCTTTGAGTTGAATCAATTACACTTTGATAATTTCCAATTTTTCTATTAGCTTCTTGAGCTTTAGTATTACCAAAAGTATTCATAATTTTTGATGCCATTACACCTCTAGCACTACCACCTCTACTATGCAAATCAATATATTTATCATTTGCTTTAGCTTGATTAGATATTCCACCTTTAACATTACTAATAACATTTCCTTTTTTAGCACCGCCTAAAGTTCCTCTTCCAATTCCAGTTGCCATTCCACCAAATAAAGCAGCTGCATTACTTTTAACCCAATGTTCTTTGTGGCTACCATCTTTATTTTTATTCAATTTTCTTTGAGCGTTAAAGCGTCCCAATCCACCAACAACGGCTCCGCCAACGCCACCAGCTACTGCTCCACTGACTACGCCTAATGGTGCCAAAGTAGTACCTAATCCAAATCCAATACCACTATCACCAGTAGGTAAGATTTTACCTAATAATTCTGGTGCTTTTTTAGCGAATTGAAGAATTGCTATCATCATTATTATTTTAATATAACTTGTCAATAAAATTCCCTTGGGGCTGCCTATTGACTTCCAAAAAGTACTATCACCTTGTTCCATAATTATTCCTATTACACAAACTGCAAAGTTTATTATTATTATTCTCAGAAAAACATCTATGTAAGTTGATATATAAACTTTACTCCATTTTGTAAACATATTTTCATCTTTTGGCGATAAATAACCAATGATAGCAACAGGAGATAGTATTTGAAGTACTGCTATTTGAATCATACGTATACCAACACTTACTGTATATGAAAATATAAAATAAGCAAGAAAAATTCCAACAAACGTTGCCATAAGAAAATTATAATCAACAACAAATGTTGTTCTTTCTTTGTCTTCACCATCAAAAGTAACTTTAGCATACTCATTGACACATTCACTCATCATATCATACTTACCATCTGTTAAAATTTTATTTTTGGCTTTAATGTAGTAATTATTATCACAAGTAGTAGCATCTGAGCCACCAAAAAGTCCATCTCCTACATCACCTATTGTAAAAAAGGTTAAAAAGGTAGTACCACTAACTGTTGTGCCAAAAGATTCCTCATCAATATCGTATGGCAATAATATTTTTGATATGGCATTACTTTGAATTACTGCTGTTTGCACTGTTGATAAAAGGTTAAATACCCAAGTTGATACTCCTAACATAACAACAACTAGAATAGCTCTCTTTATTACATTAGTCATACTTTTGCCATTATTTCCACCGTCTGGATCGACTAAATACTGAACGAAAGAAAATAATACTTTAAATAACATTACCATTCCTAAAATTACACTAATTCGACCAAATAAATCACTTATTTGACTATTGCTAAGAATTTTACCATTACATAATAAATAAAATATATCATATAAGGTTTTAGTTAATTCATAAATTGCTTTATCAATTTGGAAGAAAATGTATCTAAATATACTCATTCCCGCTCTGCCAACGGTATCTTCTAGAAAACCTCCAAGTCCTAAGAAATTCATACAATTACCTCCTCGTATATTAGAATTTTATTCCACATAGGTCTGTTTTTATTACATCTCCCCAAATGCTATGTCCTAAATTTAACAATACACCTAAAAGTGATGGTACTAAAAATATTGCTGCCGCCGCTAACAATCGTTTCATAAATTTTGATTGAGCTTTTTTCATTTCATTATCATCTGATGAGAAAACTGCTTTTCCAAAATCTAGAGTTCCTAAAGCAATCAATAATATTGGAACTGCAACTTTTACTATATCAACCAAACTTTGTAAGATTTCTACTAAATCATCACCTAATAGCTCTTTACAATTAGTAGATTTCATTTCACTTTTTAATATTTTTTTGGCTTCTACTTCACTAACTTTATCATCTGGTTCCTTATCTTTATCAGAATGTTTTCTATCTTCATTTGTTTGTTTTGCAACATCTAAATCATCTACTTTTGCACCAGTATCACATAATTCTTTGATTGCACCTTTCGAACTTTTACTTTTACAATCACTTAATAATCTTGAAATTTTTCCTACCCTTACTTTACCATCAATCTTAACTGTCATTTTATCAAAACTACTTTTTACAGTTTTATGAAGATTGGTAGTAGTTTTACCACCTGTTAAGATCAAGGGGGCCCAATATTTTTCCGATACATACACAACAATTTTATCATTATTATTAGTTCCTGCATTATAATAATTATCACTTTCACGAGCGACGTTTGAAGCGTTAGATCTAAATTGAACTTGTTTTACCTCAACAACTTTCTTTTTTGTTTGTACATAATATTTTTTGTTAAAATGAATAACACATGTTGCATTTCCACCACTACCTGCTACTGCATCATCATCATATTTAACACCTGTTTTAGTTTCCTTATTACATGCAACTTTAAATTTTGAAACTAAGTCATCTAAATCATATTCACCTTTATAAAAAGTACATGTTCCACCATTTTTACCCAGATTACAACTACTTTTTTCTGCTTTAACTATGTTAGGATTTATTACCATGATAGTTAAAATTATTGTTAATAAGAATAATATTTTGCCTGGTTTCATTATACACAACTCCTTAAACATGCAATTTAACACTTATTATAAGTATAATATATATTTAGAAAAAAAGAAAGCGTAAACATAATTTTTTTAAAATAAAATACAAAACAGTTCTACTTATCTGTTTTGTATTTTAATAGTTCTTTATAGATACCATCCCAGCTTAGAGTTGCACATTTTATACGTGATGGTTGACGACTTATATCATCATATACACAAGCTTCTTGCAATTTTTCTTCATCATAGTCTTTTTCATCTATCATATTATGATAATTTTTGATGATATCAATAGCTTCATCAATGGTTTTTCCTTTTAAAAGATTACTCATTATGTTAGTACTGCTAGTACTTATAACACAAGCTTCTCCATCGAAAGTAAGGTCTTCTATTTTGTTATCTTTTATTTTTAAATATAAATCTAGATTATCAATACAAGTTGCACTTCTAGTATTAGTTTTATGGTAATTATCATCATTATCATGACGATGTCTATTATTAGTATTTTGATAATTATCTAAGATAATATTTCTTCTTAAGTCTTTATCCATTACTTCACCACTTTTCTATTTATAATATTTCTTTATATATATTATGGCTATTTTTTAATACTTCTATTAATTTATCTATTTCTTCTTTAGTGTTATAGAACGCTAGGCTTACACGGCAAGTATTATTAACATTAAAGACGTTATTTAATATTTTAGCGCAATGATTGCCAGCTCTTACACAGATATTATGTTTATCTAGATAGATTGCTGTATCTTGGCTAAAGATATTTTTTATATTAAAGGCTACTACGCTTCCTACGTTATGTTCGTTATATATTTCAATGTTATCTAATTCTTTTAGTTTAGTGATTAAATATTCTTTTAGTTTATGTTCATGTTTTATTATTTTATTTAATCCTAGATTATTTATGTAATCGATAGCAGCTCCCATACCAATTACACCAGCTATATTTTGAGTTCCAGCTTCAAATTTAACGGGTACTTCTCTTAGTTCTAAATAACCATCTTTGGTAAACATGGCATTCATATCACCACCGTATGATATAGGCTGCATTTTATCTAATAGTTCAAACTTACCATATAAAAAGCCTATACCTGTTGGTCCATACATTTTATGAGCACTGCAGGCTAAGAAGTCAATGTCATCTACTTGAACATCCATCTTTATGTGACTAGCACTTTGGGCACCATCTACTACAACTAAGATATTATTTTTGTGAGCAAGAGAACAGATATCTCTTATTGGTCTTATATCTCCTATAACGTTAGTTACATAAGCTAGAGATATTACTTTGGTTTTAGGTGTAATAGCAGATGCTACGTTTTCAATTGTTACTTCATTTTTATCATCTAATTCGATATATTTAACTTTAATTCCTAGTTCTTTTTCTAAAATAAACCAAGGAAGAATATTACTAGCATGCTCACTTTGGGTAAGTAAGACTTCATCATCTTTTTTTAGGGTTTGTTTGAAATAACCAAAGACTACTCTATTTAGAGAATCTGTAGTTCCACTAGTGAATACTATTTCTGATGTTTCTTTGGCGTTGATAAAGTTTTTTATTTTTTTTCTAACACCTTCATAAGCATTATCTACTTTTAGACTTATTTTATAATCTCCACGATGAGCATTAGAGCAATAATTACTATAATAGTTTGTTATTTCATCTATTACAGATTGAGGTTTTAGAGTAGTAGCACCATTATCAAAATAAATGAGATTATTCTTTAACATTGGTATATCTTCTCTATTCATACTTCACCTCCTTATTGTTAGTCAATATAATTATTGTTTATTATTTTTATTATTTTTTCACTTAGAGAATCATCTACTATTAAATTAGATAAAATAAATCCTCTTATTAATAATAAAATAGCTTCTTTTTCTGGTATTCCTCTACTTGTTATATAGAATATATCATCAGGGCTAAATTTTCCTATTACAGAACCATGTCTTGCAACAACATCATCTTCTTCTATATACATATTTGGTCTAATATCAGCATCTACAGCTCCCATATTGATAATTTTTGTATCTTGATTCATATCACAGTCTATATTTCCTTTATCTAGAATAGAATCTATATCAAAAGTAACTTTACTATTATCAAAGGCAACACATTTATTAATAAGACTACTAACAACATTATTGTTATTATGATATATTCTTATTTTATAATATTCTTCTTTACTAGTTATAGTAGAAAAATTATAAGTTATTTTAGAATATTTGCCAGATAGATAAATATTTTCTTCTTCTTTAATTTGTTTATTATAATAAAATTTTTGTACAATAAGATGACTTTTTTCTTCTAGAGTATATTTTATATTACTTACAATGCTATTATCTAGAGAAATAATTAATAATTTTATGCAAATATTTTCAGCTACATTTATAGATAAATCTATTTTATCACTATTATTTATTTCTAATATATACTCACCATTTTTAGTAAATTCAAGAGTATTATTAGCAGTTTGATTTAGTAGTTTATTATTCTCTATTATTATTTTATTCATCTACATCATTCCTGTTTGTATTTGCAGTATTAATATATTTAGCATAACCATTTTCTTCGATATCGTTAATTAAGTTATAATCTCCAGTTTTAACAATTTTTTTATTGCTTATGATGTGAATATAATTTGGAGTTAAATAATCAAGAATCATTGAATAGTGTGTTATTATGATAATAGTAGTTTCAGGATTTTCTTTTTTATATTCTAAAATATTTTGACATACTACTTTTAGGCTATCTACATCTAAGCCACTATCTAATTCATCTAAGATTATTAGAGATGGGGTTAATAATTTTATTTGTAAAACTTCATTTTTCTTCTTCTCACCACCACTAAAGCCAACATTTAGGCTACGATGAATTAGTTCTTTATTCATTTTTAAATCTTCTAGGCCTTTTTCACATTTTTTGATAAAACTATAAAGATTTATTTTCTCTTCCATTTTATTGCTTAGAGCTGTTCTTAAGAAGTCTTGATTGCTAACACCATCTATTTCCATTGGAGATTGCATTGCTAGAAAGATACCTAATTTGCTTCTTTCATCGGGAGTTTTTTTAATTATACTCTCACCGTCAGCTAAAATATCACCAGATAATACTTTATAACGATTATCTCCCATAATAACTCTAGATAGAGTACTTTTACCAACACCATTAGGTCCCATAATTGCATGAATTTCTCCATTGTTTATTGTTAAATTAAATTTATCTAAGATTATTTTATTTTCTACTTCTACAGATAGATTTTTTATTTCTAATTTCATTTCATCACCTCAAGTAACAATATTATATCACTTATTTATCTTAATTAAAAGACGTAATTTGCGACAAAAAATATGTGTTTAGAAGATATTTTTTATAATTATACATATATTTTATTGAGGTTAGGTATTGATTATGTTAAAAAAGATTAAGTTAATAGCCGTATTTGGTATATTTATTCTGTCATTTGCATCCCATTTTATGTTTGATTTATATCCTAATATTTTAGTATCCTTCTTTTTTCCTGTTAATGAGAGTATTTGGGAACATATGAAAATTATTTATAGTTCTACTTTGATTTATGGAATATTTGATTATTTACTTCTTCGTTATAATAAGGTTAGTTTTAATAATTTTTCTTGGCAGTTATTTATAACTTCTTTTAGTGAAATTATTATTTTTCTCTTAATTTACTTGCCTATTTATAAGCTTGTTGGTGAGGCGTTACCAGTTACCCTATTACTAATGATATTGGTATATGGTATTGGGCAAGCAATTTCTTATTATATTCTTAAACATAAAGATATTCATTATTTAAATTTTATTTCCTTTTTCTTAATTGTTTTTGTATATGTTATTTTTATTATTCTTACCTATAATCCACCTCATAAGGAAATATTTTATGATACTAATGGAGGTTATTATGGTATTAAAAGACTTACTATTCATAATGAGTAGTTTGTTTTTTTTAAATCTTTTAAATTTAAAATAATACAAATTCTAATTTACCTTTTTAATATGTATACATTTATACTGGAAATTTATTTAAATTTAATGTATAATATAGTTGGAAGAAGGTGAAATGTGTTATGTCTAGAAAAATTGAATTCGCACCAAATTCAAATATTGAAAGTGCAGTGTATGAGTTACTAGCAGCAAAATCTAGAGGAGAAGATGTTTATGGATATTTTAATGGTCATAAGTTATATTCAAATTCAGTAACAATGGATTCAGCATATCAAGAAGTTTTTGGATGTGCAAAGGCCGAATATGATCAAAAAGAAAAAGAATGGCGCGAAAATTACAAAAAAGAAGAAGAAGCTAGAAAACAACGTGAGACTATTTACAAACAAATGGTAGCTCAAAGTAAAAATCCAGGTGAGAAAGTTGTAATATCAATGCCAGCTATTATTAACGGTTTAAAATTTATAGCCGAAAATAAAGATATAGATCAAATTGATCTTGTTCAAGGATTAATCGATTTAGGGTGTAATTTTACTTTAGATGATATAAACCAACAATTTCCTACAGAAGTTCTTTTATTTGAAGGAATGAAAAAATGCGAACCTTCGTGTGGAGCTTCTGTTATAGTCAATGTTAGAGATAGCGAATACGGAAGGGCTTTTTCAAATGATAGGTTTTTAAGTAATGATGATAAAACATCTATCTATCATTTTGTAAGAGAAGTCACTGGTGATCCAAATTATACAAAAGAGAATATTGAGGCTATGACTAAAAAAAGTGGTCATACAAAATAATTATAAAACAAAAAAGATTATTAACATTGAACTGAACCCCAAAAGTTGGACAGTTTATAAATAGTTTCTAATTAGAGGATTGTAACCTGTAATTTACAGGAG
>CAKOYV010000020.1 GCA_934131005.1 uncultured Bacilli bacterium | reverse complement strand
TCTGGAAAAGCCTGAAATACAGGTAATATTATAAATACAAATAATACAGATAATATGGGAGTACAAAGTTCATGTGGTTCGGGAAAAAAATATAAGAATTGTTGTGGGAAGAACGTATAAAAGAAAGGTGTGGACAAAAAATAATTTGTTGACACCTTTTAAATTTAAAAAGGAGTTTTTTGGAGAGGAAGAAAATGAAAAGTTAAATATTACAATTTAGATATAATTATATCTTTAGGTTATAGAATAAAATCTAAAATTGCTACTAAATTTAGAAGGTAGGCGACTTTTGTAGATTATAATCCTAAAGTTAGTAAATCTTATGAATAAATGTTAAATAAAAACGCTATTATTTGTGTTACAATTTTTAGTAAAGTGATGGTGATATAATGTCTAAAATTAGTAATGTACTTAGTATGATTGAATACTTAAGCACAGGCAGAAAATATAGTATTGCTGAATTGGCTGAAAAATTAGAAGTTACTCCTAGAATGATTAGAGTATACAAAAATGAAATTGAAAAAGCTGGCATTTATATAGAAACTATTAAAGGACCATATGGTGGCTATGTTTTAAACCAAAACATAAATGTACCAAAAAGGTTTATAATACCAAACGAAATTAATACCCAAAATAAAACTTTATTTAATTTAATAAATAGAGCTATAAAAGAAAAAAGAAAATGTTTAATAGAATATTATTCTAAAAATGAAGAAAACATTAGCAGCAGAACTATTTGTCCGTATGATTTAATTCTTTTAGGGAATGAATGGGGAGTAGCGGCTTACTGTGAATTGAAAGAAGAAATAAGACATTTTTATATTAATAGAATAAAATCTATTAAATTATTAGAAAACTTTTATAACTGACATATATATTACCTCCTTCTTTGTTAAAATCTAATTAAGAAGGAGGTTTTATAATGATTAAACATACAACTACAACAACACCTACAATTGAAAATAAACTTAAATAAATATTCTAATATAGCTATTTTTAATACAGAAGATATGAATGAAGACCATTTTTGAAAAGGCATTAGTGTATATTATAAAATATATTTTATTCAAGAAAATAACTGATGATAAAATTGATTTAACCCAACAAAAATTCAATTAATATCTTAGTAAAAAAGTATGATTTTAGAGGAGAAGTGTAAAATGAAAAAATTAATTTATGTAACTGGAAATTATGGTAAATATGTTTCTGTTAAAGAATATTTTAAAGCAAAAAATATAAGTATAGACTTTTATGAATATGATTTTGAGGAAATAGAAATAAATGATATTGAAAAAATATCGAAAAAAAAAGCTCAAGATGCTTACAAAATTTTACAAATACCTTGTTTTGTAGCTGATACAGGATTTTATATAGATGATTATCCAAATAATCCAGGTTATCCGGGAGCTTTTGTTAAAAGAAGTGGAATTAGTTCGGACATAGATAAATTACTTGAAATAATGAAAAATAAAAGTAATAGAGCATGTAAATTTGTTGATTGTTTAACTTTTTATGATGGTCAAAAATTTTATACATTTTATGGAGTAAGTAGTGGAACATTAGCATTTAGTCGAAAAGGAAATTCAATAAAAAAAGCAAAATCTAATCTTTGGTATGTATTTATACCAAATAATTGTGATAAAACTTTAGCCGAGATGTCTGATGAAGAAAGAAAAAATCGAAATGATGGCCATACATCAGCAACTGAATTATTTGCTAATTGGTATCAAGACATTTACCTAAAACAAAATGTGAAAAAATAATCCACCTAACATAATAACGTTAACAATGAATATTTATGAAAATATGATATACCAAAAGAAAAACGATTCAACTTAAATTTAAAAAATTGTTTAAAAATATTACATAAATGTATCAAATATTAAAAATATATTGTAAAATAAAAGTGTGAACAAAATTTGCTTTGTTGACACTTTTTAATTTTAAAGGAGGTAAGTATGAATAATTATATAAAAGAATATTTATCACCACTAGGAACTATTTATCTAACAAGTAATGGTGAATATCTAACAGGCTTATGGTTTAAAGATTCAAAAGACACCTTAAAACATCATGGTAATTTTAAGAAAAAAGATTTACCAATATTCAGAGAAACAATAAAATGGCTAGATATCTATTTTAGCGGCAATATTCCAAATTTTACCCCAAAATACAAAATAGATAATCTAACTACCTTTAGAAAATTAGTAATAGATATTATGAATAAAATTCCCTATGGAGAAGTTATAACTTATAACGACATTGCTAAAGAAATAGCTAAAAAAAGAAAAATCACCAAAATGTCAGCCCAAGCAGTAGGCGGAGCTGTTGGTTGGAACCCTATTTGTATAATCATCCCATGTCATAGAGTAGTAGGCGCAAATGGTAATTTAACAGGCTATGGTGGTGGTATTCACAACAAAATAAAACTCCTAAAAATTGAAAAAAATGATATGAGTAAATTTAGCTTACCAAAAATAAATTCTCTTATGACAAGATGTCCATGGTGTAATTTAAATAATCCCAAATATATAGAATACCACGACAAAGAATGGGGAAGAGCTAACTTTGATGATAAATATTTATTTGAAATGCTTATTTTAGAATCTTTCCAAGCAGGGCTTTCGTGGGAATGTGTTTTAAATAAAAGAAAATCCTTCAAAGAAGCTTATGATAATTTTGATGTAGATAAAGTATGTTCATATGATGAAAATAAAATAAAGAAATTATCAGAAAATAAAAATATAATTAGAAATAAACTAAAAATAAAAGCTAGTATCAATAACGCCAAAATTTTTAAAAGCATTCAAAAAGAGTATGGTTCTTTTTATAACTATTTAAAAACATTTACTAACGGACAAACTATTTATGAGCAAGATAAAACCAAATCTAGCCTATCAGATAGTATATCTAACGATTTAATTAAAAGAGGAATGAAATTTGTAGGTACAACTATTATTTATTCATACCTTCAAGCCATAGGAGTAATTTATTCTCATACTAAATCATGCTTTATGTATAAGGAAAATCAATGATTATAAATACTGGAATGCGTACAGATATCCCTGCATTTTATTCAGAATGGTTTATGAATAGAATTAAAGAAGGTTATGTTTACACTAGAAATCCATACTATCCCAAACAAGTAACTAAATATTATCTAAACAAAGAAGTAGTTGATTGTATCGATTTCTGTACTAAAAATCCTGAACCTATGTTAAAATATCTTGATGATTTATCTGAATATAATACTCTATGGTATGTAACCATAACTCCCTATGGCAAAGATATTGAACCAAATGTTCCAAATAAAGATAGAGTTATCAAATCTTTTCAAAAACTATCCAAAAAATTAAATAATAGTTTTGTAGGTCTACGTTATGATCCAATTTTTCTAAACGAAGAGTTTACTATAGAAAGACATATTAAGGAATTTAAATATATTTTAGAAAATTTAAAAGGCTATACAACTACCTGTGTTATCAGTTTTCTAGATTTATATGATAAAGTAAAGAAAAATGCACCTTCTCTAAGACCACCTACTAAAGTTGAACAAATAATATTAGCTAAAGCTTTTAGTAAAATAGGCAATGAAAATAATATTGAAATATATACTTGCTGTGAAGGCGAATTTCTAAGCGTTTATGGCCTTAATACTACTGGGTGCAAAAGTGATACAATAATTAGTAAAAGTATTCATTACAAAATAAAACCTACTAAAACAAGAAACGTTAGAACTGGTTGTAATTGTCTTATGGGAAGTGATATAGGTGCATATAATTCTTGCCCTCATTTATGTCGTTATTGTTATGCTAATACTAACAAAGAATTAGTTATAAATAATATTAAACATCACTCAAAAACTTCTCCTCTTTTAATCGGCAATCTAGAACCAGATGATAAAATAACTATTGCCAAACAACAAAGTTATAAAGTAGAAAAAGAACAATTAACTCTATTTTAATATAATTAAAAATATCAACTACTCACTAGAATTTTTAATTACGATAATATAAAATTTTCTTACTAAAAAAATAAAAAGCCTTTGTGTAAATAAAATTATCTAAGCAAAAAAACTTTCTTTTTTGTATCTTATAAGTTATAATACTAATATACGAGGAGTGATAAGATGAATTTAAAGGAATTACAAGCAGCATATCAAAATTTAGAAAAAGAAATAATAGACATAAGGAGGTCTCTTTGACTTAGAAGAAAAACAACAAGAAATCTCTAAACTCCAAATCGAAGTAAACAAACCAAATTTTTGGAGTGATAAAGAAAAATCTAATAAAATAATTAATAAGCTAAATAATCTTACCAAAATAGTAAACCCACCTCTAGAAGTAGAAAAAAAGATAAAAGATAATTTAGAAACAATTATGCTTATATCTGAAGATGATGAATTACTTAGTATTCTAGAAGAAGAGTATAATCAAATATTACCTCAATTAGAAGAATTAAAATTATCAACATATTTATCAGGAGAATATGATAAAAATAATTGCATCTTAGAAATTCATGCCGGAGCAGGTGGAACAGAGTCATGTGATTGGACAAATATGTTATATCGCATGTATACAAGATATTTAACTAAACATAATTATAAAATTGAAGAATTAGATAAACAACCAGGAGAAGAAGTAGGCCTAAAAAGTGTTATGTTAAAAGTAGATGGCTACAATGCTTATGGCTATTTAAAAGGGGAAAAAGGCGTCCATCGTCTAGTAAGAATAAGTCCATTTGATTCAAATAAACGTAGACATACATCTTTTGCATCTGTAGAAATAACACCTGAAATAGATAAAAATATTGACATTGAAATTAACGATAAAGACTTAAAAATTGATATTTATAGAAGTAGTGGACCTGGAGGCCAAGGTGTAAATACTACTGACAGTGCTGTTAGAATAACTCACTTACCAACAGGAATTGTTGTAACTTGCCAAAATGAACGAAGCCAAATTCAAAATAAAGAACATTGTCTAGAAGTATTAAAAAGCAAATTATATGCAAAAGAATTAGAAGAAAAAAATAAAGAAATAGATAGTTTAAAACAATCAAGAATGGCTAATTCTTTTGGTTCAGGAAAGCGTAGTTATGTAATGTGCCCATATACAAGAGTCATTGATAATGTATCAGGTTATGAAACAAGCAATGTAGAAGATGTTTTAGATGGACAAATAGATGAATTTATAATAAATGGATTAAGGAAGTGATATAGTGATATTTAAAAAATTAAGAGAGAAAAGAATTAGTAAAATTTTAGATGAATTAGATAAAAAAGACTTAGTAAAAAGATATACTCTACTAGCAATCGGCTGCTTTATAGTAGCTTTTGCCTTTAATATCTTTTTCAATCAATATGGAATAGTCTGTTTTGGAGTATCAGGCCTTTCTCTAATTTTTAAACAATTTGGCATCGAACCATATATATTTATCTTATTTGCAAATATATTATTACTATTTGTAAGTTATATATTTCTAGGTAAAAAGAAAACTAAGCATGCCATTGTTGGTTCAATAATGCTACCAATTTTTATCTACTTAACCCAATATTTAGTTCCATATATAAAATTTGAAAATGTAGAATTGTTAGTAATAGCAATTTTTGGAGGCACTTTATCAGGACTTGGCTATGGTTTAATATATAAAACTAATTTTAATACAGGTGGTACAGATATAATTACCGAAATAGTTTCTAAGTATACTAAAATAAGCTTAGGCAAAGCTACTTGGCTATCAGATGGCATGGTAGTATTATTAGGCCTAATAGTATCTCCTTGGGAAACAGTTTTATATGGCTTTTTAGTTCTATACATAATAAGTTTTATAACAGATAAAGTTGTTCTAGGAATCTCCCAAAGTAAGGCTTTCTATATTGTTACAGAAAAAGAAGAAGATGTAAAAGACTTTCTATTATCAATCTCAGATGGCGGTGTAACTATCATTAATGCTAGAGGAGGTTACACTAATGAACGTCAAAGCCTATTACTAGGAGTTGTACCAACAAGACAATACTTCATTGTTAAAGAAGGATTAAGAGAAATAGATAAAAATATTTTCTTCCTAGCATGCGATGCATACGAAGTAAGTTCAAGGAGTCATTAAATGAATAAAAGTAGTAATATGGATATAAATCAATTTTTATTAAAAATAACTAGTCAAAATTTTACAGAACGTTGTGCCTTATTTATTTGGGGTGTTTTTCTCTACGCTCTATCTTTTAGTCTTTTTTTCTCGCCTAACTATATTGTAACAGGTGGCTCAGCAGGCCTTGCTATTATTATAAATAAAGTATTTCATATGGATGAAAGTTTATTTGTTTTTCTTTTCTCACTAGCTTTCTTAATAATAGGTTTTATAACCTTAGGTAAATATAATACAATTAAAACTATCTGTGGTGTTATTATTCTCCCAATATTCATGAAATTTACTAGCATCTTTACTAATATAATTAATTTAAATGATATATCACTATTCCTAACAGTTTTCCTAGGTGGCGTTGTTATGGGCCTTGGTAATGGAATAATAATAAGAAGTAGTTTCTCTGTAGGAGGTTTTCAAACAATCTATCAAATGCTTTATAAATATTTAGGCATCTCTATTGGTAAAGCTAGTCTTATTTCTAACGGAATAATTGTTATCTTAAGTGGCATTTTCTTTGATATAACTAACGTTTTATATGCTATTATAGCTCTATATGTAGCCTCTATAATAACAGATAAAGTAATGCTTGAAACATCAGTGACTAAAACATTTATGATAATAACGGACAAAGCCCCAGAAATAAATCAATATATTCTCTCAGATTTAAACTGTGGCTCCACAATAATTAACGCCAAAGGGGGCTATAAAGGAGATAGTAAAAAAATATTAATTTGTGCAATTCCTACTAGAAAATATTATTTAGCTAAAGAAATAATTAAAGAATTAGATAAAAAAGCCTTTATTCTTATAACAGATACTTATGAAGTATCAGGTGGAGTGTAAAGTAAAAAAAAACAGGTGTCAAATATCAAAAAAAACCACAAATTAAAATTAAATATGTTATAATAATAGTTGACAATTAAAAGACTGTAAGGTGGTAATTTATGGAATTAATAAGAATAGATAATGTACAAAAAACTTATAACAATGGTGTTGTTGCTCTATATGATTTTAACTTAAGCATAAAAAAAGGGGAATTTGTCTTTGTAATAGGAGCGAGTGGTTCAGGAAAGTCGACCCTAATAAAAATGTTATATCGTGAAGAAAAACCTGATAAAGGCTCTATCATCATAGGCGGAATTAATGTTGCTAAATTAAAAAATAGAAAAGTATATATATTAAGAAGAAAAATTGGTGTTGTATTCCAAGATTTTAAATTATTACCTAAGTTAACTGTTTTTGAAAATGTTGCTTTTGCCTTAGAATTATTTGGTTATGATAAAGTAGCTATTCAAAAAAGAGTCCTAGAAGTACTTGATTTAGTTGGTTTAAAAAACAAGGTAAGACAATATCCAGATCAACTATCGGGTGGAGAACAACAAAGAGTAGTAATTGCTAGAGCAATCGCTAATAATCCCAAACTACTAATCTGTGATGAACCAACAGGAAATCTAGATCCAGATACTTCCTTAGAAATAATGAAAGTACTAGAAAATATTAATAATTTAGGAACAACCATAATAATGGCAACACATGATCGAGAAATTGTTGATAAAATGGGTAAAAGAGTCATCCTAATTGAGGCAGGAAGGCTAAAAAAAGATTATGAGAAAGGAACATATTATAATGAGAGGTATTAGAACTATAAGAAGATATGTAAGGGATGCCGCAAAGAGTGTTATTAGAAATTTTTCTCTATCTTTAGCCTCAATATCATGTATTACAATAACTCTAATTGTTGTGGCGTTTTCTCTAGTAATATCATATAATGTTGAAAATTTTACTGAATCTATAAGAAAAGATGTAACAATGGTAATTTTCTTAAAAAGTGATGCAACGAAACAAGATGCATCAAGAATAGAAAAAGCCATTCGTAGTACTGGTAATGTTGAAAAACTAACATTCAAAACAAAACAAGAACAGGCCAAGGAAACGGCTAAAGAAAATGAAGTTTTCTCAGCTATAATAGGAGAATGGACAGATGATACTAATCCACTTTTAGATAGTTTTGAACTAAAATTAAAAAATGTTGATAACATAAAAGAAACAGCCGACACTATCAAAAAATTAAAAAAAGTAAATAATGTTAGTTATGGTGAGGATATGGTCAATCAATTAGTAACAATATTTAATGTTGTAAAAAAAGTATCTGTAACTGCTGTAGTAGCTCTAATCGTTGTAACAGCTTTCTTAATAGCCAACACCATTAAATTAGCAATTTATGCAAGAAAAAGAGAAATTGAGATAATGCGTCTAGTAGGAGCATCTAATATTTCTATAAAAATTCCATTTGTAATAGAAGGATTATTTTTAGGACTTCTAGGTTCGATAATTCCAATAATTGTAACCATTTATGGTTATTCATCATTATATGATTTCTTTGATGGTAAATTATTTAACTCAGCAATGGCTAAATTAATAGCTCCATCTCCATTCGTTTACTTAGCATCCCTTTTACTAATGATAATAGGAATCTTAGTAGGTATGTTTGGTTCATGGCAAGCTGTAAAAAAATATTTAAAAATATAAGAGAACAACTATCTTATATTTTTATTTTGGTATTTTGAATAAATTTTTATAAATTTATCATAATTCTCCTCGCTAAAAACATCCCGAGCATCTTCTAATACCCTCTCAACAGGAATGTTTCCTAAAAAGAAATCATTATAGTTTTTAGTAACATATATATAAACATCTTGAGCTTCTCTATCATCAAGTAAAATTCCCCATTTACAACCTAGTTTTTTAACATCATCAACAGTCATCTTTTTTATATATTCCTTAATTATACGTATATTCAAAATAATCACCATTAAATTATATTCTTAAAATATACAAAGTTTACATATTTGTCAAAAAAAATCATTCTAATAATTAAAAATAGAATTGTATTTATAATTTATTTTTGCTATAATAAAAATGTTAGAAAAGAAAGGAGGATATATGGCTAAAGAAAAGAAAATAAAATTAAAAGGATCTAGTTTTTTAGACAAACATAAACCAATAAACAAAAAAAAGAAGGATAATCAAATAAAAACTACTAATAAAACAAGTATATTCTCCAATAATAAACCAATAAACAAAAGAAGAACAACAGGTAAAAAAATATATAAAAAGCCTAATTCAAGACCTATAAATAATGTTCAAAGAATGAGTGGCAATACTAAATATTTACCTGATATTATTGAAAAAAGATATATCTTTATAACAGCAGTAATAATAATAGTGTTTTTAGTAATATCAGCAAGATTATTTCAACTTCAAGTATTAGAAAATGCCAAGTATAAAGAAAAATTAGTAGAATCAACTGAAAAAATAATTGAGGGATCATCAGCCCCACGTGGTCGAATTTACGATCGTAATCATGTTCTTTTAGTAGACAATAAAGCAGTAAAAACTATTTATTACAAGAAAAGTGAAGATATAACTACTAAAGAAGAAATAAAACTAGCTTATAAAGTATCTAAATTAATATCATTAGATTATAGTAAATTAACAGAAAAAATGTTGAAAACTTTTTGGTACAAAAATAATCCTAAATTAGCAGAAGGAAAAATAACTCAAAAAGAATGGAATAAATATAATGAGAGAAAATTAGATGATGATGATATTAATGATATGATCTATGAAAGAATAACTCAAGATGAGTTATCTAAATATAATGAAGATGATAAAAAAGCTGCCTATATTTATTACTTGATGAATAAAGGCTATTCATATGCTGAAAAAGTAATAAAAAATAAAGATGTAACAGATGAAGAATACGCTGAAATATCAGAAAACATTGATACTCTAAAGGGCTTTAATACCAAATTAGATTGGGAACGTGTTTATCCATATGGTGATGTCTTTAAATCTATTTTAGGAAATGTTTCATCATCAAGCCAAGGTATACCATCTGAATTAGCAAAATACTATTTAAAAAATGGTTATACTATGGATGACAGAGTAGGAATAAGTTATTTAGAATACCAATATGAAAAATATTTAAAAGGAACAAAAGCTAAATATAAAGTAAAAAGAGGTAATAATTACGAATTAGTAAGTGAAGGAAAAAGAGGAAATGACATAGTTTTAACAATTGATATCAACCTTCAAAAATACTTAGAAGAATCATTATCTAAAGAAGTACTTCAAACAAAAAATGAAATAAATACTCAATATTATGATCATAGCTTTTCTGTAGTTTCCAACCCTAAAACTGGAGAAATTTTAGCCATGGCTGGAAAACAAGCCAAAAGAAATGATGGAGGAGGTTATTATATTTCTGATTATACCCCTGGAATTATAACAACTTCTGTAACTCCTGGTTCTATTGTTAAAGGAGCATCTATGTTAGTAGGATATAAATATGGAGCAATATCAATAGGAGAGTATCAACAAGATGAATGTATAAAGATAAGAAGTACCCCTGAAAAATGTTCTTGGAGAACACTTGGCTATATTAACGATATTAATGCCCTAGCATATTCATCTAATGTTTACCAATATAAAATTGCCATTAAAGTTGGTAAAGGTAATTATAAATATGATCAAGGACTTTCACTAGATGAAGGCGCATTTGATAAGTATAGATCCATGTATTCATCATTTGGTCTTGGGGTAAAAACAGGAATAGATTTACCATCAGAAAGTCTAGGTTACTCGGGAAGTTCTAAATTACCAGGTCATTTACTTGACTTCTCAATTGGACAATATGATACATATACGCCAATTCAAATTTCTCAATATATAAATACAATAGCCAATAGTGGTACTAGATATCAACCATACTTATTAAAAGAAGTTTATAAATCACCAGATGATAATAAAGATAAATTAGGTAAAAAAATATATGAAGCAAAATCTGTAAAATTAGGAACAGTAGATGTTGATAAAAAATATATCTCTAGAGTTCAAGAAGGATTTAGAGCCGTTGTTGCTTATGGATTAGGAACAGCTTATATGGGAAATTACCAAAGTATAGGTGCCGGAAAAACAGGTACCAGTCAAAGTTTCATTGATACAGATGGAAATGGTAAAGTAGATACAGAAACTATTTCTACTAGTTTTGTTGGATATGCACCATATGATGATCCTAAAATGAGTATTGTTGTTATAAGCCCTGATGTTTCAACCGCAACAGCTGATACAACTAGTAGTATAAATAAAAGATTATCATCAGAAATTGTAAATAAATACTTTGAAATTTATAAATAATATGATATAATAAGCCCATGCGTGTTTAAAAGGAGGTGCATTATGGCCAAAAATGAAAACAGAGTTTTAGTAAGTTTAGCATGTAGTGAATGTGGAAACCTAAACTATAGAACACCTAAAAATACCAAAAATACAACAGAAAAATTAGAATTAAATAAATACTGTAATACTTGTCGTAAGACAACTAAGCACAAAGAAACAAAACTAAAGAAATAATTGTAACTAAGGAAGTGAAAAGATGATAAACGTTAATGATTTCAAAACTGGTGTCACTATAAGTTATGAAGGAAATATCTATCAAGTTCTAGATTTCCAACATGTAAAGCCAGGAAAAGGAGCTGCTATTGTAAAAGCTAAATTAAAAAATCTAAGAACTGGTGCTATAGCAGAGCAAACATTTAATGCAGGTATTAAAATACCAACAGCACATATAAATAAACAACAAATGCAATACCTATATTCATCAGGAACAATTTATAGTTTCATGAATATGGAAACTTATGAACAAATAGATATTGATGAATCACAAATAAAGAATGAAGTAAAATATTTAAAAGAGGGATTAGAAGTTTATATAACTTTCTATGAACAAGAAATGTTAGGTATAGAATTACCAGAAAAAATTGACTACAAAATTACTTCAACAGAGCCTGCAATAAAGGGTAACACAGCAACAAATGCAACTAAAGATGCAACAATAGAAACCGGTTTACTAGTACGTGTTCCATTATTTATAGATGAAGGCGAAGAAATAATTGTCTCAACTAAAGATGGTAAATACGTCTCAAGAAAATAAAACGTTTTCTTTAGCACAAATATAATTATAATTATTATCAGGTGATATTATGAATATAGATTTAACAAATTTAATAATAAATTTGCAGACTAAAATGTCAGTAGATATAAAAGTAACAACTCCTATAGAAAACTTATCATCTTCTGATATAAAAAGATTAGAAGATACAACTTTCAAGGGAGAAATAACAAAATTATATGATGATGATTATCAATTAAAAGGTGTATTATCAGGTACTATGATTTTATCAGATGCTATAACCTTAGAAGATTGTCCATATAAATTTTCGATTGACGTTGAAGAAGATTTTAGTCAAAACGCTAAAAATTTAGATAATAATCTAGAGATAAATCATAATAGGCTTGATGTCGGCGAGTTTTTATGGCAATTAATATTATTAGAAGTTCCTCTAAAAGTTGTAAATCCCAAAAATGAAAATTTAACTAAAGAAGGAAATGGATGGCGACTTACAACCGAGGAAGAAATAAAAAAAGAACATAATTCTCCGTTTGAAGAATTAAAAAATAAATTTAACTAGAGGAAGGAGTGATTAAGAATGGCAGTACCAGCAAGAAAAATGAGTAAAACTAGCAAGAGAATGAGAAGAACTCATTACAAAGCAAAAGCTAGTAGTTTAGTAAAATGTACTAATTGTGGTGAAATGATCAGACCACATAGAGCATGTCCAAAATGTGGTTTCTATAAAGGAGAGAAAGTTGCAGCCTAGTTCAATGAATTAGGCTCTTTTTTTTCATCAATTATTATGATATACTCATAATAAGAAGAAAGTAGGGAGCATATGAAAACTAAATATTTAATAATAATATTAATAATAACTTTAGCAATCTCAGGAATTGTAATTTTTATCATAGACTTTAATCATGATGCCAAAAAAACTACCCAAACAATGCAAATTATAAAAAAGACAGAAGTAAAATTAGATAGTAATATAACAGAGTATAACATTAATAGAGATGATTTAGCCAAGAAAACTTCAACTTATTATAAAGACAATTTTGTTAATGACTATAAAAATATCCTTGAAATATTAAATAATCAAGAACAAACAATAAAAAATACTACCAAAAATGTAAAAATATTAGATAAAAATTGTCAAAATAACATCTTTAATGATTCAAGTATAAATAATATTTGCAATACATATAAATTAACTTATGAACAAATAATAAATGTATACGTAAACGATATCGAAAACTTTAATAATTTAGTTGATACCTATAATAATGAAACAAAATTAAATTTAAAAAAATTTACATCTTCAAATGTAGATAAATATATAGATTATAATAAAGATGGAAAGTATGAGGACAAGAAATAAAATGAAAAAGAATTCTTCTAAAAAAAAGATAATTATTATTGTGACTATAACTATTAGCACTTTTATATCAGGAGGACTTTTTCTTCTATATGGACCATACTCCAATTTTAGAAATTGGTTAATAACAACATCAATGACAACTATGAATCATCAATATTTAGCAACCACCTTCTATAGCCAAGAGACAATTAATAAAGTTTTAATGCAAAATAAAATAATAGAACCTAATACCAAAACAGATTTATCTTTAATAAATACAAATACTATAACTACTACTATTTATAAAGATAAATATGAAAAAGAAATTTTAGAACATAAAAATAAAGATAAATATAAGATGATAGAAATAAAAGAAAAATCTTACTCTGGCTATTTAGTTGCGATATATGATCCGGCTAAAATAAAATTAGTAACAAGTAATAAATTAGGAACTAGTGGTGAATATTTAGTTGATATGGCTAAGAGAACTAATGCTAAAGTTGCTATTAATGGTGGTGGCTTTGTCGATGATACAACACTAAATAGTGGTGGAGTCCCAGATGGAATTATCATAAAGAATGGCCAAATAATAAATGAAAAACATTATTCCAAAGCAGGTGGTATAATTGGTCTTACTAAAGATAATAAATTATATTTAGGAAAAGTAAGTGCTCAAACAGCCATAAAAGATGGCGTAAGAGATGCTGTAGAATTTGGTCCCTTTCTAATAGTTAACGGCGAAGTATCAAAAGTAGTAGGAAATGGTGGCTACGGGCTACATCCAAGAACAGTTATTGGTCAGAGAAAAGATGGAGTAGTTCTCTTTCTTGTAATAGATGGGCGTCGTCTAGATTGTCTAGGAGCTGATATGGATGATTTAATAAAAATTATGACACGTTACGGCGCTTACAATGCTGCTAATTTAGATGGTGGAAATTCCAGTGCCCTTGTAATTGACAATAAAATAATAAATCATCCTATAAATTGGTCAAATCAAGAAGAAACACGACCAATAGCAACAGGCTTTATAGTAACTGATTAAATTTACATGTGAGTAAAAAAAATATCTAATTAAATAAAATTTATTGTATTTAAAAAAATATATGTTATAATCCTGAATTTGACAGTTTTTGAAGAGCAAAAACTCCCTAGTCCTTATTTTATAAGGGTTTAGAGAGCTTTTTTTAT
>CAKOYV010000019.1 GCA_934131005.1 uncultured Bacilli bacterium | reverse complement strand
TTTTCAATTAAGTGCACATTTTTCGTTCCAAAGTGGAACTTACTCCTTTAAAGTGGAATTTACTTTTGCAACTGAGCATTTTTTCTAAATCAATCAACTTTCACTATTACATTATCACTACTAATACCTGAAAAATTATCTACATTATTAAGTAACCATTCCTTATCTGCTTGATCATGAACATATACACTCATCGTAGGCAAAATATTAATAAATCCATTATACCAATTATTCGCATCACTAGTATCAAAAGAACTAAGATCCATACTTGATAAATCTAATATCATATTTTTATTAGCACTCTGCGTAAATCCAAACATTCCATTTATTCTAGTAGCATTCAAAATACTAAATTTACTTCCCAAATTCAAAACAAAATTAGGATTACTCCTACCAATATTACCAAACATTCTTGGCATCTCTCTAACATTAGTAGTATCAAACTTATCTCCTAAATTTAAAGTAAAATTAGTACTATTAGATCCCACCAAATCAAACATAGAATCCATAGTAGTAACATTGGATGTATCAAATTTTTCTCCTAAATCAAGTGACGACAAAGTATTGTCATAATAAAACATACTTGACATATCAGTTACATTTGACGTATCAAACTTATCACCTAAATCCAAAACAAAATTAGAAGTATTTACTCCAACTTGTTTAAATAACTGCTGCATAATTTTAACATTTCTTGTATCAAATTTATTTCCCAAATTCATCTTAAAATTACTACTATTATATCCAGCTTGTATAAACATCTGAGCCATATTAGTTGTCATAATTGTATTAAGATTAGATAAATCTATACTATCTAAATTTTTCATTTCACTAAAAAATTGAATAGCATTATCTATATAAATATCCTCATTACTTCCAATATAAAGATCATAATAACCATCACTACTACTATTATTAAGCCATGCTACCACACTGTTATCATCAAGATTAGAAACATCCCATGAAATAACAGAACTACTAGTATCTATATAATCAACAACTGATGCATTCTTTATTTTTTCTCTATATTCATCACTTCTGAAATATGAAGTATTACCCCACCCCATATTTTTCATATAATTAAATTCTCCTACAGTAGAAGTAACACCAGTTCCATTAGAAGTTGAAAAATTAATAACTGCATTATATTTACCAGTATCTGATTGATTATTATCAACTTCCTCAATCCAAATAACCATATAATATGTCTTAGTTGCGCCTTTTTTTAATGTCAAATTACTATCAAAATTAACATCATTCAAACTAGCATAATGACTATTTCGCCAATCACCATAAGTATTTTTATCCTGAATAAGTCGCCATTTTAAATTAGGCATTTTATCTATGTTACCAAAAGTTATAGCACCATTTATTTTAACAGTAGCTGTCCCCGTATTAGTAACTTTAATTGAATAAACCTGACAAACTGTATTATTATTATCATCGACACAATTATACTTACTAGAAATAGCTGTTGCTAATCCTTTCTCAAATTGAGGTACCAATTGATCATCATTAGAAGGATGCTGATTAACAATTTCTAATGATAAATCAGCCTTCCCCGCCGAACCAACAATACTATTATCAACATCAGTTAAAGCATAATAAGCATAACTAACTCCTGTACCAACTATAAATATTCCAATATAAATTAAACAAATCAAAAACATCTTATTAAATTTATTAGTATTTTTTACCCCCCCCCCCAATTAACCTTAAGTTTATTATTTAACATATTAAACACCTCTATTTTAATAAATTATTACCATAATAGTACCATATTTTATCAAAAAATAAAATATTTTTATAAAAAAAAGAAACTAAATTTACTTAGCTTCTATATAAGGTCTTGCTAACATATAATACTTAAATCCTGAAACAACTGATAAAACAGCTGAAATAATAAGAAATACATCACTAACTCTAATACCAATAAGTTCAAATGGTAAATTATAAAATAATGTAAATACTAAACCTATCATCAATGTTGCCGTTTTCCATTTAGCAACTCCAATTGCTGCAACAGCATGCCCCTTATTACCAACAATCATCTTAATAGCATCCACAATAGTATCTCTCATAATAAATATAACAGCAAGAACTGGTGCTATCATTCCCTGACAAGCTAAAATAACTAACAAAGAATTAGTAAGCATCTTATCACTAATAGCATCAACCATTTTTCCAAAATCAGTAACCATATTATATTTTCTAGCAACTCTACCATCAACAAAATCCGTTAAAGATGCAATAATAAATAAAACACCAGCAACTATATATTTAAGTTGAACCAAAATATTTCCATGAACCAAATAACTAGGCAAATCAATTCCAACCTGATCAAAAGGAAACAACAACAATATCATTATTACAATTGATAAAACCACCCTGGACAATGTAATTTTATTAGCTAAATTCATACCTTACTCTCCTATCTTATAACTAACCTTACTATCAACAAAATCATCACTACTATCATTATTTCTAATAAAAATATATATAACTACACCAATAATAACAAAAGCTATCAAGATTCCAATAAAAATATGTAATCTTTTCTTATCACGAGCAGTCATTGTATATGGAGACAAAATTTTCATATCTTTCTCTTTTTCTTCTTTTAATTTTTTTGCCTCTTCTATTTCTTCTAAAGAGATTTTAGATGTCTGCTCAAATAAATATTCATTAAACTCTTCAAGCAATGCCTCACCATCTAATCCCAAATATTTAGCATAATCCCTTATAAAATATTTAAGAGAAAAAACATCTTTAAAATCATCATCTCTTCCCTCTTCAATACTCTCAAGTTGACTAACTCGCATTTTGAGATCAGAAGCAGCCTCATCTAAACTAACTCCGTTATCCTCTCTTTTTGACTTCAACTTTAAACCTATTTCTTTCATATTATCTCCTTAAAAATAATAAATAATCTTATAAGCCACGTTCTGTACCTGATACCAGGCGGTAAACATTTATCTATAGCCTAAGCTATCCATTCTCAGATTCTTATTTCTCCAAGCCATGATTCCTCTACCATAATTTGAGTTTCTTACTTGTGGGGTTTACCTCGTTTCACTCTCTATATTTCTATAAAGCATCGTCACTGTGGCACTTTACATTACTAATCCATAGAATTCCTTAGGATATCGTAACGCCGTAAGCTTCCGCTCCCTTAGGTTATTTATTCCCTAAGCACAAACACTACTATCATCACAGATAGTGTAAGCGTGGACTTTCCTCTACATACAAACAGCATGCAGCGTTTACCCAGATTAATTATTTTCTTTACCTAATATAATTTTTTCTAATTGACTAACTCTCCTCAACAAATCAACATTAGTAACTTCCTTCTCACCATACTTAAGCGCCTCCAAATTAGAACGCAAATTCCTAACCTCAGCCTTAAGTTTCTCATTCTCTTGAAACAATTTATTGTTCTCATTAACTAACTCATTTGTAATATTATTATATTCACTATAATCTCTAATAATTATATCCAAAAGTTTATCAACCTCTTGCATACTATATCCTCTAGCATCCACTTTAAAATCATAATTATAAATTTCCTTAGCACTTAAAGTAATCCTATCATGATACATAAAAATCACCTCTACCTACAATAATATTTTAATTTATTTTACCCTATTTGTCAATTTAAATTAGTACAAAAGAAGCGCAATTAAAAGCTTAACACAAAATAAAAAAATAGTCAAATCTTAATGACTACTTCTGACAATTAGGACAATAATAAGTACCTCGTCCACCTATTTTAACTTTAATAATATTTTCAAAACAACACGAACATTTCTCTCCTTCGCGCGAATGAACAAGCAATTTTTGTTGAAACATTCCATGAATACCATTAACACTACTATAACTCCTAATAGTAGTACCCCCAGCAGCAATTGCTTCTGACAAAACTTGCTGTGTATATTTTATAATATCTTCTAAATTAGAATCAGTTAAATCCATAGCCCGCTTATATGGATTAATCTTTGCTAAAAACAAAATCTCATCAGCATATATATTACCAATTCCAACAATAATACTCTGATCCAATAAAACACTTTTAATAGGCAACCTCTTCTTCTTAAATTTATCTTTCAAATAACTTATATTCAACCGGCTATCCCAAGGCTCTAATCCTAATCCCACCAAAGGGCCAATTTCTCTCACTTTATCCTTAGGAATAAGATGCATCTTACCAAATTTCCTAACATCCTTATATCTAAGTTCCTTATCATTATCTAAAACAAATGAAACATGCTCATGCTTATCTATTTCTTCTAAAACTCCCTTAACAAAATACTTACCTTCCATTCGTAAATGTGATAAAAGAAAATAATCATCAAGCTCAAACATCAACCACTTACCATACCTCTTAATATCATTAATTTTCTGATTCTTAATCTCACGTTTAAATAAAGAAACTTCTGGATATTCAATTATACCATCATAATAAACATTAACATCAACAATTCTTCTTCCCAAAACCTCTCTAATTAAACCACGTCTAACTGTTTCAACCTCTGGTAACTCTGGCATCTACATCAACTCCTCCAAAACCTACTTAGCCTCATATAAATTAGTACCAAACGACATCTCTACATCAAGTGGCACACTAAGCTTGTAAACATTAACCATTATATCACGAACTATCTCCGAAACCACCGAAGCCTCATCATTCAAAACATTAAACACAAGTTCATCGTGAATTTGTAATAACATCTTACTCTTTAAATTACGCTTCTTAAATTCCTCACTAATCTTAACCATAGCAAGTTTAAGAATATCAGCACTACTACCCTGAACAGGTGTATTTAAAGCCATTCTCTCTCCCATATTTCTAATATTATGATTAGTATTCTTAAGTTCATTAATATATCTTTTTCTCATCATAATAGTAGTTACATATCCATCATTATAAGCTCTCTTTATCTCACTATCCATATAATTACGAATACCAGGATAAGTTTGATAATAATCATTAATAAACTTCTTAGCATCCGCAACACTAATTCCCAAATCACGAGAAAGCCCATAACTACTTATACCATATATAATTCCAAAATTAACAGCCTTAGCATTTCTTCTCATAGCCTTTGTAACATCTTCCATAGGAATACCATAAACTAACGATGCCGTATGTGTATGAATATCAAAACCATTTCTAAAAGCTTCCTTCATACTATCAACATTCGCCAAATGCGAAAATACCCTAAGCTCAATTTGCGAATAATCACTACTAAGAAGCAAACTATCCTCATCACTAACAAAACATTTCCTAATCAACCTACCATATTCATTTCGAGCAGGAATATTTTGTAAATTAGGCTCAATCGAAGAAAGACGCCCTGTCCTTGTCAAAGTCTGAGTATAAATAGTATGTATTCTTCCATCACCACTAACACTATTACAAAGCCCTACAACATAAGTTGTATACAACTTAGTAAGCATTCTATACTCAAGTATAAGCCCAATAACCGGATATTCAATCAACTTAGACAAAGTAGCTTCATCAGTAGCATAATTACCACTCTTCCCCTTCTTGCCATGAGGAAATCCTAACTTATCAAAAAGCACATTACCAAGTTGCTTAGGACTAGAAATATTAAACTCACAACCACATAAATCATAAATATTCTGACTAATCTCCTCTATCCTCTTCTGAATATCATCACCCATAGCACGCAAAACATCCACATCACACTTAATCCCAGTATATTCCATATCACCCAAAACAAACGCTAAAGGCATTTCTATATTTCTATATAAATCAATAACACCTTCATGCTTCATATCACTAATAAGTCTATCACGAACATCATATATAAACTTCGCTCTAACACAACTTCTTCTAGCACGCTCCAATAAATCTAAATCTTCTTTTCTATTAATAAAAGGAACATCATAATGCATATCATTAGCAACATAACCAATATCATCCTTAACATTATAATTAAGCAAATAAGCTCCTATCATAATATCATCAACTATATTACTAACATCTACACCAATCTTTTTAAAACTAACATAAACTCTTTTCGCATCATAAGTATAAATATTTTCTTTAATAAAATCTAAATTATTAAAATTATCACTTTCTATATAACAACAAATATCTTCATTATATAGAGCTATCCCTAAAATACTAGCCTTATGATAATTATCACAACTCAAATCAACATATAAAGAAACATCACCATCAATAGAAAAATTACTAACATCTGTTATAATTTTAACCTCAAAAGAATTACTCTCATGCTTCTTAATCTCTGTCTTCTTAACAAAAGAATAAAATTCTAACTCTTTATACATTTCTATAAGCTTATCATTAACACAAGGTATATACGCAATATCATCAAGTCCTTCATCAATAGGTACTTCCCTATATATCGTCGCCAAATCACGACTAGCAAAAGCATCCTTCTCACCATCAATAAGCTTATTTTTTAAAGCTCCCTTAACCTCATCAATATGACTATAAATATTATCAATAGTATTATACTCATGAAGTAACTTCAAAGCAGTCTTCTCCCCAATACCTCGAACACCAGGAATATTATCAGAAGCATCCCCCATAAGTCCCTTCAAATCAATCATTCTAACTGGTTCAAGACCATACGTATCAACAAAATTAGTTTTATCCATCATTATATAATCTTTAGATTTCAATAACTTAACAGTAACCTTATCACTAATTAACTGTAACAAATCTTTATCACTACTAACAATAAGCCCCTCATAATCATTATCCTCATCAATCATCTTAGCAAAAGTTCCAATAATATCATCAGCCTCATACCCAGGCATCTCCAAATACTTAATTCCCATCATACTAAGCAATTCCTTAGCAACTGGAAATTGCATTTTTAACTCATCAGGAGTTTCACTTCTACCACCTTTATAATCATCATACTTCTCATGTCTAAAAGTTTTACCAACATCAAAAGCAACCATCATATAACTAGGAGACTCTTCACTCAAAATTTTATTAATCATGTTAACAAATCCATATAAACCATTAGTTGGAAATCCCTTACTATTTCGCATCATCTGTCCAGAATATGCCGTAGCATAATAACTCCTAAATAATAAATTATTTCCATCAACTAAAATTACCTTCTTCACTCATATCACCTAAATATAATGATATCATATATTACAAAAGAAAAAAAGTATTAAATTAATAATACTCTTACTTAACATCATTCCAACATTTTGACCAAGAACTAGCATTTGCCTCATCAGCTTTAGCACTAGTAACTAATCCCATTGCCACTGTAACAATAGTAACAACTAAAAATACAGCAACAGCATAAATAAGTCTTTTAATCAATGTACTTTGAGCTTTCTTCATCTCATCATCTTTACTAGACATAACAGCCTTACCCAAATCAATAGCACCAAATAAAATTAATAAAATTGGCACACCAAATTGAATTAACTTAAACACATTTTTTACAATTCTAATTACAGGCTCAAGTCCCATACAATTACTAGTCATACTAGCATTTTTAACTAAAAAATTAATTCCCATATCTAAAAAACTCATTAACATATATAATTCCTCCTTAAATCTTAAATAAATGATACAATATATATTCAAAAAAGTCAATATTTCGACATCAATAAAAATTATTAATTGTCTACTAGCTATCTATATTCTTCTCCTCGTGATAAGACATATCAGTATTCACATTCCAAATATTACTCTTATCATCCCTAACAACAACCATACTATATAAATCTTTTACACCAACAATAACCATAACATAATGTTTTAATTTAATCGTTCATATAAAACAAAATTACTATCTTTATATAAAATTTTATAATTATCATCTTTTTTTAATATAACAGAAAAAATATCATCGGTTTTAATTAAAACATAATTAACTTTATACTTTTTGAATTTAGACTCATAGTTATAAATAATATCCACCGCATCATCAAAAATATTAATATTTTTATTATTAAATTCTTTTAAATAAAGATCACATCTACTATCTATAAAAACAGGAACATCATTAAAAAGCAAATAACTTCCATAATTATAATCATTATACAAATGCATATTTTTATAATCTAAATTCTTTTTAATATATTTAACCGCTTCTACTGGATAGTCCTTCACATTAACATAATTCATTTTCAAAGAATTGTTAAAATTTCTATAGCTACCTAGCACAACCATTAATAGTAAAACTACACAAACTAGATTATTACTACAGACAAAATCATATAGTATATCAAAAGTTTTATCATCTTCTAATTCTAAAAAATTAATGACCAACCTCGAAATAAACACTCCCCCCAAAACAATAAATAACATTAAATGTCTAACCGAAAATAAACTCATAAAAATAAGACCACTTAACATAAATAAATCTCTCAATTTAATTTTTGTTTTAGTAAAAATCATTATCAACAATACTATAACTAACAAAGCCAAGAAAAGTGGCTGTTGAACAATTACCATTGAAGCATGCTCTAAAATATATTTTTGGCTATCTCCAAGCATTACCTTAAATACATATGTATAACAAATTTTACTAGGACTAAAAAGACCCATACATAAACTAAGTATAAAACTTACAAATATATACTTAATATTATCGTTTTTTTCTAAAATAATTTTATCGTTATAGCAATTTATTCCTAATTTAATATTATTTCTAGGAATAGACATTATTTTATTTTTTAACTTAATAACTAAAAATTCAACAATATAAGGCAAATATAACACAAATACAATTGGCCATATCGTAGCATGAACATTAGCAATTAACAAAGATATTATACATAAATAAATAATATTTCTTTTTTTCATATTTTCTAAAAAATAGATTTCAAATAGTAGCAATATTATTGAAATTAGCTGTCCTCTCGCAGTTACAAACGGCTTCATACAAATTAAACTAACAATAGCTATTAAAGATGAAAGAAATTCATTTTTAGTCATCTTCAAATTAATCACATATATACTAACAATCAATATTATAAATAAAACAATTGTACTAATATAAACCCCCAAGTATCCAAAAAAATTATATACCAAATACAAAAACACATCATATAACCAATGCGGATAAGTATATGGTAGACTAGCTACCCAACACCAATGATCCTTGAAATCTATACCATTTTTAAAAATATAATTACCTAATTTTATTATATAAAATGTATCATTTTGAAAACTTTTTATCGTAATTCCAATGCATAAAAAAACAATTGATAAAATAGATAAAATTCTAAATTTTACTTTTTTGCTAATCATATCATTACACCTACTAACCTAATAGAAGTATAACATAAAAAAAAAAGAACCACAATAATTATAGAACAGCTCCCAAAAAATTATAGTTTTTTTATTTTCAGTAAATATATAGATTTTTTCATATTAACACAATGATATTTATTTTCAATTACCATCTATTTTCTTATATAATTCTAATTTTTCTAAAAATGGAAGTAATATTTTAGAATTATCGATTCTATCATTCAATGGTGGCAAAGTATAAAAAACTTTAATTCCAGCTTCTCTTGCAAATCTAGAAACATCTCGTTCATTTAATAAGCAATCATTTAGTACAACTTTAAAATCTTTTAATTTATCAAAAGAATCTTGATCCAACATAAATACTTTATTTATTCCTAATATAGAAGGTTCAACAAGATAAACAACATCACTACATATAGAACTAGCCATTACATCATCTACATCATTTAAATCAATTAATATAATATTTGCTTCTTTAAAATCATCTAAAGATTTAACTAGTTCCTTTTCAGTAACTGAATACATATCCTTTTCTCTAAAAAAGATAAAATCCTTTTTATTAACTTCTAAACAAATAACATAATAATCACTAGATAATTGTTTTTTTAACATATATATAAGACTAGAAGCACCTGCATGACTAGTAAAATTTTTAAACCCTATAACTCTAACATCATTTTTTATCATATTTTCTTGAACTTGCAACAAATTTTCATCTATTTGTTGCAAATGAGCAACATCCTTATATTGGTTAGGATGAGCATATAGATACTCTACTTCTTCTATATTTTTTGCAAAATTATAAATTCCCATATTAATTAATCTAGAAATATACATACCAGAATTAACAATTTCATTATCATTTAATAAAAGAATAACTTTACTAACATCTAATCCCATAGATATTTTACGGATATTTTCTATATCAGTATAATTTTGTATAGCTGTTATATCTAAAAACATTCTATTAAAGAAAAAATTGGAGAACGACTGAACTATTTCATCAGCAGAAAATTCTCCATTAATAGCTTTTAGAACATCAACATCTAATTTTGAGAATACATCTCTATTTAAATTAGATACAATAACATTCATACAATCACTCTCCAAATCATCTAATCATTGATAAATAATAGTTTTAGTCTCACCACTAACAGGTATAGTAATATTAGTACCAAAGAAAGGTAACTCAACATGAAAATAAACATTTACTTTATAATATGGAGCATCATCAGTTCCTAACGAAATAATACAAGCACCTTTATAATAATCATAATCTTTATCACCAGCAGCTTCTATACATTTATTTTGAAAATCATATCCATCAACATAAGGAACTTTTTGAAAATAACTATCCAAAATATTATGAACGCTATCATCTGACGTACCAGAATATTGATTTTGCTCCAAAACATTTATAACATAATTTTTAACTCTATATGTTTTTGCCATTTGTAACGCAACTCCAATTATTATTACATACAACATAAAAAAGATAATAAATAATCTCATCATAAAAGTTGCACCAATCCCTGTATCCATTTAATATCACCTACCTTTAATAAAGCTATTAATAACTAAGGATTAACTTCAGTGCTCTTCTCTGTTAGATTATTAAACGAATTGTTAACCCAATCTTTCATTTGAGGTCCAAGAATATTCCAAATACTAATTACACCAATTAAAACTAGGATTACAACTACTACCAAGCCCAACTCTCTAGAACCTGTCTCCATCAAATCACCTCCTCGATTATTTTAATTATATAACAAAAGAACTGCCAATGCAACAAATTAAATTAATAATCTCAATTTTTGTAACTAAACAGCATTAACAAACATTATCATAATAGCTACTAACATTAAAAGCATTCCCGCACTACCAGTACAAACCAACATAACCATAGTCATATTTTCCATTTTATGTAATCTTGCTTTATATTTATCTTGTCTTGATTTTTCTTGCAAACTAGAAACACTTTTTGAAAAAGATAATAATTGTTGGTGTTTTTTTTCTTGTTCACCAAGACCTAATCTATACAAAAGTCTCATCATTCTCATAGAATCTCTTACAGGATATCTATTAGCAAAATCAACATAAGGTTGAATACTAGAATCACCATTTTCTATCTTAGCAACCATTTCTTTAAGTCCTGGTTTAAATACTTCTGGAGCATCTTCAATACTTCTAGCAAGTGCTACTGGTACTGTATAATGTTGAACTAAAACTTCCAATCCCTTTAAGTAGTAAGGTAATAACGAATCAACTTCATTCAAATGTTTTTTATAATAACTTTTCAGAGAAAAATATTCAAATTTAAAAACAAACACTCCTATAGCTATCGATACAACTATATTAATAAAATTAAGTTGTGAAATAAATACAAAAATAAGTGCAACTGTTACAAGAAGAGCCAATTTAATTCTTCTCATAAAAACACTTTGAGCATCATAAACCTTATCACCATACTTTGCAAGTAATAAAAACTCATAATCACTTTCTTTAAAAAGGTCAAATAAATCTTTATTATCAACAGCAAATTTCTTAGTATTTATAACCCCAGAGTATACACAAATTCCTATTATAATTAAACCAACTAAAAATATTTCCATATTACTCAGCCCCTACATTCTCATTATAGAATCTTTCACCCTTTAGCAAAAAGAAAGTATTTAATATTACTACTCCATGTAATGCTAAAACAATAAAAATATTATCTAACATTTCAATATAAACATCAACCTGAACCAAATACTGAATTAAAATTACCAATCCATACAAAGCAAATCCAAATAAAAGAAATTGACTATGAAAGTTTGCCCTATCCATTCTATCACGATAAACACCTTCTACTAAGGCATCTATATCAGTAAGCATATTTTCAAAAGTTTCACTAGTATCTTTTGCACCTTCCTTAGTTACTTGCAAAAATAATTGATGCATATTTTTAACCATAAAGAAAGGATATTTAGTATTCATATAATTTATAGAATCATTAACATCCCCTTTTTCATAAGACAATGCTATCATAGTCTTTACATCAGATAATACAGGATCCTCAAGTATCCCAGACTCAACAACTCCCTCAAGCGATTTTACAAAAGCTTGTGTTGTTGCAAATTCCATAATAGTATTAGTAACATACGTTTGAATCTGTTCAAAAATAAACTCACTATATTGCCTTTTAGATCTAAGATAAGTTAAATATGGAACAAAAGCTATTGCTATAATACCGTAAACAATCGCAACAGGTAAACTATAAAAATACAAATATCCTACTCCTGCAAAAAATCCTCCAAGAAAAACTATTTGTATTAAATATTGTCTAGGTGTATAGTCAATACCCAATGCTTTAATTTTCTTACGCATCTCTTTATAAGAATACGGCGCGTATTTATCATAAAGTTTATTAGCCTGTTCATTAACAAACTTATAAACTCCAGCACCACTACTAGATCGATAAGTAATAATAAATATAACTATCACAGCAACTAATATAACTTCTATCATAGTATCACCTCACTATCTACCCACTACTATTCTTATAAGTATTATACATCATCTGATTAGAATTTACAATACCATTACTTACATTTTTTGGATAAGTAATTGGACCATTATTCAAATTATTTGAAACACTACTTGAACCATTTGAAATATTATTATTAACATATCTTATATTTTGAGAATTCAATTTACTAGCACTTGTTGAAAAATTAACATTAGTTTTATTAATTTCAGTACTAACACTACCATTTTCTAAATTATTACTATTATTCGAAACATTATTACGCACATTCTCACTAGGATCATGAAACTGTTCTTTGACCAATATATCAGGTTGCATTATAACTCCTTGACTTTCCAAATAACTAAGCAAATATTTAGAAGGATTATTCATCGTAAATTTTCCATCAGGCGTCCTTTTATAAAGAATTCTATATCCAGCTTTATTATCATCATCAACATAAAATTCTACAACTTCTGCAACTTCCCTTTTGAATCTTTGTAATTCTTTACTATAATATCCTTTTATATGAACACCAAGTTGAACATATCTATGAATACTTCGTAAAAATTGATCCATATCAATACTAGACTCTAATAAACTATACAAACGACTAGGAATAGATTCTGCCTTTTCAGCATGAATAGTTGATAAAATATTGTGTCCTGAAGATATACTATCTCTAACAGCCATAACAGCCTCAGCACTTCTAACCTCAGATAACAATATCCATCTAGGATTTTGTCTCATACAAGTAACCAAAACATCTGCATAACTTGCAATATTATTAGTTTTCATAGCAACAATATCACGCTGCGGAAATATTTTATCTAAGTGCAACTCTAAAGTATCTTCAATAGTTATTAATTTTTCATCAACTTTAGTATGAGCAGCCAAATATTTTATAAATTCTGTCTTACCACTACCAGTTTCTCCACTAACAAGAATATTACAATGACCTTCTACACATTTTAACAAAAAATCATGTATATCTAATCTTATATAATCTTCTTTTATAATCTTATCCTTCTCCAGCCTAATTTTAGCTGGAGTTTTACGGATAAGAACAGCAATTCCATTCTTAGCAATAGAATCATGAACAAAGTTCATTCTAAGTTCTGCACTCTCAGCATCTAAGAATGGATTAGCCATATTAAATGATTTTCCCATAGTATTAGCACACTGAAAAGCCATTTTTTCCATAAAAGCATTATTAACAGCAGGATTCTCTACTCGATAAACACCTTTAGATAAAGTTTTTAACCATACCTGTCCACCATTACTATAAGATATATCTGTTATATCATCATTATTTAAATATTCTTGAATAGGCCCAAAATCAATTTGAGAAAACTCATTCATCAAATCACCGCCTTATTGATTAGTTTTAGTATTACTTTCACTAGAACTATTTTGTTGTGTATTAGAATCCTTTGTACTATTTTTACTACTACTATTATTCTTACTACTATTACCACTAACAGCATCTTTCGTACTAGTTAATATTTCATCAACACTTACCATTTTAGTTTTATTATTAATAAACTCTTGAATATCTTTACTACTAACCATAACATCAGCTTTTTCTTTAACTTCTTCTGTATTTGGAATTAACAATAATTGAATATTATACTTATCAGTTAAATACAAAGCCTTTCTAAACAATAAATGCATATCTTCAGGTAAAGCAAATAACATATAAGCTGGTGTTCTAGCCTCTTCAGTATTTTCAAATACATGTTGACCAGATTCATCTTTAACATCTAATATTTTAATATTACTTATAAACTTACCAAACATAACTGTACCATCATCATTAGTTCCCTTAAAATATATATTAATATAATCATTAGGCATCATACTATTTGCATAAGTACTATTCATATCAACATTATAATTAATAACTGTATATCCCTTAGGAACATCAATAAATGAAGAATTAGGTAAATTTTTCTCTTCAATAACTAAATCATTATAAAACAAACTTCCCTCTGCAATCATAGTATTATAATTAGAATATTTCCCAACTATTGAATCAGCATCAGAATAATAACTTCCAACCAAAAATGCCTTAGGCACATTCATATATGAAATCATATCTGAAGTTATTTTAGTTTTAGGCTGAATAGTTTGATTAGCATAAGGAACCCTCGTTAAAGCAACCTTTTGATTAATACGCATATTATACCCAAAGTACAATATAACAATACACAAAACCACCCCGATAATTGTAATTGTATTCTTATTAGAAATAAATTTTTTCAATGAACTAGATAAATTCATTATTATCCCTCCTTATTTTTTTATATCTATATCTAATTAACAAAGCAGTACTTACTCATCATCTTCTCCACCTATATCCTCTTCACCAATATCTTCATAACTATCTTCATCACCAACATCTACATCGCTTGCATCAGTAGAAGGTTCACCGACATCATCTGGTTCTGAGTAAGATGGTGTAGTAGCACCAACACTACTGTTAGGAACGTCAACTGCACCAATATTAGAAGTATCTGTAGACGAAGCATTAGAATTTTCATTAGATTTGCATTCAGAATTACTAGTAGTATTATCAGAAATTTTATTCCAATTGGCTTCTAATATACCAGACAAAGAATTCGTAATATCAATTGAATCTGAAACCACTTTAAAATTAGTATTTGATGATTTAATAACAACACTAGCTTTAGGTGGTAATTCCATAATATCATAGAAATCTATTGTATAATCATCAACATCTCCATTTATAGTAGCTGCAAATCTTCTAGTAAAATTTTCAACAAACTTTTGCTCAGAAATTTTAACTTGTCCATCACAAGAATTATTTTCTTGTCCCAATTCTTTCGCTACCTGTGGTGTAATTCTAAAGCAACTCTCATCAATAGCTTCCAACATAGATGCTTCCATTGCTTCTTTTAAAACATAATACTCAGAATCATTATTTATAGTGATAGTTTGAAACATAACAATTAGCACCAATCCAAATGCACCAAACAAAATCATTCCTAAACCTAAATACCCATATCTCACCCGCTATCACCTCTATCTTTCAAATTGATCACAATTAGTGCTAAAATATCCAAGTTTACAATAACTATTAGCATTATTAACTTTAAATTCACTATTTTTTCTAATCATTTCACTAATTCCATCCGAAGTTATTCCATCAAAACTTTTATAATTTCTTTTTTTATTATTTTCATTAGTAATTTTATCAATTTCGCTCTTTTTAAAAGTTACAGAATAATAAGCTTTCTTACTAAACGTATTTTTAATACGATTCATATAATCATTTTTTCTACTAACTTCAACCCAATTTTTAGCTATTTTATTTTTAGGAAATGGATTAGAAACAGAAATAGATCTATAAGAAGCATTAATAGAATACTTATTATTATCTACATTTTTATAAAGCTCTGGACAGCCATCATCATCACCATTACCAATTTCAGGAGAACATGCACCATCCAAACTCCAAGTTATACCTGTACCTTCTATAATATTTGAACTTTTTATATTAAATGGATAAGTCGTTTTATTATATTTTAACAAAGTATAATATCTTTTTCCAGCTGCTCGATAAGAAGTTGAAGGATAACCTGCAGAATTATTTGCCGTCGTATACTCAACATCCCCAGTTTTTAAATTAAAATACGCATTTGGAGTAGTAAATTTATAAGTTAAAGTTCTAGCATTTGCTACTCCTTCATAAATATTTTTAAAATCTTTAGCACTACTTATAATTTCAATCTTAGATTTAACTTTCGATAAAGAATTAGCATTATTTACATAAGTTTTAAAGACATTATCTTCTAATTTGCCAACATCTAAATCATAAGACATTGTAGATTTGGCTTGAGATGCATATTCATCAAAAGATTGTGAATTTCCATTACAACCAGAATTATTATAAACTCTTGTGTTATGATGAACATTGCCATTTGTAGGCAAACTAAAATATACATTATTTCCATTATAAATCATACCGTTTTTCCAAGAAATAGTAACATTATAAAGATTATTTTCAGTTAGATAAAATCCTTGTCCTTTAATTATTTTTGGACTCGTATCTCCTTTAATTCCATCAAAAATAAATTTACCACCAAAACCAACATTCCGATAAGTAGAAGCACTTCCTTTGACACAAGAATTACCATCCTTATACCAAAACTCAACTTTTTCATTAGTTAAACTCTTACAAGTTTTATAGGTAGCAACATTTGGATTACCAACACTTCCAGTATTATTATTCAAACACTTTACAAATCGTGACGAAGAAGGACGAGTTTCATATCCTGGATAATCCTGAGCACATCCCGTTATTTTTACAGGTACAATTCTTAAATCAAAAGTTTTTTCTTCAGAGTATGAAGGTGTCACCCTCTTTTGATTCTTTTTATGAGACTTAACACTAACTAATTTTTGAAATCGAGGATTTCTAGTAGACTTATACATAGTTGTATCATAAGTTTTATAACTACAGCTAGCATTTTCTGTTTCTGTTACAACACTAGCTGTTAACTTGGGGTCAATATTACTATTTTTAGACAAAACATAAAATTCTGATTTATCAGAATCAACATCAATAACATTATCACAGTTACTTAAATCATTATATTCAGTACATAATTTAACATCTTTACTATTTGTGCTTATTTCAAGCTTTGCGCCACTTGGTGCCCTATTTACTTTCACAACAACTTTATATGATAAATATGCATTCTTACTTGGACTATAATACATTCCATTATCATTACCGTCTACATTAAAAGATATATTAATATTAGGTGCTTTAGAAGATGGAATAGAACAATTTTTATCTCTATATGCTTTATGTGCGCTATCAATAACTTGATTAATAGATTTTTTTATAATCTTATTACCACTTTTTCTTGCTCCTTTTTGACTAGCATACGAATAATTACTATTTTTATAATCTGCATTTGGACCATATTTTTTTAAATATGTCTGCACTGCCCGCTGTATGAATATATACTTATCATCATGAGACAAAGCACTTCCATAATGTTTAGCCTTAGCAATCACATAACCAACCATAACACTGCAATCCACTGTTTTAGGATCATTTTTATATGTACACGTTAATGATTTCCAATCTGTATCTGTAACATAAGATTTATCTTGATTTCCTTTAGTACAAGCAATATCTTTTTGGGCCATAGCACAATAAACAGTTTGAGTTCCTACTTTTTTATGAAGTCGTGTTCCTGAATAAAGATTCTCACAACTGACTGTTTTTGCCCCTACTCCTGAACAAAAGGAGAAAAAAGCAAAAATAATTAACACTAACTTTCTTTTTTTCATAATAATCACCACCTAATCAAGCACATTTCGCTTATGATTTCTTATTAAAATAAATATTATTGTTATAACAAAAACAACACCAACAATTATAAAAACATATTTATATTTAGTTATCAAACTTTCTTCTTTAGCACCTTTATTTTTATCAATCTTATTTTTATACTCATTAATATTTTTTATAAAATCCTCATAAGTTATATTTTCATCCAAAAACTTATTACAAACTTTTAAATCATTTTCATTTATTTCTTTACATTCATCATAAGTTGAAAAAACATTATAAACAGGTAAAACAACTTCAATCTTTCTCAATAATGTATTATCACACTTTGAAGAATACAAATACAATTTATATTTTCCAGAAATTATTTCCTTTTCTACATCACCATTACTATCGCCATCATCATAATTAAAAGAAATAATAGAGCTACTTGATATCAACTCTCCATATATTTCATTAGTTAATCCATGTACTCCAACATTATAAACACCATAATTATCATCTTGCTCATATTCTTCAATATAATCACTAGTAACAGTAACAAGTTTAGCAATTTCTTTCAATCTAGCTATATCATCATTATCACAAACATCTGCATCAACTTCACCAACAAATAAGCTTATTAGAAACACTATAAAAACTATATATTTGAGTCTCCCCATAGCTTACCTCCTTATTATCATCAATAACATAATACCATTTTTTACGAAAAAAAGATAGTTTTTTTTGTAAAAATATAAAAAAAATGTTATTATATATAGGAGGTGTAAAAATGAAAGAGAAAAAGAATATAATTTATATAGCAATTATATTAGCAATAATATTAATTGCCTTCTTAATAATAATAAATATAAATAATAAAAAAACAGGTAGTCTAATTTCTTTAACCCCGAGTTTGACAGTTTTAATTTAAAAATCTTCTCTAGGTATTATAAAATCTAGTTTTTCTTTGTTAACTTTATTG
>CAKOYV010000018.1 GCA_934131005.1 uncultured Bacilli bacterium | reverse complement strand
AAATTATGTAATGGTAAGTAAACTCGTCACCTCCTGCGTTCAAGTGATTAGATATTACAATGACATTAGGATCATCACCGTAGGCTGATAAAATTTTATTGACTCTTTCTGTTGGTGTTAGCGTAATATCTGTATCTCTAGTTAAAGTGACTGGGATTCCTAGCTCTTTAAAGCGATCATACATATATTTAGAAATCTTTAGAGTATAATCTTTTTCGTTATTATTATTACCTGAAGAACCTGGATCGCTACCTCCATGTCCAGGATCTATAACAACGCCAACTAACTTATTATTATTCATAATTATCACCTAAAATAGTTTATGATATTCTTTTTTCTTTGTCATTGAAATATTACACCACTCTTATCTTTTTTGATATCAAGTAATCATTTTCTTTAGCTATAATTTTTGATAGATTGTTAATTTAACCTTGAATTTTGACAAAATTAAGTTATTTGTTGTAATACTTGAGAAGGTGATATTATGAGTAAATGGGGATTAGGCCGTGTTTCTACTCTTGAGTGAAGAGCAATGGAAAATGTTAGAGAGATTGACATACAAAAAATTTATGAACAAGAAAAAAATGAATAATGATGGAATAAACCACTCTTCTCATAGCAGGAGGGGTAGATGATGATCGTTTATAACGGTCTTTTTTATTGCGTAAATTTATTTTTACTGAAACAGGAAAACAAGTAACTATTATTTCTAAAATAAAAGATATGTAAATAAAAAGTAGCAAAAACTTGAGTCTACTAAGAAGTAAACCCATGAATTTGCTGTTTATGTATTATAAAAATTTATGCTTTGGGGCCATTCCAATTTTTAAATTTATCTTTTAACTCTTTTAACTGATCAACACCTATAGTTATGACTCCATCTTGTATTTTTTTATCTTTTATGGCTATCGGATTACAGCCACCATCTTCAAGATTATCAAGTTCATCAATTGCAAACATATTTTTACAGTTTTGACACTGAATTTTATTGCCTACTTGTACAAAATAAGCATTTGGAGCTCCTCCACACGATTGACAAGTATTTACAACTACTTTGACATTATCTTTGGAATCCCTAACAGCAAGTAAGCCAATTGTTACGCCTTCATATTCATAGCTAATATACGTGGCTTTAGTTGTAATATCCTTCGTTTTAATTATAATATTGCCATCATCATTTAAATTAGCTTTAACAATTTTACCAGTTATTTTTTTATTGATTGAATTAGATTTAGAGGTATCTTTACTTTGAGTACAAGCTGTTAGAGATAACATAAATATAATTGTTATAATTATATAGAAAAATTTTTTCACTATTTATCTTCTCCTATACTAATAATTTGATAGTCTAGTTCTTTTATTATTTTTTTAATATCCTCATTATTAATGCTTGCAGTTGAGTAAATAGTAGCAGTTTTATCTTTTAAATTTACTTTTACTTTAGAAACATTATTTATACTAGATAGGGAGGTTTCTACTTTATTCTTACAGTGTTCACACATCATCCCTTCAATAGTAACTACTTTTTTTATTTTTTTATTAAACATATATTATCTCTCCTTCCATCTTTTTAAATTTAGGGCATTTAGTATTACAGTTAAACTTGATAGAGTCATGGCTAGTCCTGCTAACATTGGATTCATAGAAATATTTGCAAATTCTAATAAACCACACGCTATTGGAACCATACAAATATTATAGAAAAATGCCCAGAATAAATTGCCTTTTATGTTTTTTATTGTCCTCTTGCTTATTAAAAATAAGTTATATATAGCATTTAAATCATTTCTCATCAGAATAACACTAGATGAATCAGCCGCTATATCGATAGCAGAATTTAGACTTACACCTATATCAGCAAGTGATAAGCTTGGGGCATCATTGATACCATCTCCTACCATCATTACTTTTAAGCCTTTATTTTTAAGTTCTTTAATTTTATTGGATTTATCTTTGGGATCTACATTTGATATTACTTCATCTATACCAATATTTTTAGCAATTATATTAGCAGTTATTTCATTATCTCCTGTTAGCATAATAATTCTTTTATTCATTGATTTTAATTTTTTTATAACATCTACAGCATTATCTCTAACAATATCTTTAACCCCAATAAGGGCTTGTACTTTTTTATCTTCAACGATATAAACAATACTATTTTTATCTAGGGATAATTCTTTTTCTTCTTTAGAATTTTTATTATCTATTTTATATTTGGTAAATATTTTACTGCTGCCAATTAAGTATTCTTTTCCGTTAATTACTCCTTTTAAGCCTATTCCTGATATATTTTGAAATTTATCAACATTTAAAGGTTTTAAATTATTTTTCTTAGCATACTTCTTGAAAGCAGTAGCGATTGGATGCGTTGATTTATTTTCTAGTGAGGTAGCTATTTCTATTAAATCATTATCAGAGTATGCTGAATTATTTATTATTTTGGATATTCTTAAATTACCGTAAGTTAGTGTTCCTGTTTTGTCAAAAACAATTACATCTATTTTATTAGCATTTTCAAGTATTTCAGATTTTTTAATTAATATCCCATTTTGGGCACATAATCCTTCACTTACTACAATTGCAAGTGGAGTTGCTAATCCTAGGGCGCAAGGACATGCACATACTAGTACAGTTACGAAATAAATAATAGATTCGCTTGGAGTAAATCCAAGTAGTAAATGTATAATAAGAGTTATTATGGCTATTACCATAACTATTGGGACAAAGATGCCACTTACCTTGTCGGCAATTCTAGCTATTGGAATTTTGGTATTGGTGGCTTCTACTACTAATCTAACTATTTCAGATATTGTAGAATCTTTACCGATATTTTCGGCTTTATACAAAACTTCTCCATCTAAGTTAATTGATCCGGCTACAACTTTATCATGTTTATTTTTTTTAACTGGTGTTGATTCACCACTTATGAATGATTCATCTATATGAGAAGTTCCTTTTACGATAATACCATCTACTGCAAATCTATTTCCTGGTTTGGCTACTAAGATATCACCTTTTTTAACTTCATCAATAGATACTTCTTGTTCTTTGTCATTAATAAGTAGAAGTGCTGCTTTGGGGGTAATGGTTACTAAGCCTTTTATAGCATCTTTAGTTCTTTCTTTACTGATATTATCTATATATCTTCCAAATTTGATTAAGTAAAGGATAATACAGACACTTTCAAAATATAAATTTTCTACATATTCATTATGGCCTTTTAATACCATAAGCATATTGAAAGTACTAAGTATAAAGCTAGAAGCAACGCCTAACATTACTAGAGTATCCATATTAGGAGATTTATGTTTTAGATTTTTTAGACCACTTATTAAGACATCTTTGCCAAAATATACAAAATATATACTGAAGATAAAGAGACATACTGAATAGTTTATGGGATAATTAATCATATTTAAAAAGGGGATTGTTGGTAGAGAGAGCATATGAGACATTGAAATATATAGAACTAATAAGGCAATTAGGCCATTGATTAGAAAATATCTATTTTTATTAGGATTGGTATTTTCTTTCTGTTCATCATAAATTCCTAGGGATTTAAAGCCGGCTTCACTTATGAATCTATTTAAATCATCTTCTGTAATATTATCTTCATAACTAATACTTGCTGATGACATTACTAAGTTTACTAGGGCATCATCTATTCCTTCTTGTTTTAGTAAATATTTTTCTAGACTTGAGGAACAGGCACTACAAGTCATCCCTTCTATTTTTAATATTATTTTTTTCATTTTTTCACCTCAAAATATTTTTCATCATCTACAACTTTAATATTATTTGTAAGCATATTCATCCAACAATTCATAGAGTAAACTCCTACTTTTTTGGGGGTGAATTCTAAGATATTTGTTCCTACTTCTAATTTTTTCTTGATATTAAAATTATTTATCACTATGGTATTATTACATCCCGTTAAATATTTCTTTTGAGCATTAATAATCAACTTTACCTTCTTACCTTTTTTGACAATTATGTCTTCATAGCCACTATAAGATAGGTCTATTTTTACTTCTTGATAATCTTTATAAATAGTTGCGATATTATAATTTTCATATTTATTTAGGGATGGGGTTGCATTTATACCTATAGTATTTATTCCCCTTATAAGCATTGAAATGGATAATAGCAAGATAAGAATGGAAGCTATTTTATTTAATAATATTCTTCTTCTACCTTTTAGAATATTAAAGATTATTCCAAAACTTAGCATTAGTGGGATTGTTCCTAAGCAGAATAAAAACATTGATAAGGCTCCTTTTATAAATGAGGCTGTTGAGAGGGCATATATTTGCATAGCTTGTAGAGGGCCACATGGCATAAAGCCATTTAACAGGCCTATTATAAAAGAATTTTTAGTATTTAAACATTTTTGGCTTTTTATTATTTGGGGAAATTTAAATTTAGTTATATTTAGCATATTTAAAGACATTAATAGCATTACGAGGGAGGCTATTATAATGATTATTCCATTTACTACTTCGTTAATGCTGATAACTTGGCCAATTAGTCCTACTATTCCTCCTAAAAGGGTATAAGATATTAATCTTCCTAAATTATATAAAAGTGGTTTCTTTAAACTAACTTTATTTTCTTTATTAAAAGTTGCCATTAGATTTATGGAACCACACATACTAAGGCAATGAATACTAGTTAGTAAGCCTGTTATAAATAGCATGCCATAAGTTATATTATTGTTAATAGTAGGAATCATATTAAATATATTATAGCCAAATATTTGTTTGATTAGGACTATTAGTAATATAATGAAGAAAATAATGATAATGAATTCTTTTTTTGTTATATTATCATCTATATCTTTGATATTTTTGCTTATATAGTCTTTTTTGGTAAAATAACCTAATGAATTTATTACATTCATGATTTTTAGCTCATCCATTTTTGTTGTAGTAGTTATTTTAGCAATATTTTTAACTATTTTTACATCAGTTATTTTATTTGTCTTTAATAATTCTTTGGTTATTTTATTTCTACAATTATCACAACTTATGCCATCTATTTTTACGTATATAACTTGCATTAACCTAATCTCCTTATTAGTTCCATTACTTCATCAATGATTTTGGGGTCATCATTTTTAATATCTCTAACGACACAGGTGGATAAATGATTTTTAAAGATTTCGTTACTAACACTTTTAATGGATTTATTTATTGCTAAGAGTTGAATTAATATATCATTACAATATTTATCCTCATTAATCATATTTTGGACACCACGTATTTGACCTTCGATAGTTTTAAGTCTTTTATTTAATTTTTTCTTTGTTTCTTCATCTCTATGAGTACTTTTTGTACAATCAACACAATGTTTACAGTTATTATCCATGCATTATCATCTCCTGATGACATTATAATACCCCCAGGAGGTATTAGTAAATATATTATTGTGATTTTTATATAAAAAATAGTCTTTACTATTTGTTTGAGTAAAAACTATTTTAATTTTATTATTATATGTTAGAATATCTATTAAATCAAGCTTATCTAATTGTTTCTTGATTTGAATTCCCTATTATCTTTACAGCACCAGTTGTTTCTACTGTTTTAGATGCTAATTCTTTAATTTCTATGTAAGCCTTATCAACTTTTTCCTGTAGTAAAGTATTTTGGTTTGTTACAGAGTTTAATTCTTTTGTTAAAGATTCTATTTTGTCATTTTGTCTATCTATTACAGATTGAAAATCTTTTTTAAGAAGCTCAGTTGCATATTTATGTTCTTTTTCTAATTCTGTTTTAGTATCTTTAACGCCTCGTTCATATTCATTTTGTAATGTTTTTGGTATATTTTCTACTTCTTTCTCTAAATCACTGATATATTTTTCTTTTTCTTTGACTTCTTTATTTATTTTTATTGTCTCTTCTTCTTTTAAAGCTAATTCTTGTTCTCTTTTTAATTTTTCATCTTGCCATTTATTATTACTAATTTCTCTTTCTCTTTTGAGATTATAGCTATATTCTTCCTCTTCTCTTTTTCTCTCAATTTTCAAAATGTTTGCTTGTTTGTTATAATTACTTTCTAATTCTTCTTTCTTTTCTTTGTATTCTTCGTCTAATTTTTTTATTTTCTCTTCTAGTTCTTGTTTCTTTTGTAATTTTTCCTCTTCAATATTTGCTATACAATCTTTTCCAGCATTCATAATTACTGTTAAATTATTTAATTCTTTTTCAACTCCATATAAATCTTTTAATTTATTTTCTAGTGTACTTATTGCTAATTCTAACTCGTTAAATTTATTAATTAGTTCTTGAGAAAAAATGTTTTTTTCGACGTTTTCTTTAGTATTTTTTATTGCTGCTTTTTCTTTTTTTGCTTTTTCTTCTTTAACTGGGTCTGATTTCATTTTATTAATATCTTTTTCTCTTTTTAAAGCAGCATTTAGGGCTTCTAATATTTCTGCTTTTGTATTTTTTAATGTGATTTCTCCTGATTTTGTCATTTACTATCATTCCTTTCCAATGTATCGAAAAATTCTTTTTTAGATAAAAATAATACTTTTTTTATTTAAATAATAGGAACTTTTCTTGGTGTATATTTTAACATATTTACAATTTTTGTGTTTTATATTAACTAAAAGTGATTTTTTAATATATATTAAAAAGCCATAAAAAAACATTAACAGTTTTTTTGCTAATATTTTTTTATTACTCATAAGTATATATGTTTTTTTCTTTTAAGATAGTTTGTGGGTAATCTTTATTTTCAGAAAAATCGATATTCCATTCTATTAAATAGTCAGGCTTTAATTTTGTTTTAATTGGCATTACTCTAGTTTTTAGAATGATTGCTTCAAACAGTTTTAAAGTTCTTAATTCTTCTTTAGTTATCAATGCTAATTTACTACTTTGATTGCCACATAATTTGCTTATTTCTTCTAGAGTATAATCGTCTTTTGCTAATAAGTAGATTATATTGGAACAAGAATATTTAATTAACTCACTTTCTTCTTCTCCATATTTATTCTTTAATTCAATGTAGCTATTTAAAAGAATTGTAAATCTTATATTTAAGCTTCTTGTATAATTAATTAAATTAGATAAATTGCATATTGGTGCTAAATTATTAAATTCATCTAATAATATGTTTAGTCTTCTTTCTTTATTACCATAAATAATAGTTGCTTCAATTAGTTGATTTATAAGTAGAGATGCTAGTGTATTAGCTAATTGTTCTGGTTTATTTATGATATAAATAGCTGTTTTATTTTTAGTTATTGATGTTAAATCAATATCATTAGATGATAGTATATTAGATAAATTTTCTTTAGCTATATATTGAGTTAAGTGTTGTGTAAATGTAGCAACTATTCCACCTTTTGTTTCCTTAGGAGCATTTATTATATTGGTAAGGTATATATAAATACTGTTAGTTTTACCTAGAGAATTTATTTCTTCTAGTAATTTTTTGTTTTCATTTAAACTTATAGATAAAGAATATACACTAGATAAGTTAATTTCCTCTTCTTTGGCTTTTTCAAATAAGTATAAGATGATTCCAGTGAAGTAGTCTCTTGATGAGTTTATCCAGAATGCATCAGCATCTTCTTCATCTCTATAAATATAATAACTTAAGTTTTTAGTAAGTTCTAAGGCCTTATCTTTATTTCCTTCCTTGTATAATAAGTATGGTAATGTTAGTGGGTTATAGTAATTAGTTTTCGTTGCATCTGAAAAATTAATTACTTTTACATCATAGTTGTTATTGATAAATTCTTTAGAGGTGTTTTCATAAAAATTTCCTCCTACATCATTTATAATAATCGATTCTCCTGCTTGACATGTTGATTTTATTAGCGGAAGACTGATGGCTTGTGTTTTTCCTGATGCTTGTCCTCCGATTACTAATGTAGCGGCATCGGTAGTATCTAGATATAAATTATCAGAATCATAGTCCATCGCGATGCCTGATGTTTTAATTTCTTCTTTTGGATTTACTTTAGTTAATAAATTAATTAACTCTTCCTTAGTAGTCCATCTTGCATAACTTTCCATATTTTTCTCTCCTTTCGCTTTCTAATATACACCTATATTTTGAGATTTTTTAAACAATAGTGGCTTTTTGTGATATAATTTTCTTAATTGGAGGTGTTTTATGTATTCAAATGACCTTGTTTGTGATATTTTAATTTATATTAATAATAATTATAAAAGGGATATTTCCATAGATTATATAGCTAATTATTTTTCTTATAATAGATTTTATATTATGAAATTATTTAAAAGAGAAATTGGAGATAGTATTATTAATTATGTTAATAAATTAAGAGTATATAGAAGTATATCTTTTTTTCGTGATCATAAGTCAATTCTTAATATTTCTATTAGTAGTGGGTTTAATAGCTTAGAATATTACTCAGAGATGTTTAAAAAACATATTGGAATTAGTCCTAGTAAATATAAAAATCTTTATAATTTAGAAAATAAAGAGATGGTTATTAATAATTTAAATAATTTACGTAGGTTATTTCAATATGTTGATAATTACTTAAGTAGAAGAGAACCTAAACAATTGCCTGTATATAGAAGGAGTATTTTTAAATAATAAAACTATTATTTTTGATAACAAAAAAACATTAGTAAGGTTAATTATTACTAATGTTTAAATGGTTCAATAGAATTTATTTCGTTAGGTTTAAAGCCATTTAACTGCCAAGTTGGCATATTATTTTTTATTTCATTTAAGTCTTTTATTAATTTATTTAACTGTTTCTTAGTTAGTTTCACATCAAATAGTTGTAAGATTAATTGTAATTCATCGCCTAAAGGTACCCTTAACATTAAAAGACTTAGGAGCGTTTCTACTCCATTTTGGGGTATTTTATTTTTTAGAAGAATTTTTTCTAGTTCATTATAGGAAGTATCAAATTCTGATAACGCTAATTCTGGATTGTTAATAATTTTATATTCCTGAAAATTATTCTTTAATTCTACTAATTCTTTAATCATTTGGTTGTCATTTTCTAGTATGTTTAAATAGTTTTTGGTTACGTCAATATAATCATTTTGTTTTACTATATCTAAAATTGTTTCTTTAGTAATTATAATCTGATGGTTATTTTCCAATATTTCTAATAGTTTATCAATCGTAATAACACCATTAATAGTAACGTATGCGATTATATAGTTAGTTAATTTAGTGATTTCCTCTAAAGATGCTCTTGACTCTTTGGTTTGGGTATATTTTTTTATTCTTTGTTGGCGCTCTTCTTTGGCATTTATATCTTCTAAGAAACAAGAACCAGCATCAATCCAAATTGGGAGAATATCGGTTGCTTCTTCTAAAATTTCTAATAATTTATCTTTTTGTTTCTTATTTAGCTTGGTTTCACCTTCTAAAATATCATCTATTAATGGCATTTCATCGATTATTCCTATAGTAAGATAACTTATTGTACTTTGAGCTAACATCTCTACTTTTTCTTTATCGTTTATGAGTTTGGTGATTACTTCAGAAATTTTATTAGGAAAATATTCTTCTTTTATATAAATTAAATCTAATATTTCTTTTAAATCAAATATTTTGTGATGTTTAGAATTCTTATTAGCTATAGATAATTCTTTGTCTATTTCTTCTGATATTTCATTTAAATAAATAGTATTATTTTTTATTTTATAATGGGCGGCTTTTGCTAGAGTTTTTAATCTTTTTTCAGATATTTTTACATCACTTTTTGCCATTAAAGTAATTAAATCTTTGATTTTTATAGCTCCATTTGAGGACAAATATATTGATATTACTAGTAATAATCTACTATTTTGAAATTCTTCATCAAATATACGTGGAAATACTTCTAATATTTCTTCTGGTAAAATATATTTAGTTTGATTTTTATAGACGAGACCTTTGTCAATTAAATATGGTGATACTTTGGATAAATCTTGGTTTTTATAAAGAGATTTTAGAGTATTTATTTCTGTGTCAGTTAAAATTATTAATGTATCTATTAGAGAAGATAATATTTCGTATTCGAGATTTTCTAAAGAGATAGTTTCATCTTTTTTATAAGCTATTTTTAATTTTTTTATTTCTTTGGGGCTTATATTTTCTAAGCATTGTTTTAATTTCATTTAGTGGTACTCCTTTATTTTTATTACTACATCGATTTTTAGATTCTGTGTTTTATATAGTTTTTTGGTATATTTTAGAACCAAAAATTAAATTTAAGTGGCAGCTTTTCCTAAATTATACCATTTATTAGTTTGTTTTTAAATAGAATTAATCGAATATCATTAATTTCATTATGATTTATAGTTTTTATTTTAGAACGCTGTTGATTGTAGATTTTAATTGTTCTTTGGTAAATGGTTTGGTTAAATAAGCTGAAAAACCTGCCTTTAGATATTTCTCTTTAGTGCCATTGATGGCATCTGCTGTTAGAGCAATTACTGGTGTTTTAAATAATTTATCTTTTTTTAATTCTTTTAGAGCTTTATCTCCTGACATTTTTGGCATCATTATATCCATTAAAATCAAATCATAATTAGCACCTTGATTAACTTTTTCCAAACATTCTATACCATCATAACATTCATCAATTGAATAATTATCTAGAGAACTAATAGCTCTTTTGGCTACTTTAATATTTAATTTATTATCATCAACTATTAGAATTTTTTTATTTTGATAAGATATGTTTGGCGATATTTCTTTTATTTTATTAGTTAAAGAAATGTTTTCTATTGTGTGGTTAGGAGGTATTTTTTGAGGGATTGTTACGATGAAATTAGAACCTACACCATATGTTGAAGTTACTGTTATTTTACCTTTCATCATGGAAACTAATTTTTTAGTAATAGCTAAGCCTAAACCGGTTCCTTCGATGGTTGTATTTTTTTCAACATCTAGACGTTCGAATTTTTTAAATAATTTAGAAATATTTTCAGACTTTATGCCACGTCCCGTATCTTTTATAGAAATGATTAAATAATAAGTATTTGTTTTTAAATAGCCAGATACATTTAATTCAACAACTCCTGATTGAGTGTATTTTATAGCGTTTGTTAAAAGGTTGTTTATTATTTGTTTGATACGTGTTTTGTCTCCTACTAGAGAGGTAGGAATATCTTTTTTTATATTTAAAATATAATTTATTTTTTTGTGATGTAAGTGATGTTTATTAATTTTAAATAATGTTTCTATTTCTTTACTAGGGTTATAAGGGCTATTTTCTATTTTTAATTTATCACTTTCTATTTTATTGATATCTATAATATTACCTACTATTTCTAATAGAGTGTTTGAAGAATTTACAATATCTTCTAAGTCTGCTTGCATGTCGGGAGGACAATTAGGTCGATTCTTTAAATCTTCTGATAAGCCTACAATAGCATTAAGTGGGGTTCTTATTTCATGGGACATGCTAGATAAAAATTCACTTTTAGCATGATTAGCTTTTTTAGCTTGCTCGTATGCTATATTTAGTTCGGTGATCATTTTTACATCAGGATTTTCAATTGTATGATACATTATATAAATAATTATACCAAAGATAGCATTAACTAAAAAATAAGATGGATATTTTTCTTGGATGATAGAGGTTATTATTAATAAGAATATTAGAGTTATAATTGGTAAATAACCTTTTTTATTGACTTTTTTAAGATGTGTTAAGACTAATAGAGACATTATGGTTACATATATCCCAGCAATAAAAAAGACCAATTTAACTCCTGGCCCTGATAGATATGATGTTGGGTTTGGTGAGTTAATAGTTGTTGGCATTAAAAAAATTGCTAAATATATTAACAGATTAAAAATCATAAAGCTAAAATTTAATTTTTTATACTTTATGATATTCTTTTTTTCTGATTTTTTAGGATTGAAGCAAGTTACAACGAAAGTATATGTCATAAAGATGCTTAACCATAAAACCAAATTAATTAAAAATATTTTTTCTATAATGGTGCCTAAAAATTTAATATTCTTAGTAGTTATGAGAATAAGTTCCATTATCATCGAAAATAATGATGATAATAATAGTCTTTCAAAGATTCTATTTTCTATTTTGTCTATTTTATCTTTACTAAAGAAAATATATGTTGTAATAGCTGTATATATAGCAGCGGAAATTGTTAAAAAAATTGTATTACTCATGTTATCACTTTCCTATCTATGTTGGGAAATATATTATATCATAGATAGATAGTTCTAAAAAGGTAAAAATTGGTAATTTTACAGATTAGGTCTATTTTTAGGTTGATTTTTTACATTTTTGTGGTATTTTTGTTAATTTTGTTACCTTAAAACTATAACAATTAAAAAAAAGATTCAAGTTTTAGATATCTTGAATCTTGTTGTTTGAAATAATATTTAGCGATAAACTTTTAGAAATTCCTTCACCTGTATTGGGAGTTATAGTAGCATAGATGAAATCTGCTATAAATAAAATTAATAAGATACTAGCTACTTTCTTAGTGATAGATGGGGATATTTTTTGATAAAGATTATCTAAAATTGGTGCTACTATGTAAGTAAATCCACATCCGCCTAAGCCGAATACTATTAAACCTTCTAGACATACTCTACCTTGAATGTTGAAAAAATATCCTGTGTAATCCCAATATTTTAGGTGTTTAAAAGTTTCTAAGTACCAAGCTGTTCCGTATTCAACAATTCCACATAAAATAAAAGCTGATATAAATAATTGGAAAGGTTTATCACGAAATTTTTTTAAGAGAATTAAGATGGCTACTCCACCAAAGCCATAAATTGGTAACCATGGTCCATACATAGTGCCACGATTTACAAATTCTCCTTGGTTTATAAGATGTAATAATACTTCCCATAACCAACCTATTATTGAGAAGGTGAAGAATAAGAGAATGTATGTTGTTGAATAGTCTTTGGCATAATCAACATTTAGCCATTTTCTACTTTTACTAATAGCAATGCTAAATTTTTCCTCAGGATACGCTGTTTCAGCGGCAGTAGGTATGTCTAAGTAACTATCGTTTAATAGTTGAGAAGAACTATTTTTTCTTAGATTCATGTACACTTCTGCATAAAGAGATTCTTTATAAGCGTCTGAATAGAAAATTCCGCTTAAATTAAAAGTGCATATTTTTAAAAGATACCAGCCTAACATAGAGATATCTAAATAAAATAGTTGTAATTTATGATTTTGAGATAATTCTTTGGATAGTTTAAAAGCTTCTTTTTTGGTTAATTTGGGATTTTCGGCTAAAAGATATGGAATCATTTTATATTCATAATATTTTATTATTCCTCCTATTATGGTTAGAGACCAAAGAAATTGGTAGACAGATTTTAAGAAGAGAATATAAGCTATATGAAAAGTTTTCTTTATTTTATAGGGAAATAATAATTTATCTATTTTAGTATCATAATATCTTCTTTCTTCTAAGAAATATCTATTTTTACCGACTTCAATAGCGTTTATAAATAAAATACTTATAATTGTTAAGAGAATACTACTGGTAATTATGATGATATTGGTACCTATCTTATCAGCAAATAATAATTTATTTATGTTATTTAGGATTGTAAAAACAATTGACCTAGAACTTATTGTTTCGTTTAAAAGATATGATATAACGCCCTTAGTATATTTTGTTTTGATGTCAGCTTCTATTTTTTTCTCAGTGGTTGTTTTTTCTAATAATTCATCTATTATTTCACTACTGGTTAGGTTTTTGTTATTTAGTATTTTATTTACTTTAGCATCAGTTACATCAATACTGATAATATTTCTAGTTGTGTAGTTAAAACCTCCGGCTAAAAGGACTGAACAGATGAACGTGAGAATTATATTCCTAAAATAATGATGCTTGATATTATTTCTGGCATCTTTTTTTAATTGTTTTCGATTAATCATACTACCACTCCTACTTTTTATATTATACTACGTTAATGATATTTTTCCTACGATTTTTGATGTGTTTGTTTTATTTAATATTTGTACTTCTATGTTCGGGATGGTTGAATGGTAATTATTGTTAATTGAATCGATATGCAAATAATAAAAAGCCTATAAAGTGCCGTTTGTGTTTACTTTATAGACTTATTTTTTTATTTATTTTTACCTAAAGTTATTGTTGTAGTTTGCTCTTTATTGTCTCTTATATAAGTTACTTTAACTTTATCATTTGGTGATAATTTATATAATTGATATCTAAATTCTGCTAAACTTTCTGTCTTATTGTCTCCTAATTTTGTAATGATGTCGCCTTTCTTTAAACCAGCTTTTTCGGCTGGAGAATTAGATTCAACGCCATATACAGCAATTCCTGATTTGACATTATCTGGTAGACTTATTCCAGCTTGCCATAAGTAATAGCTATTACTTAAATCTAGCATACTAATTCCAACGTAAGGTCTTGATATTTTACCATCTTTTTCTAGTTTAGATGCAAAATCTAGAGCTTCTTCGATTGGAATAGCAAAGCCCATTCCTTCTACCGAGTCATCTACTAATTTCATATTAGTTATTCCTATTACTTCACCATTAGTGTTACAAATTGGTCCCCCACTGTTTCCTGGATTGATAGCAGCATCTGTTTGTAAAACATTCATATAATAATCAGAAGTTTCACTGTTTGATAGTGCTACTGCTACTAATCTATCTTTTCCTGATAAAATTCCTTTAGTTACTGTTCCGGCATAATCAGCTCCTTCAGGAGAACCGACAGTAAAGATTGTGTCTCCTACCTTTGATTTTTCACTTGCTCCCATAGTTGCAGCTTTTATTTTACTTGAATCTTTTACACTTAAAACAGCTATATCGGAATAAGTGTCACTTCCAACTAATTTGGTTTCTAACTCATCACCGTTAGTAAATAAAACTTTTACTTTATCACAATCAGATATAACATGATGATTAGTCATAATATAAGCTTTGCCATTTGATTTTTTATAAACAAAACCTGTACCTGTTGATGATAATTCTTTTTTGGAGTAGCCCTCTACTACAACTACAGTATCATATACTTTATCTACTGATGAGGAAATACTATTAGTTTCACTTAATTTTACACTACTTGTTGTTACTCCATTAGAACTTGTTGTAGTTGTCATTTTAGTTACAATAAAAGCTCCACATAAACCACCTATTACTGCTACTAATACTAAAGTAATTATTAATATTAAAGGATTTAAGGTGTTTTTTGGTTTACAATTGTTATTATTAGTAGTTGTAAAATTAGTTTTAGACTCATAAGTAGAAGTTGGGATTATTTTTTCTGTGCATGCTTTCTTTAAGTGTAATAATCTTCCTTTTATTTTTTCATCTCTTTTTAATTTTTCTTCTTGCTTTATTTGTCTTAATCTTTTTTTTAATTTTATTTTTTCTTCTTCTTGGGTGTTATTTTCATTTTTTTCCATATACTTCTCCTTCTTTCTTCTTCATTTTATGTTAAAAGTTTCAAAAAATTATAAAACAATTGTGGGATTTTAAGGGATTATTTGATAATTTTTTGCTTTTTTAGAACTTTTATATAGAGCATTAGATAGATAATTGATATTGAATAACCCACTAAAACATCACTACAGTAATGGACTCCTAAATATATTCTACTTATTCCTATTAAGATAATAATTAATATATTTAGAATAATTATTAATTTTTTGATAGTATTATTTTTTATAAATTTATGAGCAAGATATATTAGAAAGCCATAAAAGGCCATACTAGCCATCGCATGACCACTTGGAAAGCTATAACCACCTATTTCCAATAGTCTATAACCTGTTGGTCTTGGTCTGTGAAAAATGAATTTTAATATTTGATTAAGAATGGCTACTAGAGCTAAGTTAGTTGGAATTGTTAAAGCTACTTTTTTATTTTTTTGATAAAGTGCTAAGGTAATAAAGGTTGCTATTAGAATGATTACTCCTGTATTACTTAGAGCGGTTATAATTTTCATAATTTTAGTTAATAAGGGACACCTTAATTTTTCTACTAATATTTTATAAGCTAAATTATCAATAAATAATTCTTTATTAGTTACAACACCACAAGTTATACTTATAATTAATAATACTAGCAATAAAATTATTATATATTGTTTATTTTGTTTTATCTTTTGTTGCAAATGTATCACTTCCTTTTTTTTGTGTTATTATATCAAATTTTGTATTAATTTCTAAATTATCATAATAATTTAATGGCAAAATTATTGTCTTTGTGGCTTTTTTAGTTTCAAACACAGTATTTTCATGCATATCTTTTTTTATGGATAAGATAGTTAATTTGTCATCAACCATGACTACATCTACACGTTGTTTTGATACTATTGAGCTATAACGATTACAATTATTTATAACTATAGCATAATATAACTTGGGAAATTTATAGCGCATTATTTGTTTATTGCTAGTTGTTGTTACAGTAATTTCTTTGTTTTTATAACTTAGACGCATTAGCAAAAAAGACAATTAGAAGGATTAATTGTCTTTCCAACTCCAATTTGATACTTCAGGCATATCTTTACCAAATTCTTCAATATATTGTTTATGCATTACTAGTTTATCTTGGCAAAGTTGATTTAACATAGCACTTCTATTTCCAAGTTGTGGTAAACGTTTTAGCGCTGATAAGACTAAATGATATCTATCTAATCCATTTTGAACTCGCATATCAAATGGTGTTGTAATTGTTCCTTCTTCTTTATATCCATGAACATGTAAATCTTGATTATGTCTCTTGTATGTTAGTTGATGAATAAGATTGGGATAACCATGGAAAGCAAAAATTATTGGTTTGTCCTTGGTAAATATGGCATCGTAATCTGCATCACTTAAGCCATGAGGATGCTCATATTCAGATTGTAATCTCATTAAGTCAACTACATTAACAACTCTTATTTTTATTTCTTCAAAATATTTTCTAATAATTGAAGTTGCTGCTAGTATTTCTAATGTTGGTGTATCTCCGCAACAGGCCATTACAAGATCTGGTTCCTCTCCTTGATCGTTACTAGCCCATTTCCAAATACCTATACCTTGTGTACAATGAATTACAGCTTCTTCCATACTTAGCCATTGTGGACGAGGATGTTTTGAAGCAACCATAACATTTATGTAATCTTTACTTTTTATACAATGGTTAAAACATGACAATAAACAATTAGTATCTGGAGGAAGATATACTCTAACAATATCAGCTTTTTTAGTTACTAAATGGTTTAAAAAGCCTGGATCTTGATGAGTATAACCATTATGATCTTGCTGCCAAACATGTGATGTTAAAATATAATTTAGGGAAGAAATTTTAGCACGCCATGGTAATTGTTTTGATACTTTTAGCCATTTTGCATGTTGACTGGCCATTGAATCTATAATTCTAATAAAGGCTTCATAACTTGTAAAAAATCCATGACGACCTGTTAGTAGATATCCTTCTAATAATCCTTGACAAACATGCTCTGATAAGATTGAATCTATTACTACACCATCATTTGCTAAATACTCATCGTTTTCTAATTTTTTAGCATTCCATTTACGATTAGTAGCTTCAAAGACATAATTTAATCTATTAGATAATGTTTCATCTGGAGCAAAAATACGGAAATTATGTTTATCTTTATTTAATTTGATTATATCTCTTATATAATTACCTAATTCCATCATATCTTGGGCGATAGCTTCACCATGAGAAGTTTTTATACCATAATCTCTAAAATCTGGTAGATTTAATTCTTTTAATAGTTTTCCACCATTAGCATAAGGATTTGCACCCATTCTTTTATCACCAACAGGAGCTAATTCTTTTAATTCTTTAATTAATTTACCATTTTTGTCAAACAATTCTTCAGGATGATAACTTTTTAACCATTCTTCCAACAAAGGTAATTCTTCGGGATGTTCATTAATATTTATAGGCACTTGATGTGAACGGAATGTTCCTTCTATTTCATGTCCCTCTACTTCTTTAGGGCCAGTCCATCCTTTTGGAGAACGTAAGATAATAATAGGCCATCTTGGGCGTTTACTTGATTTTTTATATTTTATATCTTGAATTTTTTCAACTACTTCATCTAATACTTCAACCATTCTTTGATGCATATATTTAGGATCATTACCTTCTACATAAAATGGTAAATAGCCACTTCCACGAAAATAATCATCTAATTCCATATCAGTTATTCTTGAAAAAACAGTTGGATTAGATATTTTATAACCATTTAAATGAAGTATTGGTAGGACTGCTCCATCTGTTTTGGGATTAATTATTTTATTTATTTGCAAAGATGCTTGCAATGGACCTGTTTCCAATTCTCCATCCCCTATTACACATGCTGCTATTAAATCTGGATTATCAAGAACTGCTCCATAAGCATGAGCAAGACTATATCCTAATTCACCACCTTCATTGATGGAACCTGGTGTTTCGGGGGCTACATGCGAAGATATTCCTCCAGGGAAGGAAAATTGCTTAAATAATTTTTTCAATCCAATCTCATCTTCAGTTATATTTGGATAAACTTCGCTATAGGTTCCTTCTAGATAAGTATTAGATACTACTGCTTGACCACCATGGCCTGGTCCTGATATATAAATCATATTTAAATCATACTTTTTTATTACTCTATTTAAATGAGCATAAATAAAATTTTGACCTGGTGTTGTACCCCAATGTCCTACTATTTTAGGCTTAATATCTCTTAGTGATAGTTTTCTTCTTAAAAGTGGATTATCTAATAAGTATAATTGACATGCTGATAGATAATTAGCAGCACGCCAATAGGCATCTATTTTTTTCAATTCTTTATTTTCCATGTTTATTATCTACCTTTCTTAAAATAAGCTAAAGCTCTTGGGAACTTTAGCTTATTAACTTTCTATTTCATTTAATTTTTTATCTAAATCATCAATTATAGTTTGAAGTCTATCATAATTTACTTTTAAAGTTTCTTTTTCTTGATTTATCTTATTTTCTTGTTCCTTTTTAAAATTTAAAAAATCCTTTTTTTCTTGTTTTAACTTTTCTTTATCTTCTTCTAATTTATCACTTGTTTTATTGATACTTAAGCGCATTTCTTTTAATTCATCTATATATTTATTTATTTCTGTTACTCTAAGTGATAAAGCTTCAAATAGTTCATCAAAATTAGTTAATTTCTCTCCTTTTAACTTTAGTGGTGATTTCATTTTGTTATTTATACCTTTTTCGTTATCTATTAAACGATATTCAGTCCAAAATTGTTTTAATGATGATACTTTTGGTTTTACAACAATACCTTTTTCTATATAATTATTAAAGTATAAAACATCATCTATTTCACCATCTATTGGTGTTATGTTTTTCATTCCTTCATGCATTTTATTTATTCTATTTCTATAATCTTTGCGATTAGAATAATTAGTTAACTTTAAATCTGGATCAATGTTATATTTTTTTAAATCCTCATCTTTTTTTTCAATTGGAGATTTGAATTTTCTTGTTTCACCTAAATTAGAAAATAAATTTTCAGGGAGTTCAATATTTCTTAATCTATTAGCATTATTATACATAGTTTTCACCTTCTAAACTGTATTTTGCCATGGATTTCATTATATTTTTTAATTCAGTCCATTCATGACCTTCATGTACATTTTCAATAAATTGTTTGTTGTCTATTGTTATTACTTTACCAGAATATATAATTGTATTGCCGTCTCTATCTTTTTCATTGCGACTATAAATTATATATTTTCCTTTAAAATCTGGTATTTTAAATGCACAAATCAATTCAACTTCTCCAACTTCTCTGTAACCATCAATTAAAGTTATAGTTCTATTGTTCCCCATATTTATTCTCCTCCTATCATAGATGTATTATATCATATATTTTTTTTTATAACAAGAAAATATTTATAAATAATAAAAAAAGTATATACACTTCGTAAACGATAAAAGATGTTATTTAATAGTTAATTATTAATAGAATTAAAGAAAAAATATTTTTTTTAAGTTAATTATTCGATATTTTTCGTAAAAAAATTTTATAATTTTGTCATAGGTGATATAAATATGAAAAGAAAATTTTTAAATTCATCTATTGATTTAATTAAAAAACACAAAAAATATACTAAGGAAGAAATTGAAATAATTACTTATGGTTTAGAAGGTTTGTATATGACCATTACTAAAATGGTAGTTATTATTGGTATAGCTTTAGCATTAGGTATTTTAAAAGAAGTACTTATGTTACTGGTTTGCTATAACATTATTAGGTCGCAAGCTTTTGGACTGCATGCTACTAAGAGTATATATTGTTTGATTTCATCTTTAATTTGCTTCATTGGTGGAGCCTTAATATGTAAATATTTAATATTACCTTATTGGTTAATGATAGTTTTATCTGTTAGTTGTAATATATGTTTATTATTATATGCACCTGCTGATACGCATAAAAGACCTATTATTAACTTGAAAAAGAGAAAAAGATTTAAAATGTTGAGTTTTATCTTTGGTATAATCTATACAATATTAATTATTTTGATTAAAGATTATTTCATTGTTAATTGTTTGTTATTGGGTATGATTGAAGCTTGTATCATGATATTACCTATTACTTATAAGACTTTTAACTTACCCTATAATAATTATAAATTATATAATAGCGGTGTTTAATTAAATTTAAACATAAAAATCTATAAGTAAAGGAGTGATTAGTATGGGTTTTATAGCAAACTTATTAGCATCTATTGGATTTAGTGCTGCAAATTGTGGTACACAAGCATGCTTGGTTTTAATTGTTGATGAACCAAAAATGCCAAAATGCCTAATAGAAAAGTAATAAAACGCATACTTGCTTTTAAACGTTATATATGACTATCAATGCAATATTGATAGTCTTCAGAGTGTAGACAAACCCTAGATTTTTTCTAAGGGTTTTCTTATGAATAAAATTTTTATAAAACTTTTCAATATT
>CAKOYV010000017.1 GCA_934131005.1 uncultured Bacilli bacterium | reverse complement strand
AATAAGCAACCTTACAAAGTAATTATACAATACTTTAGAAAAAAAGAAAAGAGTATTGAACTTTGTCAACACTCTGATGACTATCAATGCAATATTGATAGTCTTTTACTTTGAGAGAGAAAAACATCCACCAAGTTATATTAGTGAATGTTTTTTATTTATTTTTAATAGTCAGAGTTTGGATATATAAGCCTTGTGTTATGTTTGTTTTTACTTCAAATATTTTATTATTAGCAACAATATGATTTACTAATAACAATCCATGTCCTCGATTCGCACCTTTAGTTGAGAATCTTTTCTTACCTATTTTAGTGGTATCTATTTTGGTATCATATGTATTACTTATTATTATTTGACATTCCTTTTTTAAATTTAAATAAGCTTCTATTCCAAATTCTTTATCTTTAGATGTTAGTGATGCTTCTATAGCATTATCTAGAAATACACCTAATATTTTACCTAAATCACTTTGTTCTTTGATATTTAATTTATAAATATTAGAGTTTTCTATTCTTTTAGAAATATTAATATTTGTATTTAAGCCTTTATCTTGAGCTTCTTGAGTTTTTAAATAACATAATCCTTTTATACCATTAGCAGGTAAATATCCAAATTTAGCATATTCTTCTTGTTTTACTTCTATTTTTTCTTTCAATATCTCATCTATATAAGCAAGTATCTTACTTTCTTTTACTTTATCATGTATTTTACCTCTAATAGTAAGAAATTCATTTTTAGTTTCATGTCTTAGTATTCTTTGATTCTCTATTTCTTTTTCGTATGAAGTCATGAATTCTAATATTTTCTCATATTTTTCTGTTAGATTTCTATTTTCAATTGTTTGCTTTATTAAGCTAAATAATACTATTAGTAAAACTACTATAGCAACTAAATAAATAAGAATATTATTGTTAAACTTAATTTCCTTTCCTAGTGTATAAAATAGCATTAATACACATATAATGGTCAAAATAGAAAAAACAACTATTTTTGTATTCAATGTTATTTTATTGTTAATTAACTTTCTCAACGGCGTTTTTACTAAAAATATTAATGCACAAAAGATTACTAATATTTTTAGATTTGCAATTATACTACCTGTATATGTTGTATAAAATTCTTTAATACTTATATTAATTATTCTTGTCATAAACATTATATCTATTAAATCTGAGGCAACTAGCAAAACTATATACAATAATGTTAAAAAAATTGATTTTTTGATTGTTATTTTAAAGACATATTTATAAAATATAATATCTAAAATTATTATGATTAAAGTTTTACTAATATTGTAAAATAATAGTGATATAATCCCAAAAATTAATGATATTCCAAGAGAAATGATTATAAATTTTTTCTTTGGAATTTGTATTTCTTCTTCCAAAGCGACTTTTCCAAAGATAATTACTTCTAATGTTGTAATTATGCCACATATTATTGCACTAGTAACTTCCCACATATTCTCTTAATCCTTTCTTATTTCTGTTAGATAATAAATAGACGCTTTCGTTGTTTTGGAAAGTTATTGTATTATCAGCATAATTTACTTTTTTTATTTGTTCTACATTAACTAAACAAGATTTATGGGATTGAAAAAAGCTTGGACCTAGTTTCTTTTTTATATCTCCTAAACTAGTCATTATTTCATACTTTTTTCCATCTTCCATTGTTAAGATACATTTTTGATTATCTTGAACTTTTTCTACATATAATATTTGGTCAATTGGAAGACGATATGAGTTATAGTTGAAATCAAATGATAATATTCTCCTTTTATTTATATTTTTTACAGTATATATTATTGTTTTTTCAAATCTATCAGCCCATAGTCTATCCTTATTAATATAGTCTATTGCTAGTAATCTCGAATAAAATATATCATTTTGGCATTCTGGATGTGAGGTTATAAAAATTATGGGACTATCTAAATCTTCTGCCCTTACACTTGAAGCTATTTCTAATCCTGATATATTTGGTAATTCAATATCTAATACATATACCTTTTGTTCATTTTTTCTAATAATTAATTCTTCTACTTCTTTATTATATTCTCCGAATTTATTTATTTTGTATTCAAAATTATAGGGCATCATAACTTTATTTATAATGGTTGATAATCTTTCTCTAAAGTCTGCATTATCTTCGCATATAATAAATCTTAACATATTATTTTTCACTCCTTCCAATATGTTTAAATATATTATAGCACTTTTTTGGAAATTTTTACCTATTATTTGGCTCTTAGGAATTATTTTTACTATTGATTAACAAAAAAAGCTTAAAAAAGTTCTTAATTATTTATGATAATTTACTTTTTTAAGTCTTTTATAATTACTTCTTTAGCTTTGGCTAATTGATTGTCTTCGTCTTTATTTTGGTCTAGTTCAACTTTTTCAGTTGGTGTTACTCCTCTTTCGTTAATCCAATTTCCTTTAGGAGTTAGCCATTTTTGAATGGTATATTTAATCATACTGCCATCTTTTAAAGTTTTTGTTTTTTGTACTGTGCCTTTTCCATAACTGTTTGTACCAACAACATGTCCACCATAACTTTCTTTTATTGCTGAGGATAATATTTCGGATGCTGAGGCACTGGAGTGGTTGATTAAGACTGCTATTGGGTAAGTTCTTCGTTCTTTAGTATCATCTTTTATTTTGATGGTTCCTGTTTTATCAGATAATTGATAGATTGTTTGGCCTTTTTTTAAGAATAAATTAGAAATATCTGTTACAGTGCTTAAATAGCCACCACTGTTGTTTCGAACATCTATTATTAACCCATCTATTTGTTTTTTTTCTAGTTTGGTTAATTGTTTCTTAAATTGTTCTGTTGTTACAGATGTAAAGGTTGATATGTATATATAACCTATTTTTTTGTCTTCTTGTTGGAAAACTTTTCCTGATACAGTTGGAGTTTTTATTTTTTGTCTGATTATAGTTATTGTTTTTTCTTTATTATCCCTTAGGATAGTTAATTTTACTTGATGATTTTTGCTTGTTTTTATGTAATTAGCAATATCTGATGTTTCTTTCTTAGTATAATCTTTGCCATCTACTTTTAGGACTATGTCCTTAACTTTTAAGCCAGCTTTTTTAGCAGGGCTATTATCAAAAACTTCGGCTATTATTTTGTTATCTTTATCATCTGTAGTAATTGTTGCTCCTATTCCTTCATAAGTGCCCGTTACTTGTTCCATAAAGTTATTAGTTGAGGTTTTATTATTATAATTTGTAAAAGTATCATCAACGCTACCAACCATTGTTGAAATAGCATTATCAACTAATTTTTTCTTATCTATTGAGCCATAGTATTCTTTAGTTATAGCATCATATGTGTCAACTAATTTATTCAGTTCATAATAAAGTTTAAAGTAATTTTTGCCACCTGTTAGTGCAAATAGGACTAATAGACATAATATGGCTCCTAGTACTTCATAATAAATTATTGAAAATACCTGTTTTTTTATATCTTGATACGCTTTTTTATCATCTATTAAAAATAATTTATTAAGGAATTTGCCCATTTTTGTTTGACAAAACTTATGGTACTTCTCTTCTTGGATTTTTTCTTTTTCTTGTTTTATTTTATTTTTTTGTTCTTTGATAATATTCTTTGATTTTTCAATTTTTTTATATTCTTGTTCAGTTAAATTTTTTTTATTTTTTTTAAATATCTTCATGTTATTACCACCCATCTATTTATAGTCTAGCATAATATATTTTGTTTGACAATTAAGGTTGTTATTTTTTTTGTTTTTTTATAATTATTTGTTTTATCAGGAAGAATGTGTAAAATTTTTGTCAAGTGACAATTTTACAATAATTGTTTTTTGGATTTTTTTGATAGTTAATTATCGGATGAGATGCTTAATTATTTATTTAACTATTTATTTTTTTAGAAGGCTTATAATAATGCGAATTTTTATTAATTATAATTTGCTTAAGATTTTTTAGTTTGGTTAATTGGTTATAATCCGAATTAGTGATATATTGCTAAACGAAAGGAGGGAAGTATATGTTAAACCAAGTTGTTTTGGTTGGAAGATTAGTAAAGACTCCTGAGTTAAAGGTTACTGAAACTGGTAAAAAAATTAGTAGAATTACTTTGGCTGTTCCTAGAAATTATAAAAACATGGATGGCGAATATGATACTGATTTTTTAGATTGTACACTTTGGACAAATGTTGCGGAAAATACTAGTGAATATTGTCAAACGGGAGATATGCTTGGTGTTAAGGGTAGAATTCAGACAAGAGTTATACAAAATGATGATGGAACAAAGAAGAAAAGGACTGAAATTGTTGCAGAAAAGGTTACTTTTTTAGCCCAAGCTCCTAATAAAACTTCTAACAAGAAAGATGATAATAAAAAGAAAGATGCTAAGAAAGGAAAAAAATAATCCTTTCTTTTTGTTGAATTAGTTTTAATGATATGATAAACTTAAAATAGTTAGGAGGAATGTATGGCTAATTTTTGTAAAAATTGTGGTAATAGAGTTAATGCAAATGATATTTATTGTCCACATTGTGGATATAAAATAGCCAATAATACAAGAGGTAATATTATTGCTAATTATGATGATAAGGCTATATCGGGACTAGCTCTTTCTTTTTTAGGTTTATTATTTTGTACTTTTTTTAGTATTATAGGATTGATTGTTTCACTTGTTAATCTTCAAAATATTAATAATGGAAAGCTTAGTGATAAAAATAAGGTTATTGTAATTGCTGGTATTGCTGCTGGAGCTTTAGGATTATTCTATTTTTTAGGTAATATAATTATTCACAATAATGCAATTATAAATAATATTGATAGTTGGATTTCTAATGCATAATTCTTGGCGAAAAGTGAGGGTAGTTGAATATGGCATCATATCAATAATTATTTTTTTTACCATGTATATCACAGGGTATAAATGCCCTTGGAGAAAATTTTTTAATATTTATTGTGCTGGATGTGGTGGTACAAGAATGATTTTAGCTTTATTTAGATTAGATTTCTATCAAGCATTTAGATATAATCCTTTTTTATTTATTTTGTTTATCTTGGTAATTATCTATGGCATTTATGTACTTATTTGCTATATAATTAGAAAAAAATATTTTAAAATTAATAATACCACTCTAATTATTGTATGTTGTTTAGCTATTCTATTTATGATACTTAGAAATATAGAAATATTTTGGTTTTTAAAGCCTACTGCTATTAGATGATAAAAAAGATTTTTACTTTGTATGGTAAAAATCTTTTTTAATATTTTAGTTCTTTAATTATACTATCAGCAATAGCAGAGGCATATGCGTCTATGTTAGTTGTCATTGCAGTTATGTCAGTTTGATTAGTTAAATATCCTAGACTTATGACATAAGATTCTGTACCAATATTGCTTTTATAATATGGATTGACGCCTACTTTATCTGGATTACTATCATCAATATAAGCTCCTGTTATTATTCCTCCAGTTTCACGAATCATATATAGATAATTAGAATCTGTTGTTACATTATATGGCTTGTAACCTTTATTTTCATAATAAGTCATATTTTCTTTTATTTCACTTTCAGTAAAGTTATGGCTATAAATTCCATAGTCAACTCTTTGATAAGTTGTTGTTGAAGTTTTTAAATTTGTCTTATTAATTATATTTTCTACCATTTTAGCGGCAAAATCATAATTTATACCTACAGCTGTATAGATGCTAAAGCCATTAGTTTGAGCGTTAGAACTTCTAGTAGTTTGAAAGGAAAATAAGTATTTACTATTTAATTCATGAGAAATTACAGCTCTTCCTCCTTCATTATATTCATCAACGTAATCAGAATCAGAAAGATTGGCCTCTCTTGTTAATTTAACCTTAATTTTTTTGGCTTCTAATTTTTCTTTTACTTTAGTAGCCATATCCATAGTTATGTCTTTTTCATAGTGACCATTTCCACTATTTCCTTTATCACTACCACCAGCTTGTGGGTCTAAAATAACATCATATGTTTTGTCTTTATTTTTAGTAACTTTAAGGGTTAGTGTTTGTTCTTTAGTTGTAATGTTTATTTTATTATTTTTATTAGAAAGTGTATAATATTTGGTAGATTTGTAGTCTGTTTTATTAGTTAGAGCATAGTATTTGGTAGTTGTTGTTTTTTTGTCCTTATAAGTAAATCTTAAATAAGTTCTATATGTTCCTTCGGAAATTTTATCTAAAAATAAGCCATCATTTATTTCATCTGATAAATTAAAATTTAAGTTATTGACATTTTTAGTATAATTTAGTTTTTGTTTTATAGTTTTGCCTGTTTTTTCATTCCAAAATACTAAGTCTACATCTTTAAAATTGGCATCTATTTTTTTGATATTTCCAATTATATTTAGATGAGTTCCATAGATGTAATATTTAGTGATTGTTGCTGTATTTTTTTCTACTTCTATTGTTGGTTTTTGATTTTTTAAATATATATTATTATAGTAATAATAACCCCCTGATGCTAATAATATTATTAGAATTATGATGAGGATTTTTTTCAATTAGGCACCTCCTATGTTTATTTGTAGTAATCTATTTAATTCAACAGCATACTCCATTGGTAATTCCTCTCTGAATTCATTAACAAAACCTAAAATTATTAATTCTTTGGCCGCTTCTTCTGACAAGCCTCTAGACATTAGATAGAATAATTTGTCTTCACTGATTTTACTAACTGTTGCTTCGTGCTCTAATATAGATGATGAATTAGCTACTATATTTGTAGGAATTGTATCACTTTTAGATTCTTTATCAAGTAAGATAGTATCACATTTTACGCTAGCTAATGAGTTGGTAGCTCTTTGGGAGATGAATACTTTTCCACGATATGTAGCATTTCCACCATTTGATGCAAGAGATTTAGAGACTATATTACTTTTGGTATGAGGAGATAAATGAATCATTTTTGCGCCAGTATCTTGAATTTGATTTGCTCCAGCACCGGCAACAGTTATACATGTTCCTCTAGCATAAGGGCCATTTAAAATACAGGCTGGATATTTCATATTTGTTTTAGAGCCAACGTTACCATCTATCCATTCCATTAGGCCATTTTCTTCAACTATAGCCCTTTTGGTTACAAGATTATAAACATCACTTGACCAATTTTGAATTGTTGTATAGCGACATTTAGCATTTTTTTCAACATAGATTTCTACAACAGCAGCGTGAAGAGCGTCTTCTGTATAAGTAGGAGCGGTACATCCTTCTATGTAATGTAATTCACTATCTTCATCAACAATTATTAAAGTTCTTTCAAATTGACCCATGTTTTTGCTGTTTATTCTAAAATAACTTTGTAATGGTCTATCTAATTTAGTATGTGGTGGGATATAAATGAAAGTTCCTCCACTCCAAACGGCACCATTTAGGGCTGTAAATTTATTTTCATCATATTTTACCAATTTAGAAAAATATTTTTTAAAGATCTCAGGATGTTTTTTTAGGGCGCTATCAGTATCTAGAAAGATGACATTTTTTTCTTCTAGCTCTTTTATCATATTATGATAAATTACTTCACTGTCATATTGAGCTCCTATTCCATCTAAGTATTGTTTTTCAGCATCTATTACACCTAAATTGTCAAATACATCTCTTACTTCATCAGAGATATTATTCCAATCATTGGTTAATTCTTCTTCTCTTTGTTTATAATAATTTATAGAATCATAATCTATATCTATTTTGGGTCCAAAATTAGGGTTAGGAGAATTTTTAAAAGCTTCATATGATTTTAATCTATATTCTAGCATCCAAGTTGGTTCTTGTTTTATACTTGATATTTTTTTTATATCTTCTTTTGTTAATTTCATTGTTATCACCCGACTTAGTAATATTATACATCATAGGTTTGAAAATAAAAAGGGATTTTGTATGTTTTTTACAAATTCCCTTACTTTATAGAATATAGTAAATAAGCTATTACAACGGAGAATGCTACTATAATTCCTAGAGCTAGGATTATGTGGAAGATATCTGCATAACCAGCACTAGTTTTATTTCTATCTACAATAGCTTTTTCTTTTAGAACTTTATCAAAATAATTTAAATTAGTTATTATATTATTCATAAGCATATTATATATATTTATATCAACATTGTATTTTAAGATATTGGAAGAAGTTACTAATATTTTTTTATAATTACTTAAAAGAAAATTTAGCTTATTTTGAATTTTATCGTAATAATTATAACATAGACATTCTATTAATTCGTAGCGATTGCAGACAATTCCATTAAAGGAAAAAACATCATTATTTTTTAAGATTGATGGATAAACATTATCAAATAATGGAGCAAAGCTATATCTTTTTGTTTCTTTATCGCATAAAATGCCATAATCTTTAAAATTTCTTTCACTTTGAGTAATTAAGCTATCAAATAGAAGCATTTCAAAGTATTTTTCTTCTATTTTTTGATAATCATCCTCTAACATACTTGGAAGACTTTTTAAGACATTTAATCCATAGTCAATAGCCGTTTTATAATCTTCTTTACTATTAGCAACTTTTAGGCTTTCACATTTTTCTAACCATGGTTCCTTTTTAAATTTGCCCGAATTGATTAATTTGGTAAATCTTTTTCGTAAATCTTCTACGTCATAGAATTCATCTTCATTGACAATGTCTTTTATAACAATTGAGTCTTTTTGTTTATTTTGGTTATATACCCGATACTCTTCTACGACATCAAATCCTAGGGATGCACCTATTTGGCAAATTGCTATTTCTATATCATCAACTCCTGTATGCTTTTGGTAACCTTTAAAACTATTATCTACAATAACTTCAGAAGTTTCAGGATTGGTAACAGCAATACTTACTTGCTCTAGATAGAATTGGCTATTGTGATCAAAAGCTGTTACATAGTAATTTTTGCCACTTCTTAATGGGGGAGTGCGATTTATTGTTAGGGCCAAATTATTTTTAAAGCGATAAAAATCACAAAGATTGGTTAACTCTTTTTCTATTACTACTTTTTCTCTGGGATCGTTTAGATATTTAGTAGTTAAAAGATTAAATTGTTCAGGGGTTAGATTATAATTATTTCCTATTTTGTTAATCAAGCTTAGATTATTATTCATATTATCACTATCCTATTATCATGATTATATCATTAATTTATTAAAAAAAAAAGAGAATTTTATTTTATTTTCTCTTTTTATAAAATTATGTCAATCTTTATATATGTTTTTCCAAATTAATAATATATCTTTTATGATTATGGAATATTGTCTTTTTGTTAATTGTCAATTTTAGTTAAACTGCGATGATTTTTCATAAATTTTTTTGTGCCTAGTGGGTGTGGAAATGCGATTGTAACTAATGATTTATCAACATTTACTACGACGCCTTCTCCATAGTCTACATGACGAATTTTATCACCTATTTCATAATTAGTATTATTATTTGTAAACATAGATCTTTTGTTAATCTTACTAACTTTCTGAAAAATAGAAGTAGTTTTTTTCTTAATATTTATATATTTAGGGTCTATTTCATCAATAAATCTACTTGGAGGATTACTTTTGGTTTGGCCATATAGCATTCTTCTTTTAGAGTTAATGATCCATAATTCTTTTTTGGCTCTGGTAATGGCAACGTAACATAATCTTCTTTCTTCTTCAATAGCTTCATTTGTTCCTTCATTGATGGAATTATAGTGAGGAAAGATTCCTTCTTCCATTCCTATTACAAAAACATAATCAAATTCTAGACCTTTGACAGCGTGAACAGTCATTAGACTAACTTTATTAGCGCCATCAGTGTGTTCTGTTACATCAGAAACAAGAGATATTTCATTTAGAAAATCATCTAGAGAAATTTCTCCAAATTCTTCTTCATAATTCTTAGTTATTGATTTAAATTCTTCTAGGTTTTCTAATCTTATTTCATTTTCTAGTGTTTTTTCATCAGTTAATTCTTTTTTTATGCCACTTTTTTCTAATACTTCATCTACCATTTCTGTTAAGGATAAATTTTGACATGATTTTTGTAAATCTTGAATTATTTGTTTAAATACTAATTCTTTTCCTGAAGTTATGGCTTCAAACATTGAAATATTTTCAGCATCTGCTATGGCAGTTATGTTGCCGACTGTTTTATCACCAATACCTCTTTTGGGAACGTTAATTACTCTACTTAGACTAACATTATCTTTAGGATTGTTAATTAGTCTTAAATAGCAAAGTAAGTCTTTTATTTCTTTACGATTGTAGAAATAGAAACTTCCTATTATTTTATAAGGAATATTTGCTTTTAACATAGATTCTTCAATTGCTCTTGATTGGGCATTGGTTCTATATAAAATAGCAATATCATCATAACTGATATTCTTTTCTTTAACTAAGTTTTTGATTTTACTAGTGACAAATTCACCCTCAGCCTTTTCGTCATCTGTTTTTATATACTGTATTTTCTCTCCTTCAGCATTATTACTCCATAAATTTTTATCTTTTCTTTGTTTGTTGTGTTTTATAACTGAATTGGCAGCATTTAAGATATTTTTAGTAGAGCGATAATTTTCTTCTAGAAGAATCGTTTTGCAGGTTGGATAATCACGTTCAAAATTTAGAATATTTTTGAAATTGGCCCCTCTAAAGGCATAAATAGCTTGATCGTTATCTCCTACAACAAAGATATTTTTATACTTGTCTGCTAGCATTTTGCTAAAAATATATTGAGCTTCATTTGTATCTTGATATTCATCTATTAAAATATACTTATATCTTTCTTGATAGCTATTTAAAATATTCGGACTGATTTTAAATAATTTTATTGGTAAAATTAATAAATCATCAAAATCAACTGAATTGCCTTGCTTTAATTTTTCTTGATATTTTTTATATAATGTTACTATTTTATTATCAAATTCTATTTTACTAAAATGACTAGGGTCAATTAATTCATTTTTGGCAGAACTTATTTTATTTCTTAACTCACGAGCATTATAATATTTAGGATTCATATTTAAATCCTTCATGAGTTTTTTGATGATTGTTAGAGTATCATCGCTATCTAAAATGATAAAATTTCTTTCGTATCCTAGAAATTCATAATTTTCTTTAATTATTTTAAGTCCTAGAGAGTGAAATGTAGATATTTGGATGTAATTAGCATCAAAGCATATTAATTTTGCTACTCTTTCTTTCATTTCACGAGCTGCTTTGTTAGTAAATGTAATTGCTAAGATATTAGCAGGTGATGTTCCTGTTTCAATCAAATTAGCGATTCTTGATGTTAGGACTTTGGTTTTTCCAGAACCAGCGCCAGCTAAAACTAACATTGGACCTTCTTTATGTAGAACAGCTTCTTTTTGTTTAGAATTTAAATTTTCTATATTCATAACTACTCCTTTTTGATAATTATTTTTGTAAAGTATGAACTAGAGATTTTAGCTTAGTACTACTTTTTGGTTTAAATTAGGGATTCTTTCATTTAAATAAATTCCTATTTTATTATCTTCAATATTTTTTTCTATTTCATCATAAGTTATTTCAACAAAACTTTTACGTATATAATTATAACTATAATACCTATTGTTATAACTAATTAGAATAAAATGCTTTTTTTGATTATTATTATTTATAAATAAATTATTAATATTTATTTCATAATTTGGACAATATTTGGTAAATATTTTATCATATATTATACCTAATTCGATTGGTTTTATGATATTTGCATTTATAATATTTTGGGTGTTTATTAAGATTTCTTTTAAGATATTTTCATCATTATAATTAAGATTTTTAAAAACTTGTTCAATTTTTTTTTCGCTATAATCATCTTTAATGTATTTTATCTTTTTATCTAATTCAAGATCATCATTGTGACCTAGAAAATATCTAGTTTGGAAAGATGCTTGAATAAATGGGATTTCTTGTGTTATATCTGTAATTATGGTTTTATCATTTATCGTAATAGTATCTTTTAGATATCCTAGTTTGCCTACTGATATTAGTTGACAATCAATATTTAGTAGACGACACAAATATAGATATAATTTTGTTAGAGATACATTGGTTCCTTTGTGTTTATCTATACTTCCCCAAATATTATTAATTGTATTTAAGATTTGAAAATTAACTGTTTCATTTTTATCTGGAAGAATATTTATATCATAACCTATATTTTTACCAATTGTTATATATAAATATTTAGCTATTTCTAATTTGTTTAAATCAGGTGGTATGCTGTTAATTATATCTAATATAAATAATTCTGATTTTTTAAAGATTTCATAATCGACATAGATATATCCTCTACTATCTCCAACTTTATCAGAATAGGAGTATCCTTGACCATGTTCTACTAAATAGTATATTACTTCTAAGTTAGGCTTAGTTAAATCTAAATTTATATATTTAATATTCTTATTTGCTTTTATTTTTTTTATATCATCCATTGTTGTAATGGTCATTATTATAGAGGATTTATCTTTCATATTCTCACCATGATAATTATATCTCAAAGATTAGAAAAAGGAAACAGAATTATACGTTTGGTTTACAAATTTGTGTTTTTAGTTTTGCACAGTTTTGTGGAAAAGTCATTTTTGGAGATAATCTACGATTTTTATTAAGTTCATGCCATGAGAGGCTTTTATTAAAATTAGATCGTTTGGTAATAAAAGATTATCTATTGCTTCGATTACTTCTTGATAATTTAGATAGCTATAAACTTTATTGGAAGATAGACCATTTTTTATAGCTTCAGTTGCTAGATATTTGGAGTTTTGACCTACAGTTATTAATAAATCAAGAGTATCATTAGTGATATGTTCGCCTATTTGGCAATGTATTTTTTTTGAGTATTCACCTAATTCTAAAATATCTCCTAGTATAGCTACACGTCTTTTATTTTTTACTTGTTTTAATAAATCAAGAGCATTTAGCATAGAGTCTAGATTAGCATTATATGTATCATCAATAATTGTTAAGTTGTTTTTAGTGGTGATTTTTTCTAGACGATGATGACTTAATTTAAAGTTAGAGATAGCTTTAATAATTGCTAGTGTTGGTATGGATAATTCTTGTCCAACAGCATATGCTACTAGGGCATTATAGATGAAAGCTTGACTGCCAACATTTATAGTTAGGCTATTTTTTCCAATTTGAAAGGTGCTTGAGAAAATATTATCTTGAATATTGGTAGCATTGTAAGTACTTTTATTTTTAATACCTACGGTTACAAGATTATATTTGGTTTTTAATTTATCTGCAACACTTTGTAATAAATCATTATCATTATTTATAATTAGAGTATTACTTTGGCTTAGAGTTTCTGTTATTTCTAATTTGGCTTTTAGAATGTTTTCTCTTGATCCTAAATTTCCGATATGAGCAGTGCCAATATTTGTTATGATAGCTATTGTTGGTTTGGCTATTTTAGTTAGAAGAGATATTTCACCTAAATGATTCATTCCCATTTCTACTACTAAAGCTTCATGATCTTTTAATTTAAGAATAGTTAGGGGAAGACCAATATGATTATTTAGATTAGCCTCTGTTTTTAGAGTTTTATATTTTTGGCTTACGACTTCGTATATTATGTCTTTGGTACTAGTTTTACCTACTGATCCTGTTATAGCTATTACTGGTATTTGATAGTAACTTCTTTTGAGAGTTGCTAGTTGTTGTAAGCATTCTATAGTGTTTGGTACTTTAATTATAGTTTTATCTTTATATTTATCGGGAATAGAGCTAGGATCGATATTGTCTAAAATACAACATTTTGCTCCTTTATCTAGGGCATCTTTATAAAAAAGATTACCATCAAATTTTTCGCCTTTTATACCAAGATAAGTATCATTTTCTTTGATTATCCTAGTATCTTTAGAGAAATTTTCTAGGATTGTATTAGCATCTCCTGTTAGTAATTGACCATTAAATTTTGAAATTATATCTTTAACATAAATATTTTTCATTGTAATTTCCTTTCTTTTATTAAAATTTTAAGAAAAGAAGGATATTATTTTCCTTCTACGTTATCTAAAAAATTGTTGATAATTACCATTTTATCATCTACCTGTTTTAAGGACTCTTTATTTAGCATATCAAAATTTAATTGAGATTGTTCTGGTTTTTTATCTTCAATATATTCTAGAGTTGCAAAATCATCTTTAGTTAGTAATTCCTTTTCTAGGTAACTATCTATTATTTTATCTTTAATTATATAAGAACCATTGCTATATCTATCCATGATTGGAATTTCAGTTAATTTTATTTCCTTAGTATAATCTTTGGATACAACAACTATTTTATTCTTAGGGTTTGTTACGTATACTTTTACTACCTTACTTGGATTTGATTTGATTTCTTTCATAAACATTAAACCACGATTACCTCTGGAACCCATATCTATATCAGAAAAACGCATTCTTTTAGCAGTTCCTTTATCAGTTAATATTGTTATGAAGTCATTATCTTCTTTATTGAAGATTATACCACTTACAACTTCATCCTCTCTTAAGTTAATGGCTTTGACACCAGCAGCTTTGACACCTACTGGATTTACTTCGTTTATATTGTACCATAAGCCATATCCTTTTTTGGTTACAATAAGAACATTTGTATCTGTACTGTAAGTTACATCAATTACTTTATCATCTTTCTTTAGATTCATCATATTGATAGATTTAGAATATCTTTGAACTTTAAAGTTACTTAGTTTTGTTCTTTTAATCATTCCTTTTTTAGAGAAAGAAGTTATATAAATATTAGCATTCCAATCATATACTGGCATAGCATTTACAACGTATTCTTCAGGATTTACGTTAATAACATTACTCATATGCTTACCTAAATCTTTCCATTTTAAATCAGGAATTTCATGGACTGGAATATATAAATAATTTCCTAAGTTAGTGAATATTAGAAGTGTATCTAGGGTGTTCATGTTATAAACTCCTATGATATAGTCTTTTTCTTTTAAGGTTATATCATCTTTATTAGAAGCGGCATAACTTCTTTGAGATGTTCTTTTAATATATCCTTCGTTAGTTACTACTACTACTACATCTTCTTTAGGAATTGTAAGAGTTGTATCTATTTTTATTTCAGTTATTTCTTCTCTTATTTCTGATTTTCTTGGGGTGCCGTATTCTTTTTTTATTCCTCTTAATTCATCTTTGATGACAGAGTCTAATTTTTTAGCATCGCTTAAAATTTCCTCTAACTGTTGCATTGTTTGTTTTAATTTCTTTTGTTCTTCTTCTAGAGCTTTGATGTCCGTATTTGATAGTCTATATAGACGCATATCTACAATTGCTGTTGCTTGTTCTTCTGTAAATTTAAATTCTTTTACTAAATTGGTAATAGAGCTTGCACGATTTTTACTAGCTCTTATGACTTTAATTACCTCGTCTAATATGGATATAGCTTTGATTAGTCCTTCAACAATGTGATATCTTGCTTTAGCATGAGCTAAATCAAATTCTGTTCTTCTTTTTATTACCTCTCTTTGGTGAGCAATATAAGCATCTAGAATGCCTAGAACTCCTAATAACATTGGGCGTCTGTTTACTATTACGACCATGTTAAAATTATAAGATATTTGAAGTTCTGTATTTTTATAAAAATAATTTAAAATATTCTCAGCATTAGCACCTTTCTTTAAATCAACTGTTATTTGTAGTCCATCTTTATCTGATTCATCTCTAACTTCTGCTATACCATCTATTTTTTTATCTATTCTAATTTCATCCATTTTTCTAACTAAATTAGCTTTATTTACTTCGTATGGAATTTCTGTAATAATTATTTTGTTTTTTTCAATTTTAGCTTTTGATTTAATAATTATACGACCTTTTCCTTTTTCATAAGCTGATTTTATACCGTCTAGCCCTTCGATTATGGCACCGGTTGGAAAATCTGGTCCTTTGATATAATTCATGATTGTTTCTAATCGAGAATTAGGGTTATCTATTCTATAAATAGTTGCATCTATTACTTCTTCTAGATTATGTGGTGGAATATTAGTTGCATATCCTGCTGATATTCCTGTTGTTCCGTTTACTAAAAGATTAGGGATTTTTGCTGGTAGAACGGTTGGTTCTAATAGGGTATCATCATAGTTAGGAGCCATTGCTACGGTATCTTTTTCGATATCTTTTAACATTACACCGGCTATTTTAGATAATCTAGCTTCTGTGTAACGACTAGCTGCGGCTGAGTCTCCATCTATTGAACCATTGTTACCTTGCATATCTACAAATGGTTCTTTCATTTTCCAGTCTTGGCTCATTCTAACAATTGCTTCGTAAATAGAAGAATCTCCATGAGGATGGTATTTACCCATAACATCTCCTACTGCTCTGGCGGATTTTTTATATGGTTTATCAAAAGTATTTTTCTCCTTATACATTGAGAAAAGAATTCTTCTTTGAACTGGTTTTAAGCCATCTCTAACATCTGGTATAGCTCTATCTTGAATTATATATTTTGAATATGTACCAAAACGCTCACCCATTATTTCTTCCAGTGAATAGTCGTATATTTTTTTTATTATGTCTTCCATAGTTATCACCTTTTTTTAGTTTAGCATAAAATTATTGATAAAACAAGGCTTTATCATGCTAGTTTGGGGAAATTTAGTGAAAACTAGTCTAATAATTTTTGGTTGATTTAATTATTATTTGTTATATTCTGATTGGCTTGTGGATCTATTTTAGATACCGCACCTATATTCTCAATAGCAGTTATAAATAAGCTTAAATCTAATGTTTGCTCATTTTCTTCTTGGTGGGTTATAGTTATGTCTTTAATTTTTTTTATATTGGGATTATCTTTTTTTAATTTAGTTTTTATATAATCCTTAGCCTTAGTAATTGCTATGTCTTCTGGATATACTTCATCTTTTACTTTTAATTCATATTGTTTTTCTTTGATAAGGCTTATGTTAGATAATGAGTTTGATAGTAATATTTTATCTTTACTTTTGAATGATTTATATTTTTTAAAATCGAAAATAGATAGGCGTTTATTTAAAAAGTTGAGGACATAAATTGTTTTAGTTGCACCAGTTAATTTTTCTTCTTGATAGACAAAAGGATAGTTAAGAGAAATTTTGTACCATACTTCTCCGTAAACAACTCCCTTAGCCATAGTTGGAGTTTGTGTATTATCTGGATGTGTAATATAGCCTGAAATTATTACATCTCCTTTTTTTACATAATCATTTACAACTTTAACTTTTTCTCCTTGATAGGCTTTTATTTTAGTTATAACAGCATTCTTTTTAGCTACTATATTTTGGTATTGATGATTTTTTTTAGTCTTATTTATTTTTCGTTCCTCTGTTCTAACAATATACTTAGTACCACTTTCTATTATTTCTATCCATTCCAATTTATCTTTGTTAGTATTTAGAATATTTTCTTCAATTTTCTCTAGAGTATTATAATCTTTTTTTAGAGTATATTTTTTAATACCATTATTAGCAAGGGATGTTTTTAATAAATCTCTTATTTCTTTATCTTCATGAATTATATCAATTGAAAAAATAACATTTGATAAAAGAATTATAAGGACTAGCCCTAATGTTAATGCAGATAGTAAAATAAGATTTTTTTTGAATCTTACTTTTAATTTAGCTTGGCCATATCTATCTATTATGGTGATTGTATAAATTGATTTATATTTGATTAGTTTTTCATATTCTTTAATAGTTATTATTAAATGAACTTCTTTATAAGATATTGGTATTAATTTGATAATATTTATCTTTTTCTTTAATAATCTTCTTATATAGTTATTTATATTTATACCTTCTATTTTTACTTTTACAATATTATCAAACTTAGTAGTAATTCTATTTTGCATTGGCCTCTCCCCAATCTTTAATTACTCTTTGTTATAAGTTAACACTTGTTATTTTGCCTGTTATTAAAATTTCATTATCTTGCATTTTACTTACTACTAAATCTTCTCCTGTAATAGTGGTTGTACCAAATTGGTTTAGGACGATTATTTTATTATTATTAAAATCTTTTATTTCTTTGTAATTAATAATGTTTATAGATTGTGGCAAAATAATTATTTTATATGTTGTATTTGTTAGGTATCTATCTAATTTGTTAAATATATTCATAGTTAGTCACCAATATATTATATTCAAAATAGGCAAATTATTTAACTAATTATCGTGTCAAATATACGTTTGATTTCATATTTTAACAGTAAGATAATTGATTAAATTAATAATTTATGGTATTTTATTTAAGTAGTTTTATATTTATATCTATTTTTTAGGAAGGAGGTTTTTTATGAATTATAATGATTATTATATAAAAGAGGTTATTAATGAGCATGGAAGAATAAGTGCTATTTATATTATAAGAAATAGTGATGGAGCTAAGTTTAAAATAAATGATAAGAAAAATCTTCGAGTTTTTGAGGTGATTCTTAAGAATTTTAAACCAAATGCATATGGGGCAACTAAGAATATTAGAATTTATGAGCAAACTAGGGAAATATTAGATAAATATTTTAAGCAAGAAAGTAGACAAGATACGAAAAAAGTTGCTAATGGTATTACTAAGAAAATTAGGCTTGCGTTGTTTGGCACAGCTTCTATTTTAATTTTATATAATGTAAAGTTAGATACTGTATCTCCTTATAATAATAAAGTAGTTACGATTAAGAAAAACAATTCTAAAAAAGTTAAGCATGCTTTAAAAAATAATGAAAAACTAGAAAAAAAAGCAACAACAGAAGCTAAAAAGACAAGTTTTGATAGAGAAGACAATGATAAAGTTATTGATTTTAATTTTTATTGTGATAGTCGGGTTGATTTTGGAGATTTGGCTAAGACTAGGCGATATAAAAATATTTTTAATACCTATGGTAATATATATGGAATTGATCCTAATTTATTAATTGCTCAGGCTACCCAAGAAAGTGGTGGTGATATTTCGGTTAATTTTAATCAACCGGATATTGGTATAATGCAGATTGAGTGGGAAGCTTGGGTTGGCGAAAAAATTTCTGCTTATAATTATAAAACGAGGAAATTTGATACTGTAAAAATTACTAAAGATAATTTATGTGATTTAGATAGTCATATAAAAATTGCTACAATGATTTTGCAGAGTAATATAAATGCTACATATGAATTCGGGTATAAGCTTAAAAAAATTCCAGAAACGGATATTTTAGCTTATTCTCTTCAAAGATATAACATGGGTGCTGGTACAATGATTAAGCTTCTTAATATGGGTGGAAATTGGAAAAATAATCGAGACTATTTTGATATTGGTGATCCAGAATATTTTGAGAATGTTATGAATAATCTGAATAATAATAGTACTGTATGGTTTAATAGTTGTTTTAAGGGTAAGGTGGAAAAACATTTTGTTAGAGTTAATAATATTTCTAAGAAAAAGAAGAGATAATATTGGAAAAACAAAATGTTTTTTTAATCTTTGTAACCAACAGCTTTCTTGAAAAGATATATATTTAAATTTGATAGATATACAGGCATTTTTTCTGTTAATATTTTAAGTAGTAATTCTGGCATAAGGCTTATTATTGATCCTAAAAATATTAAAAAGAACGTTATTAGCCACTTTGGTATTGTATTAGGAGCACTTTTATCATTTGTTATAAACATTAGAATAGTTGCTAAGATATATAGTCCTGTTATAAAACGAATAAAATAAGAGACAAGTTCTCCAGCATAAACCATTATAATAATTAATACATAATTAAGTAATTGTAGGGTTCCACAAAAAATTGTTTCAATAAGAACTAAAATAGTTGCTAGTAGTTTTCTTAATTTTGAAGCATCATAGTATTTTAAATAGGTATTAAAATACTGCCATTTAGTATAAGTTTCTTCTGTATAAGAAGATGATGTCTCTTGATTATTTGTCTCTTTTGTCTCAGAATATTCTTTTGTTTCTTTATACTTTGGGTTATATTTATTTTTTTCTGTTTCTTGTAAATAAACATCATATTTTTGTCTTTTGCTTTCATCCAGCAAAATTTCTTTGGCTTCATTTAATTTTTTACTAATATTGGGAGCATCTTTATCTTTATTTATATCAGGATGCCATTTTTTAGCTTGCTTACGGTAAGCTTTTTTTATCTCTTCGCTTGTTGCATCTCTTTTGACTCCTAATAGTTCATAGTAATCTATGTTATCATTCATATTATCACCCTTGTTAATAAACTTTCATTTATTGTAGCATTTTGATAGTTAATTTTCAATATAAAAAATAGTTCTCTTTCTTTTATACGAGAACTATTTAGATTGGTTTTATAACATTATTTACTTTTTAAGATTCTTGTTGTATTAATTATTGTTATGAGTGTTACACCAGTATCGGCAAAAACTGCTTGCCACATAGATGCTATTCCTAGGGTACTTAATATTAAAACTAGAATTTTTACACCTATTGCAAAAATTAGATTTTGTTTAATAATTTTGGTTGTATATTTGGAAATTTTTATTCCTGTTACTATTTTTTGTAATTCATCAGTCATAATAACAACATCAGATGCTTCTATAGCTGATGCACTTCCTACTCCACCCATAGATATTCCAACATCTGCTAGTGCTAATGAAGGAGCATCATTTATACCATCACCTACAAAGGCTGTTTTACCTTTATTATTATTTATTTCCTTAGTTAATAGTTGATATTTATCTTCTGGTAATAACTCATAATAGACATCAGAAATTCCTACTTTATTAGAAATTTTAAGAGCTATATCTTTGCTATCACCTGTAAACATTTTGGGGGTGATATGCATAGACTTTAAATTTTTAATAGCACTTTTAGCATCTTTTTTTATACCATCATGAAGTTCTAATTTTGCAATTAAATTATCATTTATACTTAAATATATAGCACTGCTTTTTTCTTTAGCGTTGCAGAAGGTAGCTGAACCTATTTTAATTTGATCATCTTTTAATTTATAACTTAATCCTCTACCTGCTACTTCTTTAAAGTCTTCTATATCTTTAGTTGGAGGATTTATTTTAAAAATATTAATAATTGATTTGGCAATTGGATGGTTAGACATTTTTTCACCTTTTACATATAATTTTATAATATTTTTTTGACTATATTCTTTATTTATTATTTCTAATGTATAGTCACTGAAAGTTCCTGTTGTTATTGTTCCTGTTTTATCAAAAATTATTTTATTAATATTTCCTAAATTATCTAAATAATCACTACCTTTAATAAGAATACCTTCTCTACTAGCTTTACCTATACCAGTAAAATAACTTAGTGGGACAGATATTGCTATAGCACATGGACAAGATATTACTAAGAAAACTAGCGCTCTATAAATTGCTGTATTAAAATCTGCTTTGAATACTGTTAGCAAAGTAATTGCAGTTATAATTGCTAATAAGAGAACTATTGGGGTATATATTTTAGCCGCAGATGCTACAAAGGTTTCAGTATCGGCCTTTCTATCGGTAGCAGTTTCAACTAAATCTAGAATTCTTGATACTGTACTGTCTGTATAAAGACTGGTCACTTTTATTTCTAAGAGACCACGTTCGTTTATTGAACCTGATAAAATTTGATCATTAACAGTTAGCTTTCTTAATTTGCTCTCTCCTGTTAAGGCTTGAGTATTTATTTTAGCTTCTCCTTTGACAATTATTCCATCTAGTGGTACTTTTTCTCCTTGTTTGATAATAATAATATCCCCTATTTTAACTTGCTCAGGATTTACCTTTTCATCGCCATCTTTGGTCTTTAAATTAGCATATTCTGGCTTTATATCCATAAGTTCACTTATTGACTTTCTTGAATTATTAATAGCTATACTTTCTAGAATTTTTCCTATTTCATAAAGTACTATTACCATTAATCCTTCATTTATATTATTGGTAAAATATGCTCCTATACAAGATATAGTTACTAAAAGATTCTCATTAATAGTTTTAGATTTTTTTAATAATTTAATAGCATTTATAGTTGTTCTTTTAAGTAGAATTATGTATCCTAGGATGATGAATATTTTAGCAGAAAGGCCTTTTAAAATAAAGATTCCTATAAGCGATAAGATTGTTCCTAGTATTAATCTTAATATTTCTTTATTAGTTTCTTTCTTGTTGCTAGTATCTTCATTTAATTGTAATATATTGACGTCTGGTTCTACTGTTTTAACAATTTTTTCTACGTATTCCTTAACATTATTTTGCAAATTAGTTTCTACTGTGATTGTTAATTTAGAAAAATTAACATTGGCATTGTCTATATTTTTATCACTTTTTAATTTTTGTTCAATAGCATTTGCACAGTTAGCACAATCTAATTCACTTAATTTATATTTATATTTCATTTATATGTTCACATCCTATCTTAAAGATTTTTTCTACGTGATCATCATCTAGAGAATAATAAATTAAATTTCCTTCTTTACGATATTTTACTAATTTTGAAGATTTTAATATTCTTAATTGATGTGAAACTGCTGATTGACTGACATTAGTCTTTTCAGCTATTTCATTTACACAAAATTCATTATCAAGAAGAATATTAATTATTTTTATCCTAGTTGAGTCACCAAATATTTTAAATAATTCTGCAAGATCAATTGTTTTTTCTTCACTTAATAAATTCACTTTATCACTTTCTTTCTGCATATGAATAATTGTTCATATATTTATATTTTATACAATTATTATGTGTTTGTCAATCTAAATTTATGATATTTTTTTAGATTATCATGAGTAAAATTTTAACTTTTTTTCATTTCTTATTCATATTTTAGGATAAAAGATATATAATTATTATAGTAATTTATAAATGGTGGTGATATAATGATTAAAAAGATAGTATTTTTGTTTATGGGGATTATTATTATTACGTTAATTGGCTTTATTTTTATTAATAAACGAGATATGAGAAATAATTATAGTAATAAAGAATTTGATAGTAGTAAGAAAATTAATGGATATGTTATTTTTAGGAATGATAATTCTGTTACAATTCAAAATAAGAAAAATGTTATTTATACGCTTAATACTAGTGATGATATTAAAGTTGGACAATATGTTCAAATTGGATATAGTGGTAAGTTAAATAATGATAAAGAAGTACAAGATGTTAAGATAGTAGGATATAAAAATTTGAATTCTAAAGCTAATTTACTTAACACTTGGAATGATAATGGTATATTTTCTAAATATTATAATAAAGCTTTAAATTCTCTTAAAAAGATGTCTCTTCAAGATAAAATTGGACAACTATTATTGGTTCGTTATCCTGATAATGATACTCTTGGTGTGAACGCTTTAAAAGAATATAAATTGGGTGGATATGTTTTTTTTGGAAAAGATTTTAAGAATAAAAATAAAAGTGACGTTGAGATGATGATAAAAAAATTACAAGCGGTATCATCTATTCCTATTATTACTGCTGTTGATGAAGAAGGGGGTACTGTTGTTAGGGTTAGTAGTAACAAAAAGCTTGTGCAAGAAAAGTTTAAATCCCCTAGCGAAATTTATAAAGAAGGGGGATTTGAGGCAATAAAAAAAGATACTATTACTAAAAGTGAAGCATTACATGAACTTGGACTTAACCTTAATTTAGCTCCGGTTGTTGATGTTAGTGTTAATAGTAGTGATTATATGTATTCTAGAGCATTAGGACTTGATAGTTCTTTAACTAGTGAATATGCTAAGCAAGTTATTGAAGCTAGTCATGGTACTTCAGTTTCTTATACATTAAAGCATTTCCCAGGATACGGAAATAATGTTGATACTCATACAGGGAGCTCTATTGATAAGCGTTCTTTTGAAGAAATTGTTAGTAATGATTTACCGCCATTTGAAGCTGGCATTAAAGCAGGGGCTGAGGCTGTGTTAGTATCTCATAATGTTGTTAGTAGTGTTGATGATAATAATCCTGCTTCTTTATCAAAGGGTGTCCATAATTTACTTAGAAGTAGATTAAATTTTACCGGCATCATTATGACTGATGATTTAGATATGGGTGCAACTAGCGAGATTAAAAATAATGTTGTTAAGGCTATTGAAGCTGGTAATGATATGATGATTGTTACTGATTACAAAGAAAGTGTAGAGGCTATTGATAAGGCTATTAAAGATAGAGAAATTAGTGAGAATTTGATTGATAAATTAGCTTTTAGAGTAATTGCTTGGAAGTATTATAAAGGGTTATTAAAATAAATTATTGACATATAATTATATTGATAAGGGGATTTTTGATAAAAAATATATTTTTTTGACAAAAAGTTATTGAAAAAAAAAGAATTATATGATATTATTAATAACGCATGGGGACCCTTAGCTCAGTTGGTTAGAGCATCCGGCTCATAACCGGGCGGTCGCAGGTTCGAGTCCTGCAGGGTCCACCACTGAATTGCGAGTGTGGCGAAATTGGCAGACGCGCTAGACTTAGGATCTAGTGGATTCATCCGTGGGGGTTCAAGTCCCTTCACTCGCACCATTAAGACAATTAGTTCAAATATTTAGAACTTTTGATATAATCAATCAGAAATGATTGATTTTTTCGTTTTTTGAAAAAATCATAGAAAGGATTTGTCTATGGTAAATATTATTAAAGAAGAAATTGAAATTGAAGAATCTTTAGAATCGAGGTTAAGAGTAATATGTGATTTTTGTAATACTATTCCAATAATAATAAATGGAAGTATTAGAAGAATTGATAAAACTAATTTAACTTATATTGATCCACATAGAATATATATTAAAAACAATAAAAGATATATCTACTGAACTATCAGAAAGTAAAGATACAATAAAGATATTACAAGAATCAAATGATGCTTTAGAATTAAGAAATAATAATTTAAAAAATGAGAATTCTATATTAAAAGAAAAGAATAAAACTCTTCAAAATGAACTAAATAATCTAAAAGAATTATTTAAAAAAATTAAAAATAAAATTAACAATCTATATCACTTCTTTGTAGATAAAATGTGGGGTAATAAAGAAAAACGTGATAAATATT
>CAKOYV010000016.1 GCA_934131005.1 uncultured Bacilli bacterium | reverse complement strand
ATGCTATGTGGACAAATCGTGGACAAATTGTCATCTGTGGACAAATTTATCATTTTTTCTATTTTTAACAATTCCTTGTTTTATAAGGGTTTGCGAGGTTATTTACCACAACAGTTTTTGTACTTTTTGCCACTTCCGCAAATGCAGGGGTCGTTCCTACCTATTTTTTTAGTATGAGCTTGTATTTTTATGGAATCTTTACCATCATTTGTCATTGTTTTTTGGGTATTTTCTTTTCTTTCAATATTCTGTCTAATCTCTGCTTTTAATAAGTATAATGAAACATCCTTATTGATTCTTGATAACATCATATCAAATAATTCATAGCCTTCCATAGTGTAAGCTTGTAGAGGATTTTCGTTAGCATATCCTCTTAGACCTATTCCTTCTCTTAATTGACTCATAATAGAAATATGTTCCATCCAATGATCATCTATTACTTTTAGAGTGATGGCTTTTTCAAACTCATCTACTACTTCTTCAGGAATATCTTGTAATTTTTCTTCATAATCTTTTATTACTAAATCTGATAATAAGTCTATAACTTCATCTTTTGATTTACCTTTTATTTCTGAGATAGCTATACGATGAGTCTTTAGAAGGTTTTCATTAGCCGATTCTAATATTTCATCATAATCTTTATCTTCTAATTTAGTAGTTTCTATTAAATGATCCATTACTAGATCTGTTACATGTTCTTTTAATAATTTTAGTGTTGATTCATGAATAGAGTCTTGGTCTAATATTTCGTTTCTTTTACCATAAATTATTTCTCTTTGATTATTCATAACATCGTCATATTGTAATAGTTGTTTTCTTATGTCAAAGTTATTTCCTTCTACTTTTTTTTGGGCTGATTCAAATGAACCGGCTAGCATTTTATTTTGGACTACTTGATCACCAGTAAATCCTAAATTTGCTAACATTCCTTTATATTTATCTGAGCCGAATCTGACCATTAAGTCATCTTCAAATGATAAATAGAATTGAGTAAATCCTGGATCACCTTGACGACCAGAACGTCCTCTTAATTGATTATCTATACGACGAGATTCGTGTCTTTCAGTTCCAATTACGCATAAACCACCTAATTCTTTAACGCCCTCACCTAATTTAATATCTGTTCCACGTCCAGCCATATTAGTTGCGATAGTTACTGCTCCTTTTGCTCCTGCTTTTGCTATTATTTCAGCTTCACGAGCATTGTTTTTGGCGTTTAATACTTCGTGTGGTATTTTTTTCTTTGTTAACATTTTACTTAGTAATTCACTAGTCTCTATAGCTATTGTACCTACTAGAATTGGTTGTCCTAATTTATGTCTACGTTCTATTTCATTAACAATTGCTTTGTATTTACCTGATTTGCCAGGATATAGTAAGTCAACAGCATCTTCTCTTATAACTGGCTTATTTGTTGGAATTTGAATTACATACATATTATAAATATTTCTGAATTCTTCTTCTTCTGTTTTTGCTGTACCTGTCATACCAGATAATTTTTTATACATTCTAAATAAATTTTGAAATGTTATAGTTGCTAGAGTTTTAGTTTCTTGTTGGATTTGTACTCTTTCTTTTGCTTCAATTGCTTGATGCAATCCTTCTGAGAAAGCTCTTCCTTTCATTAGACGACCAGTAAATTGATCAACTATTACTATTTTATTATCTTGAACGACATAATCTACATCTCTATGCATGAAATAATTGGCTCTTAAGGCTTGACTTATGTGATGAACCAATGATGTATTATCTATATCATATAAATTTTTTAGATTAAAATGCTTCTCAGCTTTTTTAGTTCCTTCATCAGATAAATTGATACTTTTTGTTTTCTCATCCATGATGTAATCTTCATTTTCAACTAATCCTTTTACAAAGCTATCAGCTTCTAGATATAAATTAGCTGATTTAGCTACTCCTCCTGAAATTATTAATGGAGTTCTAGCCTCATCTATTAGGACTGAGTCAACCTCATCAACGATACAAAAATTTAATGGTCTTTGAACACGATTTTCTTTTTTTACAACCATATTATCTCTTAGGTAGTCAAAACCTAGTTCATTATTTGTTGTATATAAAATATCACAGTTATAGGCAGCCCTTTTTTCTTCGGGACTTAATTCTCTTAAATTTAGTCCTACAGTTAATCCTAAAAATCTAAAAACATTTCCCATCCATTCAGAGTCCCTTTGAGATAGAAATTCGTTAACTGTAATAATATGAACACCTTTGCCATCTAGGGCATTTAAGTAAGCTGGTAGAGTTTCTGTCAATGTTTTTCCTTCACCAGTTTTCATTTCCGCTATATTTCCATAATGGATTGCTAATCCTCCTAATAATTGGCAATAGAATGGTTTCATACCAATAGTTCTGTAGGCAGCTTCACGACAAACGGCAAAAGCCTCTACAAGGATATCATCTAGTGTTTCACCATCTTTTAATCTTTTTTGAAATACTTTAGTATATTCTTTTAGCTCTTTATCACTTAATTTAGAAATTTCTTCATCTAAAGAATCTATTTCATCAGCTATTGCTTTGAATCTTTCTAATTCTTTATATTCATTATCAAATAATTTTTTAAAAATCTTTAGCATATTATCATCTCCATGTTATACATTTTAGCAAATATTAGTTAAAAATACTAGTATTTATAAGAAAAAAATAGATTTATTTCTATGATTTTTTTAATTTATTATTTATTATTTTTTTTATAAGAAAATTTTATTTAGACTTGCTTTTAGGATCTAGTGTAATTTTAAAATCCTCTACATCTGTTAATTCATTTGAATAATCTGAACTTGAGTTCATAATTGCTCTAATATAATCCATATTTTTTGGATTATACTGTGTTAATTCTGATAGAGAGAGTGATGATAAATAAAAGCCTTCTCCATATTTCCTAGCATTTGCTAAAGTTAGAACACAATAACCATTATTTATTAAATTATTGGCAAATTCTTCATCAGTGAAAAAGCCAGCATCTGGACTTGATGGTATTTTTCTTTTTAAGACACTTGAATATCTTGTTTTCTTATATTGATTTGTATTACACATTTCTTTTTTGAAAAATTGACGATATGTTCCATCTATTAAATAAGTAGTAGGAATTATTTTACTATTATTAAGTATTGGTAAGGTTGTTGTACCAAAATAATGATTAAATTTATAATTAAATGCATCAATAGATTTATTTTTAGTGACTGGTAGGCCTAAAGTTTCAAAGAAATCTATTGTCATGTATTGAAAATAATCACACCAACCATCTATTGTGCCATTTTGTATATCAACGCCAAATGATTCTAACTTTTTTCTTGCTTCTTCTATTACCCACTCTATTAATAATTTAGCACCTTCTTTGGTAAAATAGCCTTTTTCTTGATAAACTTGCTTTACAGCTAAAGCTTCTTCTTTGCTTATTTCTTTACGGATTGGTTCAGCTGTAGTAATAAATTTGTTTTTCATAATTTCCTCCATATACTTAGAAAAAGGATAGAAAAAGATATTCTTCTACCCTTTTAATCATTTTAATTTATTTCTATTATGCCATAATTTCCATCTTTTCTTTTATAAATAACTTTTATATCATTGTGCATGTCTTTATAAATAAAGAAGTCATGAGATAATAGTTCTAACTCTAAAATAGCTTCTTCCTCATCCATTGGTTTCATTTCCAATGTTTTTCTTTTCACTATTTTATGCTCTTTCGCCTCATCTTCTTCACTAGTTGTATCGTAGTCAAAGTTAAATTTTAATTCATTTGATTTAGTTTGCTTTTTTAATTTAGTTTTATTTTTACGAATTTGTCTTTCTAATTTATCTATAACTAAATCAATAGCAGCATATAAATCATCATGAATCTCCTCGCTTCTTAAAATGTACTTATCATATGGGATAGTTACTTCAATTGCATCTTTTTTTCCCTTTAATTTTATTAAGATATTAGCGCTAACATTATTTTCTTTGAAATACTTGTCTAATCTTGACATTTTTGTTTCTATGTAGTCTTTGATAGCATCTGTTACTTTTATCTTTTCTCCACGAATATTACATTTCATATTATCACGATCCTTTCCTACGACTTCATTATAACATAAAAGTGCTAAAAAGTCTTAAAAATAAACAAAATAACATAATTTTCGTTAATTTAAAAAAAGCAAAATTTCTAGTCTAATTTTTTAGAAATTTTGCTAATTAATTATCTTGTTTTTGCAATTCAATATAGGTATTTAATTTTATATAATTGATGTTATCTAACATTTCATCAATTATATCCTCAACTATAATTTTATTAGGCATATTATTATCTCCTTTTTTTAAGGATAGCACTTAATAAAATTATTTTCATTAAATTCGACAAAAGTAGTTAAAATTAGAACTACTCATTTACGTAAACCTTGATGGTACCAATAAAACTTTTATTTTGATAAGTATTATTTAATGGTTCATAGTCAACATAAAGAGTTAATGCTACTTCTAATCTACTTTGAGCATTGATGGTACCATCATAAATTACATATGTTGTTTTGCCATTCTCATCAGTCCAAGTTTCATTTGTTAGTTTGGTTGCTCTTACTTGATTATTGCCAATTGTTGCTTGGAATTTTACAAATTTTGGTTCTAGTCTAGATGCTGAATACTTTTTATAGTCTTCAACTTCTTCTATTACAATACGGTATTTTTTTTGCTTACTATTAGTATTTCTGATAATAAAAGTTGTATCTTCAATTGATTTACTATCATTATATTTATTATTAGCATTACTTACATACATACCTTCAATTGGATCAGATTTGGTATTATTATCTTCATCGGTTTGAGTATTATCGCTAGAAGAATCTTGATCATTTTTATTATCTTTTGATTGAGTATTATCATTCTTAGGTTTTTTTGCTATAGAGCCCGTTGCATCAAAAATTACTTTACTTGTATCAATAATGAAACTAGAACCATCTTTCTTTATTATTTGAGATTTGCCATTTTCAAAGTTTATAACTGTGTAGCCATCCGTTGTCTTTTTTACAGATTTTTGATTTGATTGAGATGGACTTCCTTTTATTTTATTTACAGAATCATAAATAATATCGTTATTATCTTCAACATAACTTTTAGTACCATCTTTATTTTCTATGATAGCGGCACCATTATCAAAATAAGTTACCTTTTTGTTATCGCTAGTTGTTTTAGTTATAGTTGAATAACCATACTTATTCGTTATAATTTCATATATTTTTTTGTTTTTTATGACAATATCACCACTTTTTTTAACGTAAATAGTATTATTATCATTATCTGTTATAACAGCTGAACCATTTTCATAATAGGTTATGGTGTTTCCATCTTTTAGAATGGTTTCTTTTCGTACCTTAAAGATATTATTACTATCATAGGCTATATTCTCATTATCAACAGTTGTATCTATCTTTGAATTTAGAATATACTTTTTGTTATTTATAGTTATTTGTTTACTTTTATCTGTATAAGTTATCATTGTTATATCAGATTTTTTAGTGATATTATCACTTATAGAAACACCACTTGGAACAACATTTTTCAAAGAGACGCCGGCATCTAATTTTATATTATTGCTATCTCTTACAAAAGTTGTTATCCCGTTATGTTCTAGTTTGGCAGAACCATCAGAGTAATAAGTTATAACCGTTCCATCTTTTAGGGTTGAGGTTGTTGCTTTTACTAATATTTTTTTAGCTTTACTATTGATGTTTCCTTTTTCATCTATGCCATAGTTTCCATTTTCTAGTGGTGAGACTCTATATATCTTTCCATTTGATTTAACTATAATAGCAGAATTATCTGAGAAATAATAAATAACGTTATTATCACTATCTAAAAATGTTTTAGTCAGAAGAATTACACCTTCATGTCTGGCTATAGGTCCTAATAATTCTTCCTCAACATCCTCATCTTTAATTGTTGGATTATTATTGGTTGTTATTTCTTTTTTACTGCCGTTTAAAAAACTCAAATCAAATTCTTGTGATTTTTGAATGGTTATTATGGCTCCTCCGACACTTACTAATAAAGTTGATAATGCTAATAAGATTAGAAATATTAAGAGCATTTTTTTATTTTTTCTAAAAAATAATAGGAGTGGATTTTTTGTTTTTTCCTCTTCTACTATTATTTTATTTTGCTTTTTTTCTCTAACATTAAATATATTCGTTTTCATTTTATCATCTACTTTTGAATTATTAATTTTTTAGATTTTTTTCTTTTTATTCCTTTGCTAAGAGTTACAATATCATAAGATATTACAGCTAAACATGGCAATAATATTACTAGAATCCAACCACCTTTAGTTGCTAAGAAATCTTGAAGGTAGCCTAATTTTGGTATCTTTAATATCACCTTACCATAAATATTATTTGGTTCTACTAAAGCATTATCTGCTACATTGTTGTTATCTCCTTTTGTTTGAAAAGTATAATTTTTAGTAGTACCATTTGGTGGATTCTTTTTAATAATTCTGTGGGTTATAATTGTATTTAAAAATCTTGTATCAGATGAAGCAAAGGTTATAACGTCACCCTCATTTAAATCTTTAGGTTCTGTTTTTTTAGTAATTACAACGTCGTATACTTGGATTTCCGGAAGCATACTACCAGTTAGTACTACATATGCATTATATTTAGGAGGACTTGTGTCACCTTTTGCTGCTCTTACCTTTATGTCAATAACGTACCACAGTAATGTTATACCAATTAAAAGTAACCAAATAAAGATAGCATAAGATAAGACTCCTAAAATTATTTTAATTAAGGGTTCTTTTTTCTTTACAACTTTTACGTTAAAGTGTTGAACATTTGATGTATCTATTGCTTCGTTTGAAGAATTTTGATGAGAATTATTTTCTACTAAATTTAATTTGTTATCAAAGAATGGATTAGAATTAGTTGTGTCTAAATTTTCATTAGATGCAAAAAATGGATTAGTTTCTTCTTCGTTAGTATTGCTTTCTTCAAAAAATGGATTAGTTTCTAACGTATTATCTTTTACATTATTGGCAGGAAGAGTGGTATTTTCCTTTTCTTCTATAGAAGAAGTTGAATTTTTATCATCAGAAGGCGATGGTTGTTTAGAATCTATTTCATTAAAGAATGGATTATTTACAGGGGTGAATTGTTCTTCTTTTGATGAGAAAAGTGGATTATCTTCTATTTTAAAGGAAGAGTTATCACTAATATCATTATTATTTTCCTCTGCTGATTCCTTAGGCTCAGTTTCGGTGTTTTGTTTAAAATCATCAATTGGTAAGGAAGCGTTAGAGAACGAAATATCTTCTTTTTTTTGTTCTTCTTTATTGTTTGGTGTAAAAAATGGATTATCAACAATTTTTAATGACTCTGTATCACTGGCATTATTATTACTTGTATTTTCTTTTATTGCAGGAGACTCTTCTTTTTTAATTATTGGTTGTTCATCAAAAATAGAAGGCTTAATTATTTTATCATTTTTATCAGTATTTAATATTTCTAAGCTATCAAAATCAGTTGGGGAATTATCTATTTCAGTACTGTTGTTGTTATCAAAAATTGAATTAGATTTTGATGATGAGGCTTCAATTGGGTTGGTTGATGTTAATTCTTCATTGGAAGGAGTATCAGAAAAAATGGATGATGATATTGATGGTTTAGTAGTATTATTTTCTAAATTATTATTTTCATTTTCTGTTAAAGAATTAATATTTGAAAATATATCTGATGATTTTAATGAAGATAATTTATCAGAACTCGTTGATTTATTATCATCTTCTTCTGCTGATTTTGAAAAAGATGAAAAACTAATTCGGTTAGTTGGTTCGTTATTATCTTTCTTTATGTTAGTTTCGTTATCCTCTTTAGTTATTTGATTAAATAAACTATCTAATGTTACTTCTTCTTTAGGTTTTTCTGTTAATTTATTAAAATTTATTTCTTCGTTAGCTTCTTTTTTTTCTGTATTTTCTTTTTTATCAATATCTGAAAATAAATCACTAAATGTTTTTCCATTTTTATTCTTTTCGTTCATTTCAACACCTCTTAATCGATTTTTTGATTAGCATCAACTTGAATAGTTCCCATTAAACTTTTACGCATTTCTACATTTTGATTTTCCCCTGTTTCTTTTAACCATATCATTAAAGTAAATTCATCTGTTGTGTTATTTGGAAGGGTTACATTTTCGGCTAGTGTTTTTTCTCCTGTTCCTGATATGGTACCATTTTCTAGTTCTTCACCATCTGATGTAAATATTTTATATGATAGTGTTTTATCAGAAAATTCATTTTGATTAATTATAGTTTTAATTGTTAATAAACTATCTAGCGAACCAAAATTTGTTACTTTAAAATTGTTTTTATAAACGTTATTTTCTTCAGTATAAGTAGGATTAACAATTGGGTATAGAGAATTACATTTGATTATATCACCTGCTAAATACTCTATTGATAGTGTTCCTGTATATACTGCACTACTTCCTTCCTTTTGCTTGTGTAAAAAAGAATAGATTGCAAAAGTGGCTCCAACTATTACAGCAACAAAAGTCAAAATTAATACTACTATATAGAATAGATCTTTTTTATCTTTTTTTTCTGTTGCCTTATTCAAGTTATCATCACCTCTATTATAATAGTATCAAAAAACTAAAAAAAAAGCAATCATTATTTGCTTTTTCAAATTATTGTTTACCTGTAATTTGGCCATCTTCATAATCGCTAGTATCTTGGCCACCTCCAGGAACTTCAATTGAGACTGTTCCTTGGAATGTTAATCCTTGCTCATCTTGAGGTTGTCCTGTTTCTTCTAACCATACTAGTAGTTGATATGTATGACTTTCTTTATTTACTAAATTATAAGTTTTACATCTTGAAGTGTTATCCTTAGCGTCTGTTTCATAAGTTGATGAATACCCGAATAGGCATGCAGCAGGATAAGTTGTTGATGTTATTTCTTGGTTATCACCATAATTGTCAATTGGTTTTTCAAATGTTGCAAATTTTGAACCTTTATAATCAACGTTATCAGGATTGTTATCTACTTTGTCGAATTCACTTACAAGTGTGTATTCTTCAACGATTTTATTACCATAAGCATCAACTAAATATTTGCCATCCTGTTGTTTGAATTTTACTTCATACAACATATAACTTAAATTATCAAATTTATTGTTATTTACTTTTATGCTACCATTAATAGCCGTACTTTTTCCGGCTTCGCCATCACTTTTTACTGTAAATTGATAAACATAACAAACTTCTCTTCCTTTAGAATCTATACATCTTCTATCTAGGTCATTTGTATATTCATCTTGATTTTTAAATTGCAAGCTAGAATCATCAATCGTTCCTATGGAAGCTATCTCTTTTTGAAATTTATTTATAGCTACAGTTTGGGTTGCAGGTATCAAATTACTAGCCTTTATTTCTGTTCCGCCATCATAGGAAATACTTACATATGCTGATTTGACAGTTACATCATTTTCTTTACTTCGAGCCGTTGCTGAGAAATAGGCAAATGTTGCTCCTAGGATAGCTATAAGTAGTGTACACACACCTATTATTATATTAAAGGTATTACTCTTTTGATTTTCTTTGTTTAAATTTTCATCAGAATTTTCTGATGATTCTTCTAAATTTGGTGTAACTTTTTTTTCTTCATTAGACTCATTCATTAGCTACCCTCCTTTTATTATATTAATAATATCAAAGTTTGGGCTAAAAGTCAATTGAAAAAATATTAAAAAAAGAAATAACCTTTTAAGATTACTTCTTCTAATTTTATCCTTGATTTCCTTGTAATGTTTGACTACCAGAAGCACTAATAGTACCACTAACACCAGTAGTTCCATCACCAGTAGAAACTATAACAGTACCTGTAAAACTTTTTGCAGCATCTGTCTTTGTTTGGTCAATATTTTCATTCTTTACATATAAAGCTATGATATAAGTTTTAGTCTCGCCACCATCAATTGTTAAATCATCAGCTAATTTAACTGTTCTATCACTAGCATTAGCATTTTGATTTTCATCAGTAATAGAAACTACTTTTCTATCAATTGAAGGCTTTTTAGTCTCAGTATCTTCTTTATATTTTAATAAAGTTTTCTTTACACCTTTTCTATTAACATAAATAGGTGTTTCATCATAAACAACTTCATCTTTTTTCTTTATTTCAATAGCACCTGAAGTTGCATCTTCAGCATTTTTTTTGAAGACTGGATCATTTGCATGATTATTATTATCGGTTTTATCATATTCATCTTGGCTCTCTATTCCTAATTCATAAGCCATTGCATTTAAACTTGCAAATTCATTAGTTTCACTTACTAAATTAAGAGTTACTGTTTGAGGAGAATTAGCATTATTTCTAACTTGGAATTCATAAATACTACAGATTGAATTTCCAAAATCATCTACACATAAAATATTATTAGTTTTTTGATGAGTTTTTTGATTCTCTGTTGCCGTAGTATCATCTTGATATTCTATTGAGTACTCTGATACATTAGTGTCAGCAGGTATTAAATCATTGTGAGACCATGCACTACCATAACTTATATACTCTAATTCCAAAGTTGTAGAACCAGCACCTATAGCTGAATCTGAACTGCTCGCAGTTGCAGTGAAATATGCGAATGTTGCTCCTACTGCTAAGATAATAAAGCTTGCTACTGCTATTACTCCATAAAATAACTCTCTTCCTTTAGCATTATTTTTTATATTTTGATTACTATTTTGGTTAGTTTGTTGATTGCTATTCATAAATATTCCTCCTCTATTTTATGTATTAAGTATAGCAAATTATATTTTAAAAATCAAGTGTTTTAATTTACAATTTTTCGATTTATAAAAAGAAGAAAACAGTTTTTTAATCGTTACTGTTTTCTTCTTTTTGATATTGCTTTGCTGTTCTATCTAAATCTGATATTAAATCATCAGCTTGAAGCCAACTAGTTAATCTAGCTCCTGATGCAAATTTATGACCACCGCCTCCATATTTAGAAGCTATTTCATTTATAATTGGTCCTCTAGATCTAATATTTGCTCTTATTAAATTATTCTTTTTATCTTCCGTTAAGAAAATCCAAATTAACATTCCGTCGATAAATTTTAATTCGCTTATAATGTTACCAGCACTTGCTGTATCAGCATCATATTTTTTTAAAAGTTCATCTGTTATTTTTATATAACCTACACCATTTTCCGTTAATTCAATATTTTCAAATATATGGCCTTGAAATTTAATTTCTGATAAGGGACGCATATATAATTGTTCATATAGCGAAGTAAAATCTATTTTACTTAATTTTAATAATTTTGTTACTAATTCAAAGGTTTTAATATTAGTGTAATCGTGCATAAATCTTCCTGTATCAGCAACGATACCTAAATAAAGATTTTTAGCTATCGATTTAGTTATTTTTAACCTGTTATAATAGATTAATTCTAATATTAATTGGCAAGTTGAAGATGATGAATCATCAACCATTTCGATATTAGCATATTTGTCTATTAAGGGATGGTGATCTATTTTTATGATATGTTTATATTCGTGTGGATTAGCACCATCGATTCTTTTAATATCAGGTGTATCTAAAACTATTAAAAGAGTATTTTCATAATCTATTTCTTCAGGTGTATCTAATGTTCCCATGAAATTAAATTTTGGCGATGGTTTACCAATTGCGTATACTTCTTTTTTGGGAAATCTAATTTTAATTAGTTCTTTTAGAGCAAATTGACTACCTAGAGCATCAGGATCGGCGCCTATATGCCTTGTTATTACAATTTTATTGAATTTTTTTATATATTTGTAAATTTTTTTAAACGTATATCGTCTTTGCAAATTTGACATAATGTTACCTTTCTATTTGCTTAGTTCGTAAGTATCTCTTGCAATCATCACTTCTTCATCAGTTGGAATGACATAACATTTTACTTTTGAGTCTGCAGTTGAGATAATACCTTCTTCGCCTCTTAATTTGTCATTTGCTTCACGGTCGCATTTAATTCCTAGGCATGATAATCTATCAATAACCATTCTTCTAATATGGGGAGCATTTTCTCCTACACCAGCTGTAAAGCATAGAGCATCAATGCCGCCTAATTCAACATAATATTGTGCAATATATTTTACAATTGAATTTACATAAGCATGGTGTGCTAAAATAGCTTTTTTATCTTTTTTAGCAATAGCAGCATCGATGTCTCTAAAGTCATTACTAATACCACTTATACCTAGCATACCACTTTCTTTATTTAGAATATTATCTACTTGCTCAAGAGTTAAATTTTCTTTTTTCATAATATAAGGAATTATGCCATAATCAATATCTCCTGAACGTGATCCCATTATTATTCCTGAATTTGGTGTAAAGCCCATAGTTGTATCTAAGCATCTACCATCTCTTACAGCACTGATGCTTCCACCTTGACCTATGTGGCAGACAATAACATTAGCTAAGTCTTTATCTAATAATTCCATTGCTCTTTCTGATACATATTTGTGACTTATACCATGAAATCCGTATTTACGAACACCATATTTTTCATACCAAGAATATGGAACACCATAGATATATTTGTCAGCTTTTATTGGTTGATGAAAAGCTGTATCAAAACAAGCTATTTGTTTAGCGTTAGGGAATGTTTTTTGAGAAGCTTTAATTCCTATTATATTAGCAGGATTATGTAATGGTGCTAGATCTGATAAGTCTTCTACAGTTTTTAAAACATCTTCATTAATGATAACAGAGTCTGCATATTTATCTCCACCATGTACTACGCGGTGTCCAATAGCATCTATTTCTTTTGGATCCTTAATTACATTATAATTTATTAATTCTTCAGTTAGAATTTGAAAAGCTTTTTCGTGATTAGGTAAATCGACTTTTTTTTCTTCTTTTTGACCATTTATCCAAATTGTATAAAAAGAGTCATTAATACCTATTCTTTCAAATCTTCCTTTAATTAAAATTTTTTCTTCTGGCATCTCATAAGCTTGAAATTTTAAAGATGAGCTTCCAGCATTTACTGATAATATTTTCATTATTTCACCTCTTCTATGCCTATTATAACATAAAGAAATTTATTTGTTAAAGTGTTTTTTTTATTTTTATGAAAAAAGACTTAGTAGTGATACTAGTCTTGTTCCATTTCTAACATAATTCCTGGTAATATTTGTTTCTTTCTTGAAACAATACCATTTAAGAATGTTCCTTGAGTTAAATCTTTATTTTTATATACTTTTCTTAAAATATCTTCTGCTCTACTACTATATAGAACATAAGAACCATTATTAATTATATCTGTTATGAATAGTGCTACTAAATAGTAATCATTTCCTTCGGCTACTTCATTCAATAGTGCAACATATTCATCTTTACAGTTTAGTATTTCATCTGGATTTGTTGTTGATAATTGTCCTAGACCGATTTTTTGATCTCCTACAGGATATGTTTTGTAATCAGTGTATAGGACTTCTTCTTTAGTTTTGCCTTTTAGAGATGATCCTGCTTTTAACATATTTAAGCCATATTCTTTGTAATCAACACCTGCTATTTTACTTAGCTCTGAGACTGCTTGTTTATCTATTTCGGTTGTTGTTGGAGATGATAATATTAGCGTATCTGATAAGATTCCTGATAGCATTAGTCCTGCGATATTCTTAGGAATACTTATATTATTTTCTTTAAATAATATAGAGAGAATTGTATTAGTACTACCTACTGGCATATTACGGAAATTAATAGGCATATTAGTACCAATACTACCAATATTATGGTGATCAATTATTTCTAGGATATCAGCTTCTTCTAGGCCAATAGCACTTTGCTCATAAGTATTATGATCTACTAAAATTACTTTTTGTTTGTTATCATAAGCTACATCTGATACTCTTAATATTCCTGTACATTTCTCGTCTTCATCAACAACTGGATAGTAGCTGTATCTTGTTTTATTGGCTATTTTCATGAAATCACTAACATTTTCATGCTCTCTTATACATAAAATATCTTTTTGATAATTTATTGTTGTTATTTTATTAGCTAAATTAAATTTTCTAGCAGCTATTATAGTGTGATTGTTAGTAGTAATAATATTTACTTTATTCTTTTTAGCTAATTCTAAGTGTTCTTCTTTAATAGGATTAGGACCTGTTACTATTAATAATTTAACGCCTGATGAAATAGCATACTCTATAATACTGTGTCTATCTCCTACCATTAAGATGTGTGAATTATCTAATTTTACATTTTCTCTAATAGTGCTACTTTTATAACTTGCTACTAGAAGAGAGCCTTTTATTTCTTCATCAAATTTTAAAATTGCTTTACCATTTAAAGTTTCGCAAATGTTGTCATAAGTTGTATCAACGACATTAATATTATCAGAAAATTGTTCTTTGGCTATATCTTTGATTGTTACAATTCCTAATAACTTTTTATTATCATCTAAAACAGGGATTTTACTAATACCAGCTTCCATCATTTTTTCATAAGCATCTGTTATAGAATCTTCTTCAGTAATACTATAATTTTTAGTATAGTCTAAATCTTTTACTTTTATCTTAACGTCATTTAAGAAAACTGGTTCTTTGGTTTCAAAATAGTTTAGAGCATATTTAGTTTCTAAGTTAATAGCACTTAATACTGCTGGGATTGCGTTCACACCTAACTTTTGTCTTAAATATGCTAGAGCTATTGAGGCTGAAACACTATCTGTATCTGGGTTTCTATGTCCAAAAACATATACTTTTTCTTTTTTTTCCATCTTATCAACTTCTTTCTTTGTGGGTTAATTATACAATACTTTTTAAGTGATGTAAAGAGTTTAGTTAAAGCTAGATGTTTATAAAAAAAAGGCCAAATCATACGTTTTGACGCTTTTTAGACACTTAAACATTCTGTTAGACTATTTATATTTAGAGAGTCATGATTTATAATTTTATCAATAATTATATTTTCTAATTTATATTCAATTATTTTATCTAATTTACGGGCACCAAATTCTTGGTAATTTGATTTGTTAATAATATCCTGAACTAGTGATTTAGTATAGGTAAAATCAGGATATTTTTGAGTTAATTTTTGTAATTTATTATTAATTATTTTAGTAATATCATCTTTAGTTAGACGATTAAAAATGACAGTTGTATCAATTCTGTTTATTAAAGATGGTGGGAATTTTTCTTTTAATTTAGAAGTTATTAATGGATTTTGAGTATTAGTAAAGCCTAGTGTTTTTTCCTCAAAGCCAATATTAGAAGTCATGATAATTATATTATTATTCAAGTTGATAGTATTATTTTGAGCATCTGTTATAGTTGATTCGTCTAATATTTGGTAAAGGAGGTTTGTGATAGTAGGATGGGCTTTATCTATTTCATCTAAAAGTATAATAGCAGTAGGATTTTCTTTTAATTTAGAAGTGATAGTATTGTTATCTTGATATCCTACATATCCAGGGGCTGAACCTATTATTTTATTTATAGAAGTTGCGTCTGAATATTCACTCATATCTAGTCTTATTAGTTTGTTCTCTCCTCTTAAGACATTGCTGTAGAGTTTGGCTAAAGCTGTTTTACCAACGCCAGTAGGGCCTATAAAGAGATAAGATTTTATTTTATTATTGGTAAAACCTAATTTAATTTTTTTAGTATATGATATTAAATCTTCAATAGCCTTATCTTGGCCAATGATATTATCTTTTAAGGTTTTTTCTAATATTTTAATTGATTTTGTAGTATCTTTTAATATTTCATAGATTGGAATACTAGTTTTTTTATTTATAACTTGAGCTATGTCTTCTTGTGTTACTTTATTTTGATTGTTTTTGAAAGTTAATTCTAGTTTATTTAATTTTGATGTTAGAAGGGACTCTTGTTTGCGATATTTATAGGCTTTTTCTAATTCATTATCTAGAATTAAGCTATTTTTATTTTGGGAGATAGTTTGAAGTTCTTTTTTTAGATTTTGAATATTTTTAGTGGTAGGATTTTCTTTGATACTTACCATAGAGCAGGCCTCATCTAAGATATCTATAGATTTATCGGGATTATGACGGTCGTAGATGTATTTATTAGCAAGTTCAACACAAGTTTCTATGGTTTTTTTAGGAATAGTTACATGATGATAATGTTCGTAGATTGGTTTTATTTTTTCTAATATATTAATTGTTTGAATCTTGGTTGGTTCTTCTACTTTTATTGGTTGAAAACGACGTGATAGGGCTTTGTCAGAGGCTATATATTTTTTGTATTCGCTAGTGGTTGTTGCTCCTATTAGATTGATACTCCCACGAGCTAGAGCTGGTTTTAAAATATTAGAGGCATCGATTGCTCCTTCGGCCCCTCCTGCTCCAACGAGAGTGTGAATTTCATCGATAAACAAAATAATATTGCCATCATCTTCTATTTCTTTGATAATTTTTTGCATTCGTTCTTCAAATTCACCACGATACTTAGTACCAGAAACAATAGAGGCCATATCAATAGAATAAATTCTTTTATTTAAAAGAGCTTGTGGTACATTGTTTTCGGCTATTAAATTAGATAATTGTTCCACAATAGCCGTTTTACCAACACCAGCTTCTCCTATTAAGATAGGATTATTTTTACAACGTCTGCACAATATTTCTATTAATCTATTTATCTCTTTATCACGACCTATGACAGGGTCTAGTTTATGATTTTTAGCCTGTTCAATTAGATTAATTCCTAATTCTTCAGTTAATAATTTACGTTTACGCTTGGGGATTTTTTTTATTAATTTACCCGCAAACTCATCATATAAATCATCTATTTCAATATTCATACCAATAAATATCCTAATAGCTATCCCTTCTCCTTCTTCTAGGAGTGCTGATAGAAGATGTTCGGGAGTTACTTCGCCATTATTATTATCTTTAGCATCTAACATAGAATTTTCAATGATTTTTTTCAAAAGTGGTGTATAAAGAAAGAATTGTGATTTCTTTGTTCCTCTACCTATTATTTTTATAATTTCATCTTTAAATGTTTGATATGTTAGACCAAAAGTTGCTAATTTTTCGCTAAGATTATTTTTTTGTTTTAAGATTGATAATACTAAATGTTCTGTTCCTATATATGGATGATTTAATTCTAACATTTCTTCTTTTGACTTTAACAATATTAATTGGGCTTCCTCATTAAAATTTGATAACATTATAATTCCCCTTTCATTTTATTCTATGTTTATATTGGGGAGAATTTTACTTTTTTAAACAGCAAAAATTAGACTTTATTATTATGGTTTTTTTTATGATGGAGGCATATAATATTTTGGGTGATTATTAATGGTTATTAAATATACAGAAAAAGAGTTAGAACTTTTAGCAAGATTAATGAGAGCTGAGGCTGTTGGTGAGGGGAATTTAGGAATGTTGATGGTTGGAAATGTGGGTGTTAACCGAGTTTTGGCTAATTGTTTGACTTTTAAAGATATTACTTCTCTTAGTAATATGATTTTTCAGAATCCAGGAGGATTTTCAGGTACTTCTAGTAGTTTATTTTATGGAAATCCTACTGCTTTAGAGAAAAGTTTAGCTACTAGAGTTATTAGAGGTGAATATTATCATCCTGCTACTAATGCTTTGTGGTTTTATGCTCCTAGTAGTGGAGATAGTTGTAAGAGTACTTGGTGGGATCAGAGTTTAGCAGGCAGGTATAAAAATCATTGTTTTTATAAGCCTAAGGCTGGTGTTTGTAAGGAATTACATTAATAATTTTTTATTAGCTAGTTAATAATTATTATGATGATATAAAAAAAGATAGAGTTTTTATCCTCCATCTAATTATTTTTAATTGTTTATTTAGTTAATTTTTTATTACTGCTAGATTTTAAGGTATAATAATCTAATTCTTTATTAGTTGCTATGCCTTCATTTTGAGTATATAATCTACTACCATAGTAGTAACCAGAATCTTCTATATCTTTAATGTCTTGATATAATTCTTTTAAGTTGTTGATAGTATCATTTTCTTCATTAATGTTATAATTTTTTATGATGTTACTTAATGATGTTTCATCAGTTGGAATAATTGCTATTACTTGTCTATTTTGCTCATTGATAGTTACAACATTTTTATTGATGAAGATTTGAACTTGACTAGTATATTTAGAGCTAGCATCTATTGGTTGCATTATTAACTCATATAAAAATCTATTTTTGATACTATCTAATACCTTAGGATTAGCCTTAATAAATTGTTCTGCTCTTTTTTCTTTTTTCCCTGATTCTATTTCTAATTCAACTAAATCATTATCTAATATTTCCAAAATATCTAGGAAGGTTGATTCCTGAATTTCTTGGTCACTATCAACTACTAAGATATCATCAGCATATTTTTTAGCCCAACTAGATTTTGATAAATTATATTGACTTTTATATTTTTTTAATATTACTTGTTGTACTTCTTTATTGGTATTTTTATCTCTACATCCAGTTAAAGTTAAAGGTACTGTCGTTAAGGCAATGGCAAATATGCCTTTTTTGATATTTTTCTTTAGGCCAGCTGATGCTTTTTTTATTGTAATTATTTCCATTTTCTAATCCCCCGTTTCTACGAATAGCTATTGTATCAAATAAACTAGTTGTTGTCAAGGCTTTTGACTTTGGCGATTTTTATGGTTATAATTATGTAATAGTTTGAAATTTTAGGAGGGATATTGCTGTGTGCAATGATTACAATATAGAAAAAAATGTTGAAAAGATTAGACGTGGGGACGCGACAGGATTTTTAACGCCTAATGTAGCTTTGAAAATTTGTTCTAAAATTAAAAAGGGGGATTATTCAATATTCAAACCTTTTCCTGATAGTGAGAAAGTTATTTTATATTCTAAGGTAGAACCTATTGTGAAATTATTTGAAATTGAAAGCTTTTTTCCACTTACTCATCAAGAAATTATGGGAAGTTTGTATGGACTAAATATTAGTGATGATTGCTTTGGAGATATTATTATTGATGAAGATAAATACTATTTTTATACAACTTTACTTGCAAGTGATTTTATTTTAAATAATTTAGTGATGATTGGAAATAAGAGCGTTAAACTTAAGAGTATTGATATTCATGCTTTAGATAACTATAAACGTCGCTACTGCGAGATGGAATTTATTGTTTCTAGTTTGCGCTGCGATAATGTAATTTCTAAAGTTATTTCTTCTAATCGAGAGAAAATTAAAGAAAAGATTAAGAATAAAGAAATTTTTGTTAATTATGAGGTTTTAGGAAATAATTCTAAACTATTACAAGTTGGAGATGTTTTTAGTATTAGAAAGTATGGAAAATACAAGTTTGATTGTATAAAAAAGCGAACAAAAAAAGATAACTATATTATTATTTGTTTCAAATATTTATAGTTATCTTTTTAATATTACTTTTTTAGTGTTAATTAACACTTTTTTTCTTTTTGACAAACCTTTGCTGTTTTTTGTAGGCATTTTAAAACACATTTAAAGTCATTATATGATTCTTTATTCATTTTGTCTGTTAATTTCATGTAAGCATCAGTCTGTTTAGTGCTAATACCTGATGTTAGTTTTTCAGCTTTACCATTAACAACTGTTACAACATTTGGAGCGTATATTCTTTTTTCATTAGTATTTTTCTCATTATTATCATCATCTGTTACTTTGTATTCATCTAAAACATTGTCTAATAATTTTAAAAGTTTATAGTAATCCTTGGTGCCTGATTTTTGAGTTTTTAATTCACCATCTTTATACTCTATAGTATCTCTTATATCTTTTATATTTACATAATATATTTTATCTATTTTTAAATCATTTGCTGCTTTTAAAAGATTAGGTAGAACGCTTCGACACCATGGACATTCTTCAAAGCCAAAGTAGACAGCGAATGTTTCTTCATTTTGAATTTTTTTAACAATATCCCCTGCTTTAGCATATATAATTGGATTATTTTTAGGAATTGTAATACTACGATTTTTATTAGTACCACTTTCATTTTCTTTATTATTTAGCTGTTCATATTCTTGTTTAAATTTGATAGCATCGCTATTAGTATTGGTTGTTGAAAAAAAGATTATTACTAAAATTAGAAGAATTATTATTCCTATTAGTAGTGCTATGTTTCTCTTATCCTTTAATATATTATTAATCATAATTATCACTTCCTATTAATTTATTTTTATTTTACTGTTGATGTTTGAGTAGAGTCAGCATAAATATAACCCGAATATTTTGTTTGGTCGAATTCTCTGTTACTTGTAAGGCTAGAATCTATCCAGATGTATATTGTATATGTTGTAGCAGTTGTTGTGACATCTACGTTAGATAAAATAGTTTTGGTAGCTCCTTTTTCTGTAATAGTTCCTTCAGATGTTACTGTTGTTCCGTTTAGAATTTTATATTTTAGAGCTCCTTTTTCGATGGGAGCGGTTGTTCCTTCAGCTTGAGTATTGGTATGAATATAGATATTTGCTTTGGTGTAAGCTTGGCAATCTGATGCTTTGGATAGGGAAACAGTTGTTTTGGCTCCTTCTAAATAATTAGTTGTTACAGATAGATTGGTTGCATTTATGGCTTGTCCAGTATAGTTTACTTTAAAGCAGCCTGCTGTTGATTTTTGATTATTGGCATTTTTGCTTAGAGTTAGAAATGCATAAGTACCTCCTAGGGCTAGTGTTATTAGTAAGATAATTAATACAAGCAATTTCACTATATTTTTATCAGACTTTTTCTTCATCTCATCACTCCTAACCTTCTATATTTTCGAACTACTATAATAATAACAAAAATGTTTGTTTTTTTCAATAGATGGATTGTTTTTTTGAAGGAATTAACATTGTATTTTTTTTAATTTTGCTTCTTTTGATAGTATTTTTTAGTGAGAGAACTTATTTTGATGATTTTATTTGCAAACTTGGTTGGTTTAAATTTTTTATTTGTACTTTTTCGTATATTTGTATTTTTTTATCAAAAATATATGGAATATCAGAAGGTTCTTTAAAGTCTTTTTTAGTATGATAATAGTTTTGAGATAATTCTTAGAATAATAAAAAAATATGACGAAGATTATTACAACATCATATTTTTTATTACATCATATTTTTTATTACATCATATTTTTCTTTTTTAAAATTTTGGCAGCGATGTATGAAACAATAAAAGCTATTACTATTAATAATGGTAAAGCATACTTATTTTTTTCAAAGATACCTAGAGGGACATTCATTCCCATGAAGCTAGAAATAATTGTTGGAATGGCTAAAACGATTGTAAATCCTGCTAAAAATTTCATGATAATATTCAAGTTATTGGAAATAATGGTGCCAAAGACTTCGATTGTGCTAGTTAGAATGCTACTATAAATAGAAGCCATTTCAATTGCTTGTCTGTTTTCAATTATAACATCTTCTAGGACATCAATATCTTCTTCATAAAGAGGAATTATATTCGTTTTTTGTAATCTTTCTAGAGCTACATCATTTGATTTTAGGGATGTTGAAAAATAAACTAAACTTTTTTGAAGATGCATTAGCTTTAATAAATCGTTATTATTGGTTGATTTTTTTAGAGATTGCTCACTTTTGTTGGTTTCATCATTAATATTTTTTAGGTCTCTTATATATCTAGAGGCTACTTTTAGCATTATTTGCATTGTAAAACGGCTTTTTTTCTCAGTATAAAAATTCTTTACTTTTCCTGTTAAAAAATCATTAAAAATATCTGTTTCTTTACTACACATGGTTACTATATATTCATTATTAGCATGGAGGATAATTAAAGGAATTGTGATGCTGACTTTATAAGTTGTATGTTGCTCAAAGGTTGGAATATCTAGGACAATTAAACTATAATTATCTTCATTCTCAATACGAGCTTGCTCCTCTTCATCAAGGAACATTTTTAAGTCTGTCTCTGTTACAGAGATATGTTTTGATAATAATTGTATTTCTTCTTCTGTCGGTGCGACTACGTTAATCCAACAATTTTTTTCGATTTTTTTAATTTCTGAAGTTATACCAGTTTCAGGATTTGTTTTATATATTTTTATCATAGTTATCACCCGTATAAAAGTATAATATATAATATATTTTTTAGCAACAATAATGTAAACTATAATTTAATTTTTTGAACTTGAAAAGATATTTTTTATGACGATACTAATAAATTTTGAAAGTGATTTAATGTAATTTATAATTAAGATTGTTTTATCATTATATAATATATTTTGATAGAGAAAAGTTAAGCTCAAATATCGTAGTAAATTCCATTGTCAAATGCTTCTAATTGTTCTAGATATATGTCCATATTGTCTTTTATAACAGAACATAGTTGTTTATAGTCTTCTTTTTTGACATAGTTATATTCACTCATGTATTGATAAAACTTTTTAAGACTAGCAGCAGTTTCTTTTAATGAGGTTTTAGTGGCAAAAAGACATTTTTCTATAAACCAGCCTTCTAAAAAGTCATCCACTTCTTCTATGCCATCTTCAACTTTAATAACATCATAATAATTCAAATATTCGTTGATATACAACTTGACATTATCTAAATGTTTTCGTATTGTTTTCTTAGAAAGTCCTTTTTCATTTAACCATTCTGTAAATTCCTTTATGTATTTTTTATTTCTTTTTTGATTTTGTTCTACTTTTTGTTCATATTCTTCCATAATTGTAACCTTTTAAACCTTTCTTTCAAATAGAGTTATATTTTTAACCAAAAATTATTAACATATAATTATTTCTTTTTTTTATTAATTTCTAATATATAATAATCTATTGCAGGTATTGTATCTAAAAGAAAATCATACTGTTCAAAATACATTATAACTTCTGATGAGTCACCTTTAGAATAATAGCCATCAAAAACATTCTTATTTTCTTTCATAGTTCCCTTAAAAAACTTAATAAAATCAGGATTAGCTTTATTTATTCTTTCTAAATATTCTTTAGTCTTTTTATTATTTCCTTGTTTATAATAAAGAATAAATATTTGTCGATAATTTTATTATATTATTGTACATTTATTTACAAATCACATTCACAATAGTACTTTTTCACTTGATAAATAGAAAATAAATTTATTAATACAAAGTAAAAAACATAATAACTGCTTCTATAGATTCTTATTTTATAAGACTTAGGTTATGTATGAGAATCTTTTACAATAGTTATTATGTATATAAATTTTTGCTTATGTAAAGTTATTGATTTTTTAATTATATTATTTATTTTGGAAATATTTTTTGATAAATTAAGAAATTTGTAGGGTTTGACCGATTGATAATGTATTGGTAGATAGGTTATTTAAGTTTTTTATTTTTGCTACTGTTGTATTAAATTTGTTAGCTATACTGTATAAAGTATCGCCTTTTTGGACGATATAGGTTGTTGTGTTAGTGGTTGTTGGGATTGCTATTTTTTGACCGACTGTTAATATTGTTGTTGGTAGATTATTATAAGCTATTAGTTCATCTGGTTTTATATTATATTTTCTAGCGATTGAGTAAATTGTGTCTCTTGGGGTTACTATATAGATTGTTGGTGTTGTTATATTATCTTCTATTACTTTTCCTGATGGAATTAATAGAGATTGCCCAATTGTTAAGTTATTATTATTTAGATTATTTAGTGTTTTTAAATTATCTACTGTAGTATTATACTTTCTAGCGATGGAATAAAGGGTATCTCCTCTTTTTACAGTGTAAGTATCTGTTAGCTCAGTTGGTTTAATTTTCAATATTTGGCCTATTTGCAAATTATTGTTTGTTAAGTTGTTTTGTTTTTTTAAATTGTCTGGTGTAGTATTATATTTTTGGGCAATAGAATACAAGGTGTCACCACTTTTTACTGTGTACGTTGATTCTTGAGAGTTTTGTGGTGGGATATATGGTAATCCTTTATATATTAAAATGGCTTTTATGACAGCTTCTGCTAATTCTTTGTAGTTATTGTTTAGAAAATCAAAGTTATTTTTGTTGTCATCAATAAAACCATATTCTACGATTAGTGGTTCTGTTTTACCTGTATTTCTATGGATGAAATAGTAATCTTTACTGTTATCTGATGGAAGGCGGCGTTGATAAATTCTTCTTGGAGTTTGACCTGTTGATGTGATGTTGTTTAAGACTGATGTTGCTAGAGTGCTAGGATTTCTTAGGGCGTAAATTACTTCGGCACCGGTACCACCACACTTGTTAATTACCCATTATAACTGCAAAAATTCCTTGATTTATAAGGCTTTGCAGAGGTCACTTCTTTTATAAAATTAGAATAGAGGCGTTCACTTAGTGTAATTAATTATTTTTTTATATTTGATGCAGTAAGTGATACAGATAATATTTGCAAATACATATTAGCTTCTTGTTGATTCAATTCATTCAACGAATCAATTGTTTTAATTGTATCTTGTAAAGCTTTAAATACTTTTTGATTACTATTTTTTCTTTGTTGTTCAGCATATCTATTTACTTCTCTAACAAATATGGCATAATCATATTTCTCATTATTAATCATTGTAATTACTCCTTTCATAAATTTATTAATTACTATTATAAAACATAAAAGCCATAAAAAACCGTAAATAAACCATAAAACTAAAAATAAGCCCTAACTAGATAACTAGTTAGAGCTTATTTTAATCTTTACTATACTGGTTTTTACCTTTTCTACCATATGGATTTCTTGCCAAATTTCTATTTTCATATTTAAAAGTTACCTCTGGTACAATATCATATTTAAAATATATAGTAATGTTTCTATCTTTATCTATAACTATTCTATCTACTAATGTATCTATTAATTCTTTCTTTGGTTTACTTAAATCTAATAGTTTTTTTATTTTTTTAGTATAATCAGGTAAAGTATTTACTTTATTTTTCATTTTATATTTTTTTATATTCTGATTTTCTATATTTTCATTAATTTGTTTTAATTTTTGTTCTGATTCTCCTGCTAATTCTTTATAAATATCTGCTGATATTACACCCTCACATCTATCATTATATAAAATTTTTAATCTACTAGTAATTTTTTCTTTTTCTATTTGTAATTCTTTTACTATTTTATCAATATTTGTAGTTTCTTTGTGTATATTTTTTACAACTTCATCGTTTAATTCTTTTATATCAAGTTCCTTTATTAATTTAGATATAGATTTATTAATTTGTTCTAATACTTGATCTTCTAAATAATTATATGGATAAAAATGCGAGTAACATCTACCTCTTACTGGATCTCTAGAATATCTATTACAGTTAACAGACCAATAATTTTGTTTTTTACGATAAAGTACTGTGAGTCTATTTTTACATTCTTTACAAAATAACTTGCCTTCTAATAATCTTTTTTCTCTATTTGTTTTAATTTCATAATTTCTTGTATTTCTTTTTCTTAAATTATTAACATATTCAAATGTTTCTTTATCAACTAATGCTTCGTGTGTATTCTCTACTATAATCCATAATTTTTCATCTAATGTTATCTTCTTTTTAGATTTATAATTAACTTTAGTTTGAGTATGTTGAACTAAATCGCCAGTATAAATTCTATTACACAGAATCTTTTTTACTGTGGAAATATTCCAGTTATCTCTATCAATTAATCTTGATGAATAATTAGTTTTTTTATATCCACTAGGTGTAACTATATTCGCTTTATTTAATCTATTAGCTATTTCTGTAGGTCCTATGTCATCTGCTCTCCATTTAAATATATTTTTTACTATGGGAGCTGTTTCAGGATTTGGTACTAAATGACCTTTATCTAATGGATCTCTCATATAACCAAAGCATGGTAAACTACCTACAAATTTTCCGTTTTTCCTTTTTTCATTTAATACATTTCTAATTTTTATTGAGTTTTGTTTACTATAATAATCATTACAAGCAATTATAAATGTTGATGAATCATTACTAGCTTGATTTTTAAAACTATCATATGATTCTAATATGGATATAAACCTTATATTATTTTCAGGAAAAAATGTTTCGATATAATAACCAGTCATAACGTGATCTCTACCTAATCTTGATAAATCCTTAACTATTACACAATTTATTTTTTTATTATTTATATCTTCTAACATATTTTGAAATCCAGGTCTTTCAAAGTCTGTTCCTGAATATCCATCATCAACATATTCTTTAACTAAATTAAAATTATTATTTTTAACATACCCTCTTAATAATTCTTTTTGATTTATTACACTTTCACTATCAGATTCATATTTTTTATCTTTATCTTCTTGGGATAGTCTTATATAGATTCCAACATTGAA
>CAKOYV010000015.1 GCA_934131005.1 uncultured Bacilli bacterium | reverse complement strand
ATAACCATTTAATATTATTAGCATCATCCTCTTTACTATATAATTCAGCTGCCTGCATTAAACTATTCATTGCTAAAACGCTTGCTTTTGATTTAGATTTATTAATAATTCCTATATAAGCACCATAAGAAATACCAATTACAATAGCTAATATTGCAACAACAGCAAGCAGTTCTATTAAAGTAAAGCCTTTTTTATTCTTATTTTTTTCCAATACTTCCCATCTTCTAACTTTATGTCTCACTAAATCACCACCTATTATAAATATAATTATAGCAAATAAGTTATAAAAAAACAATCTTGAAATTATTACTAATTACAAAAAAACCAATGTATTTAAACATTAGTTTATTATATCGTTTTAATCTTCCTTATTTTTTAATTTTCCTTCTAAATCTTGTTCCAATTTTGAAATATCATTAGGACTCATGAATGCAAAGACTGTATCTTGATAATTTTCAAGTAAATTAGCTTCATCTATATTTATATGTTTAGCATTATCTAATTTATCAATTATTATATTAGATGTTATGCCTTTATAGTCATCTTGACTTTCTCTTGCAGGATGAATATCTAGAATGTAGGTTGCTTCTAAGTTTTTGAATATTTCTACTAAATCATTAGCAAATTGTTTAGTCCGACTAAAAGTATGTGGTTGAAATATAGCAACTATTTTTTTGTTAGGATATTTTTGCTTAATAGCTTCTATTGTTGCTTTTACTTCGTTTGGATGGTGAGCATAATCATCTATTATAATATTATTGCCTACTTTCTTCTCAGAAAATCTTCTTTTCGCCCCTTTAAAATCTTTTAAATTATTTAATACTTCTTTATAATCTATACGTTCTAAGTAGCATAATGTGATAACTGCTAAGGCATCTAATAATTGATGTTGTCCATATAATGGTAGGTCAAAATGTCCATAACCGTTAACATCAAAACTTACGCCTTTATCACTGTAAATAATATTAGTTGCTCTTACATCGTTATTCTCTTCAATGCCATAATAAACAACATCTTTTTTTAATTTCATTTTTCTAGTATAACGATCATCACCATAAGCTATAACAACCTTACTAGCTTTATTAGCATAGCTTGTATAAGCATCTATTACATCATCTATGTCTTTATAATAATCAACATGGTCAAGATCAATATTTGTTATGATAGCATAATATGGATAATATGCTAAGAAATGGCGTTGATATTCACATGATTCTAAAGCAAAATATTGATTTTCTCTTAGAGCACTGCCTGTTCCATCGCCGACTAAATAGTTTACGCCAGCATTTCTTAGAGCAAGTGCTAACATATTCGTTGTTGTAGTTTTACCATGACACCCCGCTACACAAATTGTTTTAAATTCTTTACTTAAAAGGCCTACCATTTCGTTATAATCAAGAATTTTTAAATTTAGTTCTCTTGCTCTTTTTAATTCTACGTTATCTTCTTTTATACTAGCTCCTTTTATAACGGTTACGCCTTCTTTTACATTATCAGCGTTATAAGCATAAAATGGGATATTATTTTTCTTTAATTCACTTTCTGTAAAAAAATGTTTGTCAACATCACTTCCACTTACTTTGTTTCCTAATTGCTTTAAAACTACTGCTAGGGCACTCATCCCCGTTCCTTTTATTCCAATAAAATAATACATATTATCTACTCCTTCCTCTATATTCATCTTCTTCTAAATAATATAAATTTTCTAAAGCTTGCATTCTTCTTTTATTATCAATACAATCATATAATTTTATGCGTAATTGATTAATAATCAACTGTATTTTTTGTAATGTTAAGCTTTGATAAGTATGTCCTAGATATTTTGTGTAGGTATTTAAAATCATAATTCTAAGCTTTTCAGCATCCATTAAAGTATTTTTAATACCACTAATATCTCCTGATGAATCTTCATTTATTTCTGTTAATCTTCTTAAGAGATATCTTGTTTTTATATCTATTTTCTTTTTTATAATTTTTTCTCTTAAGCTAGGATTTACAAAAACAATTTTATTCACAATAATGGCGTCTTCAACTTTTGTTTTAGGTGTTATAGTATATCCTGCTATTTTTTCATATTCTAAATACAATATTTCTCCTGTTTTACTATTTTTATCAATAAAATAATTTTTACTTTTCATGGTTTTGACTCCTCCTTGCAAGAGTTAATTCAACTTGTTTATCATGACGCCATTTATTAATATTAGCATGATGGCCACTTAATAAAACTTCTGGTACTTTAAGGCCTCTAAAACAGGCTGGTTTAGTATAAACAGGATAATCTAATAAGTCGTTGGTGAATGATTCATATTCTAAGCTTTCTTGATTTATAACACCATCTAATAGTCTTACAACTGAATCGACTACTACCATAGCTGGTAATTCACCACCAGTTAGGATATAATCTCCTATGGATATTTGCATATCTACAATTGACTTTATGCGTTCGTCAAAACCTTCATAATGACCACATAATAAGATGAGATGCTTTTCTTTAATAAGACTAGTCGCTAAAGTTTGATTATAAGTAACGCCTCCTGGTGTTAACATAATTACTTTTGCATCATCATCTTTTAATTCATCAATTGCTCTAAATATTGGTTCACACATTAGAACCATTCCTGCACCACCACCATAAGGATAATCATCTACACGCTTATTTTTATCTAGTGAATAGTCTCTAATATTGTGAAGATTAATCTCTACAATTTCCCTATCTCTTGCTCGTTTTATAATAGATGAACATAAGATACCTTCTAGACTCTCAGGAAATAATGTTAAAATATCTATTTTCATTTAAATCAATCCTTTTATATCTTTTATAGATATATACTTTTTGTTTAAATTAATTTCTTCTATTATATCACTAACGTAAGGAATTAAACAGGTTTTTTCACTATTTTTTACAACAATTAAATCTTGATGGGGATATTTTTCGATTTTTTGAATTTTCCCTACTACTTTATCGCCAACTTTAACATCTAGGCCAATAAGATCTTCATCTAAATATTCATCTTTAGATAAATCTATATCTTCTTTATTGATATATACCCTACTGCCTTTGTATTTTAATACTTGATTGATATTATTATAACCTACTAAAGTAATCATATCAAATTGTTTATGAGGACGATAACTATTTATAATTTCTTTTTTCTTAGTGTTACCAATATAGATTGGCATGTCTTTTTTAAACACTTTATTTTTAAATTTAAAACCAGATAGTAATCTGACTTCCCCTTTTATTCCATGAGTATTTACTATTTTTCCAATTGCTATATATTTCATATTTACTCCTTATTTATTATTTATTTCATACATTAGGATAGATGCTGCAACTGAAGCATTTAAACTTTCACATGATTCATTCATTCGAATATATAAGTATTCATCGCATAATTTATCTACTTCGTTGCTAATGCCTCTACCCTCATTGCCTATTATTAGAGCAAAATGAGAGTATATTTTAGCATCTCTTACATCATGACCATTTGTTACTTTGGTACCAATTATTTTATAACCGCTATCTTTTAAATAATTAATAAAATTAACGGGATTTCTGCGAATTATATTGATGTGAAAAAGCATTCCTTGAGTGGCTCTAATGACCTTTGGATTATATAAATCAACAGTGTTATCTGATAAAACGATTGTATCCATATTGAAAGCATTAGCACTTCTAATAATAGTTCCGAGATTACCTGGATCTTGAATATTATCAAGAATTAGAATTTTTTCACCTAGCCTATTAGACTCTTTTCTTTTTTTAACAACAGCCATAACTTTAGGAGGCGTGTTTGTTTGAGAAATTTTTTTTAATATTTCTTTGGTTACATATGTGGTATTTACATCAAGAGGATATAATTCATCTTTTTCTAAAATTAATTCTTGGATTAGTCCCTCTTTATAAGCCTCCATTACTAAATGCTTAGTTTCTACTAAAAAGGTTCCAGTAGCATCTCTTTCTTTTTTATCTTTTAATTTTACTAAATCTTTAATATGATTATTATTAGTTGATGTTATTAACATTTTATCACACCTTTTCTTATGTTCTTAATATTTTGCGACAGTTTTTATAATTAGGATAATATTTTTCTACTATTTGCCAAAACTGCTTAGAATGATTAGCTTCAATCAAATGGGCCAATTCATGAACTATAACATAATCTAAGCAAGAGATATCATATTTTATTAATTCTCGATTTAACGTTATATTATAATTTTTAGTATTGCAAACACCCCATCTAGTCTTCATCTTGCGAATTTTTAAATTTGGTATTGGTATATTTTCAGAAAATTTACTATACCAATAATCTAAATGTTTTTGATAAGTTTCTTTAAGATATTTATTTAACCAGGCATTTAAGTGCTTTTCGTCTTTTGCATAAATAGTGTTATCCTTAATCGTTAAATTTGATTTATTATCGTAAATGATATGATATTCACTGCCAAAGAGAAGAAATTTATCATCTAATAGTTGTCTTTTTTTTGCTCTAATTAGCATTTTTGCGATTGGTTTTTGGTTATCTTCAATTAATTTTTTTATTCTAAAATTGCTAGTAAAATAATTAGTAGTTATATAAACAGTATCATTTTTTATTCGAATATAAGTATTTTTGTTATTTTTTCTTACTACTAGAACATTATATTCTTGATTTTGATATTTAAAAGTCATATTATTTTTCGTAATAATTATATTCCTTAAATTTAAATATTGTTCTTACTAGGTCTATAAACTTATTTTGACGATAATTATTATATACTTCTACTTCTTCATTATATACTTCAATAGCATACATTAATTTATATTGATTATTTTTAAATGATTCTACTAAATTTTGATATTCTTTGTTAGATGATAATTCTTGATAAATTTTATCTAATGTTAGAGCTTTTTTTAGAATATTATCCGATTTGCTTATTAAGAGTAAGAGATTGTTAACAGCATTTTCTTTATTAATCTCTTCACTTACTAAAGATAATTCTTTTAGTAAATTATCTTCATGATAATTAGCTTTACTTAGAATTTCAATTAGAGCTGTAATTATTTCTATTCTACCATTTAAGATATCATTTACGGCATTAAATTTATCTAGAATGCGTTTTTTGTAAAAAGTTAGTTTATTAACAATCGTTAAGACTATTAGACCTAATATGGCTATTACTGTAAATATTGCTATTATTATTATAGTTGGAGTATTCATATAATCATCCTTTCTTATACATTATACAATAAATTTTATATTTTGGATAGACTATTTCTAAAAGATAATGCTTTGTCATATATATTATTATGAAAAATAATTTTATTAAATCAACTATTATTTTAATATTAGGAGGACTTATTACTAAAGTCTTGGGAATGGTTATTAAAATTGCTTTAACAAGAGCTGTTACAACAAAAGGAATTGGGCTTTATTCTTTAATTCTTCCAACGTTTAATCTTTTTATTACTTTATGTTCACTAGGTCTACCAGTAGCTATATCTAAATTAATTAGTGAAGGAGGTAAAAATAATAAAAAAATAGTTTTATCTACGATGCCAATTATGCTTATTATAAATATTTTACTAATTGTTATAATTTTTCTTTTAGCGCCTATTCTAAGTCATACATTACTTGGTAATGATAATACTTATTACCCTATATTAGCAATTGGTATGACCCTTCCCTTTATTTGTTTATCTTCAATTTTAAAGGGATATTTTTTTGGTAAAGAAAAAATGCTTGAGGCTACTACTTCTAATATTTTTGAACAAATAGTTAGATTAGTACTAACTGTTTTCTTAATTCCACTTTTAATTAAATATTCTTTAGTAGTTGCTATTACAGGAGTTGTTCTAATTAATGTTGTTAGCGAAGCTTGTTCTATTATTGTTTTATTATTATTTATGCCTAAAGGTAAAAAAATTACTTTTGATGATTTTAAATATGATAGTTGTATTTTAAAAGAAGTACTTAGTATTAGTATGCCTACTGTTGGTAGTAGACTTATAGGGTCAATTTCTTATTTTTTAGAGCCAATTATTTTAACTTATACTCTGCTTAGGAATGGCTATACAAATGACTATATTACTATGGAATACGGTATTATTAATGGGTATGTTTATCCTTTGTTATTATTACCATCTTTTTTTACACTAGCTATTTCTAATGCTTTAATGCCAGTTGTTTCTAATAGTTATACTAATCATAGATATGATTATACTAAATATAAAATTAAACAAGCTATTATTTTATCATTAATTATTGGTGTTCCTTGTACTTTGTTATTTATGACTATTCCTGATATTTTTTTAGACTTAATTTATAACACTAACGAGGGTATTAATTATATTAAAGTAATTGCACCGATATTTTTACTTTTTTACATACAAGGACCACTTACAACTAGTATGCAAGGGATGGATATGGCTCATGAGGCTATGATGGGAACACTACTGGGAGCTATTATAAAGTCTATATTATTGTTTATCTTGGCATATATGAATTTTGGAATTTGGGCGTTATTAATTTCTAATATTGTTAATATAATTTTTATAACGATTCATCATTATTACTATGTATTTAGGCAATTTAAAAAGACCTAATTTTTTTTAGCTCTTTTCTTTATTAACTGGTTATGATTTTGAAGCTTTGTGTTTTTTCGTGATTGAATTTTAGTAATATCATAAGACCTTATATTCACCTCGATATTATCATAACTGCATTCGTAATAGTCTACTTTGTAATTGTGCATATTAATTTTTTTAGTTAATTCTATTATTTTTTTCTCATCTGGAAAATAAATTTTAGGTAAAAGCTTTATTATTAAGTCCTCACCATTTTGATTTTTTAGGCAAAATGACTGAGTTGCTATATCTATATTATTTATGGCAACAACAGGACTTAAATGCTCTATTTTATCTATTACTGATAAAAAACTATCTAAATTTTGACCATACCATTCTTCTACTTGCTTTTGAAAGAAATTATTATTTGTTTTGGCAGAAATTGGTCTTAATATTTCAATTGGCAATATTATTTGTTTTTCTTGATTATTCATTGTAAAAAACCTCCTAAATTTTTTTATTATATTTTTTCATTTATATATTTTTCAATATTTGATGAACTAGCACTTAATAAATCATTAAATTCATTCATTCGTCTTAAATATTCCTGATAGATAGGTTTGTCATTTAAAATGGCAACTTTTTCTTCTATTTCTTTGTCTACTTCCTTATAATCTTCATCATGATTATATTCTAATCTTACTGATTTTTTTTGTAAAGCTTTTATTTCGTTTATTAGTTTATTAATTTCTTCATCTTTCTCTAAAACAGTACCTATATTAAGATAATCTTGGTATTCGTGAGATGTTTCAATAGTTTTAAATAAATCTTCTATTTTATTTTCAATCATCGATTATTTCACCATCCAAACTCCAAGTTTTTACATCTGTAATTTTTACTTTTACTATTTTTCCAATATATTTTTTATCACCTTTAATGTTTACTAATTTCATGGTATCAGTATAGCCCATTAAATTATCAAATTTGTCGCTAGGGCCTTCTATTAAAACATCAACTACTTTGTCTTGATATTTTAGATTATTTTCTTTAGCATACTTATTAATTAATTCATTTAATGTTTGAAGGCGTTCTTTTTTTTCGTCTAAGCTAACAGAATCAGGCATTGAACTGGCAGGAGTTCCTTCACGCTTAGAATATATAAAAGTGTATGCTAAGTCATATTTTAGTTCATTTACAACATCTAATGTGTCTTGGAAATCTTCCTTGGTTTCGCCAGGAAAACCAACAATTATATCAGTACTTATACTACAGTTTGGAATATATTTTTTAATAGTTTTAAATAGGTTGATATATTCTTCTTTAGTATAACGGCGATTCATTTTGGCTAAAATTTTGTCTGAGCCACTTTGGATTGGTAAGTGAATATATGGCATAATATTTTCATATTTACTTATTACTTTTATCATATCTTCAGTAAAGTCCCATGGATGACTTGTTACAAATCTTACTCTAGGTATACCTGTTTTGGCAACATCTTCTAATAAATTTTTCATACCATAATTAATATCTAAGTCTTTGCCATAAGCATTAACATTTTGCCCTAGAAGAGTTACTTCTAAATAGCCTTTTTTTATTAAATCTTTTACTTCTTCAATTATATCCTCAGGCATTCTACTTCTTTGTTTTCCTCTAGTATATGGAACTATGCAATAAGTGCAAAATTTATCACAGCCATACATAATATTTACCCAAGCTTTATATTTAGAATCTCTTTTTACTGGTAAGCCTTCTATTACATTACCCTCAATGCTATAAACTTCAAACTCTTGGTTTCCATCTTCCATAACTTCTTCTAAATATTGTGGTAATTTATGAATATTGTGAGTTCCCATAACAATATCTACCCATTTATACTTTTCTTTTAGGGTTTTTGCAACATTTTCTTCTTGAGCCATACAGCCACAAAAAATAGTAATAATATCTTTTTTTGTTTCTTTTAAATGTTTAATTCTTCCTAACATACCCATAACTTTATTATGAGCATTTTCTCTAATGGCACAGGTATTTAAAATTATAACATTGGCATCGTCCATTTGGTCGGTACTAATATATCCCATATTTTCCATAATTGCTGAAATATTCTCACTATCATGAACATTCATTTGGCACCCATATGTTAAAATATAATATTTTTTATGATGACCTATATTTTTCACTTTATCTGATATTATATATTCATCTCTTTTTATATTGGTTTTCTCAGTAGTTCTTTTTCTTGCTTCTTTTAAATTTGGTAAATTCATATTACTCCTCTTTTCGTTGTTATTTGCTTCTTCCACTTTTTTTATTAAGTTGTGCTTGGGTTAATGCATTAAATAATATTTGTAAGTTAGAATAAATCTCATTGATTTTTATTTTTTCTTTTTTTGTAAAATTTTTGTTAATTTTCGTTGTTAAACTCTTTAATAAATTAGATATTTTTTGAATTTTTTTCGCATCTTGATTTGCTATAGCAATAGATGCATAGTTTTGAATTAAATTGACTAAATAATTTATTTTAAGAGCGTTTTCTGGATATTTTTTTAATAGCATATATAGGGCATTAAACATTCCAGATATTACAGATGTGTTTTCAGAGTTATTTAATACGAATGGTAAATGCGATAGATATTCATCTTCTAAATCTAATATATATTCTTTTACTTCTTTTTCATTATTTATATCCATATTATCACCTACTTAGATTCCTTTATTTCATCAGTACTTAAAACAGTTAAGAAAGCCTCACTTGGCACTTCAACATGACCTATTTGTTTCATTTTCTTTTTACCTTCTTTTTGTTTCTCTAATAGTTTTCTTTTTCTAGTAATGTCGCCTCCATAACATTTTGCTAAAACATTTTTACGCATAGCTTTTATATCAGCACGGGCTATTACTTTACTACCTATACACGCTTGAATTGGTACCTCAAACATTTGTCTAGGAATAATTTTTTTTAGATTATCAACAACAATACGACCACGGTGATATGCAAAATCTTTATGTACAATTATAGATAGTGCATCAACAATATCACCATTTAGAAGAATATCCATTTTTACTAAATTACTTTCTTTATAACCAATTATTTCGTAATCCATAGAAGCATATCCTTTAGTGTATGATTTTAATTTATCAAAGAAATCATATACAATTTCAGATAATGGTAATTCATAGTGAATATTTACACGTTTTTCATCCATATATTCCATAGAAATATAGGTGCCTCTTTTATTTTGACAAAGTTCCATGATGCTTCCAACATATTCATTTGGAACAAAAATACTAGTTTTAACGTATGGCTCTTTAATCATTTTTATTTTGACACGTTCAGGAAATTCACTTGGATTATCTACGTATATAACTTTATTATCTGTTAGCGTTATTTCATAAATTACTGATGGTGATGTGGTTACGATTTCTACACCAAACTCTCGTTCAATTCTTTCAACAATTATTTCCATGTGAAGTAATCCTAAAAATCCAGTTCTAAAACCAAATCCTAGAGTTGTAGATGTTTCCATCTCAAAGGTAAGAGAAGCATCATTTATTTTTAATTTTTCTAAAGCTTCACGTAGAGTTGGATACTTTTTAGAATCGATAGGATAAAGGCCACAGAAAACCATTGGTTTCATAGGCTGGTATCCTGATAATGGTTCAGTACAAGGGTCTGTTGCCAGTGTAATAGTATCTCCTACTTTAACATCTGATATACTTTTAATACTTCCGCAAACATAACCTACTTCGCCTGGTCCTAGAGATGATGTTTTTTTAACTTCTGGAGTATGGTAACCTAGTTCTGTTACATCGTAACTAGCATCAGTTGTAAACATTTTGATTTTAGAATTATTGTGAATAACACCTGAGACAACTCTTATTAGAGCAACTACGCCTCTGTATGGATCAAAATAACTATCAAAAATTAAACATTTTAATTTATCATCATCTTGCTTTTTAGGAGCAGAAATTCTTTCAATAATAGCATCCATAAGTTTATCTACTCCAACTCCTGTTTTAGCACTTGTTAGGATTATTTCCTCTTTCTTAAAACCAAAAGTATCTATTAATTCTTGAGCTCGTAATTCACATTCGGCATTTGGAAGATCAATTTTATTAATAACTGGTATTATTTCTAAGTCATGTTCTAGAGCAAGGTAGACATTTGCTAGAGTTTGAGCTTCTATCCCTTGAGTAGCATCAACAACTAAAATAGCCCCTTCGCAAGCTGCTAGTGATCTTGAAACTTCATAAGTAAAATCTACGTGTCCAGGTGTATCTATTAAATTAAGGGTATAGTCCTTATAATTTATCCTAACAGCATTTAATTTTATTGTTATACCACGTTCACGTTCTATATCCATATTATCTAGCATTTGAGCTTTTAGTTTCCTTTTATCAACAGAATGAGTGTATTCTAAAATTCTATCTGCTAAGGTACTTTTACCATGATTTATATGTGCAATTATACTAAAGTTTCTAATTTTATTAATATCCATAACATCACGCCTTCGTAATAAAATTATAACAAAGATAGAAGAAAATGACAATAATAAATATAGTAATAAATGTAAGATAAAAAGAAAAAAAGTCTTTATACAAACATATATTGACTTTTTCTTCCTTTATTATTGTAAGATTTTTCATCAAATTTTGTTACTAAAACAGTCTTATTAGTTTCTAAACTCTTTGGAACATCTATTAGGCGTTGATTTTTGGAACCTCTAAACATACAATCATAGCTTTTCTCAGAAAGAATAAATTTTCCATCAACTAAAACGTCTATGTTAGTAAGAAATTCATATATTTCCGGATCATTTTTAGATTTCTCTAATAATTCTTCAAAAGTATAGCCGGTGTAACACCAAACATTTAATTTCTTTGCTTTAGCATGTTCTGCTATAATGGTGCATGCTTTGGGTTGAATCATTGGATCACCACCTGAAAAAGTTATTCCAGTTTGACCTTTAAGACTATCTAATTGTTTTATTATGGCATCAGTATCACTTAATACTCCACCAGATAAAGAATGTGTCTTAGGGTTATGGCAACCCAAACAATTATGAGGACATCCTTGAGTCCAAAGAACACACCTTATCCCCTCACCATCAACAATACTGTCTTCTTGTAAAATTGGGGATGCTAATCTTATTTTCATTATTATTAAATTAAGATGCTATATCTTCTAAAATTTCTTTAACGCCGTGTTTTACTCTATCGTGTTCTTCGGCTCTTTTACCATTATTAAATCTATCTACTGTTCCTACTAAGTAACCTGTAATTCTTCTTATTCTTTCAAAACCAACACCTTCACCAATTGTTCTTACTTCTTTTACTTCATCTTTTTTCATTTTATTTCTCTCCTTCTTTTTTGGTTAAGCAAGCAGTTTAACAGCAAGAATTTTTCTTATAATTATTTACAGCTTCAACGCTTACCCCCTCGTAAGCACGACGGCCACAACCTGGGCAAACATCGCCTATTATTCCTATATATCCACATACAGGATCTCTATCAACAGGATGGTTTATTGCGGCATAGCCCATATTATTTTCTTTCATTAAACGAACTATTCTTTCAAACGCATCTAAATTTTTAGTTGTATCTCCATCTAATTCTATATAACTTATATGTCCTGCATTAGTTAGAGCATGATATGGTGCTTCTTTTTTAATTTTATTAACAATAGAAATGTTGTAATAAACAGGAACATGGAAAGAATTTGTATAATAATCTCTATCTGTAACACCTTTTATTTTTCCGTATATCACTTTATCTATATTAACAAATCTGCCTGATAGACCTTCGGCTGGAGTTGCTAGACAAGTGAAATTCAAATTATGTTTTTCAGAAAATTCATCACATTTCTTTCTCATAAATGAAATTATTTTTAATCCTAACTTTTGAGCTTCTTCAGATTCACCATGATGTTTTCCAATTAGAGCCTTTAAACATTCGGCTAGTCCTATAAAGCCAATACTTAATGTTCCATGCTTTAGAACTTTTCTAAGTCTGTCGGTTGGTTTTAATTTTTCAGAATCTATCCATACGCCTTGTTCTAATAAGAAAGGAAAGTTATATGATCTTTTATTGCATTGAATTTCAAATCTTTCTAATAATTGATCCTTGACAGTTGTCATTAATTCTTCTAATTCTTCAAAGAAACCATCTATATCTGCCTTATCTTTTGTAACAATTCCATGTTTAATTCCTAATCTTGGTAAATTTATTGAAGTAAACGAAAGATTTCCTCTCCCTGGAGTTATAGCTTTATTAGGATCGACAACATTTCCAATTACTCTAGTTCTACATCCCATATAGCATACTTCCGTATTATAGTCTCCTTTATAATATTGTGCATTGAATGGTGAATCCATAAATGAAAAGTTTGGAAATAATCTTTTAGCTGATACTTTGCAAGATAATTTGAACAAATCATAATTTGGATCGCCAGGATTATAATTAATTCCTTCTTTTATTTTAAAAATAGAAATTGGAAAAATAGGAGTTTCATTTTTTCCTAAACCAGCATCTATTGATAATAAATAGTTTTTCATAACCATTCGACCTTCTGGCGATGTATCTGTTCCAAAATTAATTGATGAAAATGGAACTTGAGCACCAGCTCTAGAATGCATAGTATTTAAATTATGTACAAATGCTTCCATTGCTTGATAAGTTGCTCTATCTGTTTTAGATAATGCTATATCATATGCTTTTTCAAAAATATTTCTAACTTCTTTACTTTCTTTGTAAAAGTTTTTAAAACCACCAATATCAAATTCAATTGAACCTAATTTGTCTATTTCTTTAGTCAATTTATCAAAATTGATAAAGCTTATAAAATCAGTATAATCTAATAATTCATATAAAGCTTGTTTATATTCTTTCTTAAAAGATTTTAAAACTCCTGGTGCCATATAAAAATCAAAAGCTGGAACACTTTGACCACCATGTTGATCATTTTGATCTGATTGAATTGCAATTGCTGCTAGAGCACTGTATGAATTTATTGATTGTGGTTCTCTTAGATGACCATGACCTGTAGAAAAACCATTTTTAAATAATTTATTTAAATCTATTTGCATACATGTTGTAGTTCCCATGGCTAAGAAATCCATATCATGAATATGAATATCACCATCTTCATGTAGTTCAGCAAATTTTGGTTTCATTAAATAAGCTTTAGCAAATTCTTTACTAACTGTAGAACCATATTGAAGCATAGTTCCCATTGCAGAATTTCCATCTATATTAGCATTTTCTCTTTTTGCATCAACTTCAAGAGCACTCTTTAAACCTAACCCTTCTAATGATTTTAGAAATTTATGCATCTTTTTTTCATCAGCAAACAATTTACGAGATTGCGCTCTTCTTTCTCTATATTCTGAGAATGATTCGTAAACATCATCATACTTATATTTTTTTAGCATATCTTCAATCATATCTTGAATATCTTCTATTTTTATCTTATCACTATCTTTATAATCTTTAATAATTTTTTTTATGACATTTTGATATACTTTTTGAATATCTTTTGCAGTATATTTTTCATCCTCTTCTTCTGAACTAATTACACCATCAAAGCCATTTTTTATTGCCATTGCAACTTTAGTGGTGTCAAAATCTACTTTTCGTCCATTTCTTTTGACAACTTTTAAATTTTCTAACACTTCTTCATTTACAACTTTCATTACTTTCCTCCTATTACTACTTACACCCTCATTATACTTGCCTAAAATATCTTTGTCAATACCAAAATACGAACATTTTATTAACTTTTAGTTTTTTATTTTTTTAATCACTTTAAATTCAATAGTTTTTAAACTTTTTTATTTTTTAAACTTTTTTCAGATTGTTTCAAAAGCAGAAAAACGTGTTTTTCTCCTTTAATTACAATATTTTGTTGGCTTTACATCTGTTTTTTACTTGTTGATAATTTTTGCAAAAATATCCAATTATCAAAAAACGCATTTTTAGTCTTATGCTATTTTTTAGATTTTATACAATTTTCTTTTTTAAATGTGTTCGTGTGTTTTTTTGGCTCGTAATAGTTAATTATTTACGAAAGTATTTATAATATATAACCTTAAACTTGTTACTTATAAAATTACTCAATTGAACAGTTATAAAAAGTCAAATGTTGGCAGAGAATTATTTAAAAAAAATACATATTAAATTAATTTAGGTCAATACTATTATTGGGTGATGAAAATGGGAAAGAAAAAAAATTCAAACAATAAGAATAATTCATCTAATAAAAGCTGCAATATGAGTGGCGCTAGATGTAATGAAAATTCTTCTAATATGAATTCAAATAATTCATCTAAAAATAGCCTAAATTAATGGCTATTTTTTTAATTAAAGAGAAGTCTAGTGGTTATTAGTGAAAATATTACAGCCATTAGATCTGCAAGCAGGCCCACAATTAGAGAATATTTAATTTTTTTAATGCCAACTGATGAGAAATATAGACTTATTATATAAATCGTTGTATCACTACTTCCCTGCATAACAGACGCTACACGGCCTATAAAGCTATCAGGACCATTTTGTTTTAAAATACTATCCATAATAATTAGAGAGGAAGAGCCTGATACTGGTCGCATTAGAGCTAGACTTAATAATTGATGTGGGAAATTGATAAAATTTAAAAAAGGTGCAACCATATTAGTTATATCATTTATAATATTACTCTTTAGTAAAACATTTATACATATAGTCATTGCAAACATGGTAGGAAAAATTTTTAAAGACATATTAACGCCTTCTAATACGCCTTCTAAAAATTTATCATAAATATCTACTTTTTTGATCAAGCCATAGATTAGGATAAAAATAACAATACTAGGAATGATAATATTATTCATATTTCACCTTCCAGATATGATAAAAAATTCTATCAAATATTAGCCCGAGAGCACATGATATAATTGTTGTTATGATACAGGCTGTTAATATTTCCATAGGATTTTTAGAGCCATTAAGGGTTCTAAAACTAATAACTGTTGTAGGAATAATTGTAACAGAAGCTGTATTTATTACTAATAATGTTATCATACTTCTTGTAGCAACCTCTTTTTTATGGTTATCTTCTTGCATACTTTTCATGGCTTTAAGGCCAAATGGCGTGGCTCCACTGCCTAATCCTAAAATATTCATCATAATATTAGTTGCTATATATGTAATTGACTTACTATCTTTTTTTAATTCTGGGAATAAGGGATGAATTATAACGGCTAATTTTTTGGATAATTTGTCAATTAATCCCGAAGCTGAGGCTATTTTCATAACACCTAACCAAAGGCATAATAAGGGAATCATTTTTAGAATCATTTCAATAGCTAAACTGCCTGATGTTGTTAGACTGTCGTTAATTATATTTATATTTCCAGTTATAAATCCATAGAGAATGCCGATTATTAAAAAGAAGCCAAAGATATAATTTATCATTAGAATAACTCCTTAATTTTGCTTGTCTTTGATGCTTTTTTAGCGTTTTTAACCTTTATATAAATATCTTCTTCATATAAAAGACTTTTATCTAAGTATATTTGGTACTTTCCTACTTTAGTGCCATTTTTATATTTGGATAATTTTTTTAATTTTACTTTACCAGATATTTTATTTAACTCATCTTCCCTAACAGGAATATAAACATCATTTTTGATATATAACTTGCCTTTATAATATTTATCTTTGGATATTTTAAATTTATTTTTATCAAGAAATTTATATGATTTGTAATTAGCAAAAGTCTCTTCATATAACGATTTATGAGTATTCCAATCATCACTATCTCTTATAGTTACAACAATTAAATTAATATTATCACGACTAGCAGTTGAAACTAAGGTTCTTTTAGCTTTTTCGGTATACCCTGTTTTACCTCCTGTTACATAGTCATAATTTAGAAGTTTATTTTTATTTTTCCAAACATAGGTTTTTTTATTAGTTTTTAAGGTGTAACTCTTAGTTGATACTATTTTTCTGTAATCTTCATATTTCATGGCATATTTAGTTAATAAAGCCATATCATATGCGGTAGAATAATTTCCTGAATCGCTATTATCTAGACCACTAGGATTTACAAAAGTTGTATTAATCATTCCCAATTCGTGGGCTTTTTTATTCATTTTTTTAACAAAATTATCAACTGTTCCACCCACATATTTAGCACACATTAGGGCAGCATCGTTTCCTGAACGTAGCATAAGACCATATAACAATTCCCTTAATGTTAACTTCTCCCCTACTTCAATATATATTCCTGAACCATATGATTTTAAAATAGTATCATCAACCGTGATTGTTTTATCTAGTTTACCAGATTCTATAGCAATTACGGCAGTCATTATTTTAGTGATAGAAGCAATTAGAGCTTTATTATTATAATTTTTGCCAGCTAATATTCTTCTTGTTTGTTGATCCATTAATATATATTGATTGGCTGTTTCTGTGCTTGCGTAGCTGTTATTTAATCCTATTAAAAACAAAAATAAAAATAGCAATATCTTCTTCATAAATAAATCACCTAATAATAATATGAAAAAAAAGAACTTTTTAGTCCTTTAGTTCTCACTACTTATTATAAGTTATATAATTATTTTCTTTAACTATTTGTCCATCGCTATATAAATCGGCAGTTACTTCTTTATTTTTTAGATATAAATCTTTAACATTATAAGCTATTATTTCTTCTGGGTTATCGCCTGTGCTAGTATCTTTAAAATAAAGAGTTGTCCCTCTTAAATAGAATTTATAATTACTAGCGCCAGAAAAGCCAGTCGCAGTTACCATTTTATTGGCGTCTACTTTTACTTCTTCACCCTCTTGAGTTGTAGCTGTATAGCTTTTTTGTGGTTCTTGTTGTTGTTCTTCTTTTTGCTCTTGTTCAGTTTTTTTAGATTCTGTTTTGCTACTATTAGTATTAGAGTTAGAACTAGAATTTGATTCTTTAGTACTATTGTTACCTGATTGTTGTTTAACACTTTCATTTTTACCAGATAAAAGATTATTACTGTTTGCGTAATAAATACCACCAACTACTAAGGCTATTAGACAAATAATTAGGATAATTGCTCCACCACTTGCTTTAGATTTTGCTCGTCTTTTCTTTCTCACTTTAATCACCTACCATATTCTCAAGATTATTATAACATATTTTTTACTTTTAAAATTAAATTTTTTACTTTTTTGTAATCTTCATCAAATAATTCTAAACGATAATTAGTGATGCCTATTTTTTTATAGCTAGCTATTGTATCAATAATATTTAGCGTTTTACTGTGCATAATGGTAGTATAACAATTTTTTCTTAGAAGAGGATATTTATTACCAAATTTATCTTCTAGAGCAAACTTATCATGGGAATTTTGACAATATTTGCAATAATTTAAGCATTTTTTTAAAGGGCAATATTTCATTATCATTAATTCTATACGGCCATAAATAATTAATTCTACATTGTAGTTAGCATTCATGATATCAACGATATTATCTTTAGTTAATTCTGGTGAGAGAGTTACTCTTCTTAGGCCTAGTTGGTTTAATTTCTTAATTGTTTGACTATTAGTTACGTTTAATGAATAATCTCCTATTAAATAATTATTACTTCTATATTTTATAACACTTCCCATTTCACTTACTAATAGTTTTGCATTGGCGAATTTTTGGTAGTTATCATTTACTCTAGGAACTTTATAGTAAATATTAGATAAATCTTTATACTTTTCATACAAATTATAATCTGTTATATAAATATTATCTACGCAATTATCAAGGCAAGCTTTTAGTTGTTCCTCATTTCTTACGAGAACATTTAGTTTTAATTCTTGATGACTTGGGTAGATAAAATTATTTTGCGTGTTATTATTAAAAATTGAAATTGGTGTTTTTTTATTTTCACGAAGATGTATTAATTTTTCAGTTAAATTTCTTCTTATTTCATTAAGCGATTTTAGATTTATAAAAATATTATCATCTTTGATAATTTGAATATCTTTACAAATAAAGGGAGTACTTCCTAGTTTGGTTAAGGAAGTTTTAATATTATCGTAAGTTACTTCGTGTTTTTGGGCAAGTTCTATAGTATCACCAATTTCTGTTATTGTATTAGTGCCATCAGAAATGGTAACGCTTAGAGGCTTTGATATCTTTAAAGTCGCCTTCAAAGTTACAGAGATTTGCTTCTTTTGATAATTTTTTAATTCATGATTTAAGGAAGTTGAAATAGTTCTTAAGACTATATCTGGTGATTTAATATTCAATTTATTATCAACTAGGCAAATATTACCTTTTAAAACTTTATTAGTTAAAAGATTATTTTTTGTATATAATTTATTTATAATCATGCCTTTATTAGCACTCTTAAATCTAATACCATCTTCTTGGGCTATATCATGTGTTAAGTTAATATAAATTTTATCTTTAGTAGTCTTGATAACTTTTCCAATAGGAATACCAATATGATTAGGACTTTTAATATTGGTAATGTCTTGTTTACCTAATAGATAACCTTCAGTAAATTCACGGTTAAATAACTGCTTCATATTTTCTATTTCTTTATTAGTAAGAATTAATGGCTCGTGATTGTAGTATTTATCAATTAGAGTACGATATAATCTTGTAATATAACCTACATAGTATGGAGATTTCATTCTACCTTCAATCTTCAGACTATCTACGTTACTTTTTAATATCTCTTCTAATCTTGGTAGTGTATTTAAGTCTTTTGTACTAAGAAGGTATTTATCTTTTAGGGAAACTTGTTTATTATTTTTTAAAAGTTTATATGGTAGTCGGCAAGAACCTACGCATTCTCCTCTATTGCCACTACGACCACCATTTAAGCTACTGAATAGACAACACCCTGAATAACAAACGCATAAAGCACCGTAAACGAATATTTCTTTTTCAATTGGAACATTTATTTTATTAATAGTATCTAAGCTAACCTCACGAGCCATTACTACTCTTGTGCAACCTAATTCTTTAAATAATTTAACGGTTTCTTCATTCGTAGTATGACATTGGGTTGAGGCATGAATTTCTAAGTTAGGAAATTTTTCTCTTACTAATTTTATCATGCCAATATCTTGCATTATTACAGCATCAACACCTGATTTGTATAAAAATTCAATATATTTTAGAAAAGACTCAATTTCATATTCATATATTAATGTGTTTACTGTAACATAGACTAAAACATTATATAAATGGCTATATTTAATGGCACTTTCTAATTCTTCATTAGTGAAATTATTACTAAATTTTCTAGCCCCATAATTTTTCCCTGATAAATAAACGGCATCTGCTCCATTATGAATGGCATAGTAAAGCATTTCTATATTACCAACAGGACTTAATAATTCAACTTTCTTCATACTACCACTTACTCTTTCTCTTTATAAATTATCTATATATTAACATAATATTACTTGTATTGCAAATTAAAAAGACTAATAATTATTAATCTGAATTATAGAAATTCACATTTTGTTTTATATTAGTCCTTTTTATTTATCTATGATGTCCTTTATTGCTATTTTTACTATCTTCATAGAATTGACTTTTTATTATTTTGGCATATTTTTTCATAAACTCTAGGTCTTTTTGTTCACCTAGAAGTATTTGTTCTTCTGTTAAGCCATATTTTATTAAAATATCTTTTTCTTCTTCTGTTAGACCTTCGTTAGTAGGTTTAGATTTTTTTGATTTCTTTTTCTTGGCTTTATTTTCAGAATTTCGTTTGTTTGTCTGTTTCTCCTTCTTCTGCTCTTCTTGTTCTTTAGCTTTTTGTTTTTTCTGTTCTTGCTCTTGAAAATAATTGTTTAAAGCACTTGTTGCTCCACTTGAATATACTTGGTTATTTTTTACGACTTGTCCATTACGATATGCTACGTAGCCTAGCATCATTGCTGAGGAAGTTATAGCAGAGGCTACATCATTATCTAAGCCTTTTAATTCTTTAGCCATTTCTATTTTTATTTTAGAGACAGCTTCTGCTTCTGTTAAACATTTTCCTACTGAGTCAAACATTTTTTCAAAAGATGTACCATTTTGGAATTTGTTTATTATAGAATTTACACCATCATAGTTCCAATTAGAATGATCACTATATTTTCTCATAATATTTATATATTCTTGACAAGTAGTTGCTAATTGGTTAGATAAACCTTTATTGAAACTGGCTAATTCATGAAAAGCCTCAGCATGGTTCATAGATCCATTCTTAATATTTTCTGCAATAGTTTGAATATGCTCATGAGATTGTTGCATTAGGGATTTTTCCCAATTATGAGCTTGAATATCTAGATTACCATAAGGGGTTCCTGCTAGTCTTTCAGCACGTTCTGCTTTACTATGAGCAAGCTCGCCTAAGAAACCACTTTGCATTGAAGTTGTATCTTTAGCACCTTTCATTAAGTTATTTTGTTGATTTAAAATATTATTTGAATGTGTATCTATTTGTTGTTGAGCATTAGTATTAGCTTGATTTGTTTTATTTAAATCATTATTGTGACTTACTCTAGTACTTTCATTTTTAATACTTGTGGTAATACTATCTACTGTATGAATAATTGTTGAAGTAATAGCTGCTGTTTGAAGAAGATTCTTAATAAATGGATCAGGTTCATAATTATATTGTTTTATAGTATAACGATCTTCTGCTTGGCGAGTACCTGTATCTCTTTTGCCTAAAAAACCATTTTCAATTTTAGTATTATCATAGAATAATTTTTCACGTTCAAAGAAAGCATTGAACACTTCTAGATCATTGTTACTATTTTTTATAATGTTATCAAATGTAGCTTGGGCAAAATCTAAGGCAACTTTTTCATCCATTGTACCATCATGTTTTTTAGAAAAGCGGTATCCTACAGCATTCATTTTAGACATATGAGCTTGTGAGTCTCTATCAAATCCTTCTGAATACAAAGCATTCCCCTCATTCCATAATTTTTGAAGCTTTCTAATTTTATCAGCACTGCCAGTTAATTTTAACTTAGCTTTTTCATCATACTGTTTTAATTCTTCGTCTGTTAAAGCAACCTCTCGCATATTACCGTCAACTTGCTTTTTTAGTACTTTTTTATCTTTTTGAATTTTTTTGTTTTCATCAACAACCTTTTTAATATCTATTAAATCCGTCATTATTTCATCCATCTGAAGTTGCATTCCCTTAGCCTTATCCATCTTGTATTTACCAACTCTTTCACTTAATAAGGTATCTATAATATCTTCATTATGATCAGATTTTTTCTCACCTACACCATATGATGACCCAAATTGTTCGTCTTTCAAAAGAGTTTCTACTTGTTCATCAGTTAATTCATTAGCTCTCTTTTTCATTGCTTCAATTCTTGCTTTTGTTTTTTTACCATAACCTATTTTACCTAAAAATTTCTGTACACCATCATAAACTGCTCTTACTGCTGCACCCGGTATTGATACAAGTTTGTATGCCCAATTACTATAATTTATCCTTGCTTTAAAGTTTTTGCGCACCTTTATATTAGAAGCTTTATATTTACGATTATCACCTTTTTCGGCATGATTTTTTTCTATGTATTCATCTGTTATACCTTCAACATCATATTTACCATATCTAACGAAATTAATAATTTGCGAATAAGTTAGATCATTAGTTTTTTGAGGAGATTTTTGTTCATTTTGGGGTAATCTTGGAATATTATTTTGGGGTAATCTTGGAATATTGTTTTGATTAGTATTATCATTAACCTTATCTTCTGGTTTTGGTAACCTTGGATAATCATGTTGGGGTAATCTTGGAATGCTGTTTTGATTAGTATTATCATTGACCTTATCTTCTGGTTTTGCTAATCTTGGATAATCATTTTGGGGTATCTTAAATTTATCCTCTAAGATAGACTTCATTTTTTTAGTATCATTTTTATCTTTCAAATCAACATTTTGCCAAAAATCACGCATAGAATAAAATTCTTTTAAATATTTTTGGTATTCTTCATCAGTTTCATAGGTATTTCTAAAACGGGGTCTTTCTGATTCTGGAATAATTTCATTGTTTTTTTGATTGGTAATACTTGGTGTAACATTATCCATGCTTTTAGACTTTAAATTAGATAAAGCATGAGTATATATAGCATCAAAAACAGCTTTTTGTTGATTTTTATTAACATTATTATTAATAATACTATCAAATTCATTGTGAAGAAATTGAGCTAGATTTTTATTTGTTACTTTATTGTTTTCTAACATTTCTCTAATATATTTGTTAACTTGAGTACTATAATAAACTCTATCATCAGGAGAATAGTTAGAATTTATTATATTGCTTAAAATACTTGGTACTTGGTCTTTTTGAGGAACAGAATTTCTGGTTATTTGATTGTTTTTGAAAATAATATTTTCTTCAATAAATTTACTTATAGCTTGAAATTGACCTATATTAATTTTACTATTTTCGTTATTGTCTGGATGATATTTTTTTATAAATTCTTTAGATAAATGTTTGAAATAATCAGAATTTAGAGTATTTATATCCTGATTAAACAACTTTGCACTCAAGTCTATTATCTTTTTCCTAGATTCTTTTTCTATTTTTTCTTTTCTTGCCTTAAATTCTTTTTCTTTTTCAATTAATTTTACGTTAACTTCTTCTAGTTTTCTTTGAATTTCTGGAAGAGATTTAGAATGTTTTTTTCCACTAGCTCTTCTTAATTTATCTTCAAGCTTCTTTTTATCACTTTTTAAACTATTATAATTGCCATCATTAGCCTTTTTACCTTGTATTATTCGATCAACATTTTCAATATTACCTATATTTTGGGATATTGTATTGATTATTTTTTGTAATTCTTCACTATTCATCTTTTCACCACCATATCTTTAGAAATATCACGCATAACATCATTAATCATACTCCATTCTTCCTTACTCTCTACTTGATGCAAAATATTTTGATTTCCTAAGATATCTATGTATGATACTGCTATTAATTCTGCACCTGTTTCATCCTTAGAACCATCGGTATAACCTATATATAATCTACTTAATTCGTCACATTCAAAGGAAAATAAAATGTCACACTCTACTAATTGATTATTTTTAGTAATAGTTATTTTATCATCGTTTACTATTTCTATTTCACTCATCATATACCTTCTTTCACTACTTTCAATATTATGATACCATATTTTCTAAAAAAAGCAACTTTTCATCTTAAAAAAATTGTTGTTTGAAGCAGAATTGATTAGTTTTGTTACAAGGTTATTTTGTCGGCCTTTTAATTCTTTTATTTATGCGATCTATTTCCCTTTTTCGATAGTCGTATTCTTCATATAAAGAAGTTAGGTAGTAATATGACACTATAAGAGCAAAGATAGTATAAATAAAACTAGAAGTAATATTTTTAAAATCATTTTCTTCTACTGTTATATAGTCTGTTTTATCTATTTGATTAAACTTAAGACTTATTTCTATCTTATTTAGGGCGTCTTCATTTATTTTATTAGTAGTTTCATAATATTCATCTATTTTATTTTTATTTGCATATTTCTTATAATTATTTAAAACCTCTTCATAATTATAAACTCCTAAATCTTTTATTTTATATACATCTACTTTTCTAGTATACTCGCCCTTTTTAGTTACAGTGTACTTTTCTTTAATTGTTAAAGTTGCTTTTTCTTCAAAATTATCTGCTATATCTTTTAGATACTTATATTTATATTTCATAGTATTACCATTATTACTTGTATAAGTATAAGTCTTGGCACAATATTTTTTTGCTTTATCTTTTATATAGGGATAACCTAACCCTGCATAATTAAATGATACTGCCCCTGATATTAAAAATATAGCTGCATATACAGTCTTTTTACATGCAGAAAGAAGTCCTTGCTTTTGATGTTGGTTTTTTTGTAAATAATCAGATGATTCTCTATTTTTTTCTTGTTCTATCTTTGGCATTAAAATCCCCCCCTTTAAGTAATAGTTATTATTAAACCATATTTGGGACAGTTAGTCAACTTCTTATTAATTTTTGACTACAAGTCGCTAAATAAGCTTGTTATTTTCAAATGACTAATTGTTTACTTTATATCAAAAGATGGATATTTTTTTACTATTAGCAATTATTTTTAAAATCTAATAATATTTTATTATACTAGTGTTGTAGGAATGGGAGTAGATGTTTATGAAGAAGATTATATTTGGAATAGTAGCTTTTATTCTGGCAATTAATTGTGTTTGGGCTACTAGTGGAAGATTAAGAGGAGACTCTATTATTAGTTGCAATGGAAACACTTACGGACAGCATGGTGATGGACATTGGCATGCAGCTGTTGCACGAGGTAATTATTGGTATCCTAATGGTGCTAGTTTTAGTACAAATCCTTGTTATAGTGCTAGTGATACTAGTAGCAGTGATAATGGTTATGTTAATTCAGAAAGTAATAGTAATACTCAATCAATTATTCAAGAGAAGCCTAAAAGTAACGATACAGGATTAAAAGAAGTTAAAATAAATGATATTACATTTAATTTTGAGAATAATACTTATTATACTAATGATGAAAAAATTATTATTAAAGGAGTTGCAAGTAGTAGTGTTGCTAATGTCAGTGGTGATGGCGAGATTAGTTTAAATTTTGGTAACAATGAAATAAAACTTACCGTTGTTGCTGAAGATGGGACTAGTAGAGAGTATCTAATTAATGTTTATAGAAGGAGTGATAATAATAAAGCAACAATTAAATTTAACAGTAAAAAAATTAAATTTAAGAACAATAAAAGTAAACAAATAACAGTAAAAAGAGGAAACAAAAAAATTAGTTTTGAGGTTATTTTAAAAGATAATAATGCTAAGAGTAATGTTAAGAATAGTTATAAATTAAAATATGGTAAGAATAAAATAAAAATTACTGTTACGGCTGAAAATGGAGATAAGCGAAAATACATTATAAATGTATATAGAAAGAAAAGATTATTTGGGTAATGTTGTAAAAGTCTTATTTTAAAAGTAAGGCTTTTTTTATTGACCATAAAGAAATAGTTTTTGGCCATATAATTATATATTTAAAGATATTTTTTAATCTTTGTTCGATTATTTGTAAACCATTTGTTATAATATTGTTTGTATAGTTAGTAGGTGCAAAAAATGAAAATAGTTATAATAGATGATGAAAATTATTGGCTACATAAGATGGATAAAGCAATTAGAGATATTCCCTATTTAAAAAATTTAAATATACAAATAGTTAAGTTTAAAAGGTATGATGAAGAGCTTAGGAAGATACTATATGATAATAGTAGTAAGATATATATTATTGATATTCAACTTCGAGATACTTATAATGGTTATGATATAGTTCATGAGATAAGAGATATAATTTTTGACTGGAAAAGTATTATTATTTTGGCTTCTATTCATGACGAGATGAAGAATGCTATTTCACAGAGATTAGCTATCTTAACTTATATTTCAAAAAATAAATATTTTAATTATAATTTAGCTGAAAGTATTAAGTTGGGGGCAAAAATATTAGCAAATAATAAATTTATTACTATTAAAGAAGGGAATAAATCTTATCAATTAGTTATTAGTGATATTATTAAGGTTACTAAAGAGACAACTTCTAAATATAGTATTATTGAAACTATTAATAATACTTTTAGAGTTAGAGTTTCTTTAAAAAAACTTAATTTAGAACTTAATTTTATTAAAGAGAATAGATCTACTCTAATTAATCCTTCTTATGTTAGTAAATTGAAATTATGATTTTTCCCAAAAGAAAAAGCCCTCATTAAGAGAGCTTGAATATTTATAATTGGTACCAGCCGAGGGACTTGAACCCTCACACCCGAAGATAGTAGATTTTGAGTCTACCGCGTCTACCATTCCGCCAGGCTGGCATTTTTTCTTGCAATATAATTATATAACAAAAGAGAAAAAAAATAAAGGTCTTTTGCTTTATTTTTTTACTTTTTGTGACTAATTAGTGATTTTGTCCTATTTTTTAAAAGTAATAATTAGTAATTTTGTCCTATAGACATTTTTACTAATTTTTTTATTGATAATTAGTAATTTTGTCTTATTCTAATTTATGTCGTTTGACATAGAT
>CAKOYV010000014.1 GCA_934131005.1 uncultured Bacilli bacterium | reverse complement strand
TATCCCTTCCTTTCACTTACAATTATACTTTTGCAAACTTTTGTAATCTACCAAATATCTTTGGAACTTTGTCAAAGGGTTTTAACATTTTATCAAATTACTATTTGTCTTTCAGTCTCTATTATACCATTTTATTTACTTAAAATATTAAAATGTTGGTTAATTTTAGTAAAATCATGTTATACTAATTTTAGTTAGTAGTTATTACTACCTATAATTTATTGCTTATAATGGTTGTTATACCAGAACCATAAGGGCACCAATTGCATTTAATCCCTTATTTAATAAGGTTTTTTTCTTTGTTGTAAAATATACATGATTTCACAATTTTACAAATAGGATAGTAATAATATAAAAAATCAATTTTTTCCTTGAATAATAAAAGTATATTTGTTATTATTTAAATAGAAGGAGTGTAAGAAATGGGAAAGAAGAATAATAATAGGATATTGATTGGAATATTAATAGGAATTATTATCATGTTAATTGTTGGAATAATATTATTTACAACAGGAACTATTAGTTTTAAACAAACTACAATTACAGATACTGAACAAGTTAATGAACAAAATCAAGCAAATAAAAATGAAAAAATAAAAGAAATGACTGAGGAAGAAGCATTATCTACAGTAAAAGAAATATACAAAAAATTCAATGATTTTAATTCTATTCGATTAGCGTCACAGTTTTGTGGTGATTCTGATTCTAACAATCCAAATGATGATGTAGTATGGTATGTTAAATCTAAACAGTTTAAAAATAAAGAGGAAGCTTATAATTATTATAATACATTTGTATCGCGAGAATTAATTGATAAAAAAGTTGAAGAATTAGAATCAAGTTTTATAAAAAATGATCAATTTCCATCAGCAATTTTCGAAAAAGATGGTTCATTATATTGTCAATGCAAAGCAACAGGAGGATTTGATTATCAAATTATAGATGATAAAACTACATATAAAATAGTAAAAATTACACCAAATAAAATTATATTTACTGGAAATATTACAACATATGTAGGGTACGAAAGTGATGTTGGACAACCATATAATATTGAAGCAACAATTGAATTAATAAATAATAATTGGATTGTTACCCAAAATATTGAAAAGTAAACTTTGGAAAAAGTCAGTTATGATATGAACCCCGTTTCTTGGACATAGAAACGGGGTTCATATCATTATACTGGCTTTTTTTATAAATATAATTTAATAAATTATTTAATATAAATGAAATATGAAAAAACTAATTAAAAAAAGTATTTTAATAGTAGAATAAAGTTACATTTTTAATTATAATTTTCTAATAAAATCATAATACATTCAATATTAGTAGCTAACTATTCGTGAGTAATAGTTATATTTCAAACAGGATGGCGATAAAAAGTTTACTAAAAAGTATCAATATCACTTGAAAAATCATAAAAAGGAGTGTATGATAATTAATCCTTAAAAAGGGGGGCAAAAATGGCAAATTCAAATGAGTATGTATATATTTATGATAAAGAAATATCTAACGATGAATATGAAGTGATAAATAAATTCATAATATTATATAAAAATCAAAGTATTATAGTTGCAGATCAATATAGAGAAGATTTTAATATTCCCATTTTAGAAAATAAAAATGTAATTCTTAACACAAATAAAGATACTTGGAAAGGAATGTATTTTTGTAAAAAAGTTTATCATAAAAGAAAAAACTATATTATTGAATTAAAATTATGTCATCCTAGTCATAACGAAAAATTAGCCAAATATTTAGAAATAGATGAACTTAGAATTATCACTAATGGAAAGATTCATATTATTAATTTGAATTTAGATAATACTTTACAAAAAGAAATTATCTTTAATATTATAAATATTTTTGAAGAATCAAAAATAACCTCTCCAGAACAAGCATATTGTAATAAAATATATACAAGTAAAGAATTACAAAAATTTTTAACAAATCATGAATGGAAAAATATTGATAAAGGAATTCAACAAATGCCTTCATTAGCAAATTCTTTATTTAATGTAAGAGAAGAATATAATAACACTAGCAGTCATTATATAGTAGATTTTGCTACAATATTATACCAGTTAATTGATTTTAGAACACATAATCTTGGAAGTTTAATTAAAGATGAAAAAGATTTATATGAATTAGATAAATTAATATTAAAATTAAGTAAAACAGAGTTATTAAAGATTCAATTAAATGACCAAATAATTATAAATAATTCTAGACCAACACAATCTATATTATTAGATTATAACCACCTTAATCGAATACATAAATCAACACAATATAATGTAGATAATACAGAATTATCAACTGAAAATGGTATTTTGAAAAAACTAGTTAAAAATAACAAATGAAAATTGTGGTAATATATATTGCTACTTTTTTTATGTTCTAGTATAATATAATTAGTTAGTAAGTTTATTACTTACTATCATCTTTTTGCTTAAGAGTTGTTTGACCTGCTTCTTACTGGCACCATAAAAAATTAATCGAGCTATTTTGAATTTCAAATACAAAGGTTAATTTAAGTTAGCCTTTTTAATATTATAATTAATGAGATAATCAAATAAATAATATAATGTTATAGACATTAAATGCTGTCTAGTCTATGTCTGCGACTAGATGGTATTTTTTCTTTAAAAGAGGAAAAATATTAATATATTTTGAACGAAAGGTAGAAGTATGTAATGCTAAAATAAAGTTTCAAAGTTTTATCTTTACTTTAATGACTGTTATTTTAATGGCTTACATAATGATTGTTTATAGTATAACAACAAACTAATCCTGCAGCATCATAAATTATAATTTTTTAAATAAATGAGTTTATTAATTATAAGAACAATAAAGATACAATTAATATTGATGAGAAACTTAAAAAAAGATAAATAAAAAACGATATACTAATCAGCATATCGTTTTACTACATCTAAAATAATATCATAATTATTCTTTAATCTCTCATTATTTTTATCCATATCTAATGCTATTTTAGCATATTTTAGTGCTATCTCAAACTCTTCTAATTCGAAAAATCCAATAGCTAGCAAATCATAAATTGTATAATTCCAACTAAATACTTCATTAATATAGGTATTTTGTTTTTCTTTTATTATCAAAGCTCTATTACAATATTTAATCATTTTACCATAATTTTTCAATTCGTAATATAAAATAGCTATTTCCACATAAGCATCTCTTAAATATGGAGCCTCTAGGATTGCTTTTTCATACCATGATCTAGCTTCATCATAATTACCTAAATATTTATAGCATCTACCGATAAATCTCATTGAAGCACATCTTTCATCACGCCATTTAGCACTATCCATATCTAAATGCTTCTTTAGAGTTTTAATACTTTTATCATACTTCCTATAATACATATATTCTCGTCCTAAATAATGCATATTTCTATCATCATTAGGATCTTCTTTAACAGATAATTCTAATAATGGCAAATAAGATTTTCTTGATTTCTGTATATCTGGATAATGACTTAAAGTAATAGAGGAGGTAGTTATATATTTTTCTTTATCCTTTTTGTAAGTCAACACTTCATGGACAGGATGTGTCCAATAATAATCTTTTCTTTGATGGATATTATCTAGATAAAAGTATATAGATGGTTTGTTATATTTATCAAAACTCCATATATAATTATACCTAACTCTATTAATATTTTTATTCCATATTTTTTCTAACTCATATCTCCAACCTTTACTTAATACTTCATCAAAATCAATGCATACACATATATCAGTATCCATTGGAACCATATCTAAAGATAAATTTCTAGCAACATCAAATCTCCAAGGTTTTATAATTTTTTGTTTCAATATTACTTTCTCTTTGCCTTTTAACAAGTTTACAGTATTATCATCAGAACCAGTATCTAGAACATATATTTTATCAGCTTCTTTTACACTATCATACCAAGTATCAACAAATTTTTCTTCATTTTTACAAATGGCATAAACACATACTTTATACTTATATTTCATTATTCTCCTCTAGCCCCCATTAGGACCAGTAGGTCCAGTAGGTCCAGTAGGCCCAGTAGCACCGCTTGGAAGAGTTAAGTTTAAAAAATAATTTGGTGAAGTTCCAGTAATAGAAGCTATGGCCTGGCTATCAGGAGCACCAGTTGTTACCGTTCCAATAGCAAAAGTAATAGATGGTCCAGTAGGGCCAGTAGCTCCAGTAGGACCAGTAGGGCCATCAACACCTTGAGCACCAACAACACCTTGAGGACCAGTAGGACCAGTAGGACCAGTAGGGCCATCAACACCTTGAACGCCAACAACACCTTGAGGACCAGTAGGGCCAGTAGCTCCAGTAGGACCAGTAGGGCCAGCAACACCTTGAGCACCAACAACACCTTGAGGACCAGTAGGGCCAGTAGCTCCAGTAGGACCAGTAGGGCCAACAACACCTTGAGCGCCAACAACACCTTGAGCACCAGTAGCACCAGTAGGACCAGTAGGCCCAGTAGCTCCAGTAGGACCAGTAGGACCAGTAGCACCTTGAGCACCAACAACACCTTGAGGACCAGTAGGACCAGTAGGACCAGTAGCTCCAGTAGGACCGGTAGCTCCAGTAGGGCCAGTAGGGCCAGTAGGACCAGTAGCACCTATAGGTCCACCAGCAGGTCCAGTTGCCCCAGTAGGCCCAGTAGGGCCAACGCAACAAATATACTTAGGCTTATTTCTTTCTCTTTTTTCCATATCTCTCATAAAATCATCAAAACAACTCATTTATATTCTCCTTTCTAATTTTATAATATGCCATTACTTCAAAAACTTTTAGTTAATTTATAACACTTACACTTCAAAAAATGACCAGATTCTAAATAAAATACCCTAAAGTATAAATTATATGGTATAATATATCAACGGTTTGGAGGTGTGAATTTGAAAAATATAGAAGAATATACAAAACAATTTGGCATAAATCAACAGACATATGAATTAATATTTAAAAATGATGATAATTTACCAAGAAGTAAGCAGGGAAGTTATAAAAATTTAATTGCAGATACAACTATCAAAGAATTTACAAAAATTGATGAGAAGAAACTTTCAACTAAAATTTTAAAATTATTGCGTAGTCATACATTAATAGATTTAAAGAAAATAAACTTTAATGAAACACTTAAAAAGTATGAGTATAATAATTTTGGTGAAACAATAACTTTTGATAAAATATCTAATTATTTAGAAAATGAAACTGATATAAAAGAATTAACTTCCAATAAAAGAAGTGGCTTATGTCATCTAAGATCCATCCATCTAACTCTTGATTTAGAATCATCAAAACTATTAACAGGCTATATAACAATAGGCAAAAAAAGAGTATTACACTCTGTAGTAGAGTATCCCAAAAATGGAGAGAAACTTATCCTTGATTGGACAAGAAATATAATAATAACTAAAGAACAATATTTAAAATTAACTGAGTTTCAAGAAATAAATTCAATTAAAAGAGAAGATTTAAGTAATGATATTAAACTAATAAATGGTAATTTAGATAATTTATCAATTAAACTATATCTTGTCTGCAGAGAGGCCGTAATCAGGGATATAGAAAGAAATAAACAATTATTTATAAACAATCAATCATTAACACACAAATCTAAATTAAAAGTAAAAAGGCCGTGATTAGATGAAAATAGAAATAAAATATAATTCCCAAAAAGATGAATTCACCAACGATTTAAGTTTAGAAATGCGTCTAACAAAATATATAAAAAATCACTTTTATCCAGCCTATATTATTTCTATGCTAGCCCCAACATATCTATTAGGCGGAGCTATTAGAGATTTAATTGATGCCAAGCATCCTAAAGATTTAGATTTTGTTATTTTAGGAGATGAGAATAAAAGTTGGATGTTAGAAGTCTTAAATAAATTTAATATCAAGTATCAGCAAAACAAATTAGGTGGTTTAAAGTTTAAATATCAAGATACTATAGTAGATATGTGGACAAGTGATGACTTATTTGCATCTATTCAATATAATATAGATGGTCTATTGTTTGAATTAAATACTAATAAACTAATATCCCTAACTTTCAACGACTACCAAGAACAAGGATTAATAGAAGTAAATAAACAAAATAACATTCAAAATGGCCGTGAAGAGAAGTTAAAAGTATTTACCAGAAAGCATCAAAAAAAATAATTATAATAAATATCCATCTAATTATTTATTACAATTATCTATTGCTTTAAGAGGAATTTTATAAGAAGTAGCTTTTCCATCATTATCATACGCTCTAATTTCTAAGTAGAGACTATTTTCTTTATAAATTTTACAAACTCTCTCATAATGACTAACATTAAAAGTAACATTGCTAAGAAATTTTTTGATTGTAATACCATTCGTATCCGAATAATTATAATCACTAATTTTAACGATATTATCTCCATCGCTTTCATATAATCCACAATCTAATTTCTTATATTTAGTGTCATCATTTTTACCACAGTAGGAAATACTAGGAATATATATAGAAGCTTTATTATCATTATAAGCTAAACTACCGTATAGTTTAAAATTATCACATTTAGATGATAAAGTTCTGAATTGAAAATCATTATTTTTTTTACTATTAATAAAAAATAAACTTAATACAACAATTAAAATAATTCCTATTAATCCACCTAAAAACCATTTGTTCTTAATTTTATTATAATTATTACTATTTATTTTATCATCAAAAATATCATCTAGATTAACGTTATTTTCCTTACAAATTTGCCTCAAAATACTAATATCAGGTAAATTTTTTCCATTTTCCCATTTGCTAACAGCTTGATATGTAACACCATATTTTAAGGCAAATTCCCGTTGACTTAAATTCTGTTTTAGTCTAACATTTTTAATGAACTTAGCAATTTTTTCTACATCCATAACTATCAACCTCCATATTAATATAAAGATACAAAAAATAAGCCAATAAGCTTTTAACTATTATTAGTATAGTAAAAAAAATAAAAAAAGACAATGTCAATTAAAGAAAAGAGGTAATAAAATGAATAAAGAAGAATTAATCGCATACAAGCAAATATTAGAAAGTAAAGAAGAATATACTGTTTTATATATGGAAGATAGTAATATTGTTAATGAATTATGTTCTTATTCTATGATACAATTATTACAGAAGAAAAATAGTCAAAAAGCTGTTAATATTATAACTGAAAATTTTAAAGCTTTAATAGAACACTTAGTTCAAAGTAATATAGAATTTACATCTATAACAATGAAACCTCATTTTGGTATATTAGTATCGAAAGAAGAAATAAATGAAGAAGACTATAAATTACCCGACAATATTCATATTTTAAATGATTTAGTTTTCATAGATATTTGCAATTTTCAAGTTGAAAATAATGACACCAAAGTATCAGTTGATATAGACAAAATCCCTAATTATCAACCAGCAACATTAGTTGTTTCTTTTCGTGAATTTCGCACCTTACTAGAAAGAGAAGATTTTTCTTTAGATAACTATCTAATATTTGATAACTTGAAACAAGATGGCACAGCCTTAATAAAATTGGCTTTTGCTCCAATAAGAAAGCAAAGTCCCAAGGAAAAGCGTCAAATGAAAATGGTTTAAAAAAGCATATAAATTTATTGCTTTTTTTTTTAATAACTGCTATAATCTTATTAAGATATGGAGGAATGCTTATGACATCAAATAATAACGGCCAAAGTAAAGATTCTAAGAAGATAACAACGATAATAGTATTAATATTAACCTTAGCTTTTTGTACAACTGGAGCAACATACGCTTTCTTTGCTTTGTCAAAATCAGATAATACAACTATCACCGGTACTGCCGCAACCTCAACATTAGAATTAACAGTAGCTCAAAATTTTCCTACTAAAACCAATACAGGAGTAATGGTACCACAAACAGAAAGTGCACTGGGAACAGCAATGGGAAGTACATATGGTTGTGTTGATGGAAATAGTAACGTAGTTTGTAGAGTATATACTATAACAATAAAAAATACAAGTACAGCAAAAGTTGTTGTCAATGGAACAATAACTTTTGCCGGAAGTACTGGTATGCCAAATTTAAAATGGCGTAAAACAACAAATACAACAACCCTAGGTAGCAATACAGCAGTAGCAGCGAATAATACAACTGCTTGGGATATAAATGCAGGCACAGCTTGTACAGTAAGTACTGGAAGTGGTTGTACTAATGTTAGCTTGGCTAAAAATGCCACTGCTACTTATACCATTGTAGTTTGGATTAATGAAACTGGCTCTGCTCAAACAGATACAGGTACCTATACCGCAACGGTAAAATTTGAAGGTAAGGGTGGAAAAGGTGTAACTTCAACAATTACAGGTTAAAAATTAAAAGAAAACAAATAGAAATATCAAAATCTATTTGTTTTTTCTTTTATTATTTAAATAAAAAAACAAACAAGTAATTTCACTCATTTGTCATATTTAATTTAAGATCTAGCAGCACCATCGACTTGTAAAATATCACCAGTAATATAACTAGCCATATCACTTGCTAAAAATAAGAAAGCATTAGCAACATCTTCTGGCTTACCAATTCTACCAAGTGGAATAGTTTTAATAAGTGGCTCAATAACCTCCTTAGGTAGAGCCTTAACCATATCAGTCTCTGTAATACCAGGAGCAACAGCATTAACTCTAATATTTTTAGGAGCCAATTCTCTTGCTAACGACTTTGTAAGACCATTAACGGCAAATTTGCTAGCAGGATACATACATCCACTAGGCTGACCATATATACTAACCATTGAAGAAGTATTTAAAATAACTCCACCATTATTTTCCATATAAGGAACTATTAACTTACATCCAAGAAATACGCCCTTAATATTAATATTCATTAACTTTTCATACTCTTCTTCACTATAACTAACAAGTGGTGTAGCAGAAGAGATACCAGCATTATTAACTAAGATGTCAATATGACCATATTTATTATAAACTTCATCAAAAGCCTTCTTCACTTCACCTTCATCACTAATTTTAGGATATAATCCCCATACATCATAATCATTATTTTCATTCTTTAAAGAGTCAACAGCATTGTTAACAGTCTCTTCACGTGATGCAAATAGTACAACAGAAGCACCATTTTGCAAAAATTTACGAACTATTTCATAGCCAATACCACGACTTCCACCTGTTACAATAGCAACTTTTCCATCTAACATTTAAATCATCTACCTTTCATAACAATTCTAACATATTAATTTCCAAAAATAAACCCTTTTAATTTCTAAAAATAAATGTTATAATCATACTGAAGATAGGTGATGGAATGTTGAAATTGAATAATAAAGGCTTTACATTGATTGAAATACTAGCCGTTGTTGTAATATTAGGAGTTTTATCTACAATAATGATACCTTCTGTTACATCAATTATTAAAAAAAATAGAGTTGAAAACCAAGAAAATTTTAAAAATAGTTTAATATCTGCCACAAAAGCATATATAACTGATAATAAATATAAAATTGAATTTTCAACTTCAAATTGTTCTAGTGGATATAAATGTATCAATAAGATTGATAATACAGCTATTGCAGATAATAAAATAACACTAAAAATATTAGTAGATAATGGTTATTTAAATGAAAATCTTAAAGAACCATCTACAAAGAAGAAAATAGTTCTAACTTCAAGTTATGTTACTGTAAAATATAATATCAATCAAAAAGATTTTGATTATTCAACGCCAACAATAATAACATCACAAAATTAAAAAGGAGGATATAAATGAAAGAAGAATTAAAAAATATATTATTTATGGGATTAGGAGCAATTTCTCTAACAGGGGATGCTGCTAGCAAATTAAAAGAAGAGTTATTAACTAAAGGTCAAAGTCTTTATAATGAAGGTATGATTAAGAATGAAGAGTTAAAAAGAAATATCAAACAAACAATAAAGGATAGCGTTACAGTAGAAGTATCTCCAACTACTAAAGAAGATTTGGTAAATTCAATAAATAATATGAGCAAGGAAGAAAGAGAAGAAATAATCAAAATGTTACAACCAGAAGATAAAAAGAATACAAAAAAAGATACTAAAACTACTAAAAAGGATTAAAATATGGATGAAAAACAACGATTAAAAGAAATAATAAAAATATTAAAAGATAGTAATCTCCTAGAAGGAATGACTCCCGAAAAGTTTTGCCAAATTATTGAAAAATTAGGACCAACATTTATCAAAATAGGCCAAATAATGTCCAATAGAGTAGATGTCTTTCCTAAAAATTATTGTAATGCTTTAGTAAAATTAAGAAGTAATGTAACACCTATGCCATTTGAACAAGTAACCAAAATCTTAAATCAAGAATATGGAAATTCAAAAGAAATATTTGCTCATATAGATGAGGTGTGTCTTGGCTCTGCATCAATCGCTCAAGTACATAAGGCAACTTTATTATCAGGAGAAGAAGTAGTCATTAAAGTTCAAAGAGAAGGCATCTATGAAAAAATGGCTATGGATGTTAAACTTCTAAAAAAAGCAATTTCATTATTACACTTAAATAGCGTATTTAAAATAATGGACTTAAAAGAAGTTATTGACCAAATGTTTAATGTTGCCAAAGAAGAGATGAACTTTGAAATAGAAGCCTTAAATTTAAAAGAATTTAAAAGAAATAATAAAGATATTAATTATGTCTCATCACCAAAAGTTTATGAAAATTTAGTAACTACCAAAGTTTTAGTCATGGAAAATATAAGTGGTGTTTCTATAAATGAAAAAGAAATATTACAAAATAGTGGTTATGATTTAAATGAAATAGGCCTAAAACTTGCCAATAATTATATTAAACAAGCAATTGATGATGGCTTCTTTCACGCTGATCCACATGCTGATAATATAATGATAGACAACGGAAAAATTGTTTTTATTGATCTAGGAATGATGGGGAGACTTACACTACGTGATAGAAATCTCTTAAAAAAATGTATTAAAGCAATCGTTAAAAATGACATTTATGAAGTTGAAAGAACATTAATTGACTTATCTAGTGTCTATGGTGATATTAATCATATAAAATTAAGACGAGATATTGAATCAATTCTTTCTAAAAATGCTTCCTTAGAAATAAGTAACACAAATACAGCTGGTTTTATTAATAGCATGTTTAATATGTTACAAAGTAATAATCTAAGACTTGATAAAGACATAACAATGTTAATAAGAGGAGTAGGAGTAATAGAAGGACTACTAGAAGATATCAGTCCTCAAATAAGTCTAATTGAAGTACTATCTAACAAAATTAAAGAAGAAAAATTAGATGATTTATTGAGCCGAGAAAACTTTATAAAAATAGGTCAAAAAATATTAACTACAACCGATAGCCTAACAGAGATTCCTAATGAAAGTTTAAAATTATTATCATCACTAAATAGAGGAGAAATAAACTTTAATATGGAATTAAATGATTCTAATAATAAAATTGAAAAATTAGAAAAAATGCTTCATCAGGTAGTAATAGGTCTATTAGATTCAGCTTTAATTTTAGGTGCAACCATGGTAAATAGTATTCTTTTACGTAATATTTATTTAATTGTAGCCTTCATATTAACTGTATGGATTTTTATAAAAATGTATCTTGATCATATTGATTAAAATAAATTATAGGAGTAGGGGAAATTATGAATATAAAACAACAAGCAATGCAATTTGCCATTATCGCACATAGTGGTCAATTTAGAAAAGCCGAAAAAGAAAAACCAACAGCGTTTCATGCTATTGACGTAGCAAATCTTTTAGCAAAATATGGATTTGATGATAATGTTATAGCTGCTGGTTATCTACATGATGTAATAGAAGATACCGATTATACAAAAGAAGATATTTTAGAAAAATTTGGTGAAGATATCTGCTCTCTAGTAGTAGGCGCCAGCGAAGCTGATAAAACTCAAAGTTGGGAAGAACGCAAACTAGGAACTATTAACCGAGTAAAAACATTAGACTTAAGACACAAAGCCATCGTAGCCTGTGATAAAATCAGCAATTTAGAAGATTTAAGATACAAGTTTGGTCGTGAATGTAAAGAAGACTTTAGCGCCTTCAATCGAGGTAAAGAGAAAAAACTTTGGTATTGGCAGGAAGTATATAAATCTTTAATTCAAGGTGAAGATGTGAATAATCCAATGTTTGTAAAATTAAAAGCAAATTTAGATAATATAAGTAAAATCTTTTCATCACCCAATAAAGAATATTATCCAGATATAGATATAATTAATAAAAAATTAGAACAAAGTAATATAGCCAAAGAACTACATTATAAAAAAATTGAAAATTTAAAATTAAAATCATTATTAAAATTAAATAACCCATATATAATAGAAATTGTAAATAATTCTAGAAAAAATAATCAAGATTTCATAAAAAAATTAGAAAGTTATTTTATAATAAGCGGCTATCATGTTACTTATCTAAAAAATCAAAGTAATTTGGAAGAAATAGATAATGATAACAGGGATATAATAATCATAAATAATAACAACATAAAGTCTAAAATAAATAGTAATTTAATTATAAATATAAGTGATATTTTCAAAAAAGAAAAACAAACCATCAATCAAAAACATAAAAACATCATAAATATCTATAAGAAGAATAATAATGAATTAAATTCTTATTTACCACTAATATGTAATTATATTTTAGATGATTTAAAAAATAAAACCATTAAAAAATCTAAAAAGCAATTAACAAAAATAAAAAAGGCGTGTAATTATTAAAAAATTATAAGCCTTTTTAAGTGACTATTATACTATTCATAAATAGAATTAAAACATATTTTATATAGACTAGTATTGTTTATTTTGATGCAAACCTAAATTACCAAAAAAACTATCTAACACTTTAAAAAGTATAAACTGCCCATCTTAAAATAAAACCATCTTTGTATATAATTGTGTATAAAAAACTATACTAATTTCCAAAAATAAGGTATAATTATCTTATAAAAAAGAAAAGAAGGAATTAAAATGAAAAGAGAGCAAATAATAAAAAGTTTATTTAAAATTATAACTATTCTAGCAACTATTCTTATTATTGTTTTTATCATTTATGGTATGAAACTAGGAATATTTAGAGATAAAAATATTTTAATTAATTATATCGAAAAATTTGGTCTATTTGGTCCTATCTTCTTTATATTTATTCAAATAGTTCAAGTTGTCTTTCCAGTAATACCAGGTGGAGCTAGCTGTCTTGCTGGCGTATTAGCCTTTGGACCAATTGCTGGTTTTATCTATAATTACTTAGGTCTAGCCATTGGTTCTAGCATGGCTTATTATTTATCTAAAAAATATGGCTTAAAATTAGTAAGAAAATTATTCAATAAAGAAACTGTCGATAAATACTTAGGTTATATCAGGGCCCAAAAATTTGACAACATATTTTTCTGGGGCATCCTCTTACCAGGACTACCAGACGATCTATTATGTTATGTAGCAGGTCTTAGCGAAATGAGCTTCAAAAAATTTCTAGCTATCATAATAATTGGTAAACCACTAGCGCTTATTATGTATAGTGTATTTGTAGCTATATTATAAAAAATAAAGTAGGTGTTAAAAATGGATATTATTTCTCATCTTCAATATAATTCTATTGTAATTTTAACTTTCTTTTTTCTCTCTTTGATAGCCTTAATTCTAAAGTATTTAACCAAAGATAAAAGTAATAAATACATATTCTCAACATATCCTTCAAGCTTAGCAAACCCACTAACATATATAAGATTATTTACTCATATTCTAGGCCATGAAAATTGGAATCATTTTATGAATAATTTTCTCTATATCCTTTTAATAGGACCAATGATTGAAGAAAAATATGGGGCACAAAATTTATTAATAATGATTCTCTTAACCGCATTAATAACAGCTATCGTTAATAATTTAATAGGCAAAAATAGAATCTTAGGTGCTAGTGGTATTGTATTTATGCTAATAGTATTAAGTTCATTTGTTAATATAGAAGCAGGACGTATCCCATTAACTCTTATCTTAATTTTTATATTCTATATTATAAATGAAATAATAAGTGGATTAAGCAAAAAAGATAATGCCTCCCACTTAAGTCATATCATTGGAGCTATATGTGGAGGAATATATGGCTTTTATCTATTTAAATAAAATTTGTACAAGGAAGTGAAACAATGAAAAAAGTAGTAGTAGGAATATCTGGCGGAGTTGACAGTAGCGTAGCAGCTTTATTATTAAAACAACAAGGTTACGAAGTAATAGGACTATTCATGAGAAATTGGGATTCTCTTGCAGATGGAGAAGAAATAGGAGCGCCAACAACCAAAGAAGGAATATGTCCTCAAGAAATAGATTATTTAGATGCTAAAAAGGTTTGTGATAAATTAGGAATACCACTATACAGAAAAGACTTTGTCAAAGAATATTGGCAATATGTCTTCACTTATTTTTTAGATGAATTAAAAAAAGGACGTACCCCTAATCCTGATATCATGTGTAATAAATATATAAAGTTTGATATGTTTGCCAAATATGCAAGAGAATTAGGCGCAGACTATATTGCAACTGGCCATTATGCTAGATTAGAAGATGGCAAATTATTAAGAGGTATAGATGATAATAAAGACCAAACGTACTTTTTATCTCAAGTTAGTAAAGACCAACTAAAAAATGTTTTATTTCCTATCGGAGATATGATAAAAAAAGATGTAAGAGCCATAGCTCAAGAAAATGGCCTAATAACAGCAAATAAAAAAGATTCAACAGGCATCTGCTTCATAGGCGAAAGAAATTTCAATAACTTTCTAAAAAATTATTTACCAAACCAACCAGGTGATGTTATAAATATTAAAACTAAAGAAGTAGTAGGCAAGCACATAGGGCTTATGCATTATACTATTGGTCAAAGAAGAGGCCTAGATATAGGTGGAACAAAAGAGCGTATGTTTGTTGTTGGAAAGGATTTAGCCAAAAATATTCTCTATATTGCAACCGGCCAAGCTAACGAATATTTAATAACAACCTCTTGCGTAATCAACGAAGTAAATTGGCTAACAGATAGGCATATTACCAAAGCAACTGCTAAATTTAGATATCGTCAAAAAGATATTGATGTAGAATTAACTTATTTAGAAAATGATGAAATCTTAGTAACTTATAGTGCAGGAGCAAAAGCCGTAACTCCAGGCCAAGCTTGTGTCTTATATGATAAAGAACAATGCTTAGGAGGCGGCATCATCAAAGAAGTCAGAAAAAACAATCAAAAATTATGGTATTTGTAAACCATATTTTTCTTTTGCCCAAATTTTCCCATATTTTTGTAAGCCCCTTGACATTTATTAAATCATCGAATAATATAATATGTATGGCAACTGACAATTTTGCGAGGTGTATTTAAATGAGAGAAAATAGAGTATTATATCAAATTAAAGATTTAGAAAAATTAGTCATTAGAGTTTTTGTTAAGGATATTGATAATCCCATTAAACGAAGTCAATTTCCATGTCACATAACACCAACTCAAGTCCAAATTATTGAATATATTTTAGATAATCCTGATAAAGAAATCTATCAAAAAGATTTAGAAAACGTCTTAGATTTAAGAAGAGCAACCGTATCAGGAGTCTTACAGACTATGGAAAAAAATGGCTTATTAGAAAGAGAAGTACATACTAATGATGCTAGATGTAAAAAAATAATCTTAAATGATAAAACAAGAAAAATATTTTCTCAAAAACGTCAAAAATTTACTGAAATAGATGAAATTATCACTAAAAATATTTCAGATGAAGAATTAAATACATTCTCTCGTGTCTTAGATAAAATGAAAGAAAATATAAAAAATAATTACTAAGAAAGGAGAAAAAGATATATTTTTGTTGCCAAATATATCAAACGAATATGCTAAAATTATTAAAAAATTTAACTAAAAAAGAATGGATATTAGCACTTGTTTGCTTTATTTTAATCTTTGGTCAAGTTTGGTTAGAATTAAAAATGCCTGATTATATGTCAGAAATTACTAAACTTGTTCAAACTGAAGGAAGTAAGATGGCTGATATCTTAAAAAATGGTGGTTATATGCTTCTTTGTGCCTTTGGGAGTTTATTATCAGCCATTATTGTCGGTTACTTAGTTGCAAATATTTCATCAATTTTCTCAATGAGAACTAGAAAAAAAATATTTGACAAAGTAGAAAATTTATCTATGCAAGAAGTAAAACAATTCTCAACTAGTAGCTTAATAACTAGAACAACTAATGATATAACTCAAGTTGAAATGTTAATTGGTATGGGGCTACAACTATTAATAAAAGCACCCATAACAGCCATTTGGGCTATAACAAAAATATTAAATAAAAGTATAGAATGGAGTACCATAACTGCTATTGCCGTTGTTATATTACTATTCGTAATAGGTTGTTTAATAATAATTGTTATGCCAAAATTCAAAATTGTACAAAAATTAATTGATAAATTAAATAATGTAACACGTGAAAATTTAACAGGTATAAGAATTGTAAGGGCTTTTAATGCCGAAGAATATCAAGAAGAAAAATTCTCGGAAGTAAACAACAAACTAACCAATCAGCAATTATTTAACCAAAAGGCTTTTGCGATTATGTCTCCTGTTATGTATTTAATAATGTACTTTTTAACATTATCAATCTATTTTATAGGAGCATCTCTAATAGAACAGTCAGTAATGGCCGATAAAATATCTCTTTTTGGTGACATGGTAGTATTCTCATCCTATGCAATGCAAATAATCATGGCCTTCTTAATGCTAGCAATGATTTTTATGATGGTACCAAGAGCAGAAGTATCAGCTAAACGTATTAATGAAGTCTTAGATACTCCAATTACTATTGAAGATGGAAAACTTACCAAAAATAAAACTAAAGAAATTGGAACTGTTGAATTCAAAAATGTTTCCTTTAAATATCCAGACGCCGAGGAATATCTTTTGACCAATATTAGTTTTAAAGCTAATAAAGGAGAAACTGTAGCTTTTATTGGTTCAACCGGTAGCGGAAAATCAACTCTTGTTAACCTAGTTCCAAGATTTTATGATGCAACAGATGGCGAGGTCTTAGTAGATGGAATTAACGTTAAAGACTATAAGCAAGACTATCTTCACCAAAAATTAGGATATGTTCCTCAAAAAGCAGTCATGTTTAACGGAACCGTATCATCCAATGTTGCGTATGGTGATAATGGTCGTGGCAAAATAACTACTAAAAAAATAAAAGAAGCTATTAAAGTTGCTCAAGGTCAAGAATTCGTTGAAAAAATGGATAACAAATATGAAACCCATATTGCTCAAGGTGGTACTAATGTATCAGGTGGTCAAAAGCAAAGATTAGCAATTGCTCGTGCCATAGCCAGAGATCCAGAAATATATATATTTGACGATTCATTCTCAGCTCTTGATTATAAAACAGATTCCGTTTTAAGACATGAATTAAAAAAATATACTAAAGGTGCAACTTGTTTAATTGTTGCCCAAAGAATAGGAACCATCATGAATGCTGATAAAATTCTCGTTCTAGAAGATGGTAACTGTGTAGGAATGGGAACACATAAAGAATTATTAAAAAATTGTGAAGTATACAAACAAATAGCTTTATCGCAATTGTCAAAGGAGGAGTTAGAAAATGGAAGAAAATAAAAGAAAAACTCCAAACAGAAGAATGGGACCACCACAACCAGGTATGGGAGCAGGTGAGAAGGCCAAAAATTTTAAAGGTGCTATGTTACGCTTGTTCCAAGAACTAAATGGTTTTAAAGCTTTAATAACCATCGCACTATTATTAGCCGTTTTAGGTTCAATCTTATCAATCTGTGCCCCAAACCAATTATCTAACTTAACAGATAAAATATCTGATGGTCTAGTAATAAAAACCAAAAATCTAGAGAAAATCACTAAAAACACAACTGCCAATCTAGATGAGAAAAAACTAGCATCTAAGATGACAGAAATCTTAAAGATGGATATTTCCCAAAAAAATATGCAATCTATAATGACATCAAGTGATATATCTAATGATGAAAAAGCTAAATTTCAAGAATTTCTAAAAAAAGCATCAACAGAAAGTAATAAACAAACTATGGTAGCAGAAATATCAACATTACCTAAAAAAATTCAAGAAAAACTACTACCAACTACAACTTATAAAGATGTAGAAATAACAACTAATGATAAGATAGAATTAATAAATTTAACTTCAAAACTTCAAAATAAAGATAAACAAAAAGACATAAAATTTCCTGCTAGCATAAGTAAAGTTTTATTTGATGAATTTAAAATAGAAAAAACAACTATAACATCAGAAGACCAAGCAAAATTCTTAACAATTATGAGTAAAATGGATAAAAATGCTAAAGCAGAATCATTATATAAAGAACTAGATAAAATGCCTAAATCTATAAAGAGGGTAATAGAACCTGATATGGATATGGAGGGAATAAGGAAAATAGCAACTCTACTTGTATGTATTTATCTATGTAGTGCTCTATTTACTTATATAGAATCTCTTGCTATGACAACTGTTGCTAATAACTTTGCTAGAAAATTAAGAAATCGTATTTCTCATAAAATAAATAAATTACCACTTAAATACTTTGATTCTCATGCGATAGGAGATACTCTATCTAGAGTAACTAATGATGTTGATACCATTGCTCAATCAATGAACCAATCACTAGCAACCCTAGTAAGTGCTATAACTTTATTTGTTGGTACCATTATCATGATGTTCATAACTAATTGGATTATGGCCATAACAGCTATTTTAGCTAGTTTATTTGGATTCATTTTTATGTTTATAATTCTAGGAAAATCCCAAAAACACTTTGTTGCAAGACAAGTAGAATTAGGAAATTTAAATGGTCATATTGAAGAAGTATACTCTGGTCTAAATGTAGTAAAGGCCTATAATGGTAAAAAACTATCTGACCAAAAATTTGATGAATATAACAAAAAAGTTTACGATGCTAACCGTAAAAGTCAATTTTTATCAGGACTAATGATGCCAATGATGAACTTTATTGGAAACTTCGGCTATGTTGCTGTATGTATTGCGGGAGCCCTATTAACTCTAAATGACCAAATAACTTTTGGTGTTATAGTAGCATTCATAACATATGTAAGATTATTTACTTCTCCATTATCTCAAATAGCTCAAGCTATGACTTCATTACAATCAACCGCTGCAGCATCAGAACGTGTCTTTGAATTTATTGATGAAGAAGAAATGGCTGATGAAAAATCTTTAACTAAAGTTTTAGAAAAAGAAAAAGTAAAAGGAAAAATAGAATTTAAAAATGTTGTTTTCAAATATGATGGTAACGATTTACCAACTATCAATAACTTTAGTGCTAAAGCTCTACCAGGTCAAAAAATAGCAATTGTTGGTCCAACAGGAGCCGGAAAAACAACTATGGTCAACTTATTAATGAAATTTTATGATATTAATTCTGGTGATATAAAAATAGATGGTGTCTCTACTAAAAATTTAAGTCGTGAAAATATTCATGATCTATTTACAATGGTTCTTCAAGATACTTGGCTATTTAACGGTACAATTAAAGAAAATATCGTTTATAATTGTCAAAATGTATCTGATGAAAGAGTAAAAGAAGTATGCAAAACAGTAGGGCTTGATCATTTTATAAAAACACTACCAAAAGGCTATAATTCTAAAATTTCTGATAATGATAGTGTATCAGCAGGTCAAAGGCAATTATTAACAATTGCTCGTGGTATGATAAAAGATGCTCCATTCCTAATCTTAGACGAAGCAACCTCTAATGTTGATACTAGAACTGAAGAACTAGTTCAAAAAGCTATGGATAAATTAACTGAAGGTAGAACTTCTTTCATCATAGCCCATAGATTATCAACAATTAAAAATGCTGATTTAATTCTAGTAATGAAAGATGGAAACATTATCGAAACTGGAAATCATGAACAATTAATGCAAAAAAATGGTTTCTATGCTGATTTATATAACTCACAATTTGAGTTATAAGAAAGAGGAGATATTAATGAAAAATGTAATCTTAACAATTGGAAGAGAATATGGAAGTGGTGGTAAATATATAGGCCAAAGAGTTGCCACAAAATTAAACATTCCTTTCTATGATAAAGAATTAATTAATAAAGCTCATGAAAGTAGCAAATACAACTATTCTAAAATTAATGAACACGATGAAATAAAACGTAATTCTAGCTTGCGTCCTGTAGATTATATCCAAACAGGCGATTACAATGAAATATTCTCAGATGATATCTATCAAAGTCTAATTAATAAAACTATCTTAGAAATATCATCCTCTTCTTGTGTCATTTTAGGAAGAAATTCCAACAATATTCTAAAAGGTAAACCTAATGTAATAAATATCTTTATTTATTCTAATAATATGGATTTTAAAATAACCAGAAAAATGAATATAGAAAAAATGTCATATGAAGAGACAAGAAAAAAATTAAAAACAATTGATAATCAACGTAAAAAGTATTATGAATCCCTAAATAAAAATAAAACATGGGGTAGTATAAGAGAATATGATTATTGCATAGACTCTAGTATTTTAGGGATTGATAAAACAATAGACTTAATAGTAGATATATATAATAGCTATAAAAATCAATAAAAAATAATTCCTTATTTAAGAATTACTTTTTAAAGTGGGTATCCATTATGCTACAAATATAACAATCTAAATATAATATATTGAAAGGATGTGATTATATATGTATGGCTATGGATACCCAGGATATGGCTATTATGGATATACTAATAATTGGTTTTGGATAATAATTGTAGTATTAATCATTTTCTTTGTACTATTTTGGGGTAATAATTCTTGGAATTGTCATTAAAAAAGCAAGACATTTAGCATTTTACTAATGTCTTGTTTTTTTTACAACTTTTTTTAGAACCTGAATTTCTCTCTCATGGGAAGAAACAATATCCATCTGATGTCTTCTAGCAACCCCATCAAGCCCAATTACTTCATGACTAGCATTTTTATAGTCACCTATAATATCACATATAACTCCCTCAACTCCAATATTACGATAAGTTTGTTCATATTGTGAATGAAAATTATCCTCTTTAACCAAATCAATCTTTTCCTTATACAAATCCTTAATAATATCATCAGCAATCTTTTTATGATCAAATTCCTTATTAGGCAAGTAATATTTATTAGTATCAATATATTTAAGATTATATAATTCGCACAAATTCTTTAACAACTCATTATATTCTCCAATAAACTCTTTTAAAACAATTGCATCCGCACCCTTTAAATTATTACCAATAGAAGATGAAAGAACATAAATATCAGCTTTTTCATTTAAAGATAATATTGATTCAAAATTTATTTCAACAAAATTTAATACTTTCGCTAAAGTGCTATGATCCTTAATTTTTTTTAGCATATAATCATAATTTCCATTTTTCACTAAAGCTCTATAATCATGATTCAAAGAACAAGAATTAATACCAATCTCTCTCATTAAATCACTGCTTCCACTAGAATAAATTACTAAAGCCTCATCACTATTAACTAAAGAATCTGTAAGATGAATATTTTTATCATTATCATAAGTTGCCCATTTTTTTTTATAAAGATTACCAGCTTGAGCTAAAATAGCAGGCATATTAATATCAGTAAACATCTTTTTTAAGCTTTCAAGAAAACTATAGAAATTAGATAGTTTTATTTCTTCTACACTAAGATTATTTTTTAAAAAGTATTCAATATGTTCAGTTTTATTTAATAACATTGAAAAACAATCAATTACTTGAGGATCAATATTCGCACTCTTTAAATTATCATATAAATATTGTAACAAATTCTTCTCTATATAATTAGTAGCTTTTGTACATTGAATATCATTCATTCCAACGATTAACAAATTTTTATCTTTATAATAGTCTCCCAATTTTTTATTTCTAAAATCTACACCATTAACTAAACTCATAATAACATCCCCTTCAATTTCTAACGTATAATAGCACTTTTTTAATGAAATGTCAATATAGTAAACTAAAAAAACACTTATTTTATAAAGCATATACGTAAATATTTACCAAAAGATAATCTGCTTTTGACTCATAATAAAAAATGTGCTAAAATACAAGATAAATATAACAAAAATTATGCTTGGGGTGGGGAAAATGAATCATGATTTAAAAATAATCAAAAAATATTATGGTGAAGCAATGATGCATTACTGTCGTAATAACTTCTCAACTATCATAGATTATCCAAATAAACTTTCTGAAATATTTTTAAATAAAATTCACCCAACTAAAACAATTTTTGAAGATTTAAAAAATGCCAACTTATTAGCACAATTTAAAAATTATATTTATACCTTATATGATGTTAGTAAAACTACTACCACAGAAAAAAAGACTTCTGAAATGACCAAAGTAAAAACACCTAAAGAATTATTAGATGAAGCTGGTTATAAATTTTATGAATGCAAAACAGAAGAAGATATTCAACAATTTAAAAAGTACTATGCTAGAAATGAACAATTATGTACCTTCAGAGGAAATCGATTAGCATCGTCATATGTATTTTGGGCTGTTAAAAAAAATGTTGATGAAATCAAAAGAGAAAATTATCCTAATCCCGAAAGGGAAGATGAATATGGAACATCTGTTATAAGTATCCAATTCACTAGAAATAAATACCATTATCTATCAATAAAAAATAGATACAATCATAAAGTTAATAATCCTGATGCGACATTTCATAATAATTTAGATGAAATAATTCCTGGCCTAACAGATAGCTTTGCCAAATACTATAAAATGTACCAATATCAAGAAAAAAATCCTTTTGAAATTCCAAATTATGTAAGAGCTCTTGATGGAAAATTATATAAATACAATATGGAAATTAATAATGTTTATTATTGCCCTGGTAATGTCATTATCGACAATTTTGAAGTAAAAAAATATGATAAAGAAAGATACCTTATCGTAGATTATTTTATCATTGATATGAAAACAAAAGAAATAAAACTATATGATCCTAACCTAAAAGACTCAACCTCAGATAGTATTAGCAAAATCCAAAAAATTTCTATAACAAAAAATAAAGACTATAATCAAAAAAATCTAGTTCTAACTACCATTGACAAACAAGTTAGTATAACAATAAACAATGATAATCAACTAATTTATTATAAAGACAATCAAACTTCTATAATAAAGAGTAATTTCTTAACTAAAGCTCATTTTCTTCAAAAAATAGAATTAGATAATGTCCAACTAATAGAAGATAATTTTCTAAAAGAAGCCTTATCATTAGAGGAAATATATTTACCAAAAGTAAAAGTAGTAGGAGACGATTTCTTAAGAAATTCTAGAAATTTATTGAAAATTATCCTGCCACAAGTAGAAATAGTTGGAAAATGCTTTGCACTTGATGGTGTAAAAGTAAAAGAAGTATTAATGAATAACCTAGAACTAGCAGATGTAAGCTTTCTTCGCTATAACAATGCTCTAACACAGTTATCTCTTCCTAATCTTAAAGTAATAACAGATGCATTTTTATACGACAATAAAATATTATCATCAATCTACTTACCAAATTTAGAAAAAATAGGTAAAGACTTCTTATATCAAAATAACAATTTAATATCGCTTATTCTTCCCAAAATAAAAATAATAGGAGATAATTTTTTAATGAGTAATGAAGTCCTAGAAAAAATTATCATTGAAACAGTTGAGAATATTGGTGATTATTTTCTATGGAAGGTTAAAAATTTAGTACAAATCAGTACTCCAAATATTAAATCTCGTGGTAATTATTACTTACATCATGATATCAATATTCCTAATGTTCAAAAACACGTTAAGAAAGCAGTGTCTCAACATTTCAAAAACAACTAAAAGTTAATTTTAGCTTTTTTACAATTTATTTAAGACAAATCAAAGAAAAAATGCTATAATAAAATATATAATAAAAGAGTAGAAGTAAATGAGTAGGATGGAGTTGTTAAAATGAATCAAGATTTAAAGAAAATAAAAAAACAATATGGTGAAGACATGATGCATCTATGTCGCAAATATTTTCAAGTTGTCCTAGAAACCGAGGGATTACTACCAAAGCTACTAATGGACAACTTTGATCCTTCCAAAGAATTATACAATGATATTCAAAAATACGGTCTTGAAACAAAGTTTAAAAATTACATTTTTTATTTATATGAAACTACTATAAACTTAGAAAGGCTGGTTGCCTCATCAAATAATAAATCACCAGAAGAACTACTAAAAGAAAAGGGTTACAATTTATATGAATGTAAGACAGAAGAAGATATTCAATCATTTAAAAAATATTTTGCTAAAGGTCGTAATAAGAAAACAGGAGAATATATAAATGAGGAATTATGTACTTTTGATGGAAATCGCCTAAAAAGTACTTATGTTTTTTTCGCTGTCAAAGAAAATGTTGATGAAATCAAAAGAGAAAACTTTCCAAATCCAGAACGTCAAGATGAATATGGTACATCAGTTATGAGTATTCAATTCACTAAAGATAAAAATCATACTGTAGAAATAACTAATAGATATAATCACACTGTCGAAAATCCTGATGCAACTTTCTCAGGTAACTTAGATAAAATCGTACCAGGTCTAACAGATAGTTTTGCTATATATTATGGTATGAAACAAAATAATAATAAAATGAATTTCACCATTCCAAAGTATATAAGAGCAACAGATAATGTGTTATATAAATATTCTCAAAAAATAGGTAATGTCTATTATTGTCCCAATAACGTTATAATAGATAATGATGTAGCTATAAGTTATCCAAAAGAAAGATATATAATATTTGATTATTTTATTCTTGATTTACAAAACAAAAAAATTTCCACATACACAAACGAAATAACAGATAAAATAAAGAAAATAGAGGATCCATTTACAGATACGCTTTCTAATATTGAAAATATAAGTATAACAACTAATCCTGAAAAAGAAGAAAAAACAATAACTATAACCATTAGAGATGCAAAGCATCCAGCCATTATAAAATTAAATAAAGAAAATAGAATGATAGAATATCAAAATGATAATATCATAAAAGTAGGAGATTTTTTTCTTCATGAAATAAAATGTTTAAAGAGAATAAGTCTTGTGAATGCTGAAGAATTTGGTAGGTCTTTTGCCTACGAGGATGAAGTATTGGAATATTTTGATGCTCCTAAAGCTAAGGTATTAAAAGAAGGATTTAACTATAAAAATAATACAATGAAAGTTATCAATCTATTTAATATAGAGGATGTATATGATGATTTTATGCCATTAAACCAAAAAGTAGAAAAACTAATAGCTATGAAAGCCATCAGATTTGGAAGTGATTTTTTAAGAAGTTCTGAAAATCTTAAAGAAATAATAGCCCCAAATCTTGAATATTTTGGTAACAATTGTTTGGAAGAATCAGAAAATTTAGAAAAATTTAATTTAGAAAATCTAAAAGTAGCAGGTAGTGGACTCTTACGAGAAAATAGATGCTTGAAAGAGTGGTGGACACCAAATTTAATAAGTTTAGGAGCTTACTGTGGTTGGAAAAATACAACTCTTAGAAGTTTTTATGCTCCTAATTTGAAAGATGAAAATCGAGGCCCAGGTTTCTTTACATATAACCAATATATAGGAGGTAGAAATGATCAAACTAGAAATAGTAAAAATAGATAATTATCTATATCGATTAGAAGATAGAAATCATAATAACTATACAGCACATTTAGAATTTTATGATTTAAATAAACCCTTAAGCATAGGAGATTCAATCTACATATCAGATGAATTAATAAATGAATTAGCCATAATTCCTCTTAGATTTGGACCATTAACAGGAATTTATGGCCGTGAAATTACTAGTGAAGATGATAAAGATTTAATAATAATTAAATATAACACTGGCGAGGTTTGTTATTTAAAAAGATACTACGGTTAATTAACTAAATTATTAAGAGAATTGTTAGGAGGAATAAAATGAAAAATATAACAATTATGGGTGGTGGCGTTTTAGGAAGTCAAATAGCTTTCCAATCTGCTTATTGCGGCTTTAACGTAACTATTTGGCTAAGAAGTAAAGAAAGCATAAAACGTACCCAACCTAAATTAGATGAATTAAAAAAAACATATTTATCAGCAATTGATAAAATGGCAACAGAAACAGGCAAAAATTTAGATGATTGGTGCCTAGGAATATCATCATCAGATGACTTTGATAAAGAAAAATGTATTCAACACCTAAATTTAGCATATGATAATATAAAATTAGAACTTGATATAGAAAAATCTTTAAAAGACAGTGATTTAGTAATAGAATCAATGACAGAAGATTTTAACGCCAAAAAAGAATTATATTTAAAAATGAAACCATTAATTAAAGAAACAACAATCATCGTTACAAACTCATCAACTATGCTTCCAAGCAAATTAGCTAAATATACAAACAATCCGGAAAATTTCTTGGCCCTACATTTTGCTAATTCCATTTGGAAAAATAACATAGTTGAAGTAATGAAGCATGCTAAAACAGAAAAAAAAGCTTTTGATGAAGTAATAAAATTTTCTAAAGAAATTAATATGATTCCCTTACCACTAGCTAAAGAAAAGTCAGGATATTTACTAAATTCAATGTTAATACCATTTTTATTTGCCTCTCTAGATTTATATGTAACAGGAATATCTGACCCAAAAAGTATTGATACAGCTTGGACTAGGGGAACTGGTGCTCCTGAAGGACCTTTTCAAATTCTAGACAAAGTAGGATTAAAAACTGCTTATGATATAGTAGAAATGTATGTTAAAATACCATCCTTCATAGCCCCATACCATTTTAAGGAAATGTCTAAATTATTAAAAGAATATATAAATAATGGTAAATTAGGTAAATCAGCAGGAGAAGGTTTTTATAAATATGATAAATAAAAAACACTTATATAGAGATATTGTCATCAAAACAATATAACACTATAAGTGCTTTTTATATATTAGGAAATTTCTCTGTTTAAGAAATAGATTAACTAAAACTTGACAACCTTAAATAAATGTCATACAATAATTATCTGTCAAAAAGGAGGTATTTCTATGAAAGGAAAAAAAGAAGTTGATATAAAAACTGTATCCCAATTATTTGAAAAATACTTTAAAACTAATTATAAAAAAGACTGTAAGTTTAAATTTATTAACGTTGTATATAAAGTAAGAGATGTTGAAAATATAGAATGTGAAGATGCCCTAAAAGTAGTTAGCATTTCTCTACCATTTTTAATAGAATCCAGAAGGCAAAAAGACATAGAATATCTATGTATTCCAGGTGTAATAAAAGCTGAAAAATTAGAGCGTGCTACAATCAAAAGATGTCCATCAGGAGTATATTATATTCCAAAAGTTGTTTTTCAAGCTATAATGCGAGGTAATGGCTATGATAATCTAACATTTGCTTATGAATTCGTTAACGGAATCGAAGAACCAGTTCAAAAATTATTAGCGACCAAAAAATCTCCTAATACTAAATTACTAAAAAAAGATTACTATCTTACATTAAAACATAGAAGTAAATAGCAGCCTGTAAGTATTAATGGTTCTTTGTCAAATAGTGGGTGTATCCAAAATTTTGATAAAGAAATTTAAACAAGTCAATACTAAAATGTGTTGGCTTTTTTCATGTGTAATAAATTTTTGCATATCATTATTCTTACTTTGAATCTTCTAAATGATCTAAAGCCAAATGCTATTCTTTTTAATACTTTTATAAAGTTGTTATTTCCTTCAACAAAACCATTACTATATGGATTAGATAATGTATTTTTAATATGTGGTAAATACTTTTTTAAAGTTCGAATAGCAGTCTTCATATAACTTGATAATTTGTTACTTTTACAATTTAAGGCTATTTCTAATTGTTTAAAGTCATTGTTTTTTAATTCTAAAGCAATAGCATATTTAACAGAATTAGATATAAAGCAACCATCATTAACAATTTTAGTTTTAGCAAAGAATTTTTTATTGCATGAGTGGTATAAGAATCTTTGCTTTTTAAGTCTAAGTATGTACCCATGATTGCAGATATCTAACATTAAAATATCAGATGATTTAAATCCATTTTTTTCAATAAGTAATTTTATATCCTTCTTAGATAATATATATTTTGAAAATCCTATTTCTTTTAAATAATAGTAACTATTTAATATCATCTCTGGAACCTCATTTTCTGTTTGATGCCCAAATTGTGGATAGATACTTATTTTTTGAACATCACCAACAAAAACAGAAATAATATCTATAATCTCATCATTTTTCTTTTTAATTAAACTTTCTAGGTATTTATCAAAAGTCATATCATCGGTAGTAATCATTAAATATTATCCCAACATCAATAATATTAAAATTTACTTATAGCCTTATTTTAATAACAAAAAGTAAATTAGTGCTAAATTTTATCTAACATCCAATTCAAGGATTTTTTAGTTAATTTTGCAATTTCTATTATAAATAGCGTTGACACTGTTGTTTTTCCAGATTCATATGCACTAATAACAGAATGTGTTGTATTCAATTTTGAAGCTAATTTTTCCTGAGTATAGTTAATAGATTTTCTAGCTGCTTTAATTCTTTTACCTAATTTAATTTTGTCAATTTCTACTTTTTTGAAATGTATATGCTTTTCATTTGATAAGTCTACTAGATAATCAATATTCGTATCAAATTATTATGATGAAATAGTAAAAGATAGTGAAGAATTTTCAATTCGAGTTAGAGAATACGCTTTAAAATATGGTGAAATTATAGTCAATTCTGATAAATCATTTGATGATAAATATGATGAGTTAGAAGGTATATATGATGATATTTATGATGGAATAGCAGAAGACTTATATAATAATATATACAATGGGTTACTAGAAGATATGTATGACTATTATTATGATGGTATTCTAAGTGATGCTTATGATAATGTTTCATATGATGATTATTCAGATATATCAAGTGCAGAATATAAGAATTATTCTAATGCTCAATCTGATGTATATAAAGCATATTATAAATGTAGATCAGATGTATATCAATTTTACTCAAAATTACAAAGAAAAATATTTTCAAAAGATTTAGATAAAGCAAAAGAAATAATTCAAGATTTCAGTAAGGATATAGAAAAATTAAAAACTAAGTAAATCAAAATCATAATTACAGAAGTAACAAAATACATTTATCCTGTAACTAAATAAAGATATATATCAAGATTTATATAATGTTTAAGATAATAATGTTGTATGGATAGTTAATTTGATATATATCTTTTTTGTAAATCAACATATCATAATAAAAATTAATGAATTATTAATAATATTTTAAATTTATAGAATATTCACAATAAAAATTTTATAGTAGAAAGGTATTTAGATAAATTTTCACATTTAAATTGTTAAATATTGTAATTTGATATATAATTTAATTAATAATAAATAAGAGGTGTTAAATATGAAAGTTTATTCAAAAAAAGAAGATAAAAAAACGATAGTTCCAGCAATTATTATAACAATATTCTTTCTCTCAGTTTCTATAGGCATGTTTATTGCTGGAATTACAAGTGAGAAATCATTTATTGATATATTAGCATCGTTTGGTATCGCATCAGTATTTGCAATAATATTTTTTGGATTTGGTATGTATTTTGTTTACTTACTATTAAAAAAAGCTAAGGATTATAAAGTAAAACTTATCAATAAAAAGATTGAAACATATAAAGGAAAACAAATAACTTATATGGAATTTAAGATGGAAAAAGTAAAAGAACAAGAAGAAGATTTTATTCCAACTAACTATAAATGTTATACAATTGGAGAAAATAATTTTGTTGTAGGAAATGCTTACATATTAAAAATTAAAGAATTTAATTGGGAACCCAAATATGTTGAAGAAATTAATGATTCTTCTGAAAATAAAGTTGCAAGTAAAGGTTCTAATATGAACTTGTTTCCTATATTTTGGGCTATAGAATTAATTTTTGGATGGTTAATACTTCTATGCGTTTTAGGAATAATAATGTATCCACAATATAAATTTACATATGTTATTTTTGGCACCTTCTGTGGTATAGGACTATTTATGACATTCAAGGGTAGTAAAACTTGGAAAATTGATAATAATATTGAGCAGAGTGAAAAAAGCTTAAATTTGTCACTTGAAAAAATCAAACCACTAGATAATAATCAATATAAAGTAGGAAATATAGTAATTAAACATTTACTTATTCTTTTAGTAATGTTCCCAATAGTTTGGGTCATAATACTGTTTAAAATGGATATTCAAAAAGAAGCATTTATAACTACATTTTCAATGATCTCATTTGTTGAACTACCAATAATTATAATGATTTTATACAATATAGGATATGACGAAAGATTAATTAAAAGACATAAAGTTAATATTTCAGAAAATATTAATATATCTAATATAAAATATTTCAATATATTTAGGCCTACAAAGAATACAACTTTTCCTCAATATTTTATAGTTGATCAAAACAAAAATTTAATATTTAAAATTAAGAAAAATAATTTTATTGGGAATAAATTTGTTATATGTAATCCTAACAACACAAAGGTAGGAGAAATAACATCTAAAATATTTAGTTTAACTAATGAATTTATAGTAAATATAATGAATGAAAAACCATTTATTATTCGTTCTAAAATGCAATTACATTCAAATTATCAAATTATAGGACGTGACTATTATGTTAAAGGCGATACCAATTTAGTTAGAAATATAATTTATGATAATAAAGAAAATACTATTGCATATATATCTGCTATTTCAAAAGACAACAACAATTGGTATGAGTTAGGAAATATGGAAATTACTTTAAACAATGATGCAAATAATAGTATTGATATTATGATAATAGCATTATGTGTTACAATGGGGAATTTTCAAACATTTAAAAGACGTACAGATAGGTAACGAAGATCTTTGATAAAGAGGTATATCATCGCCTCAAAATGATCAATATGGTGTTAGTATAGATATATAGACACAAAAATTTGAAAGCAGTGATATGATAGTTATCACAAGAAATGGAGGAAGTGTTTATGAAAAAAGAATATGCAAAACATGATGAAGAATTTAAGAAAATATATGATAAATATAAAGTTTTACATTTTATCATTCGTTTAACATTGTAAAAGACAGTTTCTCTAATATTTAGAGTAGGGAATTTATTTAGAAAATCATTCCAACGATCAAGAAATATATCTTTTATATGAAATCTAATCTTTCTATCTGAAACTTTATTTTTATATTGTTCAAATAATTTATCATCTTCAGTACATAAAATTGCCATAAAATCACTACCGTCAAGTAACTAAATTATACCAAAAAATTGGAATAAAACAAAACATCCCGTGAGGGATGTAGATGAAACGAAGTTTCATTCATTTTTTATGTTAAATAAATTTTAATTTACATCATCAAATAATTGCCTAATGTCTATTTCTAATGCATCCGCAAATTTTCCTATTGTTTCTAATAGAGGAGTCTTATCTATTGATAAACATTCTAAATCTCTTACATAACCATGTGTTAAACCTGTTAAATCAGCTAATTCTTGAAGTGTATACTTTCGCATTATGCGATATTTTCTTATGTTTTTTCTAACAATTAAAGATATTTTTTCTTTGGTATATCTGCTAGTCAAAGTATATCACTTCCTCTCCTTTTAAAATTATTTCACAAAAATGTTAAAAAATATGTCGCCTGTGTGAAGTTTTTGTGGTACAATAATAAAGAAAGGAGTTTTTATTATGGATAAACAAAAAATTGACTTATATTTAACTACTAATGCTAAATATTTTGAACCAACTGCAATTCCAGTTTTAAGATCAAAATTAGAAAAAGCAGACGAAGCAACATTTTTATCTATTCAAGCATGTGAATTAAAAGATCCGACAACTTTATTACTTGTTTCTATTTTCTTAGGTACTCTAGGAATTGATAGATTTATGTTAGGTGATACTGGTATGGGAATATTAAAGTTACTTACTTGTGGTTGTTGTGGAATTTTAACAATAATAGATTGGTTCACTATCGTTAGAAAAACAAAGCAAAAAAATTTATCAACTTTATCAATGATAATTTAATGATTAAAGAAATATTAGTAATATTTTTAGTTATAGGGATTGCACTTGTATTAAATGATTTTGATATAAGATTTTGTCCCTTTTTTAATCTATTTAATATTCCATGTGTAGGTTGTGGTATGACACGTGCAGTTAAATTAATAATGAAAGGTGAAATTATAGAAAGTTTTAAATATAATTTTTTACCATTACCACTTTTATTTTTTATAGTAATTTATTTGGCTTTGTATATTGTAAACAAAAAAAGATTAAAGACCTTTATCAATAAACATAAATTAAAATTTATATTAATTTCTATTCTTATAATGTTTATTATTTGGTTTATTAATATTAATAACGAATTACTGTATTAAAAAAGATGATTAAAAGCACTAACGCTCATAATCATCTTTTTCTATATAATTTCTTGAACTATTAATGGGTTTAGAAAAATTTATCAATTCTTTATAATCATCTTCTTTTCTTCAATATTTCATCTTCTTTTCTTCAATATTTCATCTCCTTTTTCTTTAATTTTAAAAAAAGAGAAGTAATGGTACTTCTAACTACCATTACTTCTCATATTTACTTCTGTCCGTCTATATTAATTATATCATTTTTTTGCCAAAAGTCCATCTTGGCAAATGGCGTTAGTTAATACTCTTAATGTAATTTTCTAATTCTGATAACTGAATTTTATGATTTGAATTTTTAATGCAGATATCAGTAGAATAATTAAAAACAAGAAACATTATATTATTGATAATTACTTTGTGAGGTTCAACATAAGCCAAATTAGATTT
>CAKOYV010000013.1 GCA_934131005.1 uncultured Bacilli bacterium | reverse complement strand
TAATTATACTACCAATCCATCCTAAAAAGAATGTTAACAAAAATCTTACTACATTATTATTGTCTTTTTCCATATTACGCTTACTCCTTTCAATTATAATTATACAATAAGTTTTTATAAAAGTCTTTAATTAATGACAATTTATGATAATATTTATATAGATTGATTCATATGAATCGTTATTGCCGAAAAAAAGTTGTAGACCTCTACGTCAACGGTACCACTAAGATAATTAGTTCAAATATTTAGAACTTTTGATATAATCAATCTGAGTTATGATTGATTTTTTTGTTATTTGTTATGTAAAAGCACTCTATTCATAACAATTGACTATATATAAAGGATTTGATACAATAATTTTGAAAGGAACTTTTATATAATGAATGAAAAAAGAAAAATTTTTTTAAGTTTTCGTCCTGAATATTTTAGGCCTATTTTATATAATATAAAGAAATATGAATATAGAAAAAGATTTTGTAATGAGTCTACTACAGCTTATCTATATTTAAGTTCTCCTGTTAAAAAAGTTATTGGAATTATGGAATTGGGAATGCCATTGCGCATGGATGTAATTATTTCAAATTATAGTGAAAAATCTGATGTATATTCAAGAATAAGTAAGTGTCTTGAAAATGGTGAAAAATTTGCAATTCCTTTAGAGAGTTTACAATTGTTTAAAAAACCTATTTCGATTGAAGAAATCAAAGAAATTCAAAATAATTTTTCACCTCCACAGTGTTATCTAAATCTAAGAAATTATGAAAGCGTTCTAAACTATTTAGAAAAGCAGACAATGTTTAATATTGAATTTTATAATAAACATGATATAATTTATGAGAATAATTTGGCACTTTCTTGTAAAGATATGGAACTTACTGATGAATTTATTTTGAAAGATAAAAAATATTTGAATGATAGTAAATATGATATTGTGGAGTGTGGTTATATAAATAGAAAAAATATTTAAAAATTTCTAGCAAATTATTATAATTATTTTTTTAAATAGATTGCTTGTAATAAAATATTACATTACTATGGCTATTAACAGATTATTTGTGTTATAATATAAATTGAAAAATTTAAGATGGGTGGTAATATAATAATGCTTAGAATTAGAGATAAAATTAAAAAATTTGATATTGATGCTTGGCTTCTTATATGGCTTTTGCATTTTGAAGAAATTAAAATTAAGGAATATAATCCTGAATATCGTATTGATAAATGCGTTTATGTATTTAATAATTATGATGAATTTAAAAAATATTTATTAGATAATGGTTGCCTTGAGAATGATGAGGAATATGATTTAAACAAATGTATAAGAGCAACTACGCCTAAAGGAACTATTATTGCTGGAAAAGGTGAATGTGACTTTATGATTAGTGCATTTATGATAAAACGGAAAGAGAAAGAATTATTAAAGTTAAAATGCGATATAATTGAAAATATAATTGGAATCAAAAATATTGAAGAATTTTTAGATTCCTGTAAAATTTTATGTCCAGAAGAATTTGCAGAAGAAATCTTCGATATAATGACAAATATAATTGAGAGCCAAAATATTGAACAAGGTTTAGAGTTGTGTCAAGATGATGAGTATGTTACAACTAATCCTAAGAAAAAAATAAAATCAAAAAAATAGATGAGTGATGTTTTTATTCATAATTGAAAGTTAGGTGAATTTGTGGGGAGAGTTTTTAGTGAAGATGCTTATTGCATTGGACTTTTGTATACTTACTTTTGTAGTAAGACAGAAAAAAGTATGGCTTTATTAGCTGATTTGAAATTGTTTCACAGAGAAATAGAAAAAAATTTAGAAAATATGGGTAGTAATGAATGTGATATGTATAGAAATGTTTGGTATGATGAGGATGAGCCTATTTATTTTAAAAGTTATAATAAAGATGGTGAGTTATATTATATATTAAAAACTAATTTTAATTCTGCGAAAGCCTTAGATAAATATATTAATTCTATGTCTGATGATTATTTAATAGCTTCTCAAATGAGTAATGCTCTTAATTGTCTAGGAATTGTATCATTTTATGATAATGACTATGAAAATAAAGAAATACATAAAGAGAGGATAAAAAATAAAAAAAGCTCTTATAGTGGTGCTAATAAGCATCATTAAAGAGTTTTTTTAATAGATTGTTTTGTTATTTTTACTATATTCATCAAATAATTTTTGACAAGCTTCTTTTTCAATATTTATTAATTCTAATTCTTTTCCGTGATTATTATTTTTTATAAAATTATAGATAAAGTCATCTCTAAAACCAATATTAGCAGCTGCTTCTAGGTCTGTTCCATAGTATACTTTTTTAATATTTGCCCACATTATGGCACTTAAACACATAGGACATGGATAACCTGTTGCATAAAGGGTACAATCGCCTAGATCATATGTACCTAACTTTTGACATGCTTTACGAATAGCATTTATTTCTGCATGAGCAGTTGGATCATTATCTTTTATAACTGTATTAGAAGATATTGCTATTACTTTATCACCTTTAGTTATAACAGCACCAAATGGACCTCCATAGTTTTTCATCATCGTATTTCTTGCTTCATCTATTCCTAATTTCATTATCATTATTTCTACTTCCTTTTATCATATAGATTTACGATAGTGCAACCATTATTAAAATTGTCTAATTTATATGATTTTACATTCTTATTTTTGGATAGAGTTTCATGAACTGTTTGTTTGACAATTCCTGTACCAATCCCATGAATAATAACAATACTTTTGTATCCTAAGGCTACTGATTCTTCTACGAAATCATTTGTCATTATTCTAGCACTGTCTCGATCAAAGCCGTGTAGGTCTACTTTGGGTAGTCTATCTAAAAATATATCATATACTTGCACTGTAATCACCTGACTAATTATATCATAGTTATTGGTAATTTTACAACTACTTTAGTACCTTTATTAGGTTTTGAGGTGTAATTTATACTACCATGATGGGCTTTAATTATTTCGTTGGATAAGCTTACTCCTAAACCACTTCCCTTTACTTTTGTTGTAAAGAATAATTCTTTGATTTTAGATAGCGTATATTCATCCATACCGCATCCTGTATCTGTTATTTCTATGTAGTAATTGTCTTTTAGAGTATGAGTTGTTATACTTATTGTTCCTGATATTTTTATAGATTCAATGCTATTTTTAACAATATTTATAAATACTTGTTTTAATCTGTTGTAATCTCCTGTTATAAACACTTCATCTTTTGTTATTTTAGAAGACAATTTTATGTTTTTGCTGTCTACTATTAAATCTAATTCATCAACTATATCTTCTAATAAAACATTTATATCAAGAATGTCTTTTTCTATTTTTATTTTACTAAATTCCATAAAATCACTCATTATATTTAGGCTTCTATCTATTTCTTGACGAACTATAGGAATATATCTTTTTATTTTATCTTGATCATTTATATCTAACATATCTAGATATCCTTTACATACTGCAATGGGATTTTTTACTTCATGAGTTATTTTAAATAAGGAATTTTTTAGTTGTTTATCTTTTTCTAATTCTGATGCTGTTACGTATAATGATGTTATATTATCAGCTAAATTGAATAGATATAATAGTATTATTGGTAAGATGTAGAATATTACGTTAGCTAGAAAAAGTTCTAGTATGGTAGTAATAGTGTTATATCTGTAAATTAAGAAGCATTCTAGCGAGATAAAGAAAGCTTGAATTACTGCTATTAAGATGATAAAAGTTTTATCTTTAACATTTCTTTTTCTGCCTATGATATAAATAATTAAATAACTTATAAATTTAATAGCTAAAAGATAAAGATTTTTGTTGTAGATATGGCTGGCATATGCTAATGCTACTAGGGATAATGCAATTGCAACTTTAGGTTGTTTCTTTAAATATGCTACTAATATAGGAATATTACTAAATAATAAAATTTGATTATTATCTTTAATATTTCCATATTTTAAGCATAGGTATAGTGATGAGAATAAAGATAGGTTTAAAATTATACTATTATACTTCTCACACTTTAATTCTCTATAACAATTATAAATAAAGTATATTAATATAGGGAATGTTATTAAAGTTACATTTAATATTACATCGTTCATTATTTTCATTTTTTTCCTCTTTTCTATGGCTAGTATATAGTAAAAAATGGCAATATTTTGTCGATTGATGTCGAAAGATAAAATTTTTGTCGAAAAAGAAAAATAGAAGCTTTTTTACTTCTATTTTAAGTCATCTATATATCTTTTTAATTTTTTTGCATCTTTACCAAATATTATCTTTAGTTGATCATCAATTTCGACGACACCTTTGGCCCCTAATTTCATTATACCTTCTTTATTAGCAAGGCTTACGTCTTTTAAGGTTACTTTGAATCTAGACATTTCAACTTCTGTTTCAACGATATTGTCAGTTCCTCCTAATAATTCAACTAATTTATTTATTTCTAATTTAAAATCTTTTTTATTACCTCTTACTATTGCTAAGGCTATTATTATTAATACTGCAAAAATTACTATGTAATATATTGGTTGCATTATCTCCACCTCTTTTTCATTATACTATAAATATAGTAATATAACAAGTTTTTATTTTAAAGTATATATGTAGTTGGTGTTTCTAATTGTTAATTCCAATTTTATACTTGGTGATGATTCTACATCTTTATCTACTTCTAAATATAGTCCTTTCTTGTAATTGTTTGGAGTTCGATCATTTAAGACATTTGAGGTTATTTCTTCATTATCTTTTATATATTTTATTTGACCATATTTAGATATTAAGTCATAATTTGTTAAATTAAACGGTAAGGTAGATTTAATTTTGATATTCATTATGGTGTTATTGATGCTAGCTATATCTCTATTTATTGTATTTACTTTACCATTTAATTCATAATTATATGAATATGGAAATTTTTGATTAATATTTATAGAGTTTATTGTTATAGAACCACTGCCTAATGATGAAGTTGATAAATCTAGCGTTTCAGTTATTTTTGCTGTTTTTGTTTTAGTTGTTTTATCAAGATTAACAGGACTTAGATTTATCTTTTTGTCACCGGCATAAATTAATTGCATTTTTTTGTTAACACTATTATCTGGAATATTGAAGATGAATATATATTCTGATTCTTGAGTTATATTTCTATCTTCATATTCGCTTCCAATATCATTAAAATTAGCATAATATCTTTTTTCTAATTTATAATTATTATTATCTATTTTTAATACTAAATTACCATCATTTAATTGAGTTTGATTATTTTTAGGAGTGATTTGTAATTTTATAATTAAGAATGTTGTATCGTCAGAGGCTATTAATTCACCTGTTGAGTTTTTATTAGTTATATAACTATTTTTGACATTTAAATTAAAGGCATCAGTTGAAATAATCTCTTTTTCTTTATATATTTTATTTATTACTTCTTTGCTTATAGTTATTGTAGATAATAGTAAGATTACTATTACAACAAAAATTATGTTTAAGTATAATTTATTTTCTTTGTAATAATATTTTAATTCTCTAAGAGTTCTTCTTATTCTACGCTTTATACCTTCTGTATTTCCTAATGTTAATTCTACTTCTTCATCATCTGTTATATCTAATTGTAATTCGTCTATATCTTGTTTAAAATTAAATTTTTTGATATCAAATCCTAAACCTCTTATTGCTGTTAGAGCAATTGAAAGGTATTGAAACATTAAAATTATTCTTAAAAAATCTCTATATAATCTTAAGGTTTTTGCATCTAAGGAAGATATATATATTTTGTTTAGTCCTGTATAAGATACATTTATAATTATTGCTACTATTATATATAAAATCATTAAGATATAGTATAATAATTTTGGTTTCTTCTTATAACGCATTAGGGCAAATATTATGAGGCATATTATAATTGATATTATTATGGCTACTAGATAAAAATTTGTTATATACTTTATAGCATTTAATTTGCTTTCTATTCCTGAAATATAATCATTATAATAGTTTAGGAGTATATTTACTTTTATTGCTAAGTATATATATATTCCTGTTAAAATTAGATGTATCAGTCGAAAATGTTTGATTAAGAAAGCATATGGTTTTCTTAAAATCAAATTATCACCCCTATTCTTTTTTATAATTATACAATAAAAAAAAAGAAAATAAAAGTTATTTTTCTTTAAAAATTATGATTTGTTCTGGAGCTAAATAAATATTTTTATTATTGTTTAAAAGTTCATCTGTGTTAGTATTAAGGTTTTCTTCAATACTTTTTAGTGTATCACCTTGCTTAGTTAAATATACATCTAAACCAGATTGAGGTAAGGTGATAGTTTGATTAGGATAGATATAATCATCTTTATCTAAGCCATTTAATTTTAAAAGCAAATTGTAATCGACGTTATAATTTTTTGAAATTTGATATAAATTATCACCTTTTTTTACAGTATAATATTTGTATGATCTATCCATCTTTACAGGAACTATTATATCATTATTAGCCATTGGTACATAATTTCTAGAATAACCATTTATTTCTAGTAATTCATCTTCAGTTGTATTAAACTTCTCTGCTATTGTTGATAATGTATCATTATCTAATATATTATATATTTCATACATATAAATATCACTTCCAATTATAAAATATGATATTGTATTATTTTTGTTACTTTGAGGTAGAATTTTTGGATAAATATTTGACTTAGAAGCTATTTTATGATAAAGTTAATATACAATGTTTATTTGAGGAGGGATAATATGGCTAAAAATATATCAAGTAAAAAAACTAATAAGGCTAATAATAGACCTAATTGTTTAAAAGTTACTAAGAAGTCTCAAAAAGTTAATTTACAACAAATTAAAATTATAAATGAGAAGGGTAATGTTGAAAAAGTTAGATTAAGTGTTAGAGAAATTAAAGCTTTAAAAAAGGCTGCTTAATTTATTTTTATTTAATATCAAAAAGACGACCTTGTTTTGACAAGATCGTTTTTTTAGTGGCTAAATTTTAATTATTTAGAAGTTTTTTGATAGCTTTATTATAATCTGGTGATTTTATTATGTAAGAACCGGCTACAGCAATATCTATATTTTTTACATCTTTTATAGTTTGATCGTTGATACCGCCATCTACTTCTATTAAAATATTTAATTTATTTTCTTGAATAATTTTCTTTAATTTAGCTATTTTATCAACAGTAGTTGGAATGAATTTTTGTCCTCCTCGTCCAGGCTTTACACTCATTATCAAAATTAAATCTATTTGATTTAAGTATGGAATTAATTTTTCAATATTTGTTTCGGGATTGATTGCTATTCCTGGCAGATAACCTTTTGCTTTTATTTCTTGAATTAACATTTCTATATCTTCTTGAATTTCTAAATGAAAGATTATATACTTGATATTTTTGTTATCTAATTTTTGAATATATTCTAAGGGATTTTCCACCATTAAGTGGATATCTAATTGTTTATCGGAGGTATTTGCTAGGGTTGTTATTTTTTCTATTGTATTTATTTGAGTATCTTCAACAAACTTTCCATCCATTACATCAATATGAATATAATTCGTTGTGCTATTATTTAATTTTTTTATGCATTCTAATCTATTTTCAGCATTTAAAATAGATGTTGATATTTTCATTTTTATCAGTCCTTTTCTTTGATTTTTGTATGAAAAAATAAGATTATTAGTCTTATTTTATACTTTCAATAAATTGTTGATAATTTTTATATCTAGTTGCTAATATTTCTTTATTTTCAACTAGTTTTTTCACCTCACAACCATCCTCTTTTATATGCATACAATCTCTATATTTGCAATAATGTAAATTACTAAACATTTCTTTCATATTATCTCTTATATCTTCTTTTGTCATTTTTTGAAAATCAATTTGAGAAAATCCTGGAGTATCAACGACAAAGCCATTTAATACTTTAAATAATTCTGTATGTCTAGTTGTGTGTTTTCCTCTGTTTAGAGCATATGATATATCATCTGTTTTTAGTTCAAGGTGAGGTTCAATTTTATTTAATAAACTACTTTTCCCGGCTCCTGATTGACCTGCTAAGACAGTTATTTTATTTTTTAATATATTTTCAAAGTGTTCAATATTTGTATTATCGGTTACTTTGTAACCTATTTTTTTATAATAATTAATATAGATATTCATTGCCTTTTTTTCTTCTTCGGTTAATAAATCAAGTTTTGTAAAACATATTATTGGTTCAATGTTGTTGTAACTTATGATTGTTAATAATTTATCTAATAAGTTTGAATCAAAATTAGGATTTTTTACGCTAGTTACTATTAGAGCTTGATCAATATTAGAAACATTAGGTCTTATTAAATAATTTTTACGAGGTTTTATTTCTTTTATATAATTAGTAGTACTATCAAAAATTACTTTATCTCCTACTAATGGTTTTATTTTATCCTTACGAAATTTACCTCTAGCCTTACAAGTATAGTTTTTATCATGGGTGGCTACTAAGTAGTCATTGCTTATATTTTTTATAATTATTCCTTCCATAACTCCCCCTATTCGTTAGTTGTTGTATCTTTTGAATAGTAACAATTTAATGTCATATCTTTATTATTAATAGCATAACTTAAAGAATCAGTTTCAGTTATATATCCTGCTTTTCCTGGGCATGTTACTGTACCTGTATCATTATTCTTGTGAGTTTCGGTTTTTGAATCTGCTATTGATTGTTTTGTTCCTTTCAAGTAATAATTTATTATCAAGTTATAAGTTGAAGTATCAGCATCTATTGTTACTGTTAATGAAACACCACTAGCTATTCTACCAGTTCTATTCTGATTAGTAATGTTTTTGTTTAAATATTGATTGTAATCAGTCAAGGTTTTTCCACTCGAATCTTTTACAACTAATGAAATCCCATAATTTTTAGCGAATGTTTCAGCTTTTGATAATGTCCAACCTTCTGATGCCATATTTGGATAATCACTATAAATATCAGGAATGTATAGAATTACTTCATCACCTTTAGAAAGATGTTTGTTTGATTTAGTTGAAGTTGGATCTTGATCAATAATTACACTAGATTTTCCCACATAATTACTAGGATTATCAACAGATTTTCTCTCTATTTTAACTGTTAATCCCATTTTTTCTAACTCTTCTTTAACATCATCTGAATCCTGACCAGTATAATCTTCTAGCGTTATTTTAGCTGGACCTGAGGATTCTATTATTGTAATAATGCTTCCTTTTTTCTTACTTGATCCTGCTTGAGGGGATGTTTTTATTACATAACCTTCTTTAACATCATCACTCTCTTTTGTTTCTACTGTAAACTTAAAACCTTTGGCCTTTAATTTTTTTTCTGCTTTTTCTGTTTTCATATCTGATACATTTGGAACTATTACTACAGATGTATTATTCCGATAGTTAAAGTAAAATATTGAACCTATTAACATTAGAAATAGTACTAACACTATAATAATTATAATATTTCTTTTTGAATTATCTTTCTTTTTCTTATTACTATTATTATTACTTTCTTCTTCTAATGGTGGTAATTCAACTTGAGTTGCTTCTTTTGATGGTACTTCTTCAGAATCTTTTATAGGAATGGCTTTGCTTTCATCTAATTCACTTTCTGGGTATGGATATTTGTATCTAGTTTCGTTTTGACGATCTTCATCTAAAGCATGCTCTAAATCTTCATGCATTTCTTTAATGCTATCATATCTATTTTTAGGATTTTTTGCTGTTGCCTTTAGAACTATATTTTCAATACTTTGTGGTATTAGCGGGTTTTGTTTACGAATACTTGGTATTCGTTCTTTCATTTGTTTTAGAGCTATTTCAACAGCATTATCGCCTTTAAAAGGAACACTTCCTGTTAGTAGTTCATACATAAGAATTCCTGCCGAATAGATATCACTTTTTATTGTAGCAGTGTTTCCTGCTGCTTGTTCGGGTGGAAGATAGTGGACAGACCCCATTACTGAATTTGTTTGAGTAAGTTGAGTGGCATTTAGAGTCATGGCTATACCAAAGTCCGTAATTTTTATCATGCCATTATCTAAAATCATTATATTTTGTGGTTTTATATCACGATGAATTATATAAGCTTCATGAGCTGCTGCGAGGCCATCTGTTAGTTGAGTCATTATATCGACTACTTCTGGAACTGTCAGTGCTCCTCTTTTTTGAATTAATTGTTTTAGAGTTCTTCCATCTATATATTCCATAACAATATAGTGTTGCCCCTCTTCTTCACCAACATCATACACTTCTACTATATTGGGATGTGATAAATCTGATACGGCTTTTGCTTCTCTTTGAAATCTTCTAATGAATTTATCGTTATTTTCGAGATCTCCTCTCAAGACTTTTATTGCAACTTTTCTTCCTAATATCTTATCATCTGCTAAATAAACGTTGGCCATTCCCCCTTCACCGATAGATTTTATTATTTCATATCTATCATTTATCTTTTGCCCTTTTGACAACATTAGGCCTCACCACTTTCCTTCTTTAAATATGCTATAGAAATATTATCATTTCCCCCCCTTGCATTGGCTTTTCTTATTAATTTTTCTCCTGCTTCTTCTACTGTTAAATCACTTGCTAGTACTCTTTCTATTTGTTCAACAGTCAACATATTTGTTAATCCATCACTACATAAAAATATACCTGATACTTTTGTATCAACATCAAATATATCTATGTCTATTGGATTATTAGCACCTAGTGCTCGCATTAGAACATTCTTTCTAGGATGATATTTTGCTTCTTCCTCTGTTAATTCTCCTGTTGAAACTAGTAAATTTACTAAAGTATGATCTTTTGTTACTTTATGCAATTTGTCATTTTTTATAACAAATCCTGAGCTATCTCCTATATTACCATATAATAAGTATTCCGGTGTTTTTATAGCACAAACAAATGTAGTTCCCATTCCTTTGCTATCTGGATTTTCTTTTGTATAATCAAATATTTTATTATTTATCTCTGTTACTATATTTCTGAGCCAATCAATTGCTGATTCTTTTGACCCAATGGTATCTAATCTATAAAATTCTTCTGTTAAATGATTTATGGCTATTGCACTTGCTACTTCTCCTGCTTTATGACCTCCCATACCATCAGCGACTGCTAATATATATTCTTTGTTATCATTATTTAGTATGATAACATTATCTTCATTGTGATCTCTTACTTTTCCTGTATCAGTCAGATAAAATGTTTGCATTTTTAACCTCCTATATTTTTATTTGCTCTTAATTGTCCGCAAGCGGCATCCACTTTACTTCCAAACTCTTTTCTTACGGTTACGTTTATTTTATTCTTCTTTAGTATATCATAAAATTTCATGATTTGATTATTTTTTGTTCTTTTGTACTCAATATTTTCGGTTTCGTTATATGGTATTAAGTTTACGTAGCAGTTCATATTTTGTAGTAGATCGGCTAATTCTTTGGCATCATCAAGACTATCGTTTACATTTTCTAACATTATATATTCAAATGTTACTCTTCTATTAGTTTGTTTTAGGTAATTTTTTAGACATTTCATTAAGTCTTCTAATTTATAGGCTTTAGCAATTGGCATTATTTGCTGTCTTAATTTATCATTAGGTGCATGCAAACTTACTGCCAAATTAACCTGGCCTTCTTCTTTTGTAAATTTTTCTATTCCTGGTATTAGTCCACAAGTTGAGATAGTTATGTGCCTTGAGCCAATATCGATTCCCTTGGGATTATTTATTATTTTTATAAATCGCATTACGTTATCATAATTATCGAATGGTTCTCCTATTCCCATTACAACGACATGTGATATTCTTTTATTTATATCTTTTTCAATAAATAATATTTGTTCTACTATTTCATATGCTTCTAAATTTCTAACTTTTTTTAAGCGACCACTTTCACAAAATTTACAACCCATATTACATCCTACTTGAGATGATACACATATACTAATGCCATAATCATGATACATAACAACAGATTCTATTCTTTGGCCATCTAATAATTCAAATAAATATTTCTTTACATCCCTATCTTCTTGTTTTAAAATCAATTTTATTTTATCGAATGAAAAATTTTCTTTTAATATTTTAATTGTATTTTTGCCTATATTAGTCATTTCATCGAATGATGTTACACGTTTTTTATATAAAAATTCGTATATTTGCGTTGCTCTAAATTTTTTGTCGTTAACACTTAAAAAATATGCTTCTAATTCTTTAAGTGTATAATCATATATATTTCTCATAATTCCTCCTCGATTTAAACTATCTTTTTAGTAAAAAGGTAAAATAAGGCTATGTTTAATCCAAAAATGAACGCTAAAAGGAGAAGTACAAATTTTTTAGTTAGGTTTTGTTTGAATAAAATTTTTCTTGTTACTATGGTATAAATATAAAAGAATGCACTTGTTATTAGAACTATATAGTTTTTGCCTAATAATAAATTTTTGGTGCTACTAATTAATACTGTTTTTTCTCCTACTTTTACGTAATTAACGATGTTATGTCTAGCAAAATAAATTATTGTTACAACATCAACAATTGCTAAAACTAAATAAAATATATTTTTATGTTTTTTTTGAATTTCTAATTCTTGTTGTTTTGTAATTTGTTCTTTTTTATTTGATTTAGATTTTTTTTGAATTTTTTTGGTCATTTATATCACTACTTTCTTGATATAATTATATCTTTTTTTTCTTGTTTATTCAACTGTTTTTTTAAAATAAAAAAGAGCTTAATTTGCTCTATATTTAAGTTCTCCCATTTTTGAAGTTGGAATAAATCCTGGATTTGCTGCTAAAACATCTGGAATTCTATTAACAATTGTTGCACAGGTTAATTCTACTGTTTGAGGTTTGTTTATTACTAGATTTGTATTTGGTTCACCGTATACAGTCCAATTATTAGCATCAAATTCATCTGGTCCATAAACTTTACCTATACATTCAGTTTCTATTGTTATCCCTTCTTCTGTTTTGGTGGTTACAACCGCACTCATACCAGTTGCCATACCTGCTTTTACAGTCATATTTAAGGTTTTAGAGTTAATATCTTCCTTATATGTCTGTGGAATACATTTCTGAGTTTGCTCTGTTATTGTTAAACCTAGTTTGTCACATAACCAACCATTAACATTCCACATATAACTTGGTTGATATTCACCTTTGTTAATTATTTCTTGTCTTTCTTCTTCTGAAATTCTGTCAACTGAAGCTATTTCATTATCAAATTCTTCTAATGTTAATCCTGCGCCATGAGCTTTTGCTAGAGCTATTCCATAATCTTCTACATTGTATGATGAGGAACCTTTTATTTTAGTAATATTATGTGTTGCTCCTGCAATTGTTGTAATTAGATTTCCCCAAAAGGCATCTTGATAACCACTTCCTGTAATTGTACAATTTGTTTTTTTGGCTAAGGCATCTAATTCTTTTGTTAAGTTTGGTGAAGAATTCATTGGATAAAAGGCTTCTTCACAAGTTGTTATAGCATTTATTCCTAATTTAGCACATAACATTAAAGCTTGTTCAACATCTTTAATGAGACTCATTGTTGTTATTATACATATATCTGGATTTACTTCTTTTAATAACTCTTCAGCATTATCAGCACTTGTTATTGATATTCCTGTAGAGCTTCCTCCTATTATTTCACTTATATCTTTACCAATTATATTAGGATTAATATCTATGGCTGCTACTATTTCCATACCTTGCTCTATTGCATACTTCATAGTATATGCACTCATTTTACCACAACCATATTGGGCTACTTTTATTTTACTCATTATTATTCCTTCTTTCTTTTTAGTTATTAGCTTGAACTGCTGTTATTGCTACTACACCTACTATATCATCAGCACTACATCCTCTAGATAAATCATTAACTGGTTTTGCTATTCCTTGAGTTATAGGGCCGTATGCTTCAGCTTTTGCTAATCTTTGCACTAGTTTATATCCTATATTTCCTGCATCTAAATCTGGGAAAATTAATACATTAGCATGACCTGCTACAGATGATGATGGAGCTTTAGAAGACGCAACTGATGGTACAATTGCTGCATCAAGCTGTAATTCTCCATCTATTTTATAATTAGGATACAAATATTTAGCTAGATTAGTTGCTTCGATTACTTTATCGACATCAGGGTGTTTTGCACTTCCTTTTGTTGAATGTGATAACATTGCTACTATTGGTTCTTCTTCTGTTAATAGTTTAAATGAATCAGCACTACTTCCAGCTATAGCGGCTAATTTTTCAGGAGTAGGATTTTGCTCTAAACCTGAATCGGCAAATAAAAATGTGCCTTTTGCTCCATATTCACAATTAGGAACTTCCATTAAGAAGAAAGCTGATACTAATTTTATGCCTGGAGCTGTTTTTAATATTTGAAGAGCTGGTCGAAGAGTATTTGAAGTAGAATGACAAGCGCCAGATACAGCTCCGTCAGCTTTACCTTCTTTTACGAGCATACATGCATAATACATATAGTCATTTAATAATAATTCTTTGGCATTCTCTCTAGTCATTCCCTTTTCTTTTCTTAGTTGGTATAATTTTTCTATTAATGTATCTGTTAAATCTGATGTGTGGGGGTTGATTATAGTTGCTTTTGTAATATCTAATCCTTCACTATTTTTATTTATTTCCTCTTCGGTACCTATTAAAATAATATTAGCAATATGTTCTTTTAAAATTTTATCTGCTGCTACTATAGTTCTTTTATCCATTGTTTCAGGAAGGACAATTGTTTTTATATTTTGTTTTGCTCTTTCTTTTATCTTGTCAATTATTTGGCTCATACTTATCATCTCCAATTTTATTATAACAAGTTATTTTTTTTCAGTCTATGAAATTAGTAATTGTTTACATTTTTAAAATTACTTTGTGTATATTAATATTTTTAACTATTTTTGCTATTTATATTCACTTATATTTGTTAAATTAGCATATATAATTAATTGTTTATCTCTTTCTTTTAGACTACATGTTATTAAAATTAGAGTATCAGGCATATATTCATTTATTTTTAAATAGCCAGTTTTTTTAATATATTTCTTATCTGATACAATATATTTATATTTTTTATTTTGATAATAGATAAATATCTTATCATTTAATATTAAATTTTTAATTTTGGTAAAGTAAGCATTTTTACTATTTCCAGAATGGGATGCAAGAATAATATTGTTATATTTAAGCTTTGAGGATGAGATGATTTCAATATTTGCATCTACATTATTTTCAGGAGTATTTAAATTATAAACTTTTCTTTTTAAGGATATTTTAGGAATTTCAATTGTTAATAGATGTGTATTTACTTTTGAATAAGTTAAAATGGGATTAAATTTTTTTGAGATAATAAGTTCTGCTTTTAAACTAATTTTATATAATGAAGAAAAGTTTCTGAAAATAAAGATTATGATTATACTAATGACGCTTAGTAATAAAAGGAATCTTTTTATATAAACCAACGCCTGATATTATTAATAAGATTATAACTATTATTAAATAACTGTAATCGTTGCTCAATGTATTTGGTATTTTTATTATTTTTTGGTTATTTAAACTATTTAAAATGTTTATTTTTACATCTTTATTATCATCATTAATTTCAAAACATATTTTTTCTGTATTTAATATATATTTATCTGCAACTTTTCTTTGAATGACACAATACTTGCCTTTTTTTAAATTTGATAATTTAATTTGGCCATCTTTATCAGTAGTTTTAGTATCTATTACATCTGTATCTTTGTAAATATCAATTATAGAATTTGGTACAGATTCATTATTATTATCAATATTTTTAATGGTTACATTTCCTCTTATAAGTTTTTCTCTAAATTCAATATTTTTTTCTATTACTTCTGTTTGATTATCTTTATTTACTAATTCAAAACATTCTTCATTCTTTCCCTCTTTTATACAATATTTTCCTAAATTTAAATTATCCAAAATTAATGTGCCATCTTCACTTGTTTTTGTAGTTTTTATTATTTTATTATCATGATATATTTTTACTTCAATATTTTTTCTAGGAATGATATTGAGCAAGTTACTATTTTTAGGATTTAATTCTTCTTTAGTAGTTGAGATATTTATTTTACCAACAATTGGCTTATTATAAAAATCTACATTTAGTACTACTTCATCATTCTGATAAAAATATTCTGATTTATCATTTATTGTTAATAATGTACTATTTTCATTTTTTAGGTAATGTTTGGGTGGATTAATTTGTTCAATTTGATATTCTCCATATGATAAAGAGACAGGTATTATTACTTTTCCACTATTATCTGTGGAAAAAGTTGTTGTTTTAGTATTATCTACTTTTAAATAAGAAACATATTTATTTGTACTTAAGTCTTTTATTTTATATTTAATATTTTTTTCGGCAATGATAGATTTTGTTGATAAATTCATTGTGGTTATTTGAAGTTTAGTAGTTATTTTTTTGTCAACTAAATCATAACGAATAATTGGATTACTATCTTCATTTATTATGATTTTAATATCTGATACCTTATTATATCCATATGTGGTATTTTCTTGTTTTATTGTGTATTCTCCATATGGTAAAGTTATCTTATCAGTGCCAAATGAAGTTGTTACTAGTGTTGTATATAGGCAATCTTTGTTATCATATATATTGAATTTTATATTAGCTTCTCTTTTATATTCACCTGATACTTCATATAATTTATTTATTTCAATATCACTTTTTATTACTTCTTCAGTTAGAGTTATTTTGTTATTCGTAGATGTTAAATCTATTTCATATAATTCATTATTTAATTTATAGCCTTTGCTAGCTTTTATTTGCTTAATATAATATTTTTCATGATAAAGATTAGGAATTGTATTTTTTCCTGCCTCATCAGTTGTAAAACTAGTTACATATTTTTTATCTTTATCATATACTTCATACTTAGCTGATGCTAGAGAAGCTTGTGGGGATGGAGTATTTGTTAAGGTGTCTTTATCTACTAATTCAGTTGTTAAGGCTTGTCCTTCTATATTTAAATTTATTTCTTGAGTTTTACTTTCTAATTTTCCTGCTGATAATAATTTTTGTGAATTTTCAAAATAATATACTTTAACAGGATTGGAATAATTTTCCTTTCGTTTCAATATTATTTTATCTTTTCCAATATAGTTATCACTAAAATTTATTTTTAGAGTTGAATTTTTATTATCTATTTCTATCTGATGGTGTGATGATGATAATATTTCATAATAAGGTAGGACAGAATTTGTATCTTTTAAAGTAATTGTTGAGCCTATTTTTCCTGTTATAGTTTTAAAACTTATATCTTTATCGTATGTTTTGATACGAGTTGCTATAACTTCTTTGTAATCATTAAGATTTATTTTGGGGCCATTAATATCTAGAGTACTACTCCAGGTTATATCTACACCAGGATTTAAATATTCCCATATCATTTCTTGGGCTGCCATATAATATTTATACTCATATTGATAAGGGTAACTATATCCAAAATAGGCTATTTCCTTGATATAATTTAGTTGGTTTTTGTTAAGTTTTGTTATAGATAGTTGTTCATTTAAATTATCAGTAGAGTTGTAGACATCTGTAGTTATTTTCTTGCCTATTTCTAGACAGTATGTTGTGATGCTGTTAATGAAATATAATTCAAAGTTATATAAATGGGTTTTATCGGCTAAGGGTGCTACGGCATAGCCTTTATCACTTACACTCCTTACTAACGTTGAATCTTTTTCTCCGGCATTTACGGTAATTGCTAGGACTAAAATAATTAAAATTATAGGAATTATAAATAGTCCTTGATAAATTTTTTTGCTTTTAATTCTTTGTGAATATGATTTTATTTTTTTCATCTTTTACCTCCTCTACTTATATCATTCGACATTTAATTATTATTTCCTTCTTATTTCTAAAATTTTTGCAAAAAATTTTTTTGACGCATAAAAAAACTAATAAATTAAGGCCTTTAGCTTCTTAACTTATTAGTTAAATTTTTATTTATAATTTTTTACCAAACTTTAATGCGAGCATTTGGTTTTAGATACATTTTGTCAAACGGAGTTAGATTATAGGTTTTATAAAAGGCATCAGTTGATGATAAAGTAGCATTAACACGGTATTTAGCGGGAGCATGAGTGTCATTTAAAAGTAATAATTTTTGATATTCATCAGTTGATACATTTGCCCATAGCTTTGCAAAAGAAGTATACATATCCTTCATTTCTTTATTGGTGGCATTTTTTGATAAAGCAATCCTAGAAATAGTAGATACAGCTTTTAAATCAGCAATGTTTTCGTTAACAGTTTTTTGGCCATTTATTTCTTCACCTGCTACTGGTTCATATTTATTATAATATTTTATAACTTTTTTCTCTAACTCGTTGAATTTTTGTCTATCTTCTTTAGTCCACCAATTTTTTAAGTTGCCATCTTCATCAAATTTTGAACCATTAGTATCAAAAGCATGCGTTATTTCATGGGCTATAATCATTCCAATTGTTCCTAAATTTTGATAATATGTATTTTTAGGAGCAAAAAGGTTAATTGTGGAAATGGGAAGGTTAATAGAATTATCATTGGGATTATAGTAAGCATTGACTGTTGTTTGCGATATTTCTTGAGATGTTGTTGATGATTGTAATTTAGCTAATTCATGTTTATTAATAATATTTTGAATTTTAATAATATTTTGAATTAAACTATCTTGGTAATTTAAATTATATTCTTTGGAGTAATCATCATTTGTATCTACTAAGCCTATATTGACAGTCATTTTGTCTAATTTCTTTAGGGCTTTTTGTTTAGTTTTAGAACTTAACCACGATACATTAGGAAGGTCTTTTTTATAAAAGTTTAGTATATCATTTGTCATATTCTGCAAATATTGCTTATTTTCTTCTTGAAAATAGTTGGTTTCATAATATTTATCTATATCGTAAGTAAATAATTTTTTTATTGTATCATTAGCTTGTTTATTTATGGTATTATTATTTTTAGTATTTGTTAATTTAGAAGATAATTCATATATTATATCATTATAATTTTTTGATAGATAAGGAGCATAAGTTTCTAATATTTTTAGAATAGTTGATTGTTTTAATACTTCTAAATTGTCCTCAGTTAGATATTTATTCATAGCTTTATAATTATTTATATCTACAATACTTAACTTTTGATTATTTGGAATATTCTTTTTATTTAAGTAGTAATCTATATCTAGATTTGAATATATTTTTTGTAAATCTTCTTTAGTGATAATATTATAGTATTTAGAGATATCTTCTAAATCTTTAGATTGTAGAGATATGGACGCTATAGTATTATACATATTAGTAATATTTGTAGATATTTCTCTTGCTTGTTTAGTGTTATAGCCATATGTTTTTAGTATTTTTAAACCATATTGTTTTATTAAGGCTTTATAACTCAAATAGTCTGCATTAGCATAATAATCTGAACTAGTGCCAAAATCATATGTTATTGGTATTAAATAAACAATATTTTTATGGGAATCTTTAAAATCCTTTGTTATTTGAATGTTAGTAAAAATAGGAATACTTAAGTCATTTTCTATATCAATAGCATTATTTATATATTCTTTAATATTATTAGAAGAATTTATTTTAGTTATATATTTTTCTAAGGGAGTAATATTTTCTTTATTTCTAGTATCTATATCTATTAATTGATTAAATAGAATATTAATGTTAGAGTTTTCATCTTGTTGTTTTAATTTTTCTATTATATTATTTGTTTGTTTATCAACTTTATCCTGAGCTTGGGTAAAGGTACTTTTGGTATATTCATCTTTTTTTAGTTTTAAAGTTTTTAAATTATCTTTATTAATATAGTCATAATAGTCTGATTTAGGTGTTTTGGTATTATTTTGACAACCAGTTATTATTAAGATTATGGGTATTATAATTAATATTTTTTTTAGGTTCTTCATTTTATTCTCCAAATAACACTTTTTCTGATTTATATTGTTTTATTATGTAAGATATGACTATTATGACATAGATTACTGATGATAGTAAGACTATGGTTATATTTAAAGAATTTATATTTTTAGAGAAGATATCCATTAATAATTGGACATAGTTGGCAATGGGGATTAGGTAGTAGATAGGGTCTGTTTTAATGCCTATTAAGGATATCATCATAGGGATTACTGTTAAAATACTTAGAACTTGGGATGATGATTGGGCTTCTTTGTAAGTTTTAGAGAAGGCTGTTAAGGCTAGTGATAGGCCTGATATAAATAGTGATGATGCTAGGCAGATGATTATACCTATAATGATAGTTAGAGGGGTTATGGTTATAGTTATAGAGTTAAAGATATCAAAAATATTAGAAGCTATTAAGATACTTAGAATAGTTAAAATAAGACCTATTAGCGAGGATAGTATTCCTAAAATAACAGTTGCTATATATTTACCAATTATTAATTCACTTGGCTTTACAGGGAAAGTTAAAAGAGTCTCTAGGGTACCATTTTCTTTTTCAACAGCAGTTGCGGAAGTGGCCATATTTGTTGATGATAAGACAATTGACATAATTATATATGTAAAGGAAATAGAAAAAATCATCTCTAAAATAAAGTTTTCACCATCAAGATTTTTAATGCTATACTTAAAGTTGTCATAAACTTTATCAACATCTATATCTTCTCCTGTTAAATAAAGTTTAGCTAAATAATTATTATAAGAATCTAGATAAGCAGTTGTATAATTAGCAACATACATGCCATCTTCTGAATCTTTATTTGTATAGATAGTATATTTATTTTTCTTTTTATTATAAACTATGTATCCTAATATTTTTTTGTTTTTATAAGCTTGTTTCATGTTTTTTGTGGTTTTATAATATTTGTATTTTAGATGGCATTCTTTCATAAGTGTTTTTTCAGTTTGATTGGGTTGATAGTTAATGGCTATATTGTAATCTTTCTGGGTTGATTGGCCATTATACATATAAGAATATAGAAAAATCATTATGGGGATTAGAATTGGGAAAATTAAGAGTGTTAAAAATGTTTTTTTGTCTCTAAATATTGACCTTAATTCTTTTTTGATGGTTGTTTTAATACTATTTTTGTTCATTATAACCTCCTATTAATTTAAAGAAACTGTTTCTTAAATTTGTTGTTTTTGTTTTATTTTTGATTTCTTTAGGAGAACCAGTTGCGATTATTTGTCCTTTATTTATCATTATTATATAATCACATATTTCTTCTGCTTCTTCCATATAATGAGTTGAGTAGATGATACATTTTTTATTTTTCTTCTCATTTTCTATAAAATCTAGTATTACTTGGCTAGAAATTATATCTAAGCCACTAGTAGCTTCATCTAATATATAATATTTGGGGTTATGAACTAGACATCTAGCTATACTTGTTCTTTGATATTGGCCTGTTGAGAGAGAGGCTATTTTTTGATTTTGGAAAGATTCCATATCAAATTTTTTGATTATATTAGCTATTCTTGAGTCTAACTCTTGTTTTGGTACTTCATAATATTCACCGCACATTTTTAGTAATTCATAGACAGAGATATCTTTATATAATTTAGTATTTCCTGATAGGAATGCTATTTTCTTTTTAATATTAATAGCATTGTTTTGGTAATTTTCGCCATCTATTATGATGCTTCCTTCTGTTGGTTCCATTATGCCGGCAATTATTCGTAGGAGGGTTGTTTTTCCGGCTCCGTTTGGTCCTAGGATGCCCACTACTTGAGAGGGCTTGGCTTCGAAGGAGATATTATTGTTGGCTAAAAAGACAGTATTATGATTAGAACTATCTTTCTTTTTAAATTGTTTTTTTATATTTTTTACTTGTAACATATTCATCCTCTTTTCTATCTTCTTTTTTATTATAGCAGATATTAGTGAGTAAAATAAGTGTTTTTTTGAAATTAAAAAAGATTAATATAATTAAGATTTAACATAATTATATTAATCTTTATCGAATAATAATTCTTCTTCTATTCTTAAGAGACGATTGTATTTACAAATACGTTCTCCTCTGGACATTGAACCAGTTTTTATTTGACCAGCATTTGTTGCAACGGCTAAATCAGCAATGAAAGTGTCTTCTGTTTCACCACTTCGATGAGATATTATTGTTTTATAGTTGGCACTTTTGGCTAGATTTATTGTTTCTAGTGTTTCCGTTACAGTGCCTATTTGATTGGGTTTAATTAAAATAGCATTAGCTATATTTTTATCAATTCCTTGTTTTAAATATTTTTTGTTTGTTACAAATAAATCATCACCTACTATTTGTATTTTGTCTCCTAATTGGTCTGTTAATAGTTTAAATCCTTCCCAATCATCTTCGGCTAAGGGATCTTCTAAAGAGATGATGGGATATTTTTTTACTAATTTTTTATAATATTTAATTAATTCTTTACTTGTTAGTTTTTTATCTTCTGCTTCTAAGATATATTTTTTGCCTTTTACAAGTTCTGATGCTGCTATGTCTAGAGCTAGGAAGATATTTTCACCAGGAAGATAATCTGCTTTTTTGATAGCTTTAATAATTAGTTTTAGGGCTTCTTCATTGGATTTTAAATCAGGAGCAAAACCTCCTTCATCTCCTACGCTAGTATTTAGGTGTTTAGATTTTAAGATTTCTTTTAGGGTATGAAATATTTCTGATGCGGCTTGTATTCTTTCTTTCATCGTTGCAAATTTTGGAATAATCATAAATTCTTGGAAATCTAATTTATTATTGGCATGAGCTCCACCATTGATAATATTTATCATTGGTGTTGGAAGTTTAGTACCTGTTTCTATATATTTAAATAGTGATGTTTTTTGAGCTTTAGCACTAGCTTTTAAATTAGCAATAGATACTGCTAGAATGGCATTTGCTCCCATATTACTCTTATTGGGAGTGCCATCTAATTTTATCATTATTTCATCTATTTCTTGTTGGTTAAAAGAATCTTTACCTATTAAACTTTTTCTGATTGGGCCATTAATATTAGATATGGCTTTTTGAACACCTTTGCCTAAATATCTTTTTTCATTATCACGAAGTTCTATGGCTTCTTTTGAACCAGTTGAGGCTCCACTTGGTACTGAGGCACGACCAATTATTCCATTTTCTAAGATAACATCCGCCTCGACGGTAGGATTTCCTCTAGAATCTAATATTTCTCTTGCTATTATATTTTTTATTTTCATAATCATAGTCTCCTTATATTAGTATTATTAGTGTTTTTTCTTTTTATATACTAAATAATTTAAGGATTTTAATGATTATTATATTGCTATAATTTATACCAAAAATTACAACTATCGGTATTGATATAAAAGCCTTTATAACTTAATTTTTTATTTTGATACTGGGTAATATTTAATTTTTGACGTTTTAAATTTTTCTTAATTCTAGCCTTAGTTTTAGTACTAATTAAAGTATATAATTTTTTATCTTTTAAGATAAATTTATAGCCTAAGTATGATAGTCCTTGATGTAATTCATATATTTGAGTTTTATTATTTAATTTTAATTTTTCTAAAGATAGTCTTTCTTTTATTTTAACAAGACAATATTTTAAATATTCTCGGTCGGGATGAAATAAAACTAAATCATCCATATAGCGAACGTAATGTTTTATGTGAAGTTTTTCTTTGATGTAATGATCTAAATCATTTAAATAAAAAATAGCCATTATTTGGCTGGACATATTTCCAATTGGAAGACCTTTTCCTTTTTGATATAGAGGTAATCTATCTAATTCTAGATATTTTAGTTCTTTTTCTCTATTACTTATTTTTAGATTTTTAATATATTGTTTTTGTCTAGTAATTATTTTATTTATTTCTTCATTTATGTATTCTCTATCAGTACTTTCTATAATTGTAGTTAGCATATTCATTAAGTCTTTATCTTCTATTATATTAGATAATTTTTTTAATAATATTTCATGGTCTATACAATAGAAAAATTTATATACATCACACTTTAGGGCATAAATTTTATCATTATTTACCTTTAAGCTATTTATGTATTTTTTTATATAGTAAACTGCTTTACTTGTCCCTTTATTTTTTCTAGTAGCAACATTTGTGTCTATTAATCTAGGAGATATTGCAGGATTTAAAACATATTTACTTATAACATGATTTATTATTTTGTCGCTTAACTTTTCACTCATGATAATTCTACTTTTGGGTTTGATAATCAAAAAAATGTTATATTTACCATGAGTATATCTTTTTTCTTTTAAAATAGTGTAGATAGTAATTATATTGGCGGTTTGAAAAAATTCAAATTTTAAGATTTTTTGTTTCTTTCTTATGTTTAGTTTGATATGATGGTATACATCCATTATTTTTTCAATATCAACAATGTCATTATACTTGATTTTCGGTTTGTTGCTCACTTCTAATGACTCCATAAGTTATTTTTCTTATTTCAATAATTGCTCTACCTACTACCTCATACTGTCTTTTGCTTATTATTTTTTTGTTAAAACTAATTTTGGTATAAAAATCTAGCATACTTAATTTTATTAAAAAATCTTTGATATATTTTTGTTTAATTCTATTTGTTGTATTGATATTATAAGAAAATATTAGTTCTATTAAATTATACATAGTACTTTCAATATTACTTGATAAAACTAATTCTTTTTTAGGATAATTTATTAGCAATTTATTGTAATAATTAATTAGACGCTCGGTTTTAGAAAGCATATTAAAATTAGAATTCATCGATAAACCTTTTTATTTTTTCATAATTATTTGGATCTTTTAATAAAAATCTAATTCTATCTATTAATACTTCGTTTACTTTAGTGGTAAATTCTTCTTTTTTTGCTTTATTATATATATTCATATAATTATTATCTTCATTAGTTTGAGTAGTTATTTCTTCTTCATTATTATATATAATATAATCAACATTTAATTCATCTAGTTTTTCTTTTATTTTTGGTAGAGTTACTAAGGGAAAACCTATTTTATTATTTACTATTTGATATGAAAAAAGATGATTTAATACTATCGCATCTTCATCATATGATATGTAAAAGTTTCCTGATTTTATTAAAATAACTTTATTAAAATTTAGATATTTTAATTCCTTATATTTATCTTTAATTTTCATAATTTCCTCCATGTGTAATAGAGAATAAATCTCTATTACCGATAATAGCAATAGTACTAACACAATTAATATAATATTTGCCCTAGTACGTCTATAATCATATATTTAGAAATAAAATATTTCAAGGATTAATCTTGTTTCCAATCTAATAATTAGATTATAATTTTGCAATTATTACTTCCTCTCACTATAAACCTTAATCTATAGCACTCGGTTCACTAGTATTATAATACTAATTGTAGTAGGAATCTAGGGCGGACGCCGAGCCACGAATTTGAGGTCCAATTGTTGTTCAGATTGCCGTCGGAATTGACGTTCCACACGTTCGCATCAGCATTCCACGTATTGAATTGGGAAGGCGAGGCAACAACGGAACTGATATTTATCAGATTAACCCAATTCATTATATCACATATTTGGTATTTTTTGGAATTTATTTTTCTTAGAATGTAAACTAATAAAATTATTTTTTATAAACTAAACTATTTTTATGTATTTTCTATTTAATTACCAAAGGTATAAAGAAACAAAAAGCCCCCAAAATGAAGAGTCATTTTGGGGGGATTATTGCATTTTAATTATCTGTTCCAATAATATATGGACTACTTGCTGTTCCATTACCTTTGGTAATTAGTGAATCAGATTTTAGATTGATAACTGGGCGGACGCCGAGCCACGAATTTGAGGTCCAACTGTGGTTGTCCAGACGGCCGCCGGAACTGACGTTCCACACGTACGCACCAGCATCCCACGCACTGAAATGGGAAGGCGAGGCAGTCCAATAAGCCTGCCCGGTTGTTAACCAACTTGACGTATTGATATTCCAAACTTTTCCTCCAGCCATAACAGCTTCATCCATTGTTATTAAACCAACAGGATATGTCAATTCTCCATTGCCAATGCTATCTCCTTTGGTTGTTGTAAACTGGTCAACTTGTCTAGAACAGTTTAGGGTAGGAGTTTTATGGTCTGCATTTCTATTATATGCTCCATAAATTGTAGTTGCATTTAAGCTTGAACCATCACCTGAAGTATAAGTTCTATCATTGCAAAATAATGTATCACTTAAATATTTACCATACCCTTTGTCTCCTATATTAGTTTTATACCAAGCATCTATTTTTTTCTTAGCATCACTATCATATTCATCTGTATATGTATTTTCATAAGTATCTGTTAGGTAAGAATGATATTTAGCTCTTACTTGGTTAGGGTTTACATATGATTGTATTTCTACTAAGGATGCACAAGTGCCTGTTTGACTAGTGCTAAAACATGTATATTTATAATCTTTATTTTGTCCATCTTTCCATATTTCATCTAATGTTCCTGACTTTATATTTCCTGATATAGATAATTTTTTATTAGTATCATCGGTTGTATAAGAAGTTCCAAAGTAGTAAGTAGTTCCATTATTTATGTTACCGTAAGTTATTACTTGAGTACTATGTTTTAATACTAAATTCTTACCATATTTATAACCTACGCTTGAGGCATCATATGGGTATGAATTATAAGCGGTTGTTCCTATTGATGTTTTACTCCCTGTATCACTTGTGCTTGTTCCAGAGTACATAAGTCGTATACTTCCATCACCATTTATTCTAATGATTCGCCATATATATCCGGCAAATGATACATAGTTATTGGTTACTTTTCCTCTATAATAATAACTATCTCCATAATTATCTATTGTTTTATATAGTCCTTGTTCTGATAAATTTGATTCTAATGTTTGAGTAGTATATCTATCAACTTTAGTTGCTTTATAAGTTGTTGTTCCATTTGATTCTGAAGAAGTTGCAGAATATACTACATACATAGTGGTACAGTCCGTTCCTGTACTGCCACAAGTATAATATTTTTTACTATCTGTTGATAAATAATCTGTCATTACACCTAATTCGGTATTGCTAAGGTAATATCTTCCTGATGAAGCATCAAGACGATATGATGTACCAAATCTTATTTTTTCTACCACTGAAATAAAATTTGTTCCAGTTAAATTAGTTTCTTTTCTTTCTTCATAAGTAGTGAGAGGAGCTATATTATTAAAATTAGCTGTTTTATTAGAAATATAAGTTTTAGCATCATTTACACTGCTTGAATATTTTTCACTTAATAATAAGCAATCGCTAAAATTATTTATTTTATTATTTGTACAATAATCTTTATCAAATTCTTTAAAAGTAGCTGTTACACCTAGGCCATTAGCATCTGTAAATTCTACTAGGCCTCCATATTTTCCATAATCAGTATTTGATTGGTCTTTATTAGTTTCACTTAGCCATAATGCTATATAATAAGTTTTTGAACTTTTACTTGATATATTAACATTTTCATCTAAGATAGAAGTACCTAGGCTATTAGTTAAATATTCTTGTTTTCTTGCATTAACATCTTCTAATAATTCCCATTTTAAGTTACTAAATATATTATTAGAACCTGTTGCATTTAAAGTTATACTACCACTTAATCTTAGATTAGTACTTCCTGTATTAGTAAGGGTTATTTTATATACTTCACATGATAAATTACTATTTGCATCTACACATGCTGATACTCCTCTTGTTCCTTTTAAGGCAATATCTAGATTTTTATCTAATAGAGGAACTAAGTTAGTAGTAGTTTTTACTGGAACTACTCTTTCTACTTTTAAGTCGGCATCTATGGTTGCAGCATCTCCTGTAACAACACTGTTATTACTATTTCTATAACTAAAATAAGCATAACTTCCACCAGTGATAATTAGAGCATATGCAAAAATACTAACTATTCCTAATAATAATTTCTTTTTTTTCATATTACATTACCTCTCTTATTATAGTAATTGTAACAAATTTATGAAAAAATGTCATTATATTGGTCATAATTAGTAATATTTGACACAAAAACTAAGTGAACAAAAAAAAGAACCCTAATATTAAGGATTCAAATTATATTAAATTGCTATTTTAGCAAATAAATTCTCTGGCAGGGGTGGAGAGAATCGAACTCCCATCAAAAGTTTTGGAGACTCCTATGCTACCATTATACCACACCCCTAAAAATACAGTGCATATATAATTTACCACATATTTTCACTTTTTTCAACTATTTTAGTGAATTTTTATGATTTTGGTAAAATTACACTGTCGATAGCATTAGTTATTTCAGTCCACTCTTCTTTAGTTACTGGTTCTCCAATAAAAGGAGTTGGTAAATCTGGATTATAAACAGCAGCATAAAATCTTATTTTTTTATTTTGGTCATATGTATTATCTGTATATATAACATAATTTTTACCAGATATTATACTTTGAAATGTTAAAATAACATTATAATCAACTTTTGTTCCATTAGCAAGGGTCGTTGATATTCTCTTATAATCTTTCATATTAACTCCTTCCTTTAGTTAATTTTTTTTCTAATTCTCTACTCTGAGCGTAAAGTTCTCTAGTTTTATTAGTTAGTAATAAAATATTTTGATACTCATCTTCTGTTAAAGTTATCATTTTAGGTTCAGTAATTGTTGGTTGTATTATGTCATTTAGTGTTTCATGTTTAGTAGGAATTATTGCTTGTAAGTCTAAATTAGTTACCTTATTGAGATATAAATTATATATTTTTCCTTGCTGAATATTTATATTTTGAGGTATGTAATAAGTTGTTATATTTTGAATCATCTTAAAGCCTCCTTATTTGTATTTTAACCATTTTATGGGATTTTATTTATTTTTTCTTTTGAATATGTTAAAATTATAATGGAGGAAGTTATGAAGAATTTATGTTTAATTAGTTTAATTTTTATTTTAATAATTACGGGTTGTGGTTCTAATAGTAATAAAAATTTTAATAGTGACGGAACTATTAGTTATATGTACGCTAAGGAATTAGTTATTAATAATGGGGCTATTTTAGTTGATTTGGATACTAAAGATGTTTTTGATAGTAGTCATATTGATGGTTCTATTTCAATGCCTATTAATAATATTAGCGAGGATAGTGCTAGTAAAAATTTTACTGATAGTAATAATATTATTATTGTATACAGTAGCAATGGAAATAATGATGAAGGTATTTCTAAATTGAAAAAACTTGGTTATAAGAATATTTATGATTTAGGTAAAAGTGATAATTGGAAATAAATAAAAATTAATTTGATATTCTTTGATTAATAGTGTTGAAAATTATACAACACTATTTTTTAGTTATAATAAAGTTATCTTTGATATAAAAAATAAAAAAGCCTTTAAATTGAGGCATAATAATTTAAATAAAAATTACAATAATACATATTAATTAAACATTAAGAATTAATTTAACATTTGCTGTAATATTTTCATCACTTAATTGTGATTCTAAATTTAAACTTTGAATCATAGCTGAATATTCAACACCCTGATTTAATTTTTCTAATAATTCTTTGCTATAATATCTTGGAACATAGCCTAGCTGAAATTGTTTATCTTTTTCTCTAAAAATAATTTTAATTGCATTTTCGTCCTTGATATTAGTAGGTTCTGGTTCTAAATATAATTTTTTATTAATTTTAAGATATTCTTTACATTCATTAATGTCTTTACAATGACTTGTTCCAGCTACATCAAATTCAATTTTTCTTGAATCAAAAGCGGGGACAAATTCATAATTATCAGTAATTGTTCTCCCTCGTGTTGCTTTTAAAATTTCAAAATTATCTGAGTCTTTTTCCAAGTTGTAACGATTAAGAATTTCTAAATAGTCTGGTCTTGTTACATTTGGTAATCTTGTCAAAATATTTGGAAATAAATTTTTACTTTTATATGCTTTAGTTAAATCTTCAAAACCTGGAAAATATTTAAATCCTTCCTTTTTAGCATCATTTAATTCTGGGGTAATATAATTAAATTTATATATATTATTTTCTCTATATAAGGTTCCTATTTTGTATCTTCTTCTAGTAATAGGCTCTTTCCAAATTAACCATAATTCATCTTTCATTTTTTCACCTCTATTTTATATTTAATAATATGTCTCTTCGTTTAATTAGATATAGTATTATATATTTTTTATGTTCATTAGTCAATAATTCATTTGGTATTTGGTTAACTATTTTTTCTATTATTTCATCCGTTAAAATACTTATTTTTTTGATTTCAGGAATAACCAATGCTGGAAAGTTATCAAATAAATATTGAATTAGTTCAAAATGTTTATATCTTGATATATTATTTTCTTTATATATTATCGTTTTGCTTCTTTCGATATATGCATCAAAACTCTTTATTCCATCGTAATACTTTTGGAAATTTTGGGGATTTCTAAATTCTCTTAATAAACTATCACCGTTATCATATAAAGGAGATATATATGGTTTTCCACTTTTTTTCTATAATTCCCCAATTTTCTTCATGTCTATCTTGTTCACCTATTAAAGCATCAAAAATCATTATTCTAATAAAGCCTTTAAATAAATCTTTATCTATATCATCTAATATTGATTTTATATTAGATACTGTATAATAATTTTTTCTTTCACTTGAATCTTTATTTAAGTAAGCTATTATGTCTGTATGTGGAGAAGTAAATCTGTCAGAAAAATAATAATTTAAAACTCCTATTTTTCCTGCACTATCATGTGCTAAATCTATTTTGGCACATTCAAATCCAAGTGTTTTCGCAAGCTCATATGCTATTTTTTCAGAACACGCTTCACTACAAACATAATCTTCTCTTTCATATTTAAACATTGCAAGTTCATTGTTTTTATTTATCGTTAATAATTTTTTTCTTGAGCCACGAACAATAGGGTCATTTTGTAGAAATTTAAAATCTTGTCCAACTTCTTTAATATCATATTTTTCCATCTTATCACCTGTAGTATATTAATTATAACATAATTTTCTACTTTATTTACCAATAAATAAAAAAGTAAAACCTTTTCTCGGTTCTACTTTTTTTGTTAGTTTAATCTTTTTGATATTAATTGGTGCTATATCACCTAAAATTCCCTTTTATTCTATTTTATTTTTCAAATGCTGTGAATGATAACATTAATCCACCAGTTGTATTTGCTTGATCATCAGCATAACCATATTCACCAAAAGTAAATGTAGTTATAAATGGTACATCTCCAGCCTCTTTTTTAAGTGCTTCGTATACTTCGTTCATTCTGTCGCCGATTCCTAATCTACGTCCACCACAGTGAACTAATAAATATGCTCCAGCATTTGGACATTTTTTCTTTAATTCTTTTAATGTTTCTGGTACTGATTTAATTAATTCATCAACACTAGCTTCCATTCTAATTATAGCTGTTCCTTCAGCTAAATTTGCTCCAATATTCATTGATTTATCTTCATTTCCATTCATTGGGTGACGAATTGCTACTAGATTTCCTAATCTATCTTTTACACCTAATGGACTTGTAATAGTAGTAACTAATAAGTTTCCACCAGTAACATCTTCATCTTTAAGACCACGCCATTTTTTATATTTGTCTAAAGCTGGCTCTCCATCGATTTCTGCTAATACTCTAACACTATTTAACTTTGTGATAATTCCCATATCTTTAGTTTCTTTATAAGCTCCAGTATATACAGTTGTAATATCTTTTCCTGTATAGAAGAATGCAGCTACTACACCATCATTATATACAGTATCATTATAGAAAATTGACCATTTTCCTTCTACTGTATTATCAGCAGCACTTCCACCAAAACATGGTACTCTACCTATTACATCTTGAATACCTTTAATATATTCTTCTTCTTCGGCAGGTGATGCACTCATAAAGAAATAATCTGGTGCATAGTCTAATCCTGCTTTTTCTAAAGCTTTTAGGGCTACTTCACGACCAGTTTCTCTAGCACTTTTTCCTTTAGGCATACCATAACATGCTACTGTCATATCAGAATCATCTAATGTTAGCATTTCAGCAGTTCCTGTCTCATCAATCATATAACCTTCTGGAACTAATATTCCTGCTGATGTTGTACATCCAATAACATCAGTATCAGGCATAACAGACTTAATACCTTCCATTAATTTCTTTTGATCATATCCTACTGAATTAAACATTAGTCCTATTTTAGGGCTTAAACCTTCTGATGCTAATTTAGCAGTTTCTACACCTGCCTCATATGCATCAATTTTTTTACTATAACCTACTTTTGATTTTAACATTATATAACCTCCTTAGTTATAATATAGATTGATAATACCCTTGGTATTATAGTTAGATTATAACACAAGATTTTTTAAAAAGTAAATCTTTTTAATCTATTTTACAAAACTTTATCTATAAGGTGTATATACGATAAAAAAACAATTAATATTCATTGCGTTAATAAGTATTAATTGTTTTTAAATAATTTTTTGATATTTTTCTTTGGGATTAATATTTTTACTTTATTTTCTATTTTTATGTTATATATATTATCGGGAGATTTTTTTAATTTTTCACCATCTATACACCAGGATTCATCTTCAGCGTTATTTATTTTTATTTTAATATTATTGGTTCTATAAAAATAAAAACCTGGTACTTTTGTACGATCATACATAGTTAAAAAATATAATGTTTTAATAATTTCTTTTTTCTTTTTGATATTGCAAAATACTATTTCAAATTGGTCATCATCTAGTTTTACATCTTTATAAACATTCCTTATACCCGCTATATGATTGGCATTAGATATTAGAACTAATGAAAATAAGCCTCGATATTTTTCGCCATCTATTTCATATGATATATCATGTATTTTTGTTTTTTGAAAAAAAGATTTTATTCCCTCTTTTATATAAGCTAAATGGCCAATTTTCTTTTTTAAATTTCTGGGAGTTTCGTAGGATAAATTAGTAAATTTTCCTATGCCTGCTACATAAATAAATGGATGATTATTTATTAGACCTATATCAAATTCTTTAACTACACCATTTAATGATTTTTTTACGTTATCTAAAATATTTTTACTATATCCTAACATTGCACCTATATCATTAGTTGTTCCAACTGGGATATGGGTTAATAATAATTTTTCTTTTCTTTGAAAATTACCTGTCATTACTTCATTGAATGTTCCATCACCACCAAAGGACATAACTAAATCAACTTTTTCTAGATTTTTTACTATTTCTATAGCATGAGCTTTATATTTTGTTAAGATTATTTGAGTGGTGTAATTATGTTTTTTTACTATTTTAATAATTTCTGGAATGTATTCTTTTAGATGTACTTTACCAGAGTTGGGATTATAAATTAATACACATTTTTTTATTTGAATCCCTCCTTTTTTATGAAATTAAAAGAAGAGTACATTGTGTACTCTAATTATTTACAAAATGGAATGAAGCCCATAAATCTTGCTAATTTTACTTGTTTTGCAACTTCTCTTTGGTGCTTAGCACATGTACCAGTAAATCTTCTTGGTAAAATTTTTCCACTATCACCAACATACTTTAAAATGATAGGTACATCTTTATAATTTACAGTTTTTCCAGCACACATATGACAAATCTTTTTTCTTTTTCTATTACCGAATCCTGCCATTATTATTCCTCCTTTTTTGAATTAAAATGGTAGATCGTTGTCACTTATTTCAACTTGCTCACCGAATGATGCAAATGGATCTTTTGATGCATCCATAGTATCTTCTTTAGCAGAAGTTGAATTATTAGAGCTATCATCAGCAAAATCATAAGGTGTTTTTTCTACTGGTGGCTCTGGCATAGCATTAAATGAATTATTATCATTATTTTGTGTGTTTCTTGATTCTAAGAATTGAACATTATTAGCTATAACTTCTGTGACATACACTCTTCTACCTTCGTTATTTTCGTAATTTCTAGTTTGGATCCTTCCTTCTACAGCAATTAATCTTCCTTTAGACATGTATTTGCCAACATTTTCACCTGTTTTATCCCATGCAACAACATTGATAAAGTCAGCTTCCCTTTGACCACTAGCTTGATTTGTAAATGGTCTATCGATTGCTACAGTAAATTGGCATACAGCTCTATTAGAACTTGTGTATCTTAATTCAGGATCTCTAGTTAATCTTCCAATTAAAATTGCTTTATTCATATTTGTATATCTCCTAATTCTCGATATTTAAAATCAAATGTCTAACTACATTTTCATCAATATGAGCTACACGATCAAATTCTTTGATAGCAGCATCATCATTAGTTTCTATATTATATAGGTAGTAGTAACCAGATTTCATTTTCTTTATTTCATAAGCAAATTCTTTTTGGCCTAGTTCTTTTGATAAAGTAATTGTTGCTTTATTATCTGTTAGAGCTTTTTCTAATGCTTTAACAGTGCTTTTTCTTACTTCTTCATCTACATCTGGTCTTACAATAAACATAATTTCGTATTTATTCATCGTTTACACCTCCTTTTGGACTATCGGCTTGATAAAAAATCAAGCAAGGAGCTTTCGCTCAGGTGTTATTATAACATATAATTAGGATGTTTGGAAGATATTTTCTCAAATTCGAAAGAATTTTTTGACATTGTAGATTTTTATTGAAAGTGCACAATTAATGTGCAATAAGTTTTAGAAACATATATAATATCTTCTTAAGCAAT
>CAKOYV010000012.1 GCA_934131005.1 uncultured Bacilli bacterium | reverse complement strand
ATAAAAAAAGCTCTCTAAACCCTTATAAAATAAGGACTAGGGAGTTTTTGCTCTTCAAAAACTGTCAAATTCAGGATAATACCATTTTTTACGAAAAAAAGATAGTTTTTTTTGTAAAAATATAAAAAAAATGTTATTATATATAGGAGGTGTAAAAATGAAAGAGAAAAAGAATATAATTTATATAGCAATTATATTAGCAATAATATTAATTGCCTTCTTAATAATAATAAATATAAATAATAAAAAAACAGGTAGTCTAATTTCTTTAACCTACCAACAATTACAGGAAAAAATTGATAAAAAAGATGATTTTATTTTAGTAGTAAGTCAAAGTACATGTTCACATTGTGCAACATACAAACCAAAACTAAAAATAATAGCTCAAGACTATAATCTTGATATTTATTATATTGATTATGACCTAGAAAAAGACAACATAAAAAAAGAATTTCTTGAAAATTATGACTTAGATGGTTCGACTCCTACAACAATGTTTATAAAAAATGGAAAGCAAACTAATATGTTTGACAGAATTGAAGGCGATGTTTCTAAAGAAAAAGCTATAGAAAAATTTAAAAAATTAGGTTTTATCAAATAAATCCTAATTTTTTAATTGATTTTTTTTCTTTATTGTTATATAATTATAACGTGAGCAAAAAAATGCGCCCATAGCTCAACTGGATAGAGCGTTTGGCTACGGACCAAAAGGTTTGGGGTTCGAATCCCTATGGGCGCACCACTAAGTAATTTACAAGTTTCCTTAATAAGAAACTTGTTTTATTTTTAAAAAAAATCAAGGATTAGAAATAATATTAACCTATTTCTACCTTGATTTTTTTATTCTACAATACAGAAACTAACATTACTATAACTATAATAGCAATAAATAATTCCAAAACAAATCTCCATATATACTTAAGCCATTTTGAATATGGAACATCCAAATAAGATAATCCAACTATTAACAATAAACTAGTAGGTCCAAACACTTGAACTAAACCATACATACTTTGGAACATAACAGCATATACAGATAAATTAGCCTTATCAGATAGACTAGAAACAATTGGTGTAAATACACCTGAAACAGTATAATAAGTATCAACATGTACAATACTACCAATCATAGAAATAAATGATCCAACTATAACATTATCACCAAATGTTTTTGAAGCATTAGTAATAATTGTTTCTAAAAATCCATTACTATAAACACAAACTAGCAAAGTATAAGCTAACATAGCAATCATAACAGAAGGAATCATTTTCTTTACACCATATATAAATCCATCCATAAGTTCACTAAATTTAACTTTAGAAATAAACTTAAGTATAAAGATAAATAGTGCTATCATTACAAGTGCCATCACGTAATTACCTAAACTTCCCCATTCACCTAAAGCAGTGAAATTAGAAGAAATCAAACTTGTAAATATTACATAATTACCTATTTTAGCATCTGTAGTCAACCATTTATGGAATTGAGTAAAATTCTTAAGACCAAATAAACTATTCCATGGCATAAATCCTAATATCAATATAACAAGTAACAATATTCCCATTATAATAAGTGGCCATGTTTTAACTTTATCATCACTCTTAACTACTTTACCACTTCTACTCTTAGATTCAACCATAAATACATCATTATGACTAAGATTGTCTTTAATCTCTCCACTCTCAATTTTCTTAATATGTCTAACAATATAGAAAACTAAAAGTCCAACAGCAACTACTAATAATAATATTTTTGGAAAAACACATCCCCAATTACTTTTAAGTCCTACCATCTTATCAAATGTTGTATAAGAAGTAGCATACTGATTAGAAGCATCTTTAAATGTTATAAAAATTCCTCCAATAAATCCAGCAACTATTGCAACAACTGTAGACGATAATGCTACTAACTTATCATATCCCAATAGTAAGATAATAGAAACTACAAATGGAACAAAAATAAGAAGTAACATATTAAGACCAGTTAAAGATGACAACAACGCAAATAAAACTGTAGATACAATAACAAATATTTTCTTATTATCACCAATCTTATTAGCAATATCTTTAACTAATTTCTTATAAGAAGCAACTTTATTCAAAGCTCCATACAATCCACCAACAGCTAAAATAAATACAGCTGTATCAAAGAAATAATAAAAAGATTGTACATAATTAATAAAAATATCACCTAGAGCTATATAACTAATATTGCTATCTCTACCTTTAATAAAGTACGAAGCAACTACTGCAATTAGTAAAATTACTAACAATACTTTAAATAATCCATATTTTTTCTTTGTTTTCATATCATACCTCCAAAATCATTATAACACAATCACTAATTTATGCTATATTTTCAACTATTTGTTTACTAAAAAAACCGAAAATTCATAACACATCTATTAAAATATCAACTTCTTAATCATCAACAAACATTTTTCTTTGAATATAATTAAACAATAATCTAAATTTCCTAAGTGAAAGAAAACAAGTCAAAATAACTGCTATTAGCAAATAAACATAAATAAAATAATTTCCAAATTCACCTCGAAGAAACTCAAAAAAACCAACTCCTTTTAACCATAATAAAATAGCACAATGTAAAACATAAACTTGCAAAGTATTTTTTCCAAGATTACTAATAATTTTTATTTTTCTATTAGGAACTATACAAAAAATAGAACTACCAACAACAAAAGATATAAAATACGTAAATAATCGATGTTTATATGAACAAACAAAACTATCAATCAAAGAATAAGCATTTCTACCCGTAAACAACATTCTATATTTATAAATATAATTTATATCATTAAAACACCAATAAAAAAACAAACTAATTATCAAAAAAGAAATTATCTTAACGCCTAAAGAAGATGATAATCTTAAAATTAGTTCACGATTATCACTAAAAAAATATCCTAATAAATAAAATGGAAAAAATACAATGGCTCTTGATAAATATAAATAATCACCAATAGAATTGTCGTATCCAACAAATAAACCAATAATAATACTAAAAACAAACAAATATATATAATTTATTTTATTAGTAATTGGTATAAGTAAATTATATATAATAATAGCTCCTAAATACCAATAAACCTCACCACCAGAAAACATTTCAAAATTATATCCTAAATTGTATTTTTTAGAAACAAGAAATATAGTAATTTTCATAAAATAAATTAACCCTAAATAAAATAAAATTTTTTTATAAGGAATTTCTTTATAACTACTAATCTTCTTTTGAAATAATCCTGTAACAAATATAAATAATGGCATATGAAAAGCATAAACAAATATAAATATTTTTTTTAATACAACATAGTCATTTATATATAAATCGCAAAAATGCCCTATCACAACTAATAAAATAAGCAAAAATTTCAAATTATCAAACTTATATATTCTCACAAAAAAGCCCCCTTTATCATTACACCTCTACTATATACAACATTATAACATTTTCAATTTAAAACTCTCAATAAAATTAATTACTAAGTTATTTCAAATAAAAAATGTGAAACTTTAAAGAATCACATTAACCAATATAGAAATAATTAATTTAATTAAACATTCTTTTTAACAAAAGGAATAACTACCATTAACGGCATACATACAAACAAACCATATACATATCTAAGTTCACAGAACACAGGTGTAGCCACCATCAAAGTAAACCATAAACATACAAGTGGCATATAGCATAACAAATACCTGTAATTCTTTCTATAAAAAACCAAAAACATAGAAAACATTAATAAAATAAACATAGTACCAAGACTCCAAATTAGATTAGATAAAGGCAATTTACGTGAAGTAATAGCACCAAATAAATTATTAGTATCATGAATAACAGGCTCAGAATAAACATTAATATCCTTAAATATACTCTTAGATTCTCCTCCACTTGCCCAATAAACAACATCAGGATACCAATAACCCAAAGTTTGACATAAATAAGCCTCAATATAAGTTCGAGGATGCCTCAAGAAAAGCTTAAACCAAACTTTAAAAAATTTACTCTTTGATTTATTTAAATTTTTATTATCAACTAGTCTCTTAACAGGATCAGATATTGTTGGAGAATATTCTTTACTAATTTTTTTCATATCAATAACTGTATTTAAATATTTATAATCCTTAGCATCAATTTCTAAACCACTAACAACTACTCTAGAAATTTGTTGTAAAGGTATAGAATAAGCCTCAGATGACGTCGACTTAGCAATAGAAAAATAATCAAAAACAGGTCCCTTAATTACAAAATACAACACGATAATTATAATATTAGAAATAGCTAATATTTTTTTATTATACTTAGAAAATAAAACTAAACAAGGAACTAATAATATAAACACATAAATACCATTATTTCTAAAAAACAAAATTATTAGCGTAGCAACCAAATACATACTAACATTAAATTTAGATAGCTTATAATTATTATCAACATAATCATATAAAGACAACATTAATAATATAAAACTACATCCAAATAATATATCTCTCCACAAAGTAACACTATAAATAGCATATAAAGGAGATAATAACATAAATAATATAATTACCCATTTCAATATTTTATTAACATTTTTAACATACAAAAATCTTACAACAAAAGTAAAAACAATAGCATTTATAATCATTTGAATAACAATATAAAAACCAACTGCCAAATTCAAATTACCGAACAACAATTTTCCTAATAAGAAAAACGCACCAAAAAACCAAGTATGACCAAAAGTATGATAATCACTTAATATAAAATTAGAAACATTTTCTATAGAATAATATGAATCAGGAGTCATAACAGCAGGAAAATATCTAAGAAAATATGGTAACCAAGCCAAAAGAAATAATAAAACAAATTTAAAGAAGTCCTTTCCTCCAAAATTACCCTTGCCTTTTATTTTCAATTTATTTGTTAAACTAACAAATTTCCTTATAACAAAATAAAAAAATAACATATATCCAACTATTCCCACAAAGCAATATAAAATATTATGAAAATTAAAAATAGTACCAGCAATATCTCCTAAATAAGAACTAACAATACTACCAACAACTAAACAAAAACTAAGTATGAAAGATACTAAAATAATACTATTTTTCTCGATTTTTCCAAGTTTATTCTTACTCCTTCCAAGTTCAACATAATAAAAATAATATAAAAAGAAAAATAATAAAGTATACATAAGATTAAAAGAATCATTTGAAAAAATATCTTTAAAATATATTAAAAAAGATAAATATGAAATAAAAGCCATAATAAAAGCTACTATATATTTATTATTAAATAATTTTTTCATTTAAAAACCACTTCCTTTTGAATAAAATAGTTAACAACAAAAATAACTATATCTACAAAGAACTTAATTATTGTATCATTAATATTTTTAAAGATACTTGCAAAAAAACTAACTACAGTTGCAGACACAATCATCTGAACAATAACTAGCAAAAAATACTTATATATAGAAGTTTTATCATAACTTGCAAATACAACTCTAGAATTTATTAAATAATTATATAAAGATGATATTACTCTAGCACCTATTGTAGATATTAAAATATTTTTCAAAAAATAATTCAAAATACTAAATATCAATAAATCTATTACAAAAGACGAACCAGAAGAAAATAAATATTTAAATATTTGAAAAAAGTTAATGTTTTTCATTCTTATCACCATTTAACTTTTTCTTCATAATTCCCAACTCTTGTGTTAAATTAACTATTTTCTTATTTTGACTAGACAATTGACTACTTAAATTAAAACATAATATAGTTAAAAAGACAAAGCCACAAAAAAACATCATATTAGAAACAGTAGCTATTCCAAAAAAATTAGCAACTTTAACTAAATTTTCAACAAAAGCAACTGATATTATTAATAAAACATCCATTACTAGCCACAAAAATGAATGCTTCATTGTAATTTTATTATTTTTAATAGACCTACATAAATATAATAGCAATAATAACATAACAATAATCAAAACAACTTTTAACCTAAAAGACATTACTTACGACCTCCATTACCAATTCCAAATATAAATAGCATCAAGCCAACATTTAACATATAATAAACAGATTTAAATAATCTTATTGAAGATTGCCCAAATTGTCTTTCTCTCATATTAACAGCAACTTCTTTTAACTTATAACCATCTTTTAAAAGTTGTAAATTTGTTATTGGTTCAGGATAATCAAAAACATAATTTTTTGCAAATTTTTCAATTACCTTTTTATTAGCAGCTCTATATCCAGAAGTAACATCTTTAATCTCACTTCCTGTTAAAATTTTAATTATAAAAGACAAAACCTTAATTCCAACTCTTCTAAAATAAGTTGACTTAAATTTACTAACATCACCAACAAATCTAGAACCAATAACCATATCACATTTATCATTAACAATAGCATCTATTAAATCATTAACATAATTAATATCATGCTGACCATCACCATCAAATTGAATAGCTATATCATAATTGTTATCATAAGCATATTTATATCCTGTTTGAACAGCAGCACCTATACCTAAATTATTTACCAAATCAACATATTTAATATTATTACTATCACAAACCCTCTTAGTTTCATCACTAGAACCATCATTAATAACCAAATAATCTAATTTTATTTTTTTATATTTTGTTATCTCACGAACAGTTTTTAATATACTCTCTTCTTCATTATAAGCAGGAATAATCATCAATACCTTCGTCATAAAACACTACCTCTTTCTTAAATTATTTTAATAATTTTTCCCACATTTTAACAACTTCATCTTTATAAAACTTTTTAGAAGTTAAAATTGCATTTTTACTATATTTCATTCTCAACTTATCATTATCAAGAAGAGTATTGATATCTTTTATGTATTCATCACTATCTCTATTTTCTATAATATAACCATTATATTCATTATCTATAATATCTGAAGTGCCAGACGCTGTCTTATAAGCAATACAAGGAATACCATAACTCATAGCCTCAAGTAATACCATAGGAAGTCCTTCTGTAACAGATGCCATCAAAAAGATAGAAGAATCAAACAAATATTTTTCCATATCTTTATGAGACATATAACCTAATAACTTAACTCTATCCTCAAGTTTTAAATCAGCAATTAATTTTTCTAATCGCTCATACTCTTCCCCATCACCTATAATATATAGCTTAGCATCTTTATCATCAATTTTAGAAAACATCTCTATTATCTCATCATTACGTTTTCCATAATCAAGTCTACTAACAGTAATTAAATTTTTCTTGTTACAAGGACTTTTCTTCTTAGGTAAAGAAACAAGCATATTAGGAAGAAGAACAACCTTAACCCTACTATGACTATTCTCTAAGAAACGCTTATAATCAGCTTTTAAAGTAGTTGTCAAAGCACACAAATAATCTAAATTATGATAGCTCTTAATTTTATTGATATACTTTTTATTATCATTATGATAACAATGTTCCTGTGCTATTTTTAAAGTACTCTCTCTTCCAAAATTATCAAGCAACAAATTAAACTCTACTCTAGTAGAAACAATCGCATCACTCCTACAACGCCTAATTTCTCTAATAACAAGTATACGTTTTAATAGCAAAATCCATAAAGCTTTTACTAACTCACCAAATAATCTTAAAACTTGCTTATTATTTCTATACAAAGTAATTTTATCAAGATTAGGACCACCATTATATAAATATTTAATTTTAACCTTACTATTAACATTCTTATTTTGATCTTCAGCTAATTTATAAAAAGATATTATTTCTACATCATATTTTTTAGATAATGCATTAGCAGCATTAATAATAGAACTCTCTATTCCACCATATCCAAGATGTAGCCCTAAAAAGCTAATTGACTTTATACTCTTTTTATCATCAATACAAATAATATCAATCTTTAACTTAAGCATAACAATGAGCAACACTAAAAATATTGAAAAATTAGTATAAATATACGTATATCCTGCATAAATACTTATACAAAAGAATATTCCAAGCCCCATAAATAACATATATGTCTCTAAATCTACTCTTTTCAAATTCTTTACAATAAACATCAAAGCTTTAATAAATTCTTTTATAGGAATAAACAAGAATAATAAAAATCCTAAAATCCCAAAATCAAAAATTGCCATAAAGAAATCACTTTCAATTGCCAATAATGCATCTTGATTTAAATATCCTACTCCAAATAACTTATATCTATAATCAGCAAGCGAAAATAATTTATAAGAATAAAAGAATTGCTTACCTCTCGTATTAGATGGATGAACTTTTCCAGCATAAAATAAACTTTCTAAATAAGAACTTGCATCTTGTGTCCAAATATAATATTGTTTGAAATCACTAATATTAGCACCCTTATGCTTTTCAACAACTTCTTTATAAGATTTCTTCTTCTTCTTACCACTAATAGAATTAAGATCATACTTAGATAATTCAATCATAGCATTCTTATCATTAATATCAGTATTATAAGCAACCGGAGTATACTTATAAGTCAAAACAAGTACAATAATTGATAAAAAAACTAAACATATATTAAACCAATTTCTTTCAAATTCCTTGTTAAAAAATTTAATAAATAACACTATTATTAAATATAAAATTAACACCATAATAGTTATAAAATATGGCACTTTTGTACCAAGTAACGAAACAACTACTAATGCTAAAATCATAAATATAGTTCTAATTATTTTTCTATTTTTTGGCTTTAATATTCCATACAAAACAATTGGAAATAGAACTGAAAAAGCATGTCCTAATATCTGCCCAGAATCATTCCATCCCTTATATCCTAATTTATATTTATCTGAATATTCATAAGTCATTCCAGAAGTACCAGTTAATACTGATACTAAATATAAAGAAAAATATAACATAAAAGTATAAAACAAAGTATTTTTAATTTTTCTAAAAACTTCCTCTTTATCATTATCATCAGTATGATACCAAAAAGTAAATAAACCAATAAATAATGCTATCATATATGCAATATTAATCATAAATCTAAGTTCATGTAAAATTGTCGATGTATCCACTAATAATCCAGCCAATAAAAATAAATGACAAATAGCTAGCAAAATAAACAAACCTATATATATTAACCATCTTTTCTTAATAGGACTATAACAAAACAATAAATATCCACTAAATCCAAACACAAATAGTGGCTTTACATAAGTTGAAATATTTGGGATATACCCCAAAATAGCCATTCTAGATAATATATCCAAAATAGGCTGTAATAAAACAAATATTAATATTATTTTTAATATTTTCTGTTGCTTTTCTCTACTCATTTGATACTCCCTCTACAAATCTAATAATTTAAAAGTTTCTTTTTTGATAATATCATTATCTCCCTTATAAGATGCAACTCTTTTATCAAGTTCACTATAATTATCTGGATTAACAAGCATATCCTCCATAGCATCAACTATTTTTTCTAATTGTATTGGAACTATTACTCCATATTCCCCATTATGCAATATTTCACGAGGTCCAACAACATCAGTAGTAATAATTCTTTTTCCTAAAAGTAATGCTTCTTTTATTACAATTCCATATCCTTCCATATCGCTAGTAAGAACAAAACAATCGGCATTTTTTATATACGGATAAGGATTAGTCTGCAATCCCAATATCTCTATTACATCTTCTAATTTATTATTATAAACCATATTTTTAATTTTATCAAGGTTAGGTCCATCTCCAACTAACTGTATTTTAAATTTGTATCCCCTATTCTTTAAAATACGACCTGCTTCCACTAACCTATCTTGCCTTTTTTGATCCCTCATCTTAGCAACATTAACAAAAGTAAAAACATCGTTATTAACCTCAAACTCAGAAGATTTCTTTATTATTTCTTCTTCATTTATATAATTATAAATAATTAAAACTTTTTCTTTATCTATACCATATTTTTTACAAAAATTTTCTTTAGCATCCCCAGAAACGCATATTATTTTATCTAAATTATTATAGCTTTTTTTAATTTCTCTATCAGATATACCAATATCAAACTTAAACACATCATTATGTATCCAAGCATATTTTTTTACCTTATCACAATCTATATCACTAACCCAAGTAGCACATCTACCTTCCATATAACCAAAAACATACTCATAATTACCTTTCTGGAAAATTTTATTAATATATCTTTTTCTAAAGATTGGAATAAATCTAAAAAATAAGTACCAAAATTTATTTTTTTTCATTTCATAAACATTAACATTATCAGGAATTTCCTTCATTAAAACTCCCTTAGCTTCTAAAAGATATAAATCTATTGATACCTTCTTACTCAAATATTTAATTGTATCAAGAAGAGCCTTCTCAGCCCCTCCCATATCCATAGTATAACCAAAAATCAACAATTTTTTCATAAGTTACCTCCTAATCAGTGACAAAACCCAAACTGGAATATACATTAAAATTATCATAACCTTAGCCGGATGTTCCTTCAACATATTCCTAAGCCTCTTCTTACCATAAATACTAAACAAAATATAACCATAAATATTATAAAGTGATTGTGAAAAATTATATAACTCTAAATAATATAAAGAATTACCCAAAGGATTTCTTTTAACTAAAGAAAAATATTTACTAGAATATCCTCCTTCTAAATATTCCTTACTAGCAACAACAACATTTCGACATAAAAATTTATATTTCAAAGAAACCCTATTAAAAATCAACGCCTCAGGTATAAATTTTTCTCCATCAATAATAGGAAAATAATATTCACGAGCAACATCAGTCTTAAAAACAATCATCTTATCCCCAGTAACTTTATATTTGTTATACACATCATAATAAGAAATAATCATATCATCTTTGGGAAATTTTGATCCTATAATTTTATCTTTAGCACTAATATAACTTTGCAAGTACATAACTCCACAAATATTATTATCACCTATATCATCAAAATCTTTTTTAATCATCCCCAAAACATTATCTTTTAAAATATCATCAGAATCTATACAAAGAAATATATCTCCCTTTGCCGAATCAAGACCAACATTATAAGCCGATTGCTTACCACCATTTTCTTTATAAACATAATTTATCTTTATTTTATTAGCCTTCTTTATTTTATTTATATAAGATTTAGTATTATCCGTTGAACCATCATCAACTATAAGCCACTCAAAATCATCAATATCTTGTTTTAACAAAGATTTATATAACTTCTCCAACTCAACTTCCCTATTATAACTTGGGGTAAAAACTGTAATCATATTATTCCTCCATTAAATTATAAAGTTTATTAAACTCACTACTATAATCAAAATTTTCTAATTCCAAATTATGTTTAACATGCTCCATCAATTTTTTATTACTACTAACCTCTATTATTTTATCAGCAAATACTTCAGGTGACAATTCACATAAAAAGCCATTTTCTCCATCTGTTATTTGTTCTCTATTACTTTCAATATCAGTAGCAATTATAACACTTCCTAATATTTTGGCTTCTAAAGTAGCTAAACAATATCCTTCATGTCTAGAAGATAAAACATACAAAGAAGCATTTTTTACATATGGAAATGGATTACTAACAATTCCCAAAAACTTAAAATTATCCTCCAATTTTTTCTCTAAAACCATATTTTTTAACTCTTCTTCTAATGAGCCACCTCCAATAGCATACCAACAAAAATTAACATTCCTGCTTTTTAATATTTCTGCCGTCTCTATTGCAACATCATAAGCTTTTTGCCACTCAAGCCTTCCAACAGTAACTATATTTAATTTATCGCTGTCATATTTAAAATCCATTTTGGCATCAGCCTTTTTCCTAACATTTAAATAATCTGTCATATTATAAAAAACTTCTAATTTATCTTTTAACTTCTCACTATTTCCAAGTGCATTATTAAGGCAAGCTTTACCAACACAAAATATTTTATCATAACAATCTAACCAGCAATCAACCTTACTAAGCCATTCATTTTTCTCATCATGTATCCACATAGCCCTTTTTTTAGCATTAACACAACTAGCAGTTAAAGCACTAACAAAGTGACCATATCCATGCCAATCAATAGCAATATCATACTCAGAAGAAATATTATTAACATGCTCTAAAATAATTTTATAATACCCCTCCCAATCATTTCTAGCTAACTTATTTTTTAATTTCATCCTATAATTGAAAAACTTTATTTTTCTACTTATTCCCTTAATATTTTTAATATCACTAAATTTATTATTATAACTATACATCCTATCATCATAAGAAACTTCTATTATCTCCACACTATCTGGTATACTATCCAAATAAAGACCTTCCCTTTTTAACATAAGTAAAGTAATTTTATTATCTTTATCACGAGATAATTCATTAATAAATCTGACTAAAGAAACTTCAACCCCTCCAGAATTAAGCGTTGGTATTGTTATTAATATTTTTCTCATTTTTCTTCTTCCCTTCTATTTTTACTTTATAAACAATTAAAATTAATATAGTTATCCAAACAATAAATAAACTAATCTTATATAAAATAGTACCATTATAACTAATTTTAACTTTACCACCTTTACTAGTTTTAAATTCTATTAAACCATTCTTATTCTCAAAGTAATTAATTTTTTTATTATTAATATAAATATCATACCCTAAATAATAAAGTCTTGGAACTTCAACTACACAACCAGTATTATTATTTTTTATATCAAATTCCAAATAAGGAGTCCTACTTTTTACAGAAGATATTTCACATTTTCCCCTCTTAACACTAACAGACTTATCACTTAACTTATCTATATAATCTTTATTTCTATAACTAGCTATAGGATAATATTCACTTTGCCAACCAGCACCCCAAAAAGATATATCAATATTATTCTGATGTAAATACCCAAGATTTCTACCATAAATTTTTGGATTTTCCACATAATTATAATTAAATAATAATAATACAATTGAAAACAAAATAATAACCTTTTGCATTTCCCCTTTAAACAAATCAATCACAGAAGCACCTAAAATAGATATAAAGAACATAAAAAACAAATATAATCTCCACGAAAATTGAATACTTAGCATAAACTTAGGCACCCATTTCCAATCAATAAAATTTAATGTTAAAAGAAGACAAATACAAGAAATAAGTGTAAAAGCAATTAATATTTTTTTTCTATCTTTAAATACAGTTTTTTTATAATTAATAAGTGCTAAAAAAGAAAATATAACTGCCAAATAACTGAGTGTATTATAATTTCCATAACTAAATAAATTTCTTAGTGATCGCCTAGAAGAATTAACAGTTTCCAAACTAAACATAATACCATCTTCAAACACTACGTAATTACCAAAAATTTTATGCTCAAGTAGTGGAAGTATAAATGGAAAAATAAATATCAAAATAAAAACACAGGCAATTATAGCAACCTTAATTCTATCTAATGTAAATATTTTTTTATAATTAATAAGTGCAAATATAACAACAAAACCTGCCAAATAAACCGATAATACTAAATGAGAATTAACTGCACCAACAAAACCTATAATAAAAAGAATTATAAATTTTTTTAAATCTCTCTCCATCAAGTAATGCAGTCCTAAAAAAACAATTGGAATAAAAACAAACATCATACACTCGGCTAAAGCATTTCTATAAAATAAATCAACACAAAAATAGGGATATGTAATGTAAAATGCACTAGCAAGCAAAGCCATATTTTTTCTACCAAAAGCACTTTTTACATAAACATACATAAAAATACCAGATAATAAAATAATAAAAAAATAAAAAGTTTTAACTGTATACATCATATTACTAATCCCTAAATGTTCATATACTTGATAAATATAAACCAAAATAATATGAGCTAATTTAGGATAAAAAATGCCTGAGCCATACCCCAAATTATTAGCAATAACTGGTAAAACTTTTTGTGGAAATAAAACAAAATGTTTAATAGACAAATTATCATTCATGGCATACAAATTAGAAATATGATAGTAAAGATCATTACCTAATATCATATTATTTGAAATCTGAGGCAAAATAATAAATAAAACAATCCCCAAAATATACCAATAATTCTTATCGAGTCTGTTAAACATTTTTTTTACTTTCATAATATCTACCTAGCTACTTTCCTAATTAAATTTCTACTAAAACAATATATTCTAAATATAACATATTTCTTTTTTAATAACAACCTAAGAAGCAGTTTTCTTTGTAAATTTATTTTTGATAAATCAGTATTTTTAATTATATCAACAAGCTTATCTGTCCTAATATCACGACAAAAATCTATAATATCAGAATCTCCATATAAATAATATTTATAAATAAAATCACTAATAGCATTCAAATGATTAATATTAAGCTTTTGACAATTTTCCTCAGTCGAAAGTCCAAATTTATCAAGCTCACTCTTAATATAATCATTAACATCTATAACATTTAAAATATTTCTTTTATAATTGTGATAATTATTTGTAACTCCCTGTTCATTAAAAGTTATTTTATATAAGCAATCATCTATTACATAAAAACTAGAAGTATCCAAAAGTAACCTAATATAGAAAACAACGTCTTCCATCATAGCAATATCCGTAGGATATTTTACATTAAGAGCGTTTCTATCTATCATAAGTAGATATGAAAAACAAGGAATTTCTCCAGCCAAACATTTAGGTATTATCTCTTTTTTTATTTTCTCATTATCGTAAAGTCGATTTGATATATCACTAATATCTGATTTGCTTATTAATTTATCATCTTTATCATAAACACTATAATTACATTTTACAACTGAAACCTTATGTTTCATCATAGCTTTATACATCACTTCTATATAATTATTAGCATATACATCATCACTATCACAAAAACAGATATAATCACCACTACAACGCTCTATTCCAATATTTCTAGAATCACTAGCCCCAGTATTTTCTTTATCAATAACTATAATTCTTTTATCTTTCTTCTTATATTTATAAAGAATCTCCAAACTATTATCACTAGATCCGTCATTAATAAAAATCAATTCTATATTCTTATAAGTTTGATTAATAAGTCCTAAAATACATCTTTCTAAATACATAGAAGCATTATAAACCGGTATAACAACACTAACTCTTTTTTCCATATTATCACTAACTACCCTTCATTTTTATTAACTATAAATTTAATCCTTCCAACCATATCCTTAAATTCCCAAGTTTTAAAGAATAATAATATAAATATAACATTACAAAGAACACAACAAACAACTGCCCATAAAATTATTGAAATTAGATTAGCTTTAACTACACTACTAAAAATCAAATAACAAACAGTCAAATTACCAACAACAAAGATAAAATTTCTTATCATCTTTTTAAAATATGGAATAGATGATTTTTTAAACTCATACTTAAAAACTAAATAAGGATCCAACCATGTTTGTGAACAAATTCTAGCTAATCCAGTAGCTAAAAATATACCAAATATTCCCCATTTATATCCTAAAATAATTGATAAAATAATATTTAATATAGAAGATGAAAAAGCTCCCCATTTAGCTTTTTTAAATAACCCCGTCGTAATAGCATAATTATATCCCGCATATTGAATACCACTAATATAAAATTCTAACATCAATGCCAATACAACAACTGGACTCAAAACATATTTAGCACCAATCCAAAATTTAACAAAAGGATTCAAAAATACTACTAACATAATTCCACAAAAACCATATATCCACGTAACTATAAATGTTAAAATATAAAATACTTTCTCTCTATTTTCAACACTATCCTTAGCATTAAGATTACCAATTCCTGCTGTAAAACTAGTCATAATTTTAAGCAATATTTGATTAACAGCACCAATAAGCAGTGAATAATTAGAAGCAATACCAACAGTAGATAAATTAACAAGCTTTGTAATAATAATATTATCTGTACCAGTATTAATAGTAGAACTAATTTTATACAGCATCAAATCCCTAACATTTTTAAAAATACTCTTCTTTTTATCTGAAGATAACTCACTAACAGCATTCTCATCAATATCAGGATACATTTTCTTACTTTGAATGAATAAAACACCATTAGCAATTAAATTTCTAGAAATTTGAATCAATAAAAATAATATGTAATTCTTAAGAAATAATAAAACAAAGATTTTTAAAATACTTGCAACAATTTCTGAAAATAAATCAGCATTAGAACACAAATAATCCTTTTGGTCAGCAGAAATCAAAGATCTTCTATAAGTCAAAAAGTAAGATGTTATTGACTGCAACAAAAATAATATATATATTAAATAGATACTTTCTTTTATATTAGGAGTTTTGCCAATTAAAGTTCCTAAAAAAGGAATACACAACATACCAGCTCCAAAAATAAATAAAGCAATTAAATTATAGCACTTACGATATAGTTTCAATAATCTACTAACTTCTTCTGTATCCTTATTAGCAAGAGGCTTGTACATATTATAAACAATAGCATTACCAAGCCCTAATTCAGCAAAAGACAAAATAGTCAAAATATTTGTAAACAAACCATTAAGTCCCAAATATTCACTACCAAGAACTCTAATAAAAATCGTTCTACACACAAATTGTAAAATCAATACACCAAATTTATTTACAACACCAAAAAAAGAATTTTTTATAACATTAATCGTCCTAGAACTATCATTTTTAGTGTTTTTTTTATTCTTGACTTTTTTGTTTTTTAAAATCTTATTCATAAAATCCCTCAAATCTATTTATCTTTAAAATTAATTATCTCTCCATCTTCAAATTTAACTAAGTATGGATCATGATTTACTCGCTTTGAAACAGGAGGTAACTTCATATAATCACCATATAATTTTTTCAAATAATAATCATAACCCTTAACACCCATAAATTTTTTTTCTTCAAATACAACTTCTTCATATGGAAGTAATTTTTCTTTATCAAAAGTATCTTTATCTATACTATAAACAGTTGAAAAAGAACACAAATATTTAACTTTATCCTCATCATGAAAACTGACCACTTTTTCCAATAGAAAAATTAAAAATCTAACTGGAATAATAGCAAGTAAAAATTTATAAACATATTTTTTAACTTTTGAATTTTGATAATAATTAGAACCATTTTTAATGGTAATTAAAGTATATAAACGATCAAATACTTTTTTTTGCCACAATTGAAATTTTGACATTTTATCCTTAACACCATCTAATGGAAAAATATCAACCCAAATACAATTAGTATCATCATAGCAATCCATATATTTATCTTCAACAAATAAAGTATTTTTCTTTTTAACTTTAGTAAAAGAAATCCAACACTTCTTATTAACACTATAATTATCTATAAAATACTTGTCGTCCAAATCTTTAAGACAAGCTTTTGTGAATTTATTATAATTTTTCCTAGTCATTGCAATATCAATATCATCATCCCAAGGAATAAATCCCTTATGTCTAATAGCTCCAATCAAACTACCACCACATAAAAAATAATCAATATTATTTTTTTTACAAATTCTATCTATTTCTTCTAAAATTTCTAATTCAACACCCTGTAATTTTTTTACATATTTTTTCATAAATTAAATCCCTCACATATCTACTTTATTCTACCAAAATACCTATTTAAATCATCATAAGTAGTATAATTAACCATAACAAATCTAGGAAGTCTAAATTTATTAGAGCCAACATGAACCAAATTATCACTATTACTACTCTCTCCAGCAAAAGCCATCGTAAACCCAGCCTCCTTCAAAATATCTATCGAATAATCATTATATTCATAAAAAGGATAGGCAATAACAGTGGAACCATTTAACTTTTCTCGACTTTTAGTTAAATCTTCCAGTAATGTTTTTCTATCTAAACACTTAATTCCACCACCTTGCCCCAGAGGACAAACACCAGTATTATGTAAATTATCTGTATGAGAATGTAACTCTATATATTCATTTTTATAATAATTACTTGGATCAAACCAAGAAGTAATCAAAAATATTGTAGCATAATCTTTATATTCACCCAATAATGAAACTGCAATACTTGTCCTTCCTCCATCATCAATAGTAATAAGAACACTTTTAGGTAAATTTATTCCACCATCTATATACCATTCCAATTCTCTAGTAGTAATTGTTAAAATATTATTATTTTTCAAATAATCAAGCTCATCCTTAAACTGTGATTTTGAAACACAAATTTCTTCCTTACATCCCTTAGCATCTTCCTCATTATCTTCATCATAAAAGAAATGATAATTCAAAACTCCAACACCACTACTATTTTTTTTATCAGTATTATTACTTGCCTTAACACTACTAACATCACTCTTTTTTACAAATAATAATCTATCATTATATACAATTCCATATCTATCATCATCTTTAATAAAGATATTAAATTCATAAGATTTGTCAATAGTATATAAAATATTACCATCCACATCATAAAAAGTAACCTTATCTTTCGTAATAATATTCTCATTAAACATTATATAATTTTTATATCTATCACTAACGTTATCAATACTATCAATTTTAACTACGTCACTAGCTTTAATATAAATATTATCATCAAAACCTTTAATCAAAAAATAATTATTATCTAATTTAGAAAATTCTAATTTTACATTTTTATAAATTTTTCCATATTCCTGATATTTTTCATTATTTTTTATATATAATTTAGCATCATAAACTACAGTACCAAATTTCATATAACTATACTTAGTTGTAACAACTGTAGTTTTTTTTAAATTTATTTTACGACGATTATCTAATTTTAACAACCACAACAAAACTGCTAACATCAATAATACAAATATAATAAAAATTATTACTGCATGCTCATTAACAACTTCTTTTCTGTGCTTTTCAGTCATAAATAAATTTACCTTTCCTATTTTATTTTTTATTTTTACTCATTTCAAAGAAATTATTATAATCATTAGAAATCATTCTTCCCAAAATATCTATATAATCATTTGGAGTAGTAACTTTTATATTATTTCTACTTCCTTCTATCATTTTAAGCTTCATACCATAAGAAAGTGCAACTGAACAAGAATCAATTAAGCCTTCTACATTAAATGTTCCATATTCATTCCACACCCTATCATAAGCCTTTATAATTTCATTTATCTTAAAGCTTTGTGGAGCTTTAGCCAAATAAACTTTTTTCCTATCTAAAAATTCATCTACATCCTTACCATTATTACTAATAATTGAAGTCTCAACAGTTGATACACAAGTAATAGCACTACCATACTTATCTACACCTTCAATATTTTTATTAATAACATCATCCGTAATATTAGGTCTAACTCCATCATGAATAAGAACTGTTGCATCCTCATAATCCTTATGAATAGCTTTTAGCAAATTGTAAATAGTTTCTAGCCCATACTTCCCTCCTTGAATTATACATTCAGGTTTAACTTTAGTTAAATTATATTTCTTTATCAAACTTTTCATCAAAGGAATATACTTTTTCATACATCCAACATATATACAATCAATATTATCATTATACTGAAATTTTTCTAAAGTATGTACTATTATAGGTCTTCCATATATTTCCAAAAACTGCTTAGGTATCTTACACCCCATTCTAGAACCTACACCACCAGCAAATACTGCTACTACATTCATTTATTAATCATCTCCTTCATAACTGTTAATTGTATTTTTTAAACCAAAGTCCAAACTAACAGTAGGACGCCATCCTAAACTTCTAAGTCTATCAGTATTCATCATCACACGTTTAAATTTACAATAAGCTTCCTTCTCTTGAGCACTTATTTTTTTATATGAAACATTTAAATTGCGTTCTGGATACAAATCAATCAATTTTTTTGCCAAATCTAAAACACTAATATTCTCTTCTTCGTTGCAAATATTATAAACCGTATTATCATCACCAACAAAAGTAGCATACATCATTCCACTAATCAAATCACTAATATACAAAAAACCTCTAACAGCACTTCCATCACTCTTAAGAACAATATCTTCTCTATTAACAACATTGTTTATCAAATCAGACATTATTCTTCCATCATTACTAATTGGCATACCAGGTCCATAAGTATGAGCAATCCTAAAAATAACATAAGGAATACCATACTGTAAATTATAAGAATTAACTATACATTCCCCCATTTTTTTACTCTCAGGATAACAAGCTCTAACACCTAACTGATCAATAATTCCTAAACTATCCTCAAAAACCTCACAACATTTATCATCCATTTTTCCATATACTTCCCTAGTAGACGAAAAGATAACCTTTCTACTATTTACCCTTCTAGCATATTCCATAACATTAATAACTCCAATAGTATTAGCTTTTATAATATCAACAGGATTATTTAAAATATTTTTAGGATCAGCACTACTAGCCAAATGAAATATATAATCAGCTTTAATATCAAAATCAAATTCTAAATTAACATTATGTTCAATAAATTTAACATCTTCTCTTGACAACAAATCATCAAATTTTTTCTTTGTTTTTAATAAATTTCTAGTAACAGCATAAATAATCAAATTTTTATTATATTTATCATTAAGATAAAGTAAATAATATAACAAATATGTTGCAATCATTCCATTACAACCAGTAATCATTATCTTAGAACCAGTTGCAATTTGTGCTAAAAACTTATCATTATTTATTTTCTCTAAATCACTTTGAATTATTTTGTCCTTATATTTTATCATTTTAATTCCTCCTAAATACAAATATTTTACTAAATAAATAATTACTAACGATTACAACCACTTGCGAAATTAATTTTATAATTTTATCATTACCACGCATTAAAGTAACACCAACATACATAATAATCATATCCATAATAAGCGTTACTAATCTTGCTCCAACAAAACTACTAAACTCTTTTAATTTATCTTCATTCTTACTATCAAAAACATATTTTCTATTAGTAACATAAGCAAATAAAACTCCAGCCACCCAAGAAATAACATTAGCAACTTGTAATAACAAGGCATTCTTAGGATCAATAACAGTAAATGTCAATAAATAATAGACAGCTAAGCTAATGATTGTAGTCAAAACACCAAAAATCAAATAATTAACTATTTCCTTATATTTTTTATACAAATCAATTATCATCATCAACATCATCGCTACTTTCTTTAACTATATATATAGGTCTATTCTTAGTTTCTAAATAAGTTTTAGCCAAATATTGCCCCATAATTCCCATACAAAACAACTGAATACCACTAACCATAAAGATAATACAAACCATACTAGGCCAACCCCCAACTGGATCACCATACAATAAAGTTTTTACAATAATAACCAAAATCATAATAAAACTAATTATGCAGAATAAAAAACCAACAAAAGCAGACATTACAAGAGGTTTAGTTGAAAATGCCGTAATTCCATCAATAGCATAAATAAATAATTTCCAAAAACTCCATTTAGTTTCTCCAGCAACTCTCTCCACATTTTCATATTCAAGCCACTTAGTCCTATATCCAACAAAACTAAATAACCCTTTAGAATATCTATTATACTCTCGCATTTTAACAATAGAATTAATCATTTGTCTTGTCATAATTCTATAATCCCTAGCACCATCAACCATTTCAATATCACTAAGCTTATTAATTAATTTATAAAATTGTCTAGCAAAAAAACTTCTAATAGGAGGTTCTCCCTTTCTAGTAACTCTTCTTGTTCCAACACAATCATATCCTTCATCAACAATAAGCTTATACATCTCTTCAAGCATGCTAGGTGGATCTTGCAAATCTGCATCCATCAACGTAACATAATCCCCTAAAGACGCTTCCAAACCAGCATACATAGCAGCTTCTTTCCCAAAATTTCTAGAAAAAGAAACATATCTAACTCGCTTATCTTTTTTATTTAATTTTTTTACAATTTCAAGCGTCTTATCACTACTGCCATCATTAACAAAAATGAATTCAAAATTAATATAATCCATCTCTCGAGCCACTCTACAAATTTCTTGATAAAAAAGTGGAATTGACTCTTCTTCATTATAACATGATACAACAACAGACAATAACTTTTTTTTCCTCATAATGCCTCACCTCACTACATTCTAAGTATAACATAAAATATTAGCATTTTAAATAAATTATTATCTTTAATAAAGATAACTCTTACTAACAAACTACATACTAAATAAATAGTTTTATAATTTATTGTTTCTTCTTGTTATATTACCAACAAAAATACCTATAAATATCAAAAAACCAAATCCACTAACTAACATTCCTTCTTTTAAATATGGTGTCCTATAAACAAGTTTTATTTTGTGTTTTCCTTTTTTTATTTTAGTAGCTAAAAAATATTTATCTCTAAAACTATTAGACTTCTTACCATCTATAAAAATCGTAAAACCTTCATTATAAAGAGTTGAAAATCGAAGAACACCATCACTAGCAGAATCTACATTACCAGTCAAATAATTATCACCAACTGACGAAACAGAAAAATTAGAATTATTCATCTCTTTAATATCATTTTTATAATCATCTAAAGAAACTTCATATAATGAAAATTCATCAAACTTATAAATACCTAATTTTGAAAAATCAACAATTACATCTCCATCATAATTACCAAAATACCCCAAATTTATTAAAATATCATCTTTACCACTATAATAAGGATACTTATTACTATAAATAACTTCACTATTATTAACCTTTCCAGCTTTTACATTAATTGTAAAACCATTATCATATTCATCAAATCTATGACTATCATTATAACTAGCAACCATCCTCTTATTCCAAATAGCACCTTCCCCAAATTGATTATTAATCTTCTCTTCATCAGACAAATCACTATATTTAATATTACTTATCTTCAAATACAGCTCTCCATTTACCTTGTTTTTCAACGATAAATTAACTCTAGTCTTCTTATCCAATTTCAACTTATTTTTAATTTTATACTTAGATTTAAATTCAACTTTCTTAATACTCTTATTCTCATAATTACCCTTACGGCACTTACTACTAACATAATATTTAAGCAATGCATCTTCCTTCTCCAAACTACTAAGCTTATTATAATCATCCTCACTTATACACTCAGTAAAAAGACTAGCAAAGGATGCACTATTATTATTCTTATATACATATGTATTATTTTTATAACGTTTCTCTAAATCATAACCATATAAATTTATCTTACTACCAGTAACATAATATTTAGCTCCTAATAAAGAATTTATTTTAATTCTGTTATCAAAAGTACCAATTTCTAAATTAGTAGATCCTTTACTATTTTGCAAATCATCAGATAACTTTTGATAAAGAGATGAATTTATTGAATAAAAATAATTAATTGAATTATATCCCATAAAAAGGCCTAAATTATACATAAAATTATCCAAAGTTGCAACTCTATAAAAAGATTTATCGCTCTTCTTTATATCACTAATAGCCTGTTTATAATCTTCAATAGTATGATTATGCGTATTATAAATATTCTCAATATCATAATTAGAAGCAAATTCACTAACATAATTACCATACCTAACATCATAAATGTAATATACATTAAACAAAATTCCTAATATAACAACTAAACAAGTAAAATTAAGACGCCTATCATAAATAAACTTGTTCTTCTTTGATAAATATATATAACAAATAGCCATAAAGACAATCAAAGAAACAATCATACTCATATTAATCTTAATATCAAAAAATACCAATAAAAGTAAATAACAAATTCCCATCATAAGATATATCTTTATCAGTTTAATATCAACTTCTATCTTATCATCAACAACCATAACCACCATATAAGCAAAAGTAAATATAAGCATATAAACATACCTATTACTAGGATATCCCATTCCAGAAATTATAAAAGATATCTTAGAAGAAAGAAGTGGTAATATCAATATCAGCATTAACAATATCCAATGCCAATTTTTTTTATATTTTCTCAAAAATATAGGTAAACAAAAGAAAAAAATTGAGGAAATACCTATAACAGACCAATTAGGAGCACCTCTTGGAGTAACAAGTGATTCCAATAATTCACGATAATAATTTACAGAATAAGATATATCGGCAATAACATCAACTCTTGTAGAATTTACAAATGCATAAATAGTTGGAATCAAAATAAAAGCCGACATCATCAAACCAACAGACGCATACAACAAAGCCTTAACTAAAGTAAAAAACACCATTTTATAATCTTTTTTATATTTTCTTAAACAAAGTAAAATTCCATATATAGCAATAACAATAGCATTCATATATCCAAAATAGAAACTACTAAAAAACATCAAAAACACTGAAAAAATATAAAATAATTTTTTACCTTCATTCACAAACTTTTCTATTCCTATCATACTCATTGGAAAGACAATCATAGCATTTATAAAATAAGGATGTCTAACCGCCGAAAATAATGCAAAAGAACAACTAATATACAATAAACTTCCAATAACAGAACTAATACTTCTACGCTTATTATAAATACAATAGAATAAAAAAGACATTCCAGAAGCATACAATCTAACAAAAACCAATCCAAAATATAAATACTTCAACTTATCTTTTGAAAAAAATACACATAAATAAGAAAATATATCTCCAAAAATATAGTAAGCCAAATTACCAAACATATCCATACCAAATCCAATATTCCAAGTAAAAGTATCCAAACTATGATGAGTAAACAAATTGTTTAATATATCCCTAAAATAGTTCAACGTAACAAAATGTTGATTTAATCCATCAGATATTCCACCAATCCAAATAAAATTCAACCCATATTGATAATATATTTTAAATATCAACAAAGAAACTATTAAAAAACATAATGTATACTTAATTAAAATTTCCAAATACTTATTTTTTAATATAACATCTAAAATTCTTCTCAAAATATTCACCTCTAACAACAAAAGTAGTATCTATCCACTTATAAACTATATTACCATAATTAAAGTAACTTATCAATTATATAAAGGAAAAAGCCAACACATTTTAGCGTTGACTCAATTAATATTACTTAAATCATTAGTAATTAACTACAATTTATTTATCTTCTGGCTTCATTAAAGGAAACATAACACAATCACGAATATTATCAGCATCAGTTAAAATTTGCACTAATCTATCAATACCAATACCCCATCCACTAATAGGTGGCATACCATACTCCATAGCACCAATATAATCTCTATCCATCATCATAGCTTCCTCATCACCATCATTCTTAAGACGAGCTTGCTCAACCAATCTCCTCTCCTGCTCAATAGGATCAACAAGTTCGGAGTAAGCATTAATAATTTCGGCACCATTAATAATAAGTTGGAATCTATCAGTAATATTAGCATTATCATCATTAGCCCTAGCAAGAGGAGATAAACTAATAGGATGTTCAGTTAAAAATAATGGCTTAACAACATGAACTCTTGCAACTTTCTTATATAACTGATCAACCAAATTACCATATCCCAAATCTTCAAGTGGTGTTTCACTATCAATTTCTAATTTTTCTTCACGAATTCTTGCAAGTAACTTCTCTTTAGTATCTGCCTCATTAATATCAATAGGACAATATTTCAAAATAAGATCTCTCATTGAAATACTTTCCCAATCACCACTAATATCAATAACTTCCCCTTCAACAGTAATCTCTAATTTACCAAATAAATTTTTAACAACCGTTTGAATCATTTCTTGCAAAAATTTCATATTATCACGATAATTTAAATACGCACCATATCCTTCTAACATAGTAAAATCTTGTAAATGTGTAGCATCCATTCCTTCGTTCCTAAAGCACCTAGCAAATTCATAAACTTTAGTAAATCCTCCAACTATAGCTCTTTTCAAATATGTCTCAGGAGCAATTCTAAGGTATAAATCAATATCTAGAGCATTATGATGTGTAACAAAAGGTCTAGCCATCGCACCACTAGCCTTATTATTTAAAATAGGTGTCTCAATTTCAATATAATTATTCTTATTAAGAAAACTCCTAATTTCCCATATAAGCTTACTTCTAAACAAAAATCTTGACCTAGCATCTTCATTCATAATAAGATCAACATATCTATGTCTATACTTCATCTCTTGATCACTTAAACCATGAAATTTCTCAGGAAGTGGTTTTAAAGCTTTACCTAAAAATTCGAAACTATTAGCACGTAATGTCTTCTCACCAGTCTGGGTAGTAACTATCTCTCCACTAACACCAATAAAATCACCAACATCAATATTACTCTTAAAAAACTTATATGCCTCTTCCCCAAGCAAATCTAATTTAAAACTAACCTGAATAGAAGCCTCTATATCTCTAATTCTAAGAAAACTTAATTTTCCCATTTTTCTTAAAAAAACAATTCTTCCAGCAATACTAATATCTGTTGTACCATCAGGTATACAACGTGCTTCCTTAATACTATTAGTAACACTATATTTATCAGGATAAGGATTACAATATTCACTAATACTCTCTAACTTCCCTCTCCTAACAAGTTCTTGTTCACTTCTTACTATTTCCATTTAAACTCATTCCTTCCAAATATCTTAATATTTTATACTGAATATTTATCAACAATAACCATACTATTACTCATAATATCATGTAACCCAAGTTGCTTCTTGCCATACATAATCATAAGAGCACTAATTATTATAAACAAATTTTCTCCCCAACTAATTATACTATATAATATCAAAAAAGTCATATCTTTACTAAACATTATTAAAATAATTCCTAAAAATATTGGCAAAATTTCATTTATAACACAACTTCTAACTAATACTTGCCATAGCTTAGCACAACCACCATTACTTCCTACAATTTTTATTCTCATTATTCTCTTACCAATACTAGCACCACCATTTAAATACTGAAATATAACAAAATAACCTAAACATATAACAATATAAACAATATTACTATAAATATTAGCCCGATTAACCTCATATATATTATTTGCATACTTTGAAATATAACCTCTAGTACCAATCTCCCCAGAAGTATACTGATTCATAATCTCTAAAGATTCATTATTAAGCTTTTCTACATAACTAGTATTAAAATTCATTGTAACAATTGAAAAAATAATTCCCACAATAAACATATCAATTAGCAATGCTACTACTCTTTGATAAAAACTTGCCTTCTTCAAACTATCACTCACCCTACTTTTAATCACAATCATTATTAAGCATTTCCAAATATCTATTTAAAATTTCTCTAAGCTCTAAAGCACTAGTCGCCTTAAAACATTCATTTTTAACCTCAACACAATATGGAAGTCCTTTTATATACCACGCAATATGACTACGCATCTCCAAAACTGCAACTTTTTCACACTTAATATCCATAAGATAATTTAAATGTTTAAAACACATCTCTATTCTCTCTTGATAACTAACAGACCTCTTTTCAATACCATACTCAAAATAATTAACTAAATCCCGAATAAGCCATGGATTTCCCAAACAACCTCTACCTATCATAATAGCATCTACTCCAGTTGCAAACATCTTCTTGGCACTTTCAATATCTACAATATCTCCATTACCAATTACAGGAATAGAAACACTCTCTTTAACTTTTTTAATAATATCATAGCAAACACTACCACTATATCCCTGTTTTCTTGTTCTACCATGAATAGTAATTGCACTAGCACCAGCTTCCTCACAAATACGAGCAACCGTAACAGCATTAATACTATCACTATCCCAACCACTTCTAATCTTAACCGTTACCGGAACTGAAACAGCATCAACTACCCCCTTAACAATTTCTCTTATTTTTTCTGGATTCTTAAGCAATGCCGAACCAGCTTGTGCCTTAAGAGCAACCTTAGGTACTGGACATCCCATATTAATATCAATAATATCTGGCTTCATCAAATCTTGAACTAACAAAGCAGCCTTAACAAACGTATCCTTATCACTTCCAAAAATCTGTTGAGCAATAGGCCTTTCACACTCATCCATATATAGCATATCTTTAGTCTTTTGACTATTATAAACTAAAGCTTTATCACTAACCATCTCTGCATATATAAGCCCACACCCCTCTTCTTTTATAATCTTTCTAAAAGCACTATTACAAATACCTGCCATAGGAGCCAAAACTATTCTATTTTTAATTTCTAAAGACCCAATCTTAAACAAAATATCACCACCAGACAAACATAATAAATATTTTACCACACCAAACAAAAAAGATAAAGTTTTACCGCTTGAAAAACATCAAAACTAATAATATAATAAAATTGGTGATAATATGAATAATCAAGAAAAAATAACTTTATTAAATAAATATATTAAAAATGCAAATAAAATTGTCTTCTTTGGAGGCGCTGGTGTATCCACCGAAAGCGGTATCAAAGATTTTCGTAGTAAAGATGGCTTATACAATATGAAATATAAATACCCACCTGAAAAAATACTCTCTCACTCTTTCTTTGTCAATAACCCAACAGAATTTTATAGGTTTTATCGTGAAAAATTAAATTGTTTAAACGCATTACCAAATACTTGCCACAAATACTTAACAAAATTAGAGCAGACAAAAAAATTAACAGCCATAATTACCCAAAATATTGATGGTCTGCACCAAAAAGCAAATAGTCACAATGTAATTGAACTTCATGGAACTATTTACAAAAATTACTGCACAAAATGTAATAAATTTTATCCACCCCAAAAGATTTTCAACGAAAAAAAACTTCCCACCTGCACTTGTGGAAATCTCATAAAACCAAGTGTCATTCTATATGAAGAACCCTTAGACGATAATATAATAAAAAAAGCCATTAAAAAAATATCTAATTGTGACTTATTAATAGTAGCAGGCACTTCACTAAGTGTATATCCCGCTAATACTTTTATTCAGTTCTTTCAAGGAAAACACCTAGTTATTATCAACAACACAACCACTCCTCTAGACAATAAAGCCAATCTAGTTATAAACAAGTCCATAGGAGAAGTATTTCAAAAATTAGATATTCCTAGCTAAAAGCCCAACTTTTTGTCTTCAAAATTAATACCTCACAATAAAATATTCCCCCAATTAAAGCCATTATCATATCTTCCATTGTATCTCCAACACCACTAATAACGCTAAATTGCATATCAAAATTAAAAATTTGATCCATCGAAAACTCAAAAATTTCCCATCCACAACTAACAGCCATTACAAACATCAAATTAAAAAATATTCTAAAAAAAACATTCTTTGAAATACAACATTTATCTAAAATAAAATCTCCCAAAATAAAAATTAAAATACCTGCAATAAAATGAATGAAAGTATCATACCAACATATAAAAGTATAAAACTTACACAAACATCCCAAATAATCTGCCAAAAAAATAAATATATAATAATACATAAGCAATTTATTATCTAACATAAATTTAGTTTTATAAAAAAAACAAGGCAAACTAATGCATAAAATTAATCCTAAATAAACAAGCAATCTATCAAAACTAACAAATTCAGTAATTGCTAAACAAAAAGCACCACATAACATAGATAAAACTAAATAAATACTCATCCTTATATATTTCATATAATCTCCTCTAATTATCTATATTCCAAAAAAACAAAAAAAAGAACTCCTAAAAGGAATTCAATCTTTTACCTAAATTGACAACATGAACCACATTGTTGCTGAGTTACAACATTTTCTTCACAGCAAGTATATTTTGGTTGATAAGTATGTTTATAAATATGATTATTAACAATTCTCGTATTTATAGGACATACATGTCCTTGCCCCTTTTTGATAGATTTATAACAAAGATTTTTCAAATTATAAAAATATTACTAACTATAAGCTTACTTTAAGTATTGCATATAATATCTAGTATCAGTTTCTTCCTTTATTTTAAAGCCAAGATGATTATATAATAAATAAGCATTTTTATTTTCCTTCATTACTTTTATAAATATCTCATAATCTCCCTCTAAACGTATCAACTTAATAACTTCTTTTATTAATTTTGTAGCAATACCTCTATTTCTAAAATTAATATCCACATATAAACCATCAATCAAATAACCATTCCTTACTCGTCTAGCAAATATATATCCCCCTGCAACATTATCTTCTTTATACAAAAGAAGAATATTCATATCATTAATCATATTAACAAAATAATCTTTAACAACAAAAGAGGCATCTATAGTAGCATCATACTTTCGTTCATCTTGAATTAATAATGTTAAAAAATCATCACAAATTCGACAATCATCAACATTTTGAACCTTTATAATCATAACCATTCACCTTCTAAAACACAAAAATATTAAACTATTTAATTACAATAATTTTATCACATAAAAAGACATTTCTTCTAAAAATGCCTTTAATTTACACAAACTTATAATATTTTTGACAACTAATATAAATAACTATCCCAATAAATAATTTAAAATTTTATCTATATCTCCGCTAGTTAAATCAATTTTCTCGCCAATTAACCCAATACGAGGTCTAATACCATCATCATTATGAAAATCAGAACCAACAGTAGAAATTAAATTATTAGAATCAGCAAAACTATTCCAATAGTCACTTTCATTTATTTTATTATTATTTCTGTCAACATAAACATAATTTCCTTCTATAGCATCTATTTCCATATCAAGAACCAAATTCAAAATATCACTACTATTCAAATTATCCTCATACTTATAAGCAACAGGATGAGCTAAAACTACCTTTCCACCAGCATTCTTTATTAATTTACTAGCTTCAACAGGAGTAACTGTCTCTTTTTTTACATAGGCAGGACATCCTTCATTCATAACGGTTTCAATAAATTCTCCTTTACCTGGAATATGTCCAAAATTCTTCATTAACAAATCACTATTTTGAGCATTTGAAACTACATCCTGTGAAATATGAGCCTTGGTAACTGCCTCAATTTTATCTAACTCCAATTGATTAACAACATACCCTAATTCATTCAATTTACAACAAACATCATACAAATAATTATGTCTAGCATTACGCAATTTTTCTAATTTTTCAACTAACTCTTCATTATTAAGATCAAAATTATATCCCAAAACATGAATACCACACTTATTAATTTTACTAGATATCTCCACTGCAGGTATAATTTTAATATTTTTACTTTGAGCATATGAAAATAATTCATCAGTATAAGCTGCTATAGTATCATGATCAGCAATAGCAATAACAACAACACCATTTAAACTTGCTTGATCAATCACCTCAAACGGCGTCAAAACACCATCTGATTTATCAGTATGAATATGTAAATCTATTACTTTTTCCATAATAATAACCTCTTTTCATAATTATTTTTTACCTCAGAAGTCTCCAATCTCCTCTTAAAAACATCAGATGAAACAGAATACAAAAATTCTATTAATATTTCCATAGAAAAATTATCTCTTATTTTAAGCCTAGATATCTCCAATTTATCATTCAATTCCTTCGAAAAATTAAATGGCGTAAAACTAACTAAATAATCAAAAACAAAATTATACGCAACATCATCATACTGCCAAGTTTTACGTAAAGACAAAGGATGAATTGGCATATAAGGCGAAACTCCAGCTAAAAATGAATCAATTAAATTCTGACAAATTCCATCTAGTAAATAGACCATTCTTGAATAAGGAATAATATGAACATCTATTGGCAATTTATCCTTTGGCATCTCTCCAGCTACTAATTCAGAAGAAATTTTACAAACATCATCAATAGTCCTAACAGGATCTACATCAGAAGTATGCATATCATATCTATCAAATAAAGTAACTAATTGACGACGCGCTGACTTTATCTTGTCATCACGACATACCATCCACATATCAACATCTGGCAATCTATTAATAACTTTCCTTGGCTTAACTGAATCCATAACTTTAGGACAAGGTTTGCAAATTTGCTTCAAATCTGGCATTATTTCTCCATTTTCATGTAAACATTCCCTACATTTCCATTCTGAATCAATATTTACACCATTAAGCAAATCATTATTATATCTAATTTGTTCTAAAATTATAGGCATATCTCCCTCTAAATTAGAATCCAAAACATAAAATGGATATCCTGTCCCAAAAGAACCACAATAACCATCAACTTTACTCATAATTAAATTAATCAATTTAATATTATCTAAAATATACCTTTTCTTTAATTCAGTATTACACCTCTCAAATTGATTAGATACATCAACTACTTTTTTGCATATATTAATAGTAATCACCACCTTGCAATATCCATAATTGTAACTCTATTCTAAAACAAAGTCAAATTAAAATCTAACCTTTACATTTATACTTTTATCATCAAAAACATTTACTTTTTCTATCAAATTAACAATCATTTCCCCAGATAAATCATTATTATTAAAAATTCTATCAAGATAATTAGAAACAAAATCCTCATATTTATCAATCTTTAAATTTTTCAAATTATCACTTTTTTCTAACTTCTTTTTCCTTTGATTCAAAGAAAATAAATCTCCTTCTAACCTTTTCTTAATCCTAATAAAAAGCTCATTATCCACAACCCCATTTAATTTATCCATATAAATACAATCAAGATTATTTTTTAATTTTTCTATTTCTTTACTAATCTTATTACTATCACTTGTTTTATTATTTTTCTTTAACTCATTATCAACTCTTGCTAAAATACCTTTTTTTATTTTATCAATATCAATTCTTTCACGACAAATATTAATCAATGACAAAACAATTTCTCTCTCTAAAATATCATAATTATTTGAATGTGTTGTACAAACTTTCTTTTTTATATAAGTTCTATAATAATTACATATCGTATAACGTCTATTATCCTTCCTTCTTACCAAAATAGATATCCTATGCCCACAATCTCCACAATATAAAAGGCCATCTAATAAATGTATCTCCTTTTTAGAACATTTATAAACATTAACAGGCAACATTTTTTGGACTAATGTAAATAACTCACTACTAACTATCGCCTCATGTGTATTTTCAACAATTATATAGTCACTTTTTTCATTATATTTAACTTTTTTTATCTTATAATTAATTTTATTTCGTTTATTTTGCACCATATCACCAACATAAACTCTATTCGTCAAAATATCTTTTATTGTCTTAGCATTCCAATTATAACTACAATCATAATTCTTATTCCACTTAAACTGATAGTACCAAGAAGGTGTCTTCTCTCCCTCATCACTTAATTTCCGAGCAATTTTAAAAGAGGATAAACCTGAGGCCGCCATTTTAAATATCCGCTTAACAACCATTGCCTGTTTTGTATTTATTACTAAATGATTCTTATCATTTAAATCCTTCATATATCCAAAAGGAGCTCTACAACCTACCCATTTTCCCTCTTTCATCTTAGCCCGCAAACTAGATTTAATTTTCTTTGAAATATCTCTAGCATACATATCATTCATTATAGCCTTAAATGGAGCAATTTCATTATTAGAATTATCTAAAAAAGTATCAATACCATCACAAACTGCAATATATCTAATATTATGCTCCGGAAAATATTTTTCAATTAAATTACCTGTACCTATATAATCTCTACCCAATCTAGACATATCTTTAGTAATAATTATCCCAATTTTTCCATTCTCAATATCATTAATCATTCTACAAAAACCAGGTCTATCAAAATTAGTACCCGAATAACCATCATCAATATAAATATCAAAAACATCTAAATTATTCTCCATTACATATTGTTCAAGTAAACTCTTTTGATTAACAATACTCTCGCTAACACTATCACCATCATCTTCTCTTGATAATCTAATATAAAGTCCTGCTTTACAACTATTCATTCAAAAATAAATCCCAAAACTTTCTAAATATAACATCTATAAAAATATCATTTATATCATCAACACCACCAAAAATATAATTAATCCTATATTTCAACTATCATCACCCAATTAAAAATATGTAAACAAATAAAAAAAATACTATTCAAAAATAGTATCTTGTAACTCAAAACCATTCTTATTTTCATAATTAGTTATAATAACTTCTTCAACCTTACCCCTTTTTTTACCATTAGCATTAATACTTCTCTTAGCTTCTATCACATGTATATTAAATTCACCATACAATTCCTGAACTAATCTCGTATTATGGTTAGAAAGCATAACATAACAACCTCTATCTGCAAGTTTTTTATAAACATCAGCTAAACGTTTTTGAGCTTCTTTTCCAAAACCATCCTCAGTATAACTATTAAAAACCCCTTTATCAGAATCATAAGGTGGATCAAAGTAAATAAAATCTCCCTTCTTACAATCCCTAACAGCCTCTTCAAAATCAACACTAAGAATTTTAACATCATTAAAATTTAAATATGAATGAATAATCCCTAAATTCTGACCATCATAAGTATTAACCTTAAGTTTTTTATTAAATGGAACATTAAATTCGTTCTTACTATTGACTCTATACAATCCATTAAAACAAGACTTATTCAGATATACAGTTCTTGCCGCCCTTCTATAATCAGCTATTCTATGAAACTTACTCTTATCCCTATCAAGACTTCTAATTTCTAAATAAAAATCTTTAGAATGTTTAGCCTCATAGTGATTAAGTTCATTACACATCTTTGTAAATTTAACTTCATCTTTAATACATTTATAAACATTCATAAGCTCTACATTAGAATCATTAATAACAGCCTTTTTAGGAGCAAGTTCAAACAATAACGCTCCTCCACCAATAAATGGCTCATAATAAGTATCGAACTCATCAGGTACAAATTTCATTAATTTATCAATAATTTGTCTTTTGCCACCAGCCCATTTAACAAAAGGTTTTCCTTTCAACATATACTTCCCCTCCACTTCAAAAAGTATCTAATAATAAAATATCACTTTCAATAATATACCATAAAAAAAGCAAAATGTCACTTCACCAAAATATTTTCTTACATAAATTAGCAAGCATGAGGTACCTCATGAACAAAAGTCCTATTAACAACTCTCTCTCTACCAGGCTCTACAATAGGACTCATAACACTACCAGCAATAGGTCCCATATTATATCCACCCATATTGTTATAATTCATATTATCATTCATATTACTATTAACATTTTGATTAGTTATGTTAATATCTATATCATCTTGTCTAAAACCATCATTTGTACAAAACATATATAATACCTCCTATCTACTCTATAATATGACCACTAGAAACAACCACCTATTATAAATATCTATTTTTTTGTAAAAATTATTCATCAATTGCCCTAGCATATTCATTATAAATAGATTTAGAAACAACAATTCCACCCTTTCTATATAATTCTTTTTCCAAATAATCATAATAAGTACCAGGTGTAATTATTCCATTCAAACTTAAAATATCTGTCCCACTCTTAGCAATTATATCATCTGCCAAATAACAACAATTAGTTCCTAAAACAAAATAAGTTTTATACTTACCACTCTTAAATTTATAAAAAGTAGCCTTAGTTTTCTTATATAACTTCGCAGCATAACTACTTCCACCATCATATCTTTTATCCATTCTACAGTCCCACTCTATTGTATCTTTCATAATAGACTCAATCTTTTCCTTAACTTTCTTATATTGCTTATTATTAAGATAAATTTTAAATTCAAACAAAGTTTTTTTACTATTATCAATACAAAAATTAATATATTCACTTTTAGATTCTGTTGTAAACATAACTCCATCACCAAAAAATTCTAAATAATTTCTAGAACCTTCATCATAATTACCATAAGAAATAACTTTTCCATCAAATATAATGTCAATATGACCAAATTTATTAACTCCTCTATTAGAAGTATGAATTAATATAGACATATTAGTATCATCAGACCTTCTCCTCTGATGCTTTTTATATAAAGAAGGTTCCAACGACTTATTAATTTTAACCATAACAGAATATGGAATTATAGCCTCAATTAAAACAGGCAAAGTTATCCTAATTTTCCTCTTTAAATTATCTTTAGTTCGTTTAGAGATACAAGAATTAACAAAATCATAAATAAAATTCAGTGAAAGCAAAAAAGTATACAAAGACAAACACAACAAAAAATTACTAATTCTATTTAATGGAGCAAAAAGAATTGGCAAACTTATAGAATAATAAATAAGTCCCCATAATAAGTTTCTCATTTTACCTGATGCCCTATTCTTAAAGAAAACATAATACATAACAAACTGGGCTGTCCCTAATAAAAATAAATATATAGAAAAAAGTACTGGCAACAACCCTAATGGCAAGTCAGGAAGCATAAAAAATATTAATGAAACAATCAAATTAAATACACAGGATAAAAAAGTCTTTGAACTCTCCTTAACTGACTGTTTTTTATAAAAAAATCTAATTAATTGAAAAACCGACAGTAATAATAAAATTAAAACAACAATATTTATAACATCCTTATATAAATTAGTTCTCCCAACAAAAAGAAGTATACTAATAATCATAAATATAATTCCAATTATTAAATCTCCTGCTCCATTTTTATACCAATCAAATTCTGAAAACATCTTACTTCACCTATAATTATTATAACATACTATTAAAAAATAACTATTACAAATGTAATAATTATTTTAATCATCAATAATTCCTAATTTTTTCATTAAGTATTTAGCATTAGTACTATCGCACTTACCACTCCTAATTTTATAATCAAATTTAATAACTTCACCTTCATAATATTCTTTAAAATAATAATTATTTAAATTATCAATTTTAGCATCACAAAGCTCAAAATCATGAGTAGTAATTAATAAAATCGTTCTATTATCATTTAATTTTTTCATTACCTGATAAGCCCCATACATCCTATCATTATAATTAGTTCCTTTAAATATTTCATCAACCAAAACTAATCTATTATCACTCTTATCACTAAGAGCCTTCTTTATTCTAAGTAACTCTCCATAAAAAGTAGAAATTCCCTTATCTATATCATCACTAACTCGCATTGAAGTATATATTTTAAAATAACTACTAGAAAATTCCGAAGCACATACAAAAGAACCTGCAGAAAATAAAATCAAATTAATACCAATTGTTCTAAGAAAAGAAGTCTTCCCTCCCATATTAGAACCCGTAATAACATTAACTCCATTTGTAGAATTAAAATCATTACCAACAACATTTTTCTCTAATAAAAGTGGATGGCAAATATTAACAGCATGAATGCTAACATTATTACTGATTTTTGGAATAACAACATTATCTTTAACCATCCCTAATCCTGCTAAACTAATCAAAGCTTCCATATTTTCAATAATAATTATACCTTTTTTTACATTCTTAATATCACTTTCTTGAAATTTAGAATACATATACATTACAATAAGATTAATACAAAAAAAACCATTAAAAATAAAATTAGATAATATATTATTTTTCAAATTATTTAAATCATCTATATAAATTAATTTCTTTATATTATTTTTACTTTTAAGCACATCCTGTCTAAATTTCACTAACAACTTAGAATCAAAATTATTATTAATAATACTATTATATACTCCTAAAAGATTAGAATAATCACTAGCAATATCAGTAATATTAGAAAAAACATCTCTATAAATATAAGAATACATATAATTTATCAAAAAGTTAAAAATAAAGAAACCATAAAAATAATTATATGATATTACATTTAACCAACCTAATATTAATAATACAACGCTAATAAAACTACAAACAACAGCAATTCCTAATTCAATTTTTTTACTACCAACGTTTTTATTTAATAACTCCAAATTTTTTTCTAAATCTTTTTCATTTTTTTTATAACATTGTAACTGAACTTGAAAATCAATAACAAAATTTATTTTTTTACTCAATTCTAAAATTGCTTCTTGACGTTCCCTTAGTTTTACATCACTAGATTTTTTATTAGATAATAAATCAATAAATTTTCTTCTTCCTCCAAGTGTCCTAGAAATATTCAAATATTGAAATAAGCTATTACTACCTACAATATCTAAATCATTAAATAAATCATTAGAAAATTCTTCACCTATATCATTAAAATTACGCCATTTACCGTTAATTCTATCTATATATTCATTAATAATAGCAATATATTTTCTATAATAATCTAATTTTTTATAGTAATTGTCATGAATAAATATTAAAATTACAAATATAATTATAAACAATATTCCCAAATAATTAAAATAATTATTTTTGGCTCCTAAAATAAAACTACCTATCATAAAAATAAAAATTAACATTCGAATACTAGAAATAGTATCAACTTTTTTCTGAAAATATGCCTTTTCCTTTTCATATTTTTCATAATCAAATTTTTTCATAAAAGCCTCCTCAATTATAAATACATTATAATAAAAAAAATAAAAAAAGTCTATCAAAAGGGGCAAAAAAAAGGAGCTCATAACTTTAATTAAAAAGTATTTGAGCATAAAAAAAATATTGGCAACTACCTATTTTCGCGATTAACTATCGTCGGCGTTA
>CAKOYV010000011.1 GCA_934131005.1 uncultured Bacilli bacterium | reverse complement strand
AGGAAAAAGAAAAAGAAACAATAAAAAATAACGATACTGATTGGATGAATATATTTAAAAAGAAAGAAAAAATAAATGAACTAAATAGATTATTGATAGATGAGTTAATTGAAGATATTGTTGTTAGTGAAGATGGTAATATAAAAGTAATATTCAAATATGAAGATAAATATTTTGAGGCTCTTGACTTTATAAATAAACAAAAATATGATATAATACTTTCAAGTTAAAAACGAAAAACAAATACTTTTAAGTATTTTTTTAAATGATAGAATAGAAAGAAGTGATAAATAATGGATATGTATCAAAAGAGAAAAATGCGAAAAGAAAATAGAGAAAAAAATAGTAAAAAGCAAAATAATTCACAACAAGTAAACATAAATTGGTACCCAGGGCACATGGCTAAAACAAAAAGAGAAATTCAAGAAAAAATTAATCTAATAGATATAGTATTTGAAATAATCGATTCTAGAATCCCATCATCATCTAAAAATAAAGAAATAGACAGTATGATAAAAAATAAACCAAGAGTATTAATTATGACCAAGTCTGATTTATGTGATATAGAAGAATCTAAAAAATGGCAGCAACACTATGAAAAACAAGGCTACAAGGTTGTTATGCTAAACTTAATGTCTGGAGAAAAATTAACACCTATTTTCAACATAACAAATCAAATAGCAGCTAGTTTAAATGAAAAAAGGCAAAAAAAAGGATTAAAGCCAAGAAAATTAAGAATATTAATATTAGGAATACCAAATGTTGGTAAAAGTACCCTTATAAATAGATTAGTAGGTAAGAAGGCAACCAATGTTGGAAATAAACCAGGTATAACTAAAAATTTAGAGTGGATTAGAATTAATAATGACTTAGAATTACTAGATACTCCAGGAATACTATGGCCTAAACTAGATGGCGATAATGTAGCCTTAAATTTAGCATCAACAACAGCAATAAAAGAAGAAATTCTAAATAAAGAGCAAATAGCAATTTATATAATTCAAACCCTAAAGAAACTATATCCCAAAGCTTTAGAAGAAAGATATAAACTAACTGATGAAGAGGATATAGTAGAAATATTAGATAAAATAGGTAAAACAATAGGAGCCATAAAAAATAATGAAACAGATTATGAAAAAGTATACACCATCATTTTAAAAGATTTACGAGAAGGATATTTAGGAAGAGTAACTCTAGATAGATATGAAGATAGATAAATATGAAAAAAAATCCCAAGGTAAATATCGCCTATATTTAGATAATGGGGAAGTAATAGATACTTATGATGATGTAATACTTAATCAAAATTTACTCTTAAAAAAAGAAATAACATTAGAAGACATTAATCAACTTATTGTAGATAGTACCATTCAAGAGTCATATAATTCGTGTGTAAAATATATAAGTATTAGATTAAGGAGCAAGAAAGAAATAACTGATTATCTAAAAAGAAAACAAGTTCAACCAGACCATATTGCCAAAATTTTAGCCAAATTAGAAAAGAACAATCTTCTAGATGATGCACTATTCGCTAAATGTTTTATAAACGACAAATTAAAATTCACCTCATGGGGACCATATCGAATAATAAATGAGTTAAAAAAACATAATCTTGACCCGACAATCCAATTATCTCTTTCTGAGTACTTAGATTATGATATTATCTACAACAAATTATCTCATCTAATAGATAAAAGCATAAAAGCTAATCATAAAGCAAAAGATTACACCTTCAAAAATAAATTATACTTAAAATATTTTAAACAAGGCTATGAAGCTAGCATGATAAAAGAAATTTTAGACCAAAAATTATAATTCGACAATTCTCATAAACTTAACCACCTATAATAATTATGGTGATTAGAAATGAGAATTTTTTATGTTTATAATATAAATGATTATTTTAGCAGTGTTTATGAAAAATATCCATATAAATTATATAAAATGTTAGAAGATGCTTATCTAACTAATAAATATAGCCTTAGCAAATCCGTAAATCTTTATAGCCAAATTATAACTAATTTTAACAAGCTCTTCGTAAACAACTACATCTTTGCTAATAACAAACTAGATATCTATTATTACCACAAAAATAATCTACACTTAATATCCAATCGTAATGAATATAGTCGTCTCCAAGTAGCCAGCCATTGTCTGAAAATAAAAACTAACCTAAATTATCCCAAATTCTTAAATAATATAAATACTTACAGTGACAATATTTTCATCTGTGACTTTATAAATAAAGATTATTTTTGGTTAAATAAAATTGCAAAAAGAGAAGATAATCTAGTAAAACAATAGACAAAACCTATAATATCTAGTAAAATACATGATAAGGAGGCAAATTATGTTAAGAGATATATTATATTTAATAGTTGGATTAATTGCTGGAGGAATAATAGGTTTCTTCATAGCTAGAAAGTATATGAAAAAATATTTAAAAGAAAATCCTCCAATTAATGAACAAATGATTAAAGTAATGATGAGTAGTATGGGTAGAACCCCAACTCAAAAGCAAATTAACCAAATGATGAAACAAATGAATAAGTATATGTAAGCTTATTCTTTTTTTATAAATAGAAATAAATTTAGATAAATTAATGGATTATTCTTTTTAGTTAGTTTCTTGTTTTACATAAAATTAAAATAGCTAATTTTTTTACTAAAATATTTATATTTTTCAGCTCAATTGCAAAAGTAAATTCCAGTTTGAAGAAGTAACTTCCACTATTTTTTTAAAAAATCACTATTGGTGAAATGAAAAGATTAAAAGTCCTTTACATAATTCACAAATTATGATATATATATAATATAGAGGAGTGAATAAATTGAGAAAAAATAATAAAGTAATTACTATAATTATGGCCATAATTATAGTAATATTAGCAGTATTATGCGTACTGCTTGGAACTAATAAAATATCATTTGTTGCAAAAAATAACAATTATGGTATTTCAGATACTAAAGATAATAAAACAAATAAAACCAATAATCATCAAGTATCAAATAATATTTCGATAGTTTGTGGAGAGCCGGAAGGAAATTGCACTAATAACAAACAAAAAATTAATACTGCAGCAGGAGAAAAAACATTAGATATTGTGAGTAATCAAGAAATAAAATTAGACGATACAACTATATACAAAGTAGCTGAAGGAGAAAATTTAACAAGTATGCAGCAACTTAATGTTTATAATGATATAATAGTTTTGTTTGAAGGCGCTAGTTTAGGTGCTAACATGTATATTTATAACATAGAAGGTAAGAAAATCAAAACAATTACTAGATTTATAGATAATAATGGCAATCTATTTACAATTTATCCCAAATATAGTGAACATGAAATTTTTAATATAGCAAAAGATGGAACAATTAGTTTTGTTGGTACTAAGCATGTTCAAGGTGTTGGAGGAACATATATAACAAATTCTGGAGATGAAATTAACTTATGTTCTGGTAGCCATAGTGAAAATAATACTGAATATACTGATGAATATAAAGATGATGATATAGTAAGTGGAATTTTCAAAATGAATTATTTAGGTAATTATAAATTTAGCGATATTTCATATGTTAGTACAAAAACAACAATTAAAGATATAAGAAATTGTTCTTGGTAATAAAATATAAAAAAATATCATTAAAGAAAAAAACAATAATTTTCTTTATTAAATGATATCTTTTTTTGTTCTATAATTAAGTAAAAGATTAAAATAAGAATTAAAATAGATTTTCATAAGTTTCTTGCTATTAAAAAGATAATAATATATAATAAAACTATAGCGAGGTGTTAGTAATGAAATATATAAATACTTTATTAGTATTTAAAGCCTGTGAAAATATAGCCGTACTAAGAACTAGTTATTTTATCAAAAAATTATTACAAATGGCCTTTATAATAATACCTATCGGTTTAATAGTAATGCTTGCTCTTGATTTAGCAAAAAGTATTACCTCATCATCGGAGGAAGATATGCCAACAAATTTAAAGCGTGCAGGCAAACGATTATTATTTTCAATATTTGTCTTTTTAGTACCAACTATAACAAATGTTTTACTAAATAATGTCATAGGCGTTAGTGTTGATTATCAAAAGTGTCTCAATGTAACGCAAAAAGGCATTAAAAATCAAATAGCTATTAATAAAAAGAAATGCCAGGCTAATAGCGGTAATTATGAATGGGATGATAAGTCATCAGACTGTGTTCTAAAAACTATGCCCCCAGAATATAAAATTCAATATGATGGTGGACGTAAAATAATCTCTGTTTCCAGCAAAGGATCAGGTTCAGCTAAAGGACAATTTAAATATTATAACCAATGTACCCCAACAACTTGGAAAAACAATTGTACTAGTAAGACTATGTGTTCATCTGGATGTGGCTTAACATCACTCGCAATAGTTGCTAACGCCTTTAGTGGCAAAACTGTAACTCCAAATACTATCAGAGACTATGTCTGTGCAAATGGACATTCTGGTGGAGCCTTAGGATATGAGTGGTTTACCAATAAAGGATTATTAAATAAATTTAATCTTCAATCAAAGGAAATTATTGGTCACAATGAATCTGCAAATTATTCTAAAGCTAAGGCAAATGCTATCAAAAAAGCAGTTGATGAAGGAGATGGTGTAGTATTACTAATTCCTGGTCATTACGTTGTTGTAGGCCCTGGTAAAAGTTGTTCTTCTAATGAAGTGTATTTATATGAGGTCGGTAAAAGAGCTTTAAATGGCTGCTACACTATGAAAAAGCTTTGGAATACGACTTATAATCGCAAAGATAAATGTAGTGATAGTGGAATATGTGGTTGGCGTCAAGCATGGGCCTTTAACAGTAAATAAAAGAATATAAGGAGTTGGTTACAATGAAAACAATCTCAAAACTAAAATCTTTACTACTAATTCTATTATCTTTAAGTATTTTATCAGGATGTAGTAGTAATAACTATGAACCAGATACTATTACATATAATTTAAATATTAGCAAGACCTTCGATGAAAAAATAGTTTTTGCTCTTCCTAAAAATGCCTATGATTTAGCCCATGAAAATGAAAATCCGGATATAACTTCAACATCTTTAGAATATAGTATTTTAAAAGAACGTCAAGAACCTATTTTTTCAAATCATGATACTTACTATAAAAAACATATCAAAAAATCATCAGATAAAGTCATAGCCACCTTAACATATAATTATTTAGAAAAAGAATTTATGTATGCCCAATATATAACTCAATGTTTTGAAAATTATGAATTCAATAGTACTGATGATTATTTTGAAATAAAATTAAGTGGTCAATTTAGCTGCTTAAATGATAAAAATATTGAAATAAATATCACTTCGCCATATGAAGTAGAAAAGACTAATGGTACTAAAATAGATAATTATTATACTTGGAGTATAACTGATAAAAACTATCAAGATACAAATATTGAATATAAAATAAAACGAGATTCTAAACAGATGGCAACAAAACACGAAAGTGCTATAAATCAAGTGTTTAGCAAACTAAAACCTATTATTTTAATCGCTTTAATTGTAATATTACTAGTAATAATTTATAAAATATATAAAAAGAAAAAAGAGGAAATTGAAGAAATTTAAGGAGTTGATTGCATGACTGATATTGAAATTGCTAAAAGCACAAAAATGGAGCCTATATATAAAATAGCTCAAAAATTAAATATTAGTAATTACATTGAACAATATGGATGCTATAAAGCTAAAATAAATTACAATCAAATAAAACAAGAAAAGCAAGGGAAACTTATTTTAGTAACCTCAATTAATCCTACACCATATGGTGAGGGAAAAACAACTGTAAGTATAGGTCTTCATGATGCCTTATCAAAACTAAATAAAAAATCACTAGCTGTTTTAAGAGAACCATCCCTAGGCCCTGTATTTGGAATAAAAGGAGGAGCAACAGGAGGAGGTTATTCTCAAGTAGTGCCCATGGAAGATATTAATCTTCATTTTACTGGGGATTTTCATGCTATAACAACGGCTAATAATTTAATAAGTGCTGCTATTGATAATCATATTTATTTTGGTAACGAACTAGAAATTGATCCTAAAAATATTTGCTTTAGGCGTTGCCTTGATATGAACGACCGTGCCCTAAGAAATGTTGAATTAGCACACCATCAAGAACACTTTAATATAACCGCCGCATCAGAAATAATGAGCATTCTTTGTCTTAGTAATGATTTTAAAGATTTAAAAAATAATCTTGCAAATATTTTAATAGCCTACAATAAAGAAGGGAAACCAATATACGCTAAAGATTTAAAATTAACAGGCTCGCTAGCAGTAATTTTAAAGGACGCTATTAAACCAAATTTAGTCCAAACTCTAGAACATAACCCTGTCATAATTCATGGTGGACCATTTGCAAATATTTCAATAGGAGCAAACAGTATCATTGCAACAAAATTAGGCCTATCACTAGCAGATTACGTCATCACTGAGGCGGGTTTTGGTTCTGACTTAGGAGCAGAAAAATTTCTAGATATCAAATGCAGAAAAGCTAATCTAGCTCCTAATTGTATTGTTATAGTAGCAACCATCAAAGCCCTAAAATATAATGCTAATGTAAAAAAAGAAAATATCCAAGATTATAATCCACAATCATTACTTAAAGGCCTAGAAAATTTAAAAGTACATATCGAAAATATGTCTAAATATACTAAAAACATCGTCGTTGCCCTAAATCAATATGCAACTGATACCAAAGAAGAAATAGAAATAGTTAAGAAATTTACTAATAATATGCATGTTGAATTTGCTGTAAGTAACGCTTATGCTAAAGGTGGAGAAGGTGCAATCTCACTAGCAAATACTGTTATGAAAATTTGTGATAATAAACAAGATTTTAAATTATTATATGATGTAAATGAGACTATTGAAGAAAAAATAAAAACAATAGCAACCCAAATCTATCATGCTAAGGATATAAAGTATACCAAAGAAGCAACTTCAAAAATCAAAAAATTAGAAGAATTAAAGCTAGATAAATTACCAATCTGCATTGCTAAAACCCAGTATTCAATTTCAGACAATCCTAAATTATTAGGTTATCCTAAAGATTATGAAATAACCATAAAAGATATTAATATCTATACCGGAGCAGGTTTTATTGTCGTATACTTAGCCTCTATCATGACAATGCCAGGTCTATCAAAACATGCTAACTATGAACGAATTGATATAGATGATGATTATAATATAAAAGGATTATTCTAATGTATATTTATATTCATATCCCATTTTGCCCCCATATTTGTTCTTATTGTGATTTTCCTAAATTATTATATAATAAAAAATATATTCAAAATTATCTCGCATCTTTAAAAAAAGAAATAATTTCTAGATATAAAAATGAGCCCGTAGAGTCAATATATATAGGCGGTGGAACCCCAACAAGTCTAGATTATAACGAATTAGAAGAATTACTTAACATAACAAATCTATTTAATAAAAGTCCCAATCTAGAATTTAGTATAGAATCAAATGTAGAACTCTTAACACCTGCTAAAATTAAACTTTTAAAAAAATATCAAGTCAATCGAGTTAGTCTTGGCGTTCAATCATTCCAACCGGAAATTTTACAAGAACTTAACAGAAATCATACATATAATCAAACTGCTGAAGTTATCAAAAACTTAAAAAAAGAAAATATTTATAATATTTCTATTGATTTAATTTATGGTGTAAATTCTGATATAAATATTATAAAAAAAGATTTAAATACTTATCTAGATTTAGACATACCACATCTTTCTTATTATAGCCTTATCATTGAAGAAAATACAATTTTTGGCATAAGGAACAGAGAATATATAAATGAAGATATAGAATACAAAATGTATAAATATATTACTAAAACTCTTACCTCTAATGGTTATATTCACTATGAAACTAGTAATTATTGCAAAAAAGGCTACGAATCACATCACAATTTAAATTATTGGGATAACGGTAGTTATTATGGCTTTGGCTTAGGAGCAGTAAGTTATATAAATAAAGAACGTCAAACAAATACAAAGAATTTAACTAAATACCTAAAAAATAATTATATCGAAAATATTATTAAAGAAGATAAAAACTTACAAATATCCAATAGCCTAATATTAGGATTTAGAAAAATAAAAGGTATAAATATCTTAGAATTTAATAAGAAATACAACACTAATATCCTAAATTTATATAATATAGCCAAATTACTTGATGATAATAAATTATTAATAAAAGATAACTATATTTATATAAATCCTAAATATTATTATTTATCTAATGAAATTCTAATAAACTTTGTTTAGTCATTTTATCTTATTTATGTTATAATCTATTTATAGAAAAAAGGTGAGTTATGAAAAATTTAAAAGTAGTATTTATGGGAACTCCATCATTTGCAGTTCCTATATTAAATAGTCTAATCGAAAGTTGTAATGTAATAATGCTAGTATGTCAACCAGATCGTAAAAAAAATAGAAAAGGCAAAATAGAATATCCCGAAACAAAAAAAATAGCTTTGGACCACAATATTGAAGTTTTTCAACCCCAAAATTTAAATGAAGATTATCAAAAAATTTTATCTCTAAAACCTGATATAATAATTACATGTGCTTATGGTCAATTTGTTCCTAAAGAAATTCTTAATTTTCCTAAATATGGCTGTATCAATGTACACGGTTCTCTCTTACCAGAATTAAGAGGTGGAGCGCCTATTCATTGGGCCATCATAAGAGGATATAAAGAAACAGGAATAACTATTATGAATATGGCTCCTAAGATGGATGCCGGTGATATCTTAGCACAAGCTAAAATGCCTATTTCTGATAATATGACTTTAGGAGAGTTATATCAAAAAATGTCTAATTTAGGAAGTGAACTTTTAATTAAAACATTACCGCAAATAATAAACAATGAAATAACTCCCATCCCTCAAGATGAATCTAAAGTAACTTATGCTTACAATGTTAGTAAACAGGATGAAAAAATAGATTTTTCCAAAAAAGCCCAAGACATAAAAAACTTAGTAAGAGGACTAAACCCAATCCCCGCAGCGTACTGTTACTTAGATGACAAAAGGGTAAAAATATATGAAGTAGAAATATTAGAAAACTATACCCCAACAAAATATGGAGAAATAATAAAAATAGAAAAAGATGGAATAATATGTACAACTAAAGATAAGTTAATTAAAATATTATCCTTAGCTCTAGAAGGAAAAAAAAGAGTATCAGCTAAAGATTACATAAATGGAATAAAAAAAGAACAATTGATAGGTAAGGTGTTAAAATAATTATGAAAAAAAACAATAAAACAAAAAAAATAAGAGTAAGAAAAAGACGACTACATTTAGACAAAATAAAAAATAAATATAGTAATAAAAATGAACAAGTTCCTCAAAATTTAAATAAAAAAACAGAACTACTAGGCATTTTACTACTTATAATCTCTATTATCATAGCTCTAAATGTAACAAATGTACGTCATAATTATAACTATAATAAAAAAACAGAAACTAAACCTAAAGAACAAATAAAAATAAAACATCAAGAAACTAGTCTCTTAAAGCAGTTATCAAAAAATTATACCTATGATATCGAAGTTGCGCTAAAAGAAGAAGAGCAAACTGAAGAAAATAACAATCAAGTATCAAAAACAATTGATAAAAAATATAATTATAGCGGTAAATCATATCAAGATAATTTAATTATAGATAAAAAAAGTGATGATAGCACCACAACTTATTATAAAGTCAAAGATAACTACTATCAAAAACAAGATGATAATTATTCTCAAATAAAAGCAAAAGATATCTATGATGCCATAGATGGCAAATACATAGAATTATCTAATATTCTAGAATATATCAAACAATCTAGTTTGGAGCATTTAACAACTTACTCATCAGGAAAAAAAGAATATGTTTACAATCTAAAACTATCAAAATTAATCCCTGAACACCATGATGATGATTTAATAGAAATTGATATCACAACTGAAAATGATACCATTACTATGAATATTGACTACACAAATCTTCTTACTATAACAGATTCTAAAGTGCTAGATTGTAAACTAACAGCAACATATAAAGATATAAATAAAGTAGAAGCATTTACTATTATTAACGACGATGAAAATACTAGTCCAACTGTTGCTACCGAGGAAAATACTACGCAAGAAAATAATCAATAACTATATAACTATTAGCCAAATTGCTAGTAGTTTTTTAATTATCAAAAAAATTTTCAAAATAAAAAGGAAATTCCAAATCTATGTCGAATGATATAAGTAGAGGAGGAATTTATGGGCAACAAAATAGAACAATTATATAACCAATTTAAAAAGATAAAAAAATTAGAATATCTAAAAAGTACCAATCAAGGATTTCCAAGCGTTAATAGTACTTTTAATTATTATTTAAAAAAAGCTAACCTTGAAATACCTAATAATTTAACTATTAAAGTAAAAAGAAGTTATAGCAAAGCTCTAGTAACATTATTTAATTTAACTCCAACAGGACCTACAAAAAAAGAAATAGCCAGATTAAATAGCTTATATGGCACAAAAAATATCTTATATCCAAATCAACAAAAACTAAAATTAACTGTAACAGCAAGCAAAAAAACAATATCAGATTCAAATTATTATTTTTTATTAAAAGTAGATTATCAAGAGAAAAAACTTTATTTAAATATTTATAATAAAAGAAAAGAATTAATAGATAAAACCACTTACTGGAGCTTTGATAAATTAGAAAAAAGATTATTACAAAAATTACAATTTTTAGTACTAGTAAAAGCTTGGCCAAATAAAGTAGGGGAGCATGAGTATTTTAAATATTATAAAATGACCACTTATAAATTAAAATCATTTTCTAATTTTTTAAGTTCTCTAGAATCTGGAAAAATAAAACTATCATTAAGAATAACTGGAACAACTAATTTATCAAAGACAGCATTAACATCAAGAAATCTAAATTTTTGTATCTCCGAAGAAGATTTAACATATTTATTTAATAAATTAGAATTATAAAAAGAAAAACATTAACGAGTCTGTTTTCTATAATAATAAATATAAATCTAAATTTTTTATTGATTACTATCTAAAGTATCATCATTATCATCGCTATTTGCATTATCAGAAGTTTTATCTCCTTGACCATTAGATACATATAGTGTAACAATAGTATTTTTACTAACAGTAGTACCATCCAAAGGATTCTGCCTAATTACAATGCCATTATCTTCATCAGAAGTTACTTCTTCAATAGTATAGTTTATTTTATTACTCTTTAACAATTTAATAGCTTCTTCCTTAGTTTTGCCAACTAAATTTATAACCTTCAAACTATTTTCATCAGTATTATCTGATGTATCATCATCGCTATCTTTATCACTAGCGCCAACTGTTATAGTAACACTCTTGTTTTTTAAAATATACTTACCAGCAGCCTCTTTCTGCTCCATGACTATATCAATAGAATCACTATTATCAGTTTTTTTATAAGTGATTTTATAATTAAGTTCATTATCTTGCAGTACTTTTATAGCATCATCTCGAGTTAAGTTTACAACATCAGGCACCTTTACCACTTTATCTTGGAATATATATAATCCTAAGCCACTACATACTATAAATAAGATAAATACAATCAAAATAAGAAATGAAATAATTATTTTTGAAAAACAACCACTATTTTTCTCAACAACTACATCTCTCTTACGAGAAGAATTTCTATTTTTATCTCTACCTTTATCTTTTTTATCATTAGTCTTTTTGTTATTACTTCTTGAATTCTTACGACTATTAAATCCACGATGATTTCTCTTATTAGAATTTTTATTTTTTGAACTCTTATTATTTTTACTAGCCTTTTCTTCATCCTGTTTCTTCTTATTATTACTTAATTCTCTATCATTATCATCAACATCATCTAAATTTTTATCTTGTATATCACTATTAGCATCCAAATACTGATTTACCAAATAATCGCCACATTTTTTGCAACGTAGTGAATTATTAGAATTATAAGTTCCACATTTTTTACAATACACAATTAATCATCTCCAATCCAAGTAATTAATATTATATCACTAATAACAACATAATAATTAAAATAATTTTAAATAATAACTAAATTAAGAGTAGAGTGTAAATAAATAAGAAAAATTCATCATCTTTAATAAAAAATAAAAAGTGGTAATTTTATAGTATATATTATAAATAAACCCTTATGAAAAAAAGCTAAAAAAATGTCAAAAACCCCTTGCCAAAGCACTAAATATATAGTACAATAACAATCGTGTAGATGGCGAAGATGTGCAAAGTTGCTGATACGCCCGGTTAAGTTGTAAAATAATAAAACAAAAAATCAAGCGTAGCAGGTAATTTGTTCGGAGCAAGTTTATACAAAGATATAAGCGAAAGGAGGAGTGAATATGTCTAATCAAAAGGTAAGAATCAAATTAAAGGCATATGAACACCAGATAATTGATGATGCAGCTAGCAAAATAGTTGCAACAGTAAAAAGAACAGGTGGAGAAGTAAGTGGACCTGTACCACTACCTACCGAAATCGAAAAGTTCACAATTTTAAGAGCTGTTCATAAGTATAAAGATTCAAGAGAACAGTTTGAGATGAGAACACACAAAAGATTAATAGACATCAATAACCCAAGTAAAGAGACAATAGATGCATTAAGTCATCTTGATTTACCAAGTGGTGTTGATATACAAATCAAATATTAGGAGGAATAAAAATGAAAGGAATCTTAGGTCGTAAGATTGGGATGACTCAAGTTTTTGCTACTAATGGTAAAATAGTACCAGTAACTGTAATTGAAGTTGAACCAAATATCGTAAGTCAAATTAAAACTGTTGAAAACGATGGATACAACGCAATTCAATTAGCAACAGTAGAGAAAAAAGAAAATCGTAGCAACAAACCTGAAACAGGTCATCTAAAAAAAGCTAATACAACACCTAAGCGCTTCTTAAAAGAAATTAGAGGTGTAGATGTTAGCGAATATACTTTAGGTCAAGAACTTAAAGCTGATATATTTTCTCTAGGAGAGATGGTTGACGTAACTGGCACTTCTAAAGGAAAAGGAACACAAGGTGTTATTAAACGTTGGAATCAATCACGTGGACCAATGGGTCATGGTAGCCAATATCATCGTGGTGTAGGTTCATTAGGTACAATGTTACCAAAAAGAGTTTTGCCAGGAAAGAAAATGCCTGGACATATGGGTAACGAACAAGTTACTATTCAAAACTTAGAAGTAATACAAATTGATCTTGAAAATAATGTTATCTTAATTAAAGGAAATGTTCCTGGACCAAAGAAATCATTAGTATTAGTTAAAACTGCTATTAAAAATCAAAATAAGATTAATCCACAAACTGAATTAATTACTTATAATGAAGTAGCAGAAGAAAATACTACTGAAGAAGCACCATCACAAACAGAAGAATAATATTTCATATATAATATAGAAAATAAAATAACAATCTGTGATGCTAAAGGAGGAAAAAATAATGTCTAAAACTAAGATGTTAAACCTTAAAGGTGAAAAGGTTAAGGATATAAATTTAAAAGATAACATTTGGGCAATAGAACCAAATGATGCTGTATTACATAATGCTATTGTATTAAACATGGCAAATAGTCGTCAAGCAACTGCTTCAACAAAGACTAGATCAGAAGTTCGTGGCGGTGGAAGAAAACCTTGGAGACAAAAAGGAACTGGTAACGCTCGTCAAGGAAGTATTAGAGCTACTCAATGGCGTGGCGGTGGAATTGTATTTGGACCAACTCCAAATAGAAATTACACAAAGAAAATGAACAAGAAAGAAAGAAGATTAGCTCTATTATCAGCATTATCTTATAAGGTAATTGATAAAGAGTTAATAGTAGTTGATGAAATTAACTTTGAAACTAGTAAAACTAAAGAAATGATTAATTTATTAACTAACTTAGATATTGTTACTAATAAAGTGTTAGTAGTAGTTGATGAATTAACTGAAAATGTATGCTTATCAGCCAGAAATTTAGCAAACGTAAAAGTAGTTACAACAGAGGAAGTTAATACATTTGATGTTGTAAGTGCTGATAATATGTTAATCACTGAAAAAGCATTAATGAAATTAGAGGAGGTGCTATCACGTGACTAATTATGATATAATTTTTGCACCTGTAATAACAGAAAAAACTGCAGGTATGGAAGCAGATGGAAAATATGTTTTTAAAGTTGACGTAAGAGCAACAAAACCTCAAGTAAAAAAAGCAATAGAAGAATTTTTCGATGTTAAAGTTGAAAAGATTAATATAATGAATACTCACCCAAAAAACAAAAGAGTGGGAAGATATACTGGTAAGTCTAATAGATACAAAAAAGCTATTGTAAAATTAGCGAAAGGTAGTACTATTAGTTTCGACTAATAAAAGGAGGGAAAAGAAAATGGCAATAAGAAACTTAAAACCTAATACAAATGCTCAAAGAAATATGAGTTATTTGCATAGCGATGAAATTACTAAGTCTACTCCTGAGAAAAGTCTACTTAAAAGAAAGCCAAAATCTAAGGGTCGTAATAATCAAGGTAGAATTACCGTAAGACACCGTGGTGGCGGTGAAAAGAGAAAATATCGTATGATTGATTTCAAAAGAATTAAAGATGGAATAACAGCAGCTGTAAAAAGTATTGAATATGATCCAAACAGATCAGCTAATATTGCTTTAATTGCCTATAAAGATGGAACAAAATCATACATTATTGCTCCTAAAGGAATCAAAGTTGGAGATATCGTAGAATCAGGTTCTAAAGTAGATGTTAAGATTGGTAATACTATGGAAATTATGAACATTCCAGTAGGTACTGTAATTCATAATATTGAATTAAGACCTGGTAAAGGTGGACAAATTGCAAAAAGTGCAGGAGCAAGTGCTCAAATCTTAGGACGTGAAGGAAAGTATGTTCTAGTAAGATTAGCAAGTGGAGAGCAAAGAAAAATTTTAGGAACATGTCGTGCAACAATTGGTACAGTAGGAAATGAAGATTATTCATTAGTAAAAATTGGTAAAGCAGGACGTAAGAGACATATGGGGATCAGACCAACAGTACGTGGATCTGTTATGAACCCTAATGATCACCCACATGGTGGTGGTGAAGGTAGAGCTCCAATCGGTAGAAGTGGACCAATGACTCCATGGGGTAAACCAGCACTAGGTTACAAAACTAGAAAAAACAAAAAAGCATCAGATAAATATATCGTGAGCAGTCGCAAGAAAAAATAAAGAAAGGATTGAATTTAGATGGCAAGAAGTTTAAAAAAAGGACCTTACGTATTTGAAAGATTGTTAACAAAGGTTCAAAAAATGAATGAATCTGGAAAAAAAGAAGTTATAAAAACATGGTCTCGTCGTTCAACAATTTATCCTGATTTTATTGGACACACTTTTGCAGTACATAATGGTAAAGAATTCATTCCAGTTTATGTTACTGAAGATATGGTAGGACATAAATTAGGTGAATTTTCAATGACTCGTAAATTTGGTGGACACGGCGCAGATAAGAAATAAATAAGAAACTTAAGGAGGCGTGATGCAAATGACAGAAGCAAAAGCAGTTGCTAAAACTGTTAGAATAGCTCCTCGTAAAACAAGATTAATTATCGATTTAATTAGAGGAAAAAGCGTTGATGAAGCTAGAAGTATTTTAGCAAATCAACCACAAAGAGCGGCAAGAAAAATTGAAACAGTATTAAATTCCGCAATCGCAAATGCTACAAATAATCATAATATGCAAGAAGAAAAATTATATGTGAAAACTTGTTACGTTGATGAAGGAATAGTTATGAAAAGAGCTAAAATGGATTCACGTGGACATGTAGGAAGAAACGATCATAAAACTAGTCACATAACAATAATAGTTGGTGAAAAATAAAGTAAAGGAGGATTAGTTAATGGGACAAAAAGTTAGTCCAGTCGGACTTAGAATAGGTATTAATAAAGACTGGGAGTCAAAATGGTATGCCAATAATAAAGATTATTCTAAATATTTAAATAACGATGTTAAAATTCGTGAATATTTAGAAAAGAAATTTGCATCAGCTGGTATTTCTCAAATAATCATTGAAAGAAATCCTAAAAGATGTGAAGTAATTATGTACGTATCAAAACCTGGTTTAGTTATTGGACAAAAAGGAACAGAAATTGAAAATGTTAAAAAAGTAGTTTCTAAGTTAGTAAACGAAGACATTCAAATCTCTGTTATCGAAGTTAAAAATCCAGATTTAGTAGCTAAATTAGTTGCAGATACAATTGCCCATAACATAGAAAATCGTGCATCATTTAGAATTGCACAAAAGAAAGCTATTAGAAATACAATGAGAGCAGGCGCTAAAGGAATTAAAACTTTAGTATCTGGACGTTTAGGTGGAGCTGATATCGCAAGAAGTGAAGGATATTCAGACGGAACTATTCCACTACATACTCTAAGAGCAGATATAGATTATGCTACTAGCGAAGCTGATACTACTTATGGTAAAATCGGTGTAAAGGTATGGATCTATAAGGGAGAAATCTTAGATAATAAGGGAGGTAATTCTCATGTTGATGCCAAAAAGAACTAAACATAGAAAAACTTTCCGTTTAAAATATGAAGGAAAGAGTAAAGGAAACACTGAACTTCACTTTGGCCGTTATGGTCTAATGGCAAAAAGTGGAGCTTGGGTAACAGCTAATCAAATAGAAGCAGCTCGTGTTGCTATGACAAGATATATGAAACGTGGTGGAAAGGTATGGGTAAATATTTTCCCAAATCTATCTTTAACAAAGAAACCTCTTGAAACTCGTCAAGGAAAAGGTAAAGGTGAACCAGAAGTATGGGTAGCTGTAGTTAAAGAAGGAAAAATCATGTTTGAAATTGATGGTGTAGATGAAGCAACAGCAAGAGAAGCATTAAGATTAGCATCACATAAATTACCAATCAAATGTAAATTTGTAATGAAAGAAGAAAGTGGTGATAAGAATGAAGACTAAAGAAATAAGAGAATTAACCACTGAAGAAATTAAAAATAAAATAGCTGAATCAAAGCAAGAATTATTAAAATTAAGATTCAAACAAGCTACAGGCAGTCTTGAAAATCCAGCTCGTATTCATGAATTAAGAAAATTTGTAGCAAGACTTAAGACTGTTCTAAGAGAACGTGAAATAGAAGGTTAAAAGGAGGATTGTCCTTATGAATGAAAATAAAAAGCGTGAATTAATTGGTATTGTTGTAAGTGATAAAGCTGATAAAACAATCACTGTAAAAGTTGAAACTTATAAAATGAATCCAATTTATAAAAAGAGAGTTAAATATTCTAAGAATTATGCAGCTCATGATGCTAATAATGAAGCACATGTTGGAGATAAAGTAAGACTAGTTATGACTAGACCATTATCAAAAACAAAAAGATACGAACTTGCAGAAATTATTGAAAAAGCTGTTATTCTATAATCTCTTTAGTTGGAAGGAGGAAATTAAATGATACAACAAGAAAGCCGTCTAAAAGTGGCTGATAACTGTGGAGCTCGTGAGTTATTAGTAATTAGAGTTCTTGGTGGTAGTAAAGTAAAAACTGGTAACATCGGTGATATCGTTGTTGGTACAGTAAAAAAAGCGACTCCTAATAGTAACGTTGGCAAAGGTAAAGTTGTAAAAGCAGTTATTGTTAGAAGTAAGTTTGGAGTTAGAAGAGCAGATGGAAGTTATATCAAATTTGATGACAATGCTTGTGTATTAATCAAAGATGATAAAACTCCAGTCGGAACTCGTGTTTTAGGACCAGTAGCACGTGAATTAAGAGATGAAGGTTTCATGAAAATCGTAAGTTTAGCTAAAGATGTGCTATAATTTCTAAAATATAAAAGGAGGAAATTAAACGTGAAACTAAAAACTGGAGATAAAGTTACCGTTATAGCAGGCGCTAGTAAAGGTAAAGAAGGTAAGATTACAAAAGTATTAGGTGATAAAGTTATCGTTGAAGGTGTTAATATCGTTACAAAACATATTAAACCTAAATATAATAACGGAACTGGTGAAATTGTAAAAACAGAAGCACCAATTCATAGATCTAATGTAAAAGTAGTTCAAACTACAAAAGAAAAAAAGACTGAAACAAAGAAAAACACAAAAAAAGAAGAAAAATAAATTAGATAAACTAATTTAATTTGGAAGGAGGGTGGATTTCTAATGAACCGCCTAGAAGAAAAATATAGAACTGAAGTTGTTCCAAGTTTAAAGAAAAAACACAATTACAGTACAGTAATGCTAGTTCCAAAAATCGAAAAAATCGTTGTTAATATGGGTGTTGGAGATGCAACACAAAATTCAAAAATGCTAGATGCAGCAATATCTGATCTAGAAAAAATAACAGGATTAAAACCTATTGCTACAACTGCAAAAAAATCAATAGCTGGTTTTAAATTAAGAGCAGGTAATAAAATAGGTTGTAAAGTTACTCTAAGAGGAGAGAGAATGTATACATTCTTAGATAAATTAATCTCAATTTCCTTACCAAACGTAAGAGATTTCAGAGGATTATCTCCAAAAAGCTTCGATGGAAGAGGAAATTATACAATAGGAATTAAAGAACAATTAATCTTCCCAGAAATTAATTTTGATGAAGTAGTAAGAGTAAGAGGAATGGATATTGTAATTGTAACTAGTGCTAAAACTAACGAAGAAGCATTTGACTTGTTAAAAGAACTTGGAGTTCCTTTTAGGAAATAAGGAGGAAAAAATGGCAAGAAAATCAATGGTTGTAAAATCAAATAGAAAACCAAAATTTAAAGTTAGAGAATATACTCGTTGCCAAAGATGTGGAAGACCACATGCTGTAATGAGAAAATTTGGTGTTTGCCGTATTTGTTTTAGAGAATTAGCTTACAAAGGTCAAATACCAGGTGTTAAAAAATCTAGTTGGTAATTTAACTAGTGAATATTAGAAGGAGGGATTTATAAATGACAGATCCAATCGCAGATATGCTTACAAGAATTCGTAACGCTAACCAAAATCGTGCCAAAACTGTAACTATGCCATCATCAAAGATGAAAGAGCAAATAGCTACAATTTTAAAAGATGAAGGTTACATTACAAATTTTAGTATCAATAAAAATGACGTTCAAAATATCTTAACATTAACTTTAAAATATTCTCAAAATAAAGAAAGAGTTATTACTGGATTAAAAAGAATTTCTAAACCTGGTCTTCGCGTATATGCTAAGGCTGAAGACATTCCATATGTATTAAACGGATTAGGAATTGCCATTATTTCGACATCAAAAGGAGTTATGACTGATAAGTTAGCTCGTAAGAATAATGTTGGTGGCGAAGTAATCGCGTATATTTGGTAATAAGGAGGAGAAAATATGAGTCGTATTGGTAAAAGAATATTAACAATACCAGAAAACGTTAATGTTGAAATAAAAGAACAAACAGTAACAGTTAAAGGACCTAAGGGAGAATTATCATTAAATGTTATTCCATCAATAAAGGTAAGTGTTAATGATAATAAAATAACTGTTGAAAAATTAGACAATGCAAAACAAACAAACAAAATGCATGGTACAATAAATGCACTTATAAACAATATGATTATTGGTGTAACAGAAGGTTATACTAAAGAATTAGAAATTGTTGGTGTAGGTTATCGTTTTAACTTAAAGGGAAATACTTTATCAGTACAAGATGGTAAATCTCATCTAGATAATTTAGATATTCCAAACGGTATCGCAATTGAAGCCGTAAGTAATACAGAAATCAAATTATCAGGTATTGACAAAGCAGCTGTAGGACAATTTGCAGCAGAAATAAGAGATTTAAGAAGACCAGAACCATATAAGGGTAAAGGAATTCGTTACAAAGATGAATTTATCCGTCGTAAAGAAGGAAAAAAGGCATCTAAATAGTAAGTAAAGGAGATATGCTTTATGATTAATAAAATTTCGAGAAACGAAAAGCGTTTAGAAAGACACAAAAGAATTAGAGCTACTCTTAGCGGTACTACCGAAAGACCTAGACTTAGTGTCTTCAGATCAAATGCTAATATATCAGCTCAAATCATCGACGATACTAAAGGTATTACTTTAGTTAGTGCATCTACCTTAGAAAAAGATTTAAAAATCACAAACGGTGGAAATGTAGAAGCTGCTAAATTAATCGGTGCAGAAATTGCTAAAAGAGCTAAAAAAGAAAAAATAAAAGAAGTTGTTTTTGATAGAAGTGGGTACTTATATCATGGTCGTGTAAAAGCTTTAGCAGAAGCAGCACGTGAAAACGGCTTAGAATTCTAATAAGGAGGAAAACTCATGAACGAAGAAAACGTTAAAAAAACAAACGAGAAAGTTCAATCACGTAAAAATAATAATAACAATAATAGACGTCGTCGTCGTAATGGTAATTTTTCTAGACCAAAAAGTGATTTAGAAGAAAAAGTTATCGATATCAAACGTGTTACAAAAGTTGTTAAAGGTGGTCGTCAATTCCGTTTCTTAGCTATCGTTGTAGTTGGAAATAAAAAAGGAAAAGTTGGCTTAGGAACTGGTAAGGCAAAAGAAATGCCAGATGCAGTTAAAAAAGCTACACAAGCAGCCACTAAAAATTTAATAACTGTTGATTTAGTAGAAAATCGTACAATCTCTCATGAAATTATTTCAAAACAAGGTGCAGTAAGAGTTATGTTAAAACCTGCAACTGAAGGTACTGGAGTTAAAGCCGGTGGTCCAGTAAGAGATGTTTTAGAGTTAGCTGGTGTAAAGGATGTCCTATCAAAGAGTCTTGGATCAAGTACAAAAGTAAATACAGCTAGAGCAACACTTGAAGCATTGAAAAACCAAAAAAGTATAGCTCACGTAGCAGCTTTAAGAGGAAAAAGTATAGAGGAGATTAGAGGATAATGAAATTACATGAATTAAAACCAGCTATCGGTTCAACTCACAGTAAAAAAAGAGTTGGACGTGGTGGAAAATTTTCTAAGACATCAGGACGTGGAGAAAAAGGTCAAAACGCAAGATCAGGAGGCGGAGTAAGACCAAACTTCGAAGGTGGACAATTACCTTTATATAGAAGATTAAAAAAGAGAGGATTCAGTAACGCAAGATTTAGAAAAGTATATGCTTGTGTTAATGTAAGCGATTTAAATAATTTTGAAGAAAATACAGTTGTAACACCAGAATTATTAATAGAAACTGGTTTAGTAAAAAAAGAATTAGCAGGAATAAAAATCTTAGGAAATGGAGAATTAGAAAAGAAATTAACTGTTAAAGCAAGTAAATTTTCTGAAACTGCTAAAGAAAAAATAGAAAATAATGGTGGAAAAACTGAGGTGATCTAATATGTTTGAGAACCTTAAGCTAATATTTAGTCCAAAAAATAAAGATATCAAAAAGAGAATAGGTTTTACATTATTATGTTTATTTATATTTATTGTAGGAACAACAATTCCTGTACCAGGAGTTACATCACTTAGAAATGTAGATTTTGGTGATTTAGCAAATGCAATAACAGGTGGTTCAATGCGAAGATTTTCAATTTTTGCTCTAGGTGTAATGCCATATATTTCAGCCACCATCATCACAAGTCTACTTCAGATGGATATACTTCCATACTTTACAGAATTAAAAGAAAGTGGTGCTGCTGGAAGACAAAAAATAAATCAAATAAACAGATACCTAGGAATTGGTATAGCTTTCTTAGAAGGATTTGGAATGTCATTTGCCCTAGTACAAGATGCAACGGCTATTGATTACTTAAAAATAACTGTAATTTTAACAGCTGGAACAGCATTCCTTTTATGGCTAGGCGATAGAATAACTCAAAAAGGAATAGGTAATGGTATATCCTTACTTATCATGGCAGGTATTATGGCAACCATTCCAGCATCATTTGTAGATACATTTAAAACTCTTATATTAGATAACTCATCATTATTTTTAGGAATAATAGAGTATATTCTATTCATCTTAGTTTACATAATTATAATTGTTGCAGTAGTATTTATTCAAGAATCAGAAAGAAGAATACCAATCCAATATTCAAATCAAACAACATCGTCTTACGGTGGAAAACAAAATTATATTCCATTCAAATTAAATTCGGCTAATGTAATGCCAGTAATATTTGCATCAGTAATATTTACGGTTCCAACATTCATTGCCGGATTGATGAAAACAGAAAATGGTTTTGTAACATTCGTTAAAAAATATGTAAATTACACAACTCCAACAGGTTTTGTAGCTTATATAGTTTTGATATTTGCTTTTAGTTTCTTCTATACATTTATTCAAGTAAATCCAGAAGAATTATCAAAGAACTTATCAAAACAAGGCGGATATATTCCAGGTGTAAGACCAGGTAAGGAAACTATAAAATATATAAAAACTGTTCTAGGAAGAATAACTTTAATAGGAGCAATATTCATATCAGTAGTAGCAGGCCTTCCTATTGTAGTTTCAAGTTTCATGTCAACAAACTTACCAACTAGTGTAAGTATTGGAGGAACAAGTATCCTAATAATTGTCGGAGTAGCACTAGAGACATGCAGACAATTAGAAAGCAGTTTAATAAATAGAAATTATGGAAGAAGAGGTAGATAATGAAGAATATTATATTTATAGCCCCACCAGCAGCTGGTAAGGGAACACAATCTAAATTAATAAGTGCGGAGTATAATATTCCTCATATATCAACCGGAGATTTACTTCGCGATGAAATAAGTTCTGGAAGCCAATTAGGAGAAAGTCTAAAACAAGAGATGGATCAAGGAAATCTAATTAGCAATGAAATAATAGTAAATCTATTAAGAAACAGAATTAGTAAAGTAGATTGCAATAACGGATATATTCTAGATGGCTATCCAAGAAATGTCGAGCAGGCAAAAATTTATAAAGATATGTTAAAAGAGTTAAATAAAGATATTGGCGTTGTAATTTATATGGAAATAGATAAAAACTTAGCCTTAGAAAGAACTCTAAGCAGAATGATTTGTTCATCATGTGGCACATCTTATAACACTAATGTAGCTGAATTAAGACCTAGAATAGACGGTATCTGCGATAAATGTGGTCACACATTAAAAGTAAGAAGCGATGATAATAAAAATACATTCCTAAATAGGTTTGATACATATCTAACTGAGACTAATCCACTAATAAATTATTATGAAGAATTAGGAATCTTAAGAAAAATAGAAATACATGAAAAAGACTCAGCACAAGATATATTTAATGAAATAAAAAATATTTTAAATTAAAGCTTATATATTCAAAATAGTGCTGATAATATATAGGTGATAAAAATAATAACAGGAGATGATTATTTTGAGTAAGAGCGACGTTATTGAAACCCAAGGAAAAGTAGTAGATATTATTCCTGGTGGCAAATTTAAAGTTGAACTTGACGGAGGTCACGAGGTAGTTGCCCATGTTTCTGGTAAAATGCGCGTAAACAATATACGTATTTTACCAGGTGATACAGTAGTTATAGAATTATCACCTTATGATTTAACACATGGGCGTATAGTTTATAATAAAAAATAGGAGGAAAGAATTATGAAAGTAAGATCATCAGTTAAACCTATTTGTGATAAATGCAGAGTAATAAAAAGAAAAGGCAAAGTTATGGTGATTTGTGAAAATCCAAAACACAAACAAAAACAAGGTTAATTATAGGAGGAAAGAATTATGGCACGTATAAAAGGTGTTGACATACCAGATAATAAAAGAATTGAAATATCTTTAACTTACATTTATGGTGTTGGAAGAAGCTTAGCAAATACAATCTTAAAAAATGCCAATGTAGATAAAGATAAAAATACTAAAGACTTAACTGAAGATGAATTAGCAAGATTAAGAAAAGAATTAGATAATCATTCAGTTGAAGGTGATTTAAGAAGAGAAGTAGCACTTAGTATCAAATCATTAAAAGAAATAGGTTGCTACAGAGGTAAAAGACATATAAGACGACTACCTGTAAGAGGACAAAGAACAAACCGTAACGCTGTAACAGCAAGAGGCGGAAAGAAACAAGTAGTTGCTAATAAGAAAAAATAATAATTAATTAAGTAATTAAGGAGGTCAACTTGTATGGCAAAAGGTAAATATAATGCAAGAAAACGTAAAGTTAAGAAGAATGTTCCAAACGGTGTTATACATATTAAATCAACTTTTAATAATACAGTTGTAACAGCTACTGATGTAGAAGGAAATACAGTATGCTGGGCATCATCAGGAACATTAGGTATAAAGGGAAGTAAAAAATCAACTCCATATGCAGCATCAAAAGCAGCTGAAATGGCTGGAAATAAAGCTGTAGAAATGGGAATGAAAAAAGCCGAAGTAAAAGTAAAAGGATTAGGTGCTGGTCGTGAAGCTGCAATCAAAGGATTGCAATCAACAGGACTAGAAATAACAAAAATAACAGACGAAACACCAATCCCACATAATGGATGCCGTCCACCAAAAAAACGCCGTGGATAGTTACATTAAATTTTAAGAAAGGGAGTGTTGTTAATGTTAAAATTTGAAAAACCTGATTACAAGGTAAAAGAATACATTGAAAGTGATAATTATGGAAAATTTGAAATAGAACCATTGGAAAGAGGATTTGGAACTACTTTAGGAAACGCCCTAAGAAGAACAATGCTATCATCTCTACCAGGTGATGCTATTACTAGCGTTAAAATCGACGGTGTTGCTCATGAATTTCAAAAAATTGATGGTGTAATAGAAGATGTAACAGCAATCGTTTTAAATTTAAAAAGTGTTGTTATTAAAAATCATTCAGATGATTATAACCTAGTATTAAGAATTCAAAGCGATAAAGAGGGTGAGGTAGTAGCAGGAGATATCGAATGTGATACAGATATCGAAATACTAAATCCAGAACAACCAATTTGTACTTTAGCTGAAGGTGGAAGTATAAATATGGAAATGACTATTTCAAATGGACGTGGATACACAAGAGCAGAAGATAACAAAATTTTATACAGCGATAGAGCAAAACAAAATGTTATATTTATAGACAGTTTATATTCACCAATAGAGAGAATAAACTATGAAGTAGAAACTGCTCGTGTTGGACAAGATAATAACTATGATAAATTAATATTAGAAGTTTGGACAAATGGTTCAATTACCCCAGAAGAATCAGTAGCACTTGCAAGTAGAATTTTAATTGAACACTTTGAAATTTTAGCAGACTTGAATGAAATAGCTGACGAAACTGGACTTATGTCATCTAAGGCAGAAGATCCAAATCAAAAAATATTAGAAACATCAATAGATGATTTAGACTTAAGTGTTAGAGCTTATAATTGCTTGAAGAGAGCAGGAATTCTAACATTAAGAGACTTAACAGATAAGTCAGAAAATGAAATGATGAAAATACGTAATTTAGGTAAAAAATCATTAAAAGAAGTAATTGACAAGGTAAAAAGCATGGGTCTAAATTTTAGAGATGAAGATTAGTTAGGAGGATATTATGGCTTATAGAAAATTAGGAAGAGACAATAAACATAGAAGAAGTATGTTAGCCACTTTAACTAAGCAATTAATTCAAAATGAAACTATTACTACTACTGAAACAAGAGCAAAAGAAGTAAGAAAATTTTTTGATAAAATGATTAGTTATGGTAAGAAAAATACTTTAGTATCTAGAAGACTAGCTTTAGCATTCTTACACAATGATAAGGAATGTGTAAATAAAGTATTTAATGAATTAGCACCACGTTATAAAGAAAGAAATGGTGGATACACTAGAATCATTAAAACAACTGAAAGAAGAGGAGATAACGCTTTAATGGTTATCTTAAAGTTAGTATAAGCATCTTTTATAAGATGTTTTTTTCTTTGCAATTTCCAACTATAACAAATTGACATAAATACAACTTTGTGCTATAGTATGCTAGAAAAGAGAGGTAATAGAAATGATTAAAGATTATACACCAATAGAAGAATATTTCCAAAAATTAATTTCTCAATACCAAGCAACTAAAGAAAAGGTAAATTTAAATTTACTTTATGGCACAGAATTTCTAGAATGGTTAGAAATAACTCAAAAAGAAAATTTAAAAATTTATCAAAAATTTCTTGAGGATAAATATCCCAAACTAACTAATTGTGATATAGTAGAATTAAATAAAGGGGTTAATGATAGCCTTACTAGTGATAATATTGAAAGAATAACTCCTTATGCTCAAACATTCCCAGGTGAATTAAACATAAGACCAGCAGTATATATTCCAACAGGACAGTTTAAAAACTATTTAGACACGGAAGAAACAGAGTTTGTAAAAAATAAATATTTAATAACGCATAACCCATACTGCTATGCTGATGTGACTAGTTTTAAAATAATATTTAAAACAGGAACTCCTGGATTAATAGGGGTCTATGGATCAGTTGATGATAAAGATAGAAAACTAAAAGTTGGTCAAATAAGTTCCCTAAGGGAAGAATTAAAAAATATTGGCCTTACAGATTTATCCTATGATGAAGAAACATCGTTCAACACCTATATGGCAGTTTTATCAACAAAACCTAAAATAAGAAATTTAAAAAGAAGAATTAACTCTAAGTAGATGTTAATTCTTTTAATTCTCATAAAAATCTGCTATAATAATAGTGAAAAGAGGGATTTAAATGGAAGATAAAAAAGTAAATGTTAAGAAAAATAATATTGATATATCGACAATTATCCTAATTATTATCATAACTATTTTAATTCTAACAATCTTAGGACTTATTTTTTATATGAATAGAAGCAAAAATAATTTTTTAACAATTGAAGCAACAGTAAAATATAAAGGAAATGATTATATAATCGTAGCCGAAGATAATACTGATGAATATAAAATTATAACAGATGATGATTACAATATTGGAGATAGATTATCCTTAACTCTAGATGATGTTAACAATCAATTATCGCCAAAAGAAGCTGATGTAAAAAAAATAGATGTTATAAGTAGAGCTGTGTCTTTTACAATAGCAGATGATGAAGATGATGATGCCCAAACTACTGAAAGTGAAACGACAACAAATGATAATTTAAATGCTAATACCTCTACTAACCAAAAAAACAGTAGTACTACTTCAACTAAAACTACTGAAGATGACGTTGTAAATTATATTGAACAAATCAATACAACAGCTAAAAATTCTAAAACTCTAACACAAGAATTAAAGCAAGGATTTATAAGTGTTGTAGACTTTCTTTTCTATGGCGGAACCATAAAAGGAAAAACCTTCAACGAATTAAACACAAAGGCCAAATTAAAAACTCTAAAATTATTTATATCACTAGATAGTAAGATAGATGAAAAATTTCCAAATTATAAAAATACCTTATCTACTAAATATCAAAATATTAAGACAAAAGCAGTTGAGAAGTATTTAGATCTTACAGCTGATGCTTGTGAGAAAAATTTGGATGCATGTAGTAGTGCTAAAGAAGGATTAGCTGATTTAAAGAAAAATTTTTCTATAACATGGTCATTTATTAAAGATGCCGCAGGATCTGGTACGTCTAAATTAAAATCATGGTATGAAGTTTGGAGAGAATCTAAATGATTGATCAAAAACTATCGCTTGTTCCCCACAAACCAGGATGCTATTTAATGAAGGATGAAAATGGGATTATAATTTATGTAGGAAAATCAAAAAATTTAAAAAATCGTCTGTCATCTTACTTTAAATCATCACATACAGGTAAAACTGCTATGCTTGTAAGAGATATTTGTGATTTTGAATATATTATTACTTCTAGTGAATTAGAAGCTCTACTCCTAGAAATAAATCTCATCAAAAAACACGATCCTAAATATAATATACTTCTACGTGATGATAAAAGTTATCCTTACATAGAGGTAACCAACGAAAAAATTTTTAGACTAATAGTAGTTCGTAATCCCAATATCAAAAAAAGAAGGGATACAAAACTATTTGGCCCATATCCATGCACAACAGCAGCCAAAAAGGTAGTCGATATGATTAATAGAATATATCCCTTAAAAAAATGTCGTCATTACGAAAAAAAAGAATGCCTATATTACCACATAAACCAATGCTTAGGCTATTGTTGCAGAGAAGTTCCCCAAGATACACTAGATGAAATGAAACAAGAAATAATCTCCTTTTTAAATGGAAATTCAGAAATCGTAACCAAAAAATTAAATGAATTAATGCTATCATCGTCAGAAAAACTTCAGTTTGAACGTGCTTTAGAATATAAAGAATTATTAGACTATATAAATATAACCTTAGAAAAACAAAAAGTAGAATTAGATGATAATTTAAATAGAGATATAATTGGTTATTATACCAAAAATAATTATCTCTCAATTCAAATGCTCTTCATTAGAGGAGGCAAATTACTTGATCATAAAAGTAGTATTTACCCTATGATTGATAGTGCCGAAGAGGAATTACTAACCTATATTTCTAAATTCTATGATAAACATAAAATAAAGCCCTCAGAAGTAATAGTTCCAGATTTTATTAATAAAGAAATATTATCAGAAGCATTTGATCTTAAATTTATAACTCCTAAGCGTGGTAAGAAAAGAAATATGCTTATGTTAGCTTGTGAAAATGCTGAAAATTACTATAACGAGCAAATAACACTAATTGAGCGTGATGAACAAAAAAAGACTAAAGCTCTAAGAGAATTAGCAATTCTTTTAAAGATGGATAAATTAAGTCGAATAGAATTATTTGATAACTCTAACTTATTTGGTAATTTTAATGTCTCAGGAATGGTCGTTTTCATAGATGGAGAACCAGCTAAAAATGAATATCGTAAATTTAAAATAACTAGTGATGTAAATGATGATTATGGAACTATGAGAGAAGTAATTTATCGTAGATATTTTAGAGTATTAAAAGATAAACTTAAAAGACCAGATTTAATAATTGTTGATGGTGGTATTGGACAATTAAATGTAGCCCGTGAAGTTTTAAGAGAGCTAAATTTAGATATTAAAACAGCAGGCTTAAAAAAAGATGATAAACATAATACAAATACCTTAGTTGGGCTAGATCCAATAGAAGAAATAAAAATAGACAAAAAAAGTCCCTTATTCTTAATGTTAACAAAAATGCAAGATGAGGTTCACAACTATACTATAAGTTATCATCGCCAAATTAGAAGCAAAGGTTCTCTTGCAAGTATTCTTGATAATATCGAGGGAATAGGCGGGGTAAGAAAAAATAAATTATTAAAAAAATACAAAACTATTTCTAAAATGAAAGAAGCCTCTTTAGAAGACTTAGAGGAAATACTTCCAATCGAGATAGCTAAAAATTTCAAAAAATATTTAAACAATAATTAAGGAGTGCAGTATATTATGAGTAAAATAAAAGTAATGGATGAACTATTAGCAAATAAAATTGCTGCTGGAGAAGTAGTCGAAAGATGTGTATCAATAGTCAAAGAATTAGTTGAAAATAGTATTGATGCTAAAGCCACTGAAATAAAAGTTTTACTAAAAGAATCAGGCTTAAGAGAAATAAAAGTTGTAGATGATGGAATTGGAATGGATTCTAAAGATGCTCTTCTAGCATTCCAACGCCATGCTACTAGTAAATTATATACATCAGATGATCTATTTAATATAAATTCACTAGGATTTCGTGGTGAAGCCTTGCCAAGTATAGCTAGTGTATCAGAAGTTATTTTAAAAACTTGCCAAGATAATAAAGGAACACTAATTCATATAAAAGGTGGTAAAGTTCTTGAAAATACTAGCTGTGATGCTAGAATCGGAACAAGCATAACTGTTAGCAATTTATTTTATAACACACCAGCTCGCCTAAAGCATCTTTCTAGTATCTATGCTGAATTATCTCATATTACAGATTATCTAAATAAAATGGCCTTATCATATCCTAATGTTAAATTTAGACTTGTAAATGATGAAAAAGAATTATTAAATACTGATGGCCGTGGAAATTTACTAAAAGTAATAAATGCAATTTACGGCTTAGATATTACTAAAAAAATGTTACCAGTTCAAGCTTCAAATGATGACTATCAAATATCAGGTTATATATCAATGCCTGAAGTAAACAGATCATCTAGAAATTATATGACAACCTTAGTAAATGGCCGCGTTATTAAAAATACCACTCTAGGTCGCTGTATTAATGAAGCATACACTAGTTTTAAAGAAGATACTAGATATCCTATAGTTGTCCTAGATATCAAAACAGACCCTACATTAATAGATGTCAATGTTCATCCATCAAAACAAGATATAAAATTTAGCAATTTTGAAGAATTAAAGCAATTGATTATCAATATGATAAGAAATGCTATTAAAGAAAAGCTATTAATTCCCAAAATAGAGTTACCAAAAGAAGATGAATCAATAAAAAATTATGAAAATATAACTCTTAACTTAGAAAGAGAGGTAGTAGCTGATGCTAGTAGTAATGATGATTATCAAAACAGACTATCTAATATAATTAATTTTAATCATCAAGATGAAATAAATGATTTTGAAGAAGACTATATCGAAGAAGTATCATCTCCCAAAAATAAATTGCCAGAGCTATATCCCGTCGGTCTAGCTTTAGGTACTTATATTATCTGTGAAAATGAAAAAGGAATCTATTTAATAGACCAACATGCTGCTCAAGAAAGAATAAATTACGAAAAATATTCATATTATCTATCTCACCCAAATCAAAATTCTATTAAAAACTTAGTACCAATAATTATTGAATTACCAACTAATGAATATTTTATTATTAAAAAAAATATTGATATTATCAGGAATATGAATATTGAAATTGAAGAATTTGGTACTAATTCTTATCGAATAACTTCTCATCCAACTTGGTTTCCTAGACATAATCCTGACAAAGTAATGCGTAATATAATAGATCAAATAATTAAAGAAGAGCATAAATTTAATCTGGCAAAATTTAACGATCATTTAGCAGCCACTATGGCTTGTAAGGCAAGCGTCAAAGGAAATACTAGAATTACAATTGAAGATATGGAAAGTCTTATTAACCAACTAAGAAACTGTGAAAATCCCTTCAATTGCCCACATGGAAGACCAACTATAATTGAATTTACTATCTATGAATTAGAAAAGATGTTTAAAAGAAGTCTTTAATTATATTGTCTTAAAAGTATATATTTGTTATAATAAAAAAGAAAAAGGTTAGGTGATACAATGAATGGAAAAGTACTAAAAGTAACAGAATATAACTTAACATTTGGAACTCCCGAGAGAAAAGTTAATGTCTTATCTCTATTTAGATATAAACAAAATAACAATTTATATGTAATTTATACTGATCCAAATACAACTTATAGCTTTATAAATTATGGAGGCAGTCATATAAATGATACAACTATTTTATCAATGACATGCTCTAATAAAAAAGAAGAAGAAATAATCAAAGAATATGTATTTAAAGTAACAAACAAAGAAGAATTAACTGATTTTGAAATAGTTTCACTAAAAGATATCACAGAAATTGAAATAATAGGTTCTAATAAATTAGAATTAAAAAAGGAAGTTCTTACTAGTCTAACAGAGCTAACACTCCCTAAACCACAAGAAAAAGAAGTTAATGAAAAAGAAAATAATACAAAAAAAAAGAAATCAAAAATGCCAAAAATTTTAATGTTTATTCTACTAATATTACTATTAGCAGGTGGTTATTATTATTATAGTCAAAATCTAAAAACGACCTCTAATAATCAAAATGAAATAAATAAAACTATAACTTGCACAAAAACTTATGATCATGAAGATTTAGAAAATGTAGTAGTTGATGAAGAAAAAATATTTAATTTCAATAATAATGACTCGTTAGAAAATGTGAATACTAATTCAACCTATAATTTTCAATCAGAAGATGATTACTTTAATTTCATTCAAGAAGGAACGTATTATAAATATATGCAACAAGATAAGAATATCGATGGAAGTTATAAAAATGACGATAATAAGAAAACTTTTAAAATAATGTTAAAAGAAAAAGTAGGAAATAATTATAGCGGTCCTACAGCATATGAAGAAGTATTATCTTACTATAAAAATGAAAACTATAACTGTAATGAAAAATAATTAAAAAGCGAAGTGATAAGCATGACCAATTTTTACTTAATATATGGAACAGATAATTCTATCATTAAAAATGAAGTAAAAAAAATTGAAGAAAAATTAGCTATTAAGGATATTATCAAATATCAAATGTCATCATCACTAATTTCTGATGTTATTGAAGATGCTCAAACAATAAGTATGTTTTCTTCTAAAAAAATAATCATTTTAGAAGATTGCTACTTTTTAACAGCAGGAAAAAATTCCGATGATTTAGAATTGTTAGAGCAATATCTAACTAAATACAATCCTGATACTTATCTTATTCTAATTTGTAATACCCAAAAGTTAGATACAAGAAAAAAAATTTACAAATTACTAAAAAGTACCGGAAAAATAATAGAATGCAAAAAAGGAGATAATACCTATCTTCTAAATTATATTAATAAGCAAGTAACAGACAATAACTATTCAATCGAAGATGCCCAATATCTTTTAAAAAATACAGGTTCTAATTTAGATAACATTAATCACGAATTAGAAAAATTATTTATGTATAAATTTGAAGATAAAAAGATAACTAATCAAGATATAGATAAAATAGTTATTAAAAATATGGAAGATGAGATATTTGATTTAACAGATGCTATAATTCTTCATAATACAAAAAAATCTTTAGCATTACTTAACGAATTTGTTAACAGAAACTATGATGAAATCCAAATCATAATGCTAATTGCTAGTCAATTTCGCTTTTTATTCCAAGTAAAAAGACTTTTAAATAAAAATAAAAATTATAGTGAAATCGCCAAAATATTAGAAGTAAATCCTTATAGAGTAAAATTTAGTATCAAAAAATTATATACTTATACTGAAGCAGAGCTCCTAAAATATATTAAGAGACTTGCTAAAATAGATCATGATATAAAATTAGGTATCATGGATAAAAGATTAGCCCTAGAATTATTCATAATTGAATCTGGAATGCAATAAGCATTCTTTTTTGTTATCATTTCGACATTCTTTTAATTATTAGCCTATATACTAATATTAAGGTGATCTCATGAGCAAAAAAAAGATGAAATTAAAAAATCCTAAAAAGAAGAAAAAAGTAAAAAAAACTAAAATGAAATACATAATTTATATAGCTATAATTTACATAACTTTCTCATATACATTCTATAATATGATTAAAGACAATAAAACTATTACAAATGAGGAGTTTATTAAAATTTTAGTAACTAGTGGTAATGCTAATATATTATCTAAAAATAAAACAACTAATTTAGTCAATAGTACCATGAAGATTCTTTTTAATATCGATTTTAAAAAACCAACCACTATTTTTAATACGAGTATTCTAAAATATGGTGCTAGTAAAGTTAAAAAAACAGCTCAAACAATATCAATAGAATATAATGATGACTATAGTAATATGGAAGATTTAAAAGAAGTAAGTGATTACATAAAAGATCCTAATCCTAATTCTAATAAAAATCCTCTTATTTATCTCTATAATACTCATCAATTAGAAAATTATAATCAACAAAATTTAGAAATATATGGTATAACTCCCAATGTTCAAATGGCAAGCTATGTCCTAAAAGAACGCTTAAATGAACAAAATATTCCTACCATCGCCGAACAAGCTAACATGAGTGATATTCTTGATAAAAATAAATGGGATTATACATATTCCTACCAAGCTTCTAAACAACTATTGCAAACAGCCATAAAAAATAATTCTAGCTTAAAGTATTTTATTGATATTCATAGAGATAGTATTCCCAAAAATCTTTCAACTGCCACAATAAATAATAAATCTTATGCTAAAATACTATTTGTAATAGGTCAAGACCATACATCTTGGGAACAAAACTATAATTTAGCCTCAAAATTAAATAGTCTTCTTGACAAAAATTATCAAGGATTATCTAGAGGAATATTAAAAAAAACAGGACCTAAAGTAAATGGTATATATAACCAAGATGTAAATCCAAATTGTATTCTAATAGAAGTAGGGGGGACTGATAATACAATAGAAGAAGTATACAATACTATGGAAGCTTTAGCAAATACAATCGCTCAATATTTAAAGGAGGGGTGATATGAAGTATAAAAAAGTTCTAAAATTATTAGTATACTTAACTTATTTTATCTTTCTTTTCTCATACGTTGCTTCTAAATCAGGTTATTTTGAATATAATCTTCAAAACAGAAAAAAATTAACCGAAAAAGAAATTAAAAAATTTGAACAAGATGTATCTTCCGGCAAGAATATAGATATTAATGACTATTTACGTGAAAGTAGAGTAGATTATTCCAATAAATTAACAAAAACTACCTCCAAAGTTAGCTTAAAGTTAAATAAATATTTAAAAAAAACACTTAACAATACTTTTAATCTTTTGGGAAGATTAATAAAATAATATAGTAAAATTATTTGACTTATGATATACTTATCATAATAAGGGAGGCACATGATGAGAGGAAGAAATCTAAATATAAATAATAAACACAATCATAATTATTATAAAAATCAGAATGAAGAACTACTATTTAAGTATGAAAATACTAAAGAGGTAAATAGTTTTATAAATGGTCAAATACAAGCATCAGAATCTATCATTTTTCTAAATAAAGAAGGTGATATTTATTTAAAATCATCAAGTGGTATTAAGAACTATCAAGCATCAGAAATTCTAGATTCCACTTTAAAACAAGCTCTAAATCTCTTGAAAATAATGTCAAATGCTAAAATGATTTTATCATATCAAAGTACCTCTTATAAAGTACTTCTTCAAAGCACTAACTATTCTCATATTTTAAAATATTATCTTCTAGAAGATAGTGATAATAATTATTTATATAATCAAAATATGTATAATCAGTTAATAAGTACTATAAAAAAATATAATAGCTTACTAAATATTACAAATATTGAAATAAAGAAAAAATATATTAATTCTAATTTAGAGATAATAAAAAAACATTTAAGTACCTCTAGTAAAATAATAATCTACACTAATAATAATGAAATAAATCTTCTTACAAATGAAAATATTCAATTTCAATTTAATGATTACAATACTTTTTTAAATATCTATCTTCCTGAATTATTAAAATTATACATAACTAAAAAAAATAAAATTAAAATAAATAATGAAGAAGAAATTTTAAATTACAAATTTATAAATATAAATAATAACTTATATTTTCTCAACTTTAAAGAAGAAGTAGTAGATGCTAATGTTGATTTTTTAAAAAAATTAATAGCCCAAAAACAATATTCTATTGAAATAAATAAGAATATTATTAAAAGTGAACCAGAAGAAGAATACACCTCAAATCATCAAGAAAATTTAAATTATGGGTATATAAATATTCTTCTAATAGCTTTTATTTTAAGTACTATAACAATAATAATTTGTCTTTTAAAATACTAACTTTACACAATTATGGGAGATTGTGGGAAAGAGAGTAAGTAATAGACATTCAATTCAAAAAATGATAATATGAAAATGGTGATTTTTATGGCGAAAAAAAGGAAAATTAATAATAAACCTAAAAAAATTTATAAAGTATTTTCAGGGTTATTAATTTTAATATCAATAATTTTAATAGCATCTTTAACATATTTTAATATTCTACCATTATTATACCAATTAATTGTAATTGCCATAATAGTAGTAATAGATTTAATAGACCTAATATTAATGCTAAAAAGTAGAAAGAAGAAGTTTGGAGCATTTTTATCCATAATAGCAACTATCATTATGACTATAATAAGTTTCTATGTTTTAAAAACAGCAGGCTTATTAAATAGCCTAAATTTAAATTATAAAACATATAATTATTCAGTTGTAGTCCTAAAGAATAGTAATTATAAAAAAGTAGGCGAACTTGATGGCCAAAAATTAGGATATTATAAAACGGATGGTCAAGAAAGTAAAAAGTCATTAAATAAGCTTTCTAAAAAAGTAAAAACCCAAAATAAATCTTATAGTGATACCAATGCACTAGCAGCATCTCTATTAGATGAAAAAATGGATGCCATCCTAATTGAAGATACCTATCTTGATATGTTAAATGAAAATAGTACTAGTAGTGATAATACTGATGATACAAATCAATCATCTGAATCTACAGATAATAATACTGATATAAGTCAGTTTAGTAGTAAAACAAAAGTAATATATAAATTTACAATTATAGTTAAAACTAGTGATATTTCCAAAGATTTGGATGTTACTAAGAAACCATTCAATATTTATATAAGTGGAATAGATACTTATGGTACTATATCATCAGTATCAAGAAGTGATGTAAATATGATAGCTACCGTAAATCCTACTACTAAACAAATTCTTCTAACCTCAATACCAAGAGATTATTATGTGCAACTACATGGTAAGAGTGGCTATCCTGATAAATTAACACATGCTGGATTATATGGAGTTGATATGTCCGTACAAACTCTAGAAGATTTACTAGATATTGAAATAAATTACTATGTTAAGGTTAATTTTACTAGCGTTATAGATATCGTAGATGCAATAGGAGGAGTAGATGTCTATTCTGATTATGACTTTACCTCTATTGATGGCTATAAATATAGTAAAGGTTATAATAAAGTTGATGGTAAAGAAGCTCTATCATTCGCAAGAGAAAGAAAATCCTTCTCAGCAGGAGACCGTCAGAGGGTAAAAGATCAACAAGCTCTCTTAGAAGCAATCTTTAGAAAATGTACTAAAACATCTATTATAACTAAATATAGTAGTCTTCTAGATTCAATAAAGGGAAGTTTTGTAACAAATATGCCAACTGATAGATTAACAGCCCTAATAAAAATGCAAATAGCAAAAAAATATAAATGGACTATTACTTCTAACAGTCTAGATGGCAGTAACGCCTCTAATTATACATATTCTTGTCCAAATCAAAAGTTATATGTTATGGAGCCAGATGAAGAAAGTATAACATATGCAAAGGATTTAATAGAATCTGTTATAGGAGGTAAAAAGTTAGATCCAAGTTATGACGGAAATGCCTCAGATTCTCATAGTGTAACTAAAAATTCTACTTCGTCAAAATCTAATTCTAGTAGTAAGAATAATCAAAATAGTAATTCAAATTCAACCAAAACAAATCCAACCCAAACAAATCCAAGTAACAGGGAAGGACTAAAGGCAAGTTTAGGCAGAAGTTCTGTAACATTTTCAGAAGGTGCAACTTTCACATATTATGGATATACAGCAACATATAACAGAAAAACTGTAACCAACAATACTAATGTTGTGTTCAGTGTTAATGGTAATTCATTCACAAATTATTCTAAATTAATAAGTTATGTAAGTAGTCTAGATGCTGGAAGTTATAATATAGTATATCGAATAACTTATGCATCATCAACTGTAACTCTAAATCAGTCTGTAACAATAACACCTAATGCAACAAACTCTAAAACAGATAAGGAACCTAACCAAGGTATAGATAATACCGAAGATAACACTAATAATAATCAATCAGATACAAATGAATATGAAGAATAAAAAAATATAGCTTTTAAAACTAAGCTATATTTTTTAAATTTCACGCATATATTCCATGTTCTTAAAAGGATCTTTAGGATCAATATGATCATAAAACAAAATACCATTTAAATGATCTAGTTCATGTTGAAATGCAATGGCTAACTCCTCACGAGCACGATATTTAATTTTTTTACCATTAACATCGTATCCTTCAAAAGTAACTCTAGCATATCTTGGAACAATTCCTTCAATATCTCTATTAACGCTTAAGCATCCTTCGCCACCACCAGAATAAATCAATTCTTGTGAGTGAGATACTAATTTTGGGTTAATTAAAACATAATTTTTAAATTTATTTTCCTCTTCCTCATGACATACAACAAAAAAACGTTTATTAACCCCAACTTGAGGGCCAGCCAATCCCATTCCTGGTCTTAAATCATATTTTTCAGCTTCTTCTTCGATTTGAGATAAATATAAATGTTCTAACATATCATCAATTAATTTCTTATCTTTATCACTAATTGGAAACTCAAAATCACTATTTTTAGCTCTCACTCTAGGATCTTTTTCATCTAAAATATCACTCGTTTTAAGCATAAAATCACTTCCTTGCGAATAATATAATACCATAAAACGAAAAAAAAATAAAGGGATGATTAAACTCCCTTTATATATTTTAGACAGTTATTCTCGTGCCAATTATTATTACTAATAAGATAAATAAAACTAATATAATAGCTGCTCCATATCCGCTACCACCACCATAGCCATAACCATATCCATAAGAAGGATAAGCATAGCTAGTAGTACCGCTACAACCACAATTATTATAACCACCGCTATAACCGCCACCGTAGTAATACATAATTTAACCTCCTTTACATATCTAATATAGTTTACGCATAAAATCATATTTTGACATTGTTTTTGCTATTATATTTACAAACAAATAGTATTTTGATATAATTAAATAAATTAGTAGTTTGGAGGATTAAAATGGAAATTATAAAGAGTATAATTCTAGGAATAGTACAAGGAATAGGGGAATTTTTACCAATTTCTTCATCTGCACATTTAATACTAGTTCCTTATTTAGTTGGGTGGGAAGAATCATCATTAGCTTTTGATGTAGCCTTGCACTTTGGAACATTATTAGCAGTTCTTGTAATATTTTTCAAAGATTGGTGGGACTTATTTATAGGAGCCATCAATAATGTAAAAAACAAGAAGAAAACAACAGATGGTAAAATGTTTTGGTATTTAATTATAGCAACCATTCCAGCAGCCCTAGCAGGTCTTTTATTAGATGATATAATAGAAGGATTTTTTAGAAATCAAATTTGGCTAATAGCATTATTTTTAGCAATTATGGGTGTTCTTATTTATGCAGGTGATAAATGGGCAAGTAAGCATTACAAAGGAAAAGAAATTAAGTTTGAAAAAATATCTTTAAAACAAGCATTTATTGTAGGAATTTCTCAAGCTTTTGCTGTTTTCCCAGGTTTCTCTAGAAGTGGAACAACAATCCTAGCCGGAAGATTAATGGGAATTGACAAAGAAGCAATAACTAAATTTACATTTCTTTTATCCGTACCAGTAATTGCTGGTGCAACAGTCTTAAAAGTAGGTGAACTAGCAATAACTGCTGAAGTAATAACAGGAATTATAACTTCATTTATTGTAGGAGTATTAAGTATTAAATTTTTACTTAAATATATTAAAAAACATGATTTTTCTGTTTTTGCCTTTTATAGAATAATAATGGCAATTATTGTTTATATAAAATTAATATGGTTCTAATGCCATATTTTGCCGAATTAGTTCAGTGGTAGAACGGGAGCATGGTAAGCTTCAGAGGGCAGTTCAATCCTGCCATTCGGCACCAGATTAATAGGAAACTCGAACTTTTCGAGTTTAAGTAATAAATGCTAACTAGAAATAGTTAGTTTTTTTGTTATTTAAGAAA
>CAKOYV010000010.1 GCA_934131005.1 uncultured Bacilli bacterium | reverse complement strand
ACTAAATATTGAATATTGTGTTTAGTCATTCCATATTTTGATTGTAGAGTTTTTAGTGTTTCTCCTTCTTTTCTTTTATTATATATTTCTATTTTTTCTTCATAGCTCAATTTTGACATATAAAAACCTCGTTTCTATTTTGTCCAAGAAACGGGGTTCATATCATACAGTTAATAATCTTTTTAGTTTATAATTTAGTAGCAGTTCTTACCATTTGGCTAGAATAACTCATTTCGTTATCATACCATGCTACTACTTTTACTAATTGTTTGCCATCTACTTCAACAATACTAGTTAGATTAGCATCGACGGTTGCTCCATAAGTTGATGATATTATATCAGATGAAACAATTGGGTCTTCAGTATAGTCTAGAGTTTCGTTTGTATTTTCTCTAAAACATTTATTTATCTCATCAACAGTTGTATTTTCTTTTAATTCTAAAACTAAATCTACTAATGAACCATCACTTACTGGTACCCTAACGGCACCACCGGATAATTTTCCTGATAATTCTGGGATAACTTTACCAATTGCAGTTGCTGCTCCTGTTGATGTTGGAACTATATTAGCAGCACATCCTCTACCACGACGTGAATTTATTCCTTTTTTATGGGCAACATCTAGGGTTACTTGGTCGTTTGTATATGCATGTATTGTTGTCATATATCCCTTAGTGATACCAAAATTATCATTTAAAACTTTTAAGATGGGAGCTAAGCAATTAGTTGTACATGAAGCTGCACTTATTACTTGTTCTGTTCCATCTAGAATATCATCGTTTACGTTATAGACAATTGTTTTTAAATCTCCTTTAGCAGGAGCTGAGATAATTACTTTTTTAGCACCTGCTTCAATATGGGCTAATGATGCTTCTTTGCTAGTAAATCTTCCTGTACATTCAAAAACAATATCAATATTTAATTTATCCCATGGTAATTTTTGGGGATTAGTTTCACTATATACATCAATATGACGATTTTCTACTATAATTCCAGTATCATCATAAGATATTTTATCTTTCTTATAAACTCTATGATTAGTATCATATTTTAATAGATACGCTAGTTGCTCGCTATCAGTTAAATCGTTGATAGCAACTACTTCTAAGTCTTTATTTTCTTCCATTAATCTAAAGACTAATCTTCCTATTCTTCCAAAACCATTTATCGCTACTCTCTTCATATTAATCCTCCTATAATTAATTTACCAAATATTTATAATTTTATCAATATTATTGACAGTTTTTTGACTATATTATCTATTTTGGATAACAAAATGTTAGCTTATTACATAAAATACAATTGATTGAAGGAGGATATATGAAAAAAAGAATTATTTTTTGGTTAATTATTATAATTGTTGTTATTGCTAGTGTACTTCTTTTTGTGACTAAAAGAAGAAATAATAGTGATAATGATAGTTTGGTTAAGGTTAGAGTTGCGGAAGTTGCTCATAGTGTTTTTTATGCTCCCCAATATTTGGCGGATGCTCTGGGATACTTTGAGGATGAGGGGTTGGATGTTGAAATTAATCTTACAGCAGGAGCTGATGCAGTTATGTCTTCTGTTTTAGCAGGAGAGGCTGATATTGGTTTTTGTGGTACTGAGGCAACTATATATGTTGGTGCCAGATAATGAAAAAAGGAATTATTTCATTACTAGTAAAATAATTCCTGAAGTTATTAGTAATAAAAGAGAGATTATAAAGATAATAGTTGGCATAGTAACAAAAGCTGCTCTTTTATTATTGTTATTATTATAAACGGGGCGTTCTGGTTTTTTTAAGACTCTAACATGACTGTACGCTTGAGAATTCCCCTTACTTTCTGTAGGTGTTCTATTTAAATCATGAATATCCCCTATTACACCTATCTTGACATTATCTTTTAAAAGATTATTTTCTGTATCAACTATATAACCATTAGTTCCATTTCTACCTACTATTTTTCCTTCTTCATTATAAATAATTCCAGAGTTATCTAAATAATAGACTGTTTCTAATTCTTCTTGATCGCTTTTTTCTTGATTATTTATTTCAACATCTTGACTCTCATAGGCAGTTGAGAAATTAGTATTTGGTTGGTTGGAAGTATAAATATTATTGGCATCTGTTTGTGGGGTATTAATAGTTACGTTACCATTATTTCTTTCAACAGTTGAATATTCATCTCTTTTAGAGACATTATTTTTAATGATACCTAATTCTTGGTTATAAGAACCATCTTCAGAAATGGCTTTATTTGCCTCAACAGATCTATTAGCGCTATTGCTAGTTAGAGTTTTGGCATCAGGTTTATCTAAGGTGTGTTCTTTTAAATTAGCTTGGGCTAGAACGGCTTGTGTTAATTTTTTATCTAATTCTTCTTGAGATAATGATACTATTTCTTGATATTTTTGAGCATCATTTAACCAAGTTGCTAATAATTTTTGTTTTTGTTGTTCAATACTTAAAGTAGCATTATTATCAACAACTTTATTACCATCACTATAATATTTTTTATATTGATTTTCATCTTGTTTAACTATAGTTCTACCAGTATCCTTAGCTTCTAATTCTTTTTGATTTGTTAATTTTTCTTCTATTTTTTTACCTTTATTATCATCTATTTCTCTATTTTGGATATTTAATTTATTAGAAATATTATCTATTTTTCTCTCTTCTTCTATAGTATCTACAATGAACTTATAAGTAATGTCATTTACGTTTATACCTTCCTTTTGTAATTCTATTTTTAGAATTTCTAACATTAGAGATATATCTTGTTCTTCTTTAATACCATCTAGTGATAAGCCTATTTCATCTTTTTTAAGTTCTAAATTATTAGCATTATTTAAGATTGTTATTACTTTACTTATAGATTTTTGGCCTTTATTTTTCCAATAGAAGCAATACTTTCCTGTATTTAGTCTTATGACTCTTATATCATAAATACTATTATCTTTATTTATTATACTATACTTCATAATTTTTCTCACCTACTACTATAAATTAGTTTTATTATTTTTTCTAAATGTAACAATATTTTTTACATTATCATCTATTAATCTTTCGTTATAACCATTATACTCAGCAAATTCTGTTTGTTTTTCTTTATCTATTTTGGTAGTATCTTCTTTTTTTAGATAGGGATTATCTTCTTCGTTATAATCTTGATACTGATTTACAGAAGTGTTTTTCTTTACTGGTTTATAATAATTATTACTAGTTATTGTTCTAGCATCTAATTCTAAAGTTTTCTTTAATCTATCTGCTAGTGATTGTTCTTTTTCATTATTTATTATAAATTCATATTTTAAATTACTAAATTCAATATTGAAGGCTTTGATATAGTCATCTACATTTTTATAATTATCATTTAAGAAGATGTAGATAGTGTTTTTTTCTAATTTCTTTACGGTATGTGTACTTGTTAGAACTAGTTGAATATTATTTACGAATTGATTATTTAATGCCTCATAGTAATTAATGGTACGTCCATTAGAAAGTGTTAAGGTATATTCATCGTAATTATTATTTTCATTATCTAATTTTTTAATATTATATTCAATCATCTTATCACCCTGCCTTCTACTTTTCTATATAAGTATAACACCTTAGGGCAATTTTGTAAAATATGTTAACTAAAATTTATTTAATATTATCTTTATTATAGATTTTTACTTTTAATTTAAGATATTCTTGATTTGGATAGATGGTTATTAGTTGATAATTAGGAAGTTTTGAGGTTATTTTATTTAATATTTCTTCATTTAATGTTACACAGTTAGGGCAAGTATAATAGCTATAGATTTTATTTTTATACTTTTTAGTAAGATGGTGGTATTTTTTATGATGATTAGCACATATTATTTTATTTAAGTATCTATTAGTGGATCTGTTATTTTTTCTGATCTTTATAATATCTTGGGCTATATTCCATGTTGTTTCTTTAATAATGGGAGGAATATTTTTATAATCTTTATATATTAGCCAACTTGATACTTGTTTATTTTTTCTCTTTCCAGTTTTATAATCAATAGTTGTTGTTTTATTGCCACAATAGTATCCTTTATATTTATAGTTAGTTAAAATTCTTCTAATAGAAGTGCTATCAAAATTTTTTTCATATTTATCATTTATATAATTTGCTAGTTTTCGATAATTATATTTTTTAGTTATGAATTTAGAGTAAATTTCTTTTACTATTTTAGCTTCTTTATTATTTATTACTAATTTACCTTTATTTTTATTATAGCCTAAGATATTATTGTTTCCTAGTACTATGCCTCTTTTGATAGATTGTTTTAAGCCAAATTTTACACTTTCAGATAATTTTCTTATTTCATCTTGTGCTATACTGGCCATTAGGGTTAGACGAAATTCGCTGTCGCTGTTTAGGGTATTTATATTATCGTTTAAGAAAATTACCCCTATGCCTTTTTCTTTTAGTATATCTGTATATTTGATGCTATCAATTGTATTTCTAGCAAAACGTGAGACACTTTTAGTTAAGATTAAATTATATTGGCAATTTAGCCCATCAATAATCATTTGTTGAAATTTTCCTCTATTTTTAATAGCTTTTCCACTTATTCCTTCATCAATATATCCTTTATATAACTGCCACTTTGGGATGTTTTTGATATAATTTTGAAAGTAAGTTGTTTGATTTAGAATAGAAGTTGTTTGAGTATCATTCTCTGTACTTACTCGGGCATAATATACTACTTTTAAGGGAAGTTCATAGAGGCTTTTTCCTTGTAATAATTCTTCTCTTAAATCCATGATATCACCTTTGGTATATTATGCGAAAAAAAAGAGAATATGCTTAATAAACCGTATAAGGATTTATAGCATACCCTCCGCGATAAGGTTCACCTTTGAAAAGGCAAAAATGAAGATGAGTTCCTCCATAAGGATTAGAATATGTAGGGGCTGGGATTACATAACCAGTATTACCCATAGCACCTATTACTTGACCTGCGGTTACTGTATCACCAACATTTACTTTAGTTTGGGATAGATGCATATAAACAGTGTAATAATTACCGGCATTATGATTTATGACAATATAATTACCACGTCTTCCATTACAAGAAGCATCTCCTCTAGTACAACTATTATTAACAGTTATTACAGTTCCGTTATTAGCTGCTAAGATATTAGCACCATAGCCATTGTAACTGTATATATCAATTGCTTTGTGAGAATAACTATAATAAGTTGTAATAGCATAATTGCCTGCTACTGGGAAAGTCCAGTTATTTAGATTAGCAACATTATTTACAAAAGTTGCTTTATTTTTTTCTACAGTTTGATTATTATTATCTGAAGTTGTTATTGTTGTATCCTCTTTCTTATCTTCTTTATGGGTATTTACTTCATTAATAACAAGACTATCTTCATAATTTATAAATAGAGAATTTAAGCTAGATTCATCAACATTTATAATTATTAAACCAATTAGAATAATACTAATTACTAAAAGAATATTAATTTTTAATTTATTTTGTTTTAAGTAATTGCTTATTTTTTTTAGATAATTGTTAATTTTATTAAAATAGTCTTTAATTTGCATATAGTTGCCCCCTCATTGGGCATATATTCTATAATATTTTTGATGCGTTGTCAACTATTAATTATCAAATTAAAGTTCTATAATTGTTTTGTTTTTAGGTATAAATTATTATTAATATTATATAGAGCATAGAGACTAGTTGTATTGTTTTGGATTTGTAAATTAGTAATTCCTAATTCTAAAGTATTATTATATTCCATAAATTTACCATCTTCTAATTTAACTATTTTAGTCTTAGGAGTTGTAGTATTATTTTCTATATAAGTTATATATGGTGTTTTATTTATATTTAAAGATAGAGAAAAGTAATTTTTGATAGGAATTTCTTCTACTTTATTACAAGAAGAAGTAGTGCATTTTAAGAGAATTGGATTAGTATTTTGTTTGCCATATAAGGCATATAATTCATTGTTATAAACTTTTAAATCATGAATATTAGAACCAGTCATGTTTAGAGATACTTCTTCTTTTAATTCTCCTTGCATATTATAGCTAATTAGTTTGGCGTGATTGTCTTGATTAAAGTAATCAGAATAGGCTATATAAATTTTGTTATTATAATAAGTTAATTTAGGGTTAGTTAAATAACTGAAGTTTTTGCTTGCTAGTTCTTTATTATTATCTATATCTACTATTTTTAATTGTTTAGTAGAATTATAGGCTAAATAGAGATTGTTATCACCTTTTATAAAGGCTATATCTTGAGCATATTCTGAATTAAATGTTTTTTGTTTTTGCCAAGCATTATTCTTTAATATATATAAATCTACACCATTGGTAAGTGCATTTCTTACGGCTAAATATGTATTATTTTTATAAGTTGTTATAGTTGATAATTCACTATTTTTAATAGTATCTCCTAGTTTTATATTGTTAGTTTTGGTATATTTTTTAACATAAACTTCTTTATCGCTAGTATAGTAAGTTACATAGATGTTGTTATTTTCGTCTAGATACAAAGAATGTTTGTCATTAACAGCTTTGGTTGATACGCTATCAATAGATTGCCAGATGTCTTTGTTTTCATAATTGGCAAAGTCTATATCGAATGTTATGGATTGTTTAGTAGATGAATATGCAACATTACTTATTTTAATACCACTATTTTGTCCTGATGAATAGTATAGGGTATTTTCTGTGAAATCAGATGCTAAATTTGTACTTCCATAAGATGTCTTATTATTGTCGGGATTTAGTGCTGCGTTATAAACGTTGTTTACTGTCGATCCATTAAATGAAAAATTACTGTCTGTTGCACTATCTTTATCAGTGATATTAGGTCTATATACATAGATATAATTATCCCCTTTAATATTTGAATTGTCTTCTATTTTATTATCTACTCTATACATAAGTAATCCAGAAGATGGAATACTATAATCTATTTGGCCTAATTTTGTTGCCTTTTTGCGATATTCTAAGACTATTTCTTCACTATCTGATAGTGGTGTTTTTAAAATAAATACTTTATTACCATCTAGAGCATCTTGGCTATTTAGTGTATAAGTACCACTTTTAGTAATAGTTTTAGATTTTATCCATCCCTGCTTGGCTCTAAGGTATGCTAAGGGATATTGTTTTAAATAGCTTACTGACGCCATTATATCCCATGGTCCTACTGGCATACCAGTTCCCGTTTTTCGATATAAATCTGGAAGTCCTAGAGTATGAAGAAATTCATGAGCAATTACTCCTGATTGATGACCTCCTACGGCTATTGCGCCAGTGTTTGAGACTAGTGTCGCTGAATTTAGAATTATGTACGAAGAAACTTGTTTGTTATTAATTGTTTCATTACTACCATAATTAGCTTTATGATTTACAAGTAAATCTTCATTAATAGAGTTTGCGTTTGATTCCCCTTGAATTATAATTGTTAGATTATCTAAAATGCCTTCTTTGGCATTATCATATTTTATTTGTCCATAATTATTATTTATTTCTCCCTGCTTTAGGGCTTCTATTATTTCAGATACAATACCATCTCCAGATGAATAATCTTGTTTATTTTTCTTTAAAGTATAAGTATTTACTTTAGTTAGATCCATAGATTGTTGAATGAAGACATTATTTACATTTATTTTACCTTCAGTTATTGTATTTATGTAATTTTTAAAAGAATCATCATATCCTGTATACTGAACATTTTTGTTATACATATTCTTTATACTAGTCCAGTTATTTGCACTATAGCTTCCATTTTGATAGGATGCATTAAATATATCTCGATTATCATCATTAAATTTAGCAAATATTACTAAATTAGTAAAGTTAGAATTTTTTTCTTGTTCAGGAATATAATTATCAGATGGTTCAGATGGTTCTTTAGTTGGATAATCTTTTTCAATTAGCCATTTTTGAGCTTTAGTATTGTTAGCATGATACAGATGAATATTAGCACCACTGGCTGTAGTGGCATTATTTAAGTCAAGAAATTTATTAAAATCTAAGGCAGTTGCTAGTGAATAGTAACCATCTTCTGTTTTATATATACGCCATTTTTGGGCTTTAGTATTATTAGAGTGATACAATTGAATATTTGTTTTATCTTTAGTATTAGCTCCTGATACATCTATTGCATAATTGTTATTCAAACTAGAAGTTATAGTATAAGTATTATCTTTGTTTTTTTCTAGATGCCACTTTTGAGCTTTAGTATTATTAGTGTAATAAAGTTGAATATTAGAATTATTTACGACATTAGCGCCACTTAGATCAATAGCATAATTTTTATTTAAAGAACTTTTTATAGTATAATCTCCACTGTCTAAATTGGCTAATTCTATCTTTTCAAAAATCCATTTTTGGGCTTTAGTATTATTAGAGTGATACAGATGAATATTAGTTCTATTATTAGTAACACCATTACTTAAATCAATTAAGTAATTATTATCTAAGTTTGATGCTATTTGATAATAGCCATCTTTTGTTTTGGTTATATTCCAACTTTGGGCTTTAGTATTATTAGAGTGATACAATTGAATATTTGTTCTATCTTTTTTAATCCCTCCTGCTACATCTATAACCATATTTTTATTTAACTGTGTTGCGATAGTATAATTATTATTAGAAATTCTTTTTATATACCACTTTTGAGCATCAGTATTGTTATTATTATATAATTGAATATTTGTCCCATTATTAGTACTAGCATTATTTAAATCTAGGACATAATTATTAGAAATAGAACTTCTTATTATATATATTCCATCTTCTAGTTCTTCTGCTTTTACTTGATTAAGAGATACAAGGTTTATAAAGATAATTAGAAATATTTTTAAGTAAATTATATTTATTTTTTTCATTAGATATCCGCTCCTTTATTTTCATTATACCATAGAAAAAATATTAAAGATATAATTTAGATATAAATTTTTTTAACATAAAAACCTCGTATCTATTTCATGAAAACGAGGTTTTGTTTCTTATAGAATTGCTATCTACTTTTATGGACTTTTGATGATCTAGCAAAATATTTTTTTAATAATTCTTCTGGTGTTTCTTGATTTAAAGAATTTATTTCTTGACATTCTATGATTCCATCTTCTACTTTAAAATCGTAAGAGATAGATATGCTATACTTAGATATTTTCTTAGATAGATTTTGCAAACTTTGAATTTGGTTATCTGTTAAATCATCTGGAAGCATTAATACTCCTGAGTATCCATATTTTTCTGATTCTTTAGTACTATTAAAGAATACAGCATTTCCTAGTTGGGTATAGAAATATGCTACTGCTTCAGGACTATGGCGATCTGTTAATTGTTTAAAGACTGCTACTTCGGGATACTTCTTTCTTGCGTGCTCTAAAATACAGTCGATATGTAACAAATCTTGATCATGAATATCTCCAAAGGCCTCAATCATTCCATCTTTTATATTTTTTTCTTGGTCATCTTTACCATAAATAACTGCTATCTTATAATCATCCATTTTCTTTCCTCCTTTTTGATCAGATATATTTATAAGTAAATTTCAAATTATACATATATTTTACCAATTTTTTTGACATTTGTCACTATTTTTCGGAAGTGGCAACAACATATGTTTACAACAAGGGAGAAAAAGATTACCCTCAAACTTTTGCGGGTCTAACTAAACGTGATGGTTCTTTTATTGTTTCTAGAGAAAAAATAGATAATTTTAAACTTGAAGACCTTAAGGGTAAGTACATAATTGGTGGTCGTCGTGGTGGTATGCCTGAGATGACTTTAGAATGGACACTTCGTAATGCTGGAATTGATCCTAATAAAGATTTAAAAATTGATACTTCAATTGCATTCTCTGCTATGGGTGGTGCGTTTATTGGTGGCGTTGGTGATTTTGTTACTTTATTTGAACCTAATGCTACAGAAATGGAAAAACAAGGACTTGGATATATTGTTGGCTACCTGGGACAGTTAGGTGGAGAGGTTCCATACACTGCTTATAATGCTAAAAAGAGTTATATTAAGAATAATCCAGAAGTTATAAAAGGTTTTTCTAGGGCTATTAATAGAGCTCTTGAATATGTTGATACTCATACTTCTTCAGATATTGCTAATAATATTATCGACTATTTTCCAGATACTGCTTTAAATAATTTAGTAACAATTATTGATAGATATAAAGATGGAGATGCATGGAGAGATGATATTTCTATTAATGAAGATGAATGGAAGCATATTCAAGATATTGTTATAGAGGCTAATGAGCTTGATTCATACGTTCCTTATAATGATTTAATTTATACAAAATATTTTAATAATGAGTAAATGTATTTTAAAGGTTGATAATTTATCTAAGCGATATTTTACTAAAAAGCGAGAAATACTTGCTATTGAAGATGTATCTTTTGATATTTATGATAAAGAAATAACGGCTATTGTGGGTCCTAGTGGCTGTGGAAAATCTACTTTACTTAATATTATTGGTGGTCTTGATAAGGAAAGTGGTGGCAAGATTAGTTTTGATGATAAGCATAATAAAATTGGCTATATGTTTCAAAGTGATTGTTTGTTTCCTTGGCTATCTATTTTGGATAATTGTTTGATTGGTTTAAAAATACAGAAATGTCTTACTTTAGAGAATATTGAATATGTTAAAAATTTGTTAAGCAATTATGGCTTGGGAGAATTTATGGATAGTTATCCTAGTGATTTATCAGGAGGAATGAGACAAAGAGTTGGATGAATGTAGTATAGACACAGATAGTAATTAAGTTAGTGTTGCTTATACTCCATAAAACAATTGAAAAATCAATGTTGGATATTTTTGGGGCTTTCTAAAAAGCAGAAATTTAAATTGAAACTTTTATTTGATATTTTACTATTTTGCCTAATAAAAGTGATAAAATTTATGTTAATAAAAAAAGCAATACTTTTAAAGATTCTATAATTAATGGCTCTGTATATTTATCAATGGCCAGAAGTTATTTATATGAAATATCGCTTTTAGCTACCTCTATTACAGGTCGAACACCAACTAAAACATCGGTTCTTTGTACTTCTATACTATGAACACGCCTTGTTGTGGCATAAATTATCCAACTATGGTTTGACATAGTGTTTCTTGGAGTTTCTAACCAATATCCATCAAATTTAGAATTATCTTTTTTTGAAAAATTAGTGTTTTCAACAAGATAAAGGTGATTATCTAATTCCCCGTTTTTCCAAGTTGGAATATAAAAATCAACAAGTTTTTTTACTTCTGCTAATGTTAAAAATCGTGCTGCATACTTCGAATAACTAAATACTTCAGGAAAAGTATGACCGTCTTTAGTGCTGGTAGTATTATATTCATTTACTATCTTTCTTTCAGTGTTTGATAATTGTACATTACTCCATTGACTAGTAGTTGGAAGTTGTTCTATTGCACTTCTAGGTCCATGCCAATTTTCTTTAGAACTATCATATGGATAATATTTTTCATTGTCAGGCTTTCCAGCGCTAACATTATTATAATAAATTAAAACAGCTATGCTACTATTTTGTTCCATATCAGTAACATAATAAAATCTTTCTGTATTTGAATCATAAATTCCATCACCATTAACATCACAGTCAAATGCATCACCAGGTGAAAGTATATTAGATGTTCCTAACGAACCATATGTAATGGTGGAAGTACCTTTTTTACCATCAACTTTATACCCCATTCCAGAGCAATATCCTCCTAAACATTCCTCTGTATGAAGTCTGGTTGCCCTTTGACATATCGGCATTTTATAATAAATTTGAATATCACCCGAAATATTTGGAATGATTAAATTATCGTTTGTATATTGATAATCACTGCCACTGTATAATAACTTATTACTCATAAATATCTTTATAAGATAATCTTCTTTGTTTGGAATATTTAATTTTAATGTATCACCTTCTATTATCTCTGTAGGAAATTTATCACTGTTAGAAATATTATTATAAGTAATATTAAAAATTCTTCCAAATTTAAAATTTAATACAAATTTATTTTCAATATTATTAATATTTGCCCCATCTTTATATGATACTTTTATTTTGAATGTTTTTTTTATCCCTAAAGAGCATTGATTGTTATCACAAATTTTATCTTTTAAATTATAATCTAAAAATTCAAATTTTAAGTTTTCATTATTAATTGATGCATCACTTATTCCCATAATAGCATTACCTAAGTTATAAACTTCGACATCGTAAATAACATAGGAATTACTATTATTTAATCTAATACTACTAGAAATATTAGAAACATTATACTTTTCATAATAACTGGTAGCATCTTTTACACTTTCAATCCCTACTTTTGTCACTCTTACATCTTTATCTATTCGCACAGTGGCACCTATATTTTCAATTGCTAATTCATTCTGAAAAGCTGAAAACCCAACACTTAAGAATATAACAGTTAAAACAACTGTTATAGAACAAAAATAAATTAAATTATTATTTTTTTTTATTTTTCTTAGTTTCATACTTCTTATCACCGCCATTAATGGATCTATGTCAAGTTTTTATCCTCCTATGTTTAAATTATATCATGTATGCTTTAAGATGTAAATTAACCAAAGAAATTTTTGATAAAATGTTTTTTTAAGTTAAATTCAAAAGTAAACGCACGACATAAAGAAAATAGTGTCTTTACTATTGTGGACTTATGTCAGGCTTTTAGACACATTTTTCGTCAGATGTAATATATCCTGTAGTACTATGAATTCTTTTATTGTTCTGTAATTTTAAATATTGCCAGTTTAGTTTTATTAAAAATTTCATAGCTACATTAGGCATCTTTACCATTTTCTTTGTGTCTATATATCTATACTAACACCATATTAAGATTTGAAAATAAATATAAAGCTGTTAACTTAGGTAAATTGAGTATAGAACCTATTGAAATAAAAGGCACAGGAAACTATGATAAATGTAGAACTTGTTTTAACTATAGTTATGCACTTATAATTAAATTTACTATACAAGAACAAATCTATTCTAAATTAAAAGATAATAAAATATATTATAATGATGGCAGTAATACCAATCTATTAAATGATGCTATCATTACAAGTGGAAAAGATTTTTTTCAAAGTTTGGGAATGAAACTTAAGGAAAGCAGCAAAATTCATCAAGTCGAAAAAGTTTTTTTGACAAAAGTTATAGTTTTTTAGAAAAGTTTGTTGGTAAAGATAATGTTGTTTAAGCTTAAATACACTATGATGAATATATTCCATATCTACACTTTTATTTTATACCTATTGTAAGTGTTGTTAAAAGAAAAGTATTTGAAACAGATTTAAAAGATATTTTAAACATCAACTATAAAAAAATTTTGTAACCAAAATAAAAAAATATGTGTTGTATAAATTTGATAATAAAATTAATAATGATTTTTTTATAAAAAAAAACTAAAATCAATAATTAAGTAGTAATTGGGGATTGATAGTATATAAAAAAATTATTACAAATGTCTTTTTTTCTCCCAAACTTAGATATGAAAGGGGTAAACAATGATATACAATATTATTGATATTATGGATAAAAATTTAACTGATACTAAATTGAAAAAACTAGTTAATAAAAAATTGTATAAAATCATTGAACTAATTGAGTTTAATGTTAATTATTTAGAATAGTTTGTATAATAGTATTGGTTATAAGTTTAACTTAAAACTTAATTATTGCCTTGAGTTAGGAGGTAATAGCTATGAATGAAATGGAGAGTGCTTGCAGTAAGAAAATATTAAAAGTTGGTATTTATTTAAGATTATCTAATGAAGACAGATATAAAACTAATAAAAAAGAGACAAGCGAATCTATTAAAAATCAAAGAAATATGCTTATTGATTATATTAATAGACATACTGAATTTGCATTAATAGATGAATATTCAGATGAAGACTTATCAGGTGCTGGAACTTATAGGCCAGAATTTGAAAGACTAATTAGAGATTGTGAAAATAGAAAACTTGATATTGTATTATGTAAAAGTCAATCAAGATTTTCAAGAGATATGGAAATCGTTGAAAAATATATTAACAACAAGTTTAAAGAATGGAATATTAGGTTTATTGGTTTATCTGATAATGCTGATACTCTAGTTTTAGGTAATAAGAAATCAAGACAAATAAATGGTTTAGTTAACGAGTGGTATTTAGAAGATGTTTCAAATAATATAAGAAGTGCTTTTAATTCCAAGATGAAGCAAGGAGAATTCATCTCTCCTTTTGCCTCGTTTGGTTATGTTATTGATCCTAATAACAATAATAAATTATTAGTAGATCTAGTAGCTTCAGAAGTTGTTAAAAATATTTATGATTTATATCTAACTGGGTTAGGATTTACTGGTATTGCTAAATATTTAAATGCCAAAGAAATCCCCTGTCCTTCCCTTTATAAATATAGAAAAGGAAGCAAATTAAATATAATAAGTAATAGACCACGTGAAGAAATAAAATGGACTACAAATGCTATTAAAACAATTCTAACAAATGAACTTTATTTAGGACATTTAATACAAGGAAAACGAACTACAGTTAGTTATAAAAATCATAAAATCAAAAATAAAGATAAAAGTGAATGGATAAGAATTGAAAACACTCATGAAGCAATCATTGATGAAGAAACATTTAATAAAGTACAAGTTGCTATGAAAGAAAGAACTAAACCAATGAAAGGATCAGGTGCTGTTCATATCTTCTCTGGTAAAGTATTTTGTCTTGAATGTGAACATTATATGAGAAAGAAAAATTCTTCTAAACACGAATATCTAGTTTGTTCTAATAATAGTGATGGCTACGATGATTGTGAAAATAAAACAGGAATTAGATATGATGAACTATCAAATTTAGTATTAGATAGTATTAATAAAAAGATTAAAAAGTTTTATGATGAGGAAGAATTAGAAAATTTAAACTCCGAGAAAGTTAATAGTAGGTTTCAGAAAAAAATTAAATCTTTAGAAAAAGGACTAACTGATATTCAAAATAAAATTTCTAAAACAAGAAATTATTTAAAAAATATTTATGAAGATAAGGTTAATGGTGTTATTACACCCGAGCAATTTAAATATTTAATTACAAACTATAATAAAGATGAAGATGCTTATAAAGACCAAATAAAGTCTATTACTGAGAAAATAGCTTATTATAAAACGAAAGATGAATCTTCAAAAAATAATAAAGAAATATTTAGTAAATACCAAGAACTAACAGAATTAAACAGAGTTATTACCCAAGAATTTATAGATAAAATCTATATTGGAAAGTTTAATGTTGAAACAAAAAGTAGAGATATACAAATTAAATGGAATTTTTAAAATAATTAACAAAAGTTGGTGAAAAAATGAAAGAAAATAAACTAGAAACAATTACAAACTTATTTGAAAATAGTACTATCCGTAGTATATGAAATGAAGAAAAAGAAGAATTTCTTAATATAAATAAAAAATTAACTAAACTAAAAAGTTAAACCTTAATAAAATATATATCATTTAGGTAAAAAAATGCTTGAATCAGGTGCCTAATAGTCCCTTATAAATAAAGAAAATTAACAAAAAAATGTCTTCACTACATTCAAAGAGTTGCTTTAATTAGAACGCTTGCTACTAAGCCTGATATATTACTTTTAGATGAACCGTTTAGTGCTCTTGATTATCAGGCTAGATTATCTGTTTGTGATGATGTTTATAAAATAATAAAAAAAGAAAAAAAGACAACAATTATTATTACACATGATGTTGGCGAGGCTATTACTATGTCTGATAAAGTTATTGTTCTTACTAATAGACCTGCTAAGATTAAAAAAATTTATAATATAAAATTAACGGGTTCTAGTAGTCCTCTTAATAATAGAGAGTGTCCTGAATTTAATAAATATTATAAAAATATTTGGAAAAGTATTGATCATCATGTCTAGAGAATATAAAAAATATCTTCGTAAAATTAAAACTTATAAACTATTGGTTTTAGGCGTTCAAATATTTATATTATTATTATTACTTGGAATATGGCAGTTACTTGCGGATTTTAATATTTTTAATACTTTTATTACTTCTTCTCCTAAATTAGTTATTAAAACTATTAAGGGATTATATCAGGCTAATGATTTATTTGGACACATTGGAATTACTTTTTATGAGACTGTTATTAGTTTTATTATAGGTACTCTGCTGGGAGTTTTTATTGCGATTATTTTGTGGTGGAATAAATTTATATCTAAGGTACTTGATCCTTATTTGACAGTTTTAAATTCTCTTCCCAAGGTATCTTTAGGGCCAATTCTTATTATATGGGTTGGTGCTAATATGAAGGCTATTATTGTAATGGCAATGCTAGTTTCTGTTATTTTAACTATTGTTACAGTTTATAATGGATTTAGAGAGACAGATAAGTTAAAAATTAATCTACTTTTATCTTTGGGTGCTACTAAATGGCAAATGCTTAGGTATTTAGTTTTACCTTCTAATTATCCCACTATTATAAATAGTCTTAAAATTAATGTTAGTATGTCGCTGATAGGTGTTATTATGGGGGAACTTTTGGTATCAAAAAGTGGGATTGGCTATTTAATAATGTATGGATCACAAGTATTTAATCTTAATCTAGTTATTTCAGGAATAATTATTTTAATGATTGTATCTTATGTTATGTATTTGATGATTAGCTATATTGAAAAATTGTTAATTAAATCTTAAGATTAAAAAGAAAAAAACACTATTAATATTGAGGGATTCAATTAGTTTTAGAATACGTTCAATATTTGGTGTTTTTTATTTTATTTTTGTTAACCACTCTTCTATTTCTTGTACTTGAGCGTTAGATTGGAAACGAGTTCCTTTTTGCCAATTACCACTTCCAGCAATCTGCTCTAATGATTTGGAGCTATTACAAATGGATGATGATGCTGATGTACAAAAATGGAATTATGGTTTGATTAGTTAATTTTACTGATTCTAAAAAAGTATTTATAATTCTTGGAGCAACATACTACCAAACTGAAAAACCAATTAGAATGGTATCATAATCTTCTAGATTTTCTTTAATATTTGCAATTGCAGGTCTTGATGTTTCTTCAGCCATCTCTAGGCTACTACGACTATTTTTATCTTGCCAGTCTAAATCATGTCTAGTATATGCTTCTTTAGGAATTATTTCCAAAATATCAGCAGGTACAGTTTCTTTTAAATTTTATGCTACTTGTTTAGTTGTACCTGTTTTCGAAAATAAGTAATTAATATTTTTTTCATATATATACTCCTTTTAGTTTTAATATTATTTAGATGCTTTTATGTCTTCTAATATTTGTTCTTTGGTTAAATGATTTTCTTTTAATAATTCTTCCACGTTATATCTATCATAAAATTCTTTCTTTAAGCCATAATTTTGTACCTTTATGTTAGTATTTCCATAATAACTTGCTATTTTTTGACCAAAACCACCATCTAATATGCCATCTTCTAATGTTATAACTAGGTTGTGATTTGTTTTTAGATTATCTAATAATTCTTTGTCTAGACCTGTTATATATCTAGGATTTATTAGAGTTGGAGTTATATTTAATTCTTGTTTTATTTGATTAGCTAAACTAGTTCCTAATTGATAAAAGTCTCCTAGGGCTAATATTGCTATTTCACTTCCTGATTGCTCTATTTTATATTTGTTAATGGCATCATAATTATCTTCCATGTTTCTATCATCTGTTACAACACCATTACAAGGAATTCTGATTGCTACTGGATGTTTATTTTGATCGATACTCCAGGCTAGCATTTTTAGATATTCTTCTTTACTTGTTGGTGCTAAATAGACCATATTGGGAATGTTAGAAATTAGTGGAATATCAAAAATGCCTAAATGTGTTACATCATTTAATCCATAAACTGAGGCTTTATTTACAAGGATAGTAGCTGGATTATTGTTAATACATAAATCTTGAGATAATTGGTCAAAAGTTCTTTGAATAAAGCTTGAGTGTGTTGCAAAGATAGGTTTGCCACCATTAGATGCTATTCCTGATGCGTATGCTATGGCGTGTTCTTCAGCAATACCAACATCTATAAATTGGTTACCTGCTTCTTTTCTTTTTTCGGCATTAAAACCAATACTTGTAGGAACACCTGCTGCAATTGCTACAACTTTTGGATCTTCTTTCATTTTTTTAAGAAGAAAATCACTTGTTATATTTTCGTAATTTTCAGAACTAAGTTCTATTTTAGATTTTCCTGTTTCAATGTCAAATGGCATTGTCCAGTGCCAATTTTCTTTGTTTTCTTCGGCTATTTTATAGCCTTTTCCTTTTTTAGTATTTAAATGAACGACAATAGGATGATTGATGTCTTTTACTTTTTCAAAGGCTTCTATTAATTTTTCAAGATTATTTCCCTCGTTTACATAGATATAATCTAAGCCCATAGCTTTAAATAAATTGTTAGAACTAGTGCCGTTTGTTTCTCTTAGTTCTTTTAAATTTTTGTATAATCCTCCATGATTTTCGGCAATTGACATATCATTGTCATTTACAACAATAATAAAGTTTGTTTGTTGTTCTCCAGCAAAATCTAATCCTTCTAAAGCTTCGCCACCACTTAGTGAACCATCTCCTATTACGGCTATGACATTATAATTTTCTTTGTTTAAATCTCTTGCTTTAGCAAGACCAGAAGCTAAGCTTATTGAAGTTGAGGTATGTCCTACTTTAAAGAAATCATGTTTGCTTTCATCAGGATTAGTATAGCCTGATACGTCATTATAATGCTCTTGATCAATGAATGATTTTTTGCGACCAGTTAAAATTTTATGAGTATAACTCTGATGAGATACATCATAAACAATTTTATCTTTTGGTGTTGTGAAAACATAATGCATGGCAATGGTTGCCTCAACAAATCCAAAATTAGGTCCAAAATGCCCACCATGGATACTTAATTTTTTTAAAAGAACTTCTCTTATTTCTTTTGATAAAGGTATTAATTCTTCTTTGGATAACTTTTTTAAATCTTCTTGATTATTTATTTTATTTAATATATTTATCATAAACTTCCTCCTTAATATTATATTTCTTCAGTAAAATCTTTTCTTTTTCCTTCAGAAATTTCGTTATATATTTTTATTTTATAATTTAATCTTTCGATAGTAATTTCTATCTTTTTTTGCTGATTTAGTAATTTTTCTCGTTGTTCTTCTAATAATTGTTTTCTTGCGTTAACTGTTGTTTTTCCTTTTTCTAATAAATCCATATATTGCTGTAATATTTCTATTTCTACGCCCGAGTCTCGCATACACTTGACAAATTCTATTTTTTTACAAGATTCCTCATCATAATTTCTAATACCAGTATCTGTACGAGGAATATTTTTTAATAGTCCTATTTTTTCATAATATCTTAGGGTATCTTTAGTTAAGTTGTATTCCTCTGCTACTTCATTAATTGTCATAAACAAAAGTCCTTATCTTTAATTATATTTTTTCTAACCAAGCATCAATTTCTGAGGGGTTAGTTATTAATTCATGGCTGTTATGATCAGTAGAAAAAACAATATTTAATTCATTTTGTATTTTAGAATTTGGGCATAATTTTTTGATATCTTCAAAGGTATGACCTAACCACCCAGCGTTAGTTGCAAAGGGATAAATTGTTTTTTCTTGCAAATTATTATTTTTCAAAAATGTAGTAATGGGAGGAGTTATTGTATACCACCAAACTGGGGTTCCTAAAATTATTTCATCATAGTCATCTAAATTAATATCTATTTTATCTATAGCTATTTCTTTTGTGTCGATAGAATTATTTTGATATTCGTCTACTACAGATTGATAGTCATTAGAAAAAGGGATTGTTGGCTTTAGAGCCACTATAGGACAATTTAATTTTTTTTGCATATAATTGGCTATTTTTTCTGTATTACCACTATATGAAAAATATATGATTACTTTTTTACTCATCTGTTATACTCCTTTTAGATTTTTTATTATAGATTATTATATTCATCGTCACTTACTTCTTCGCACCACTCGGTATTAGTATTTTCTCCTGGTACTTCTATTGCAATGTGACTGAACCAAGAATTTGGTTGTGCTCCATGCCAGTGTTTTACATTTGCGGGAATAGTAACAATATCACCTGCTTTTAATTTTCTTACTGGTTTATTTTCTTCTTGATAAAAGCCTTCTCCGTCGATGCATATTAGGATCTGCCCACCATTCTTAGTTGCATGATGAATATGCCAATTATTACGACATTTTGGTTCAAAGGTTACATTTGCCATAAACATATTATCAGTTTTGGCTAATGGTTTTAAGTATGAAGAACCTATAAAGTATTTAGCATAAGCTGTGTTGGGCTCTCCTAGACCAAACATTCCTCCATGTTCTTTTTCACTGTCTTCATCTTTATATACTTCTTTAGCTAAATTGAATACAGCCCAAGCATTTGGCCATCCAGCATAAAAGGCAGCATGAGTTATTATTTCAGCCATTTCTTCTTTGGTAATACCATTATTTTTAGCATTAATTAAATGATATTTTAGTGAGTTATCAACTAAACCTTTTCCCATAAATATACAAATAGTAATTAAGGATCTATCTCTTAGGGATAATTTATCATCTCTTGACCATATTTCTCCAAATAATATATCATCATTAATTTCAGCGAATTTTGGAGCAAATTCACCTAATTGTTCTCTTCCTGCTGTTTGTTTTTTCATTATTTACACCAATTTTCTATTTTTTCTTTGCTATTATTAGCATCACTGCCTCTTATGGCAAGTCCTTCTTTTATTTTAGCCCCTATGCATATTCTTTTTATATCATCCATAATATATCCTAGACCTGAGGCTTCATGAGTTGTGAATGGATAAATTATCTTATCTTTAAAATCTAACTTTTCTAATACTGTTAATAGTGGAGTTGGATAATGTCCACACCATACTGGACCACCGATATAGATAATATCATAAACACCAATCTCCTCTAAGTTATTTTTAACCTCTGGTCTTATATTTTCTTCTAATTCTTTTTTTGCAATACCACAACATTCATGATAATTATACGGGTATTCTCTAACTGGTTCTACCTTTAAAATATCGGCATTTGTTGACATTTTTATAATATCTGCAACAATTTCAGTATTTCCCTTATCAATATTTCTTATACCATCACTCATATAATTTTCTCCAGTATGAGAAAAATAAATAATTAATCTTTTCATTATCATTCCTCCTTAGATAAATTTATTATATCATGTACTAAGTAAAAAACATGGATTTTTTTATTCTTTTGGTTTTAATTTTCCATAGTAGTATGATGCTGTTGCACCACCATCAATTAGAAAATCTGAACCTGTTATAAATGAGTCTTAATCTGACATAATCAACTTTGCAAGTGCTCCTACTTCATCTGCTGTTCTTGGTCTTCTGATGTTATAGTTGTTTTTTCTATTTTAAATTAATCAACTGCTAGTGGAGTTACAATAATACCTGGAAATATTAATTAAGTCTAGCTCTCTTTCATCCAACGACATGCTTCATACATAACTCTTTTTTCGTTGCATCTTTTTGCTAATTGATAAGCATGTAGTGTGTCTTTTATATTTTCTTCTTTTAGAATATCTAGTGCTAATAATTCTTCGGTAGGAGTAGTTGCTAGTAGTTCATCTTCTTTTTTAGTTAGAGCTTTCATTCTTTTTCCTGATTGTGAGAAAATAGTTACACCTACTCCACCTTTTTTTATTACTTTACCAACTTCTTCTAGTAGAATAGCTGTACCGTATAGATCAACTTTTAGAATAGTTTCTTTAGAAGCTTGTGATGGTGATACTCCTGCAGCATTTATTAAGGCACTTATTTCACCATATTTTTCTACTTCTTAGATGAAACTTTTAGTAGAAGTGCGTGATGAAATATCACAAGTTATAGGTTCTACATCAAAACCAGCATTTTACATTATGTTAGCAATATTTTCGACATTATCCAAATTTTTTATCACCTATAATGATTTTTTTTACCAAAACCAATTCTACGAGCTATGGCCAATCCTATCTGACCTGCTCCTGTAAGCAAAATAACATCTTTCATTATTATTCCTCCTTTTATTTTTTGGAACAATTTAATTGTAATCCTTAGACTTAACTCCAAGTCAAGTGTTTTTTGATAAATTTGTTTCTTTTTACAATCAATTTGTAATAATAAAGAGACATTAATAAGGCATAAAAAAATAGCTACTTGGAAGTAACTATTAAGAAATTTTAGTTTTAGTTCTCTTTTTGATTTTACTTTTAATTTGATTATTAGGATGTACTAATTTTTGGCTAATATAATTTTTGATGGCTTGTTTACCACTGTCAATAGTTGTTTTTGATATTCCCGTAGAAACATCTTCAAATTCTTTTATCGTTATTTCTTTGAAATAAGAAGTATATGGTTCTAGTTTTGCTAATGCCTCTATTTGATTAGGTGTTATACCTGTAGATGGAATTAAGAATAAACCACAAATTCCATGAAGGAAAAAAAGAGGACCAGTATATGTTGTTGTATTGCTAAACATAATTTCTCCTTCTTCTAAGAAATTTGTCATATTACCAGGTAGAAATTCTTTTTTAGCATTAGATACCATTTCTTCATTATCTGAATAGAAACGATCTACTAAGACTTTTATATAATCTGTATGTGTATCACATCTTATTTCTTCTCCAAAGGCCATTACTCTTTTGCCATCGTTGGATGTATCAGAATATAAGATTGTTCCATCTTTTTTGATGATTATTATTTTTGGATGAGATTTAAGGTTGTCATCAGTTCCTGGATTTTTTTCATATTTTTTATTATTCATAAAATCGATTGCGTTCATTTTATCAACTCCCTTTTTATTTATACAGCGTATTTTAGTATACGTTATTTTTGCACTTATTATATATTCTTGACTTTTAAGTATGTTTAATTAAGTTATATAAGAAATTATATTATCTTTTAGTTATCTTAATAACTTAAATTTTTTTGGCCAATGGTTTATTATTTTAACATAAACAAGCTATTTTGTCAATCTAAAGTTAATAAAAAAGAACCTTATAATATAAGGAATCTTTTCTAAATTATATATAATAGTTTACTAATTAGAGAGTATGTCACCTTCTTTCTTTATGAATCAATTATATAATAAAAATATGGAAAAATAATGTCATAACTTCTGTAAATAATAGTTTTTTATAAAAAAAATAGTCTCTGAATTGAGACTATACTAAAATTATTGTTTTTTGTTATATTTTTCATAGTACATGACTAAAGCTTTATCTACTTCTTCATCATTTTCTAGTGATTTATAAAATTCTTCTCCATTTTCTGTAACTTCTTTTAAAACATAAATATTATCAGAATTATCCATTTGGACAAAGAAATTATACTGATTAATACTGTCAACTAAACAAAATTCTTTCCCATCTATTTCTATTACATCAACTGCTACTTCTTCCATTTCTTCACCTCTTTTTATTTTATCTACTACTTCTACCTTTTGTATTTTTTAGTATTTCATTATTTAATATTTCTGAACATTTTTTTTCAGTTTCATTATTTTGATTAATATATAATTCATCATAACCTTTATCTTTAAAAATTATATTTGATATGTATGCTGTTATGTCTTTTTCTTCTTTAGACATCGTTTCTTCATCATAATTTAATTTAGTTTCTACCTCTTTGGCAATTAGATTGTATGCATCTTGAGCACTAATCTCTTTTGGGGTATTTACTGTTCCATCTGAACTTTGATAACCCTTAATATAAACAGCACCTCTACTATTCGCTTCAGGAATATATATTTCATCTGCTACATTTTTAAATAGACTTGACTCTTTTATTTTTTTAGCATCTCTATCATGCATTCCAAAAGTTGATACAAATCCATTAACAACATCAATAATTTCTGGTCCCTTAGTGATACCTGCTGTAGCAACTGTTGAAATTAAAAGTACTTTTAAGAGAAGTTTTACTAATTTTTGTTTACTTATTTTTTTCTTTTTTACACTTTTTTTGGCAATTTTAGTATTTCTTTGATTATTTTTTTTGATATTTGAACTGTTTTTTTTAATGGCTTCCATCCACTCTTCACGTGAGTTATATTCTTTTCCTTCAAAATTATACATATTTATCTACACTCCTATCTTGATACTATGCAACTATATTATATCATTATATTTTTTTATTACAAGAAATTTGACACTTATTTACAGTTAGGATAAATAATTATTTACGTCTACTACAACACCTTCTTCTGTTAATTCATCTTTAAAGATTTCTTTAAAACTTACTAATTCTTTTTTGATAACATCTGGATAAACGGCTTTTGTAAATCTAATTGCATCATAAATATTTTTAAAACATACTGTTTGTCTATTCTCATACACAGCGTTAGAAAAAGCTTGACGTAAAAGAACTAGAGCAATGTCAGGATATCTAGATGCTATTTCGTATACTCTTTTATATTCACTGGTCATATTGACTATAAATTTCATTATTTCTTCTTTTTGAAAATCTGTATAAGCAAGTTTTACATTGGTTTGATATTCTATTTTAGGAAGTGTTTGTAATAATATCTTTACGCACTGTTCTTGAGTAGGTTCTGCTACATCTACTTTATCAAATCTTCTAGTAAAAGCTTTATCTCTTAAAACATATGTTTCATATTCATAAGTAGTAGTTGCTCCTATTATTTTTATAGTTCCTCTACTTAATCCTTCTTTAAACATATTAGCTAGGTCTAGTCGGCCATCTCCTATTAGAGTGTGAATTTCATCTATAAATAAAATTACTTTATCCATACGACTCAATTCTTGTACTAATCTTAATACTCTATTATCACCTTCATTATCGTGACCAAGAAGAGCTGTTGTATTGACACGAAAAATTTTATACCCTAATAGGACGTTAGGAACTAATCTTCTTTGAATTCTATATGCTAATCCTTCAACAATGGCTGTTTTACCTATACCTGGTTTTCCTACTAAAATAGCTGATTTTTCTGGGGTTAAAAGAACTAAAATTAAATTTTTTATCTCTTCTTCTCTAGCAATGGCAGGATCAGTTATGTAAGTATTGCTAGTCATTTCATCTGCATATCTTGCAAGTATACTATCAGTATTCAAAATATCACTCCTATCTAGCTATTAAAATAATTAACATGCCCCACATAACGCATGTTATCATTACGGCACTTAAAAATATTGCATCTGCAAAACCGCCACTTGTTCTTACTTTGTAATTGTAAAACATTTGGTATTTTTTATCATTATCTTTGGGTAACTCATTATTTTTTATTTCAACTGGCAAGACATCTTTATCTACATATTTCATTATAACAACTCCTTTAATTTTTCTTTTATTTTTTCATCTTTAACCAAGCTAATAATCTCCTTTAGAGATTTACCTTTTTGATATAACTGCAATTTAGATTCATAGTAAATCAACTTTTCTTCCATATTCTTGATTACTTTATGTATAGCATTCCTACTTATACCTATATTATCACTTATTTCTCCTAATGACAAGTTATTAAAATAATAATCTTCAAAATATTTTCTTTGTTTTTCATTAAATAATTCACCATAGTAATCATAGAGAATAATTATATAATTATAGTTATCCATTTTATCACCTTATAAATCTTTAAAAAGTCCGTAGATATATTTTTCAATATCAAATGTTTCTAAATCATCACTACCTTCTCCTAGACCTACATATTTTACAGGTAAATTGACTTCTTCTTTAATTGCTAAAACAATTCCACCTTTAGCAGTTCCATCTAATTTAGTAAGTACAACTCCTGTTATATCAGTTATTTCTTTGAATGATTTAGCCTGTGATATACCATTTTGGCCAGTTGTTGCATCTATTACTAGTAGTGTTTCGTGAGGGGCTGATGGTATTATTTTTTTAGTTACTCTATTTATTTTTTCTAACTCACGCATTAAATTATCTTTATTTTGAAGACGACCAGCAGTATCTACTAAAACAACATCGTATTCTTCTTCTTGGGCTTTTTCTAGAGCATCATAAATTACAGAAGATGGGTCTTTTGATGATGATGAGATAACGGTTGCCCCACTTCTATCACCCCATTCTTTTATTTGTTCTATAGCTCCTGCTCTAAAAGTATCTCCTGCTACTAACATTACTTTTTTATTTTGCTTTGTCATTTTAGTAGCAAGTTTTCCTATGGTAGTTGTTTTTCCTACCCCGTTAACACCTACAAACAATATTACAGTAGGTCCTTCTTGGTTATAGTGAATTTTACTATCAATTATATCATTAGAAACATACATTATAAATAATTCATCAATTATTATTTGTTTTAAGTAATTGCTATCTGTTATTTTTTCAGTTTTAACTCTATTTTTTAGTTTATCAACAAATGTCATAACAGTGTTTATTCCAATGTCTGCCATGATTAAAATATCTTCTAATTCTTCAAAATAATCATCGTCAATATTTTTATATTTTTTACTTAGATTAGATAGTTGTGATATAAATTCTTTTCTTGTTTTTTCTAATCCTTTATCATATTTTTCTGCTTCTTCTTTATTATTAAAAACTTTCTTTATTTTATCAAATAATCCCATAATAACCTCCATTCTCTTATATTATAGCATATTTTTTATGTTTTTTTAGTTTTTTGTTGTTTGAAATTGACTTTGATTTGTCAACATGCTAGAATAAAAAACATATAATTTTTTAGGAGGTATGGATAATGAGGCGAAATGATATGTTACGTAGAATTAAAAAAGAAGAAAAAATAGCTAAAATTGAGCGAAACATTTACTTAATTAGTAGCTTATTATTTTTTACAACTATTATTATTAATATTCTGAATATTATTTATTATCCATACTTATGGAATGGACTTATTTTAGAAATTAATATTTTTATGATTATTATTTGTCTATATTTTTCGGTAAAAAAACAACAAAAAGTTTCTAAATTAGAGGATAAAAGATTAGAGCTTAAAATCAAATATATTTTAACTCGCTCTTAATATTGAAGTAATTTACTGAAAAATTAGAATTTTATATGATAAAATCAAGGGTTGTATTGTTTTTAGTCAAAAAATTTCTGTGACTATTGTTTAATACGCTTTCCTTGATTTTTTTAATTTACTCAATTTTTAGATATTACTGGGGCTTGTTGGAATCTTTAGTTTTGCTTTTTTCTTCTTTAGGATTTTTTTCTTTTTTTGGCTTTTTTTCATTAGAAATATCATATACTTCTCTTACTTTTTCTTCAATTTCCATTAAAATATTAGGATTATTTTTTAAATATAATTTGGCATTTTCCTTACCTTGTCCTATTTTATTGCCATTATATGAATACCAAGCTCCACTTTTTTCAATTATTTCAGCTTCAACGGCTAAGTCAACTAATTCTCCTTCATGGCTTATTCCACTGCCATACATAATATCTACAACTGCCGTTTTAAATGGTGGTGCTACTTTGTTTTTAACTACTTTTATCTTAGTCGCATTACCTATTACTTCTGAACCTTGCTTTAATTGTTCTCCACGTCTTATATCTAGTCTTATAGAAGAATAATATTTTAAGGCCTTTCCACCTGGTGTTGTTTCGGGATTACCAAACATGACGCCTACTTTTTCTCTTAGTTGATTGATAAAAATAACAATAGTGTTTGTTTTATTTATTGAGCCTGATAATTTTCTTAGTGCTTGTGACATCAAGCGAGCTTGTAAACCTACATGACTGTCGCCCATCTCGCCGTCTATCTCTGCTTGTGGCACTAATGCGGCAACAGAATCTATAACGATAATATTAACGGCTTCACTTTTTACTAATGTATCACATATTTCTAGGGCTTGTTCACCTGTATCTGGTTGAGACAATAATAATTCATCTATATCTACGCCCAATGTTTCAGCATAAACTGGATCTAATGAATGTTCTGCATCAATAAATGCAGCTCTTCCTCCTTCTTTTTGAACTTCTGCTATTGCATGAAGTGCAAATGTTGTTTTTCCTGATGATTCTGGGCCATATATTTCTATTATACGACCTTTAGGATATCCTCCTACACCAAGTGCTATATCTAGAGCTAGGGAGCCACTATGAGATACCTCTACTTTAACTTTTTCCTGTTCACCAAGTTTCATAATAGCACCTTTACCAAATTGTTTTTCTATATCAGCCATAACTTGTGCTAAGGCTTTATCTTTTTCTACTGTCTTTTTCATATTTTCTCCTTTTATTACTCACTGTACATGCTAATTATATAATTTCTTTTTTGTTTTGTCAATAATTTTTCGTACATTTGTTCGTTATACTTTTTTAATAAATGAGCCCTATTTACTAGGACTCTATTTATGATAAGTTTCATTATTAATAATTTTAAAACTTCTATATATTTGTTCTAACAAAATTACTCTAAATAACTGATGAGGAAAAGTCATTTTGGAAAAAGATAATTTTAAGTTAGCAGTTTTTTTAACGTTTTCTGTTAATCCGTCGCTACCACCTATTATAAAAGTTATATTAGAATTTATTTGAAATGTTTTGTCAATATGATTAGATAATTCTATGGAATTTAACATTTTTCCATCTATATCTAAGATAATATTATAATCCTTTTGATTAATTTTTTTTAATAGTAATTTTTCTTCTTTTTGTTTATTTGAATCTGGTAATTCCTCTATAACTATTTTATGATATTTGCTTAGTCTTTTTAGATATTCTGCTATAGCATCACGATAAAATTTTTCTTTTATTTTACCAACACATATTATTTTTATCATACTTCTATAAGCTCCGTTTCTTCATTCTGCTTAGCAATAATTATTTTTTCTACATTTTGATCATTTTCATCTAGTCTTGATTTTAGAGTTTCATAAGCTAAGCTACTAGTATTATTTTCCTCTGATAGATGGGCTAACATTATATATTTGGTTTTTGAGCCTATGAATTTTGAGAGATATCTTGAAGAATCATAATTTGATAAATGACCCTTATCTCCTAAAATTCTTTGTCTAGTTTTAAATGGATAAGAGCAATTATTTAACATTTCTACATCATGATTTGATTCCATAATATAGATATCTTTATTTGTTAATTTATTAAAATATTTTTGGTTTATATAGCCCGTATCTGTTATATAGGCGATAGATTTATTGTTATTATTGACAATATACCCAACGGAGCCAGGGGCATCATGAGATGTTTTTATAACTTCGATTATTAAATCGTTAATAATTAACTGTTGTTTGTCTATTAAGTTGTAGTCTTCAAGAAAATCTAGATCTGCTACCATTTCTTTTGTTATATATACTTGTGGATGAAATTTTTTATTAAATACTTTTAATCCCTTTATATGATCTGTATGGGTATGAGTTATAAGTATGGCATCTATTTCATTACCATCAATCCCTATTGTTTTTAATTTATCTGTTACATACTTACAACTATTACCTATATCGATTAGAATTTTTGTATCTTCACTTTCAATATAGGTAGTATTTCCCTTACTTCCAGATGATAAAACTATTACTCTCATTTATATAGAGTTAAGGGATCAAATGGATTTCCTGTTAAGCCGCCTCTAGATGGATCACCACGTGTTGTTGCAAAATGCAAGTGGGTTCCACTATATGGACTTGATTTAGATGGGGTTGGATATACTTCACCAGTATTACCCATAGTAGCTATCTTTTGACCTCTAGCAACTGTTGCACCTTCTTTTACTAAAATAGATGATAAATGCATATAAACAGTGTGATAGTTACTGTTATTATGGTTGATTATTATATAATTTCCACGACGGCCATTACAGGATACATTACCAGTTACACAGCCACCTTTAGCAACTTGGACAGTTCCATTATTAGCTGCATAGACTGCTGAACCATGTCCTGGACCATATATATCTACAGCTGCGTGCATAGAGCCCCAACGATAACCAAAATAAGTAGTTATAGTATATGGGGTTTCAGTTGGCCATGCCCAATAAGATAGATCAGCAACGTTTGGTATTTCTTTATCACCTTTAACAATAACCTTATCAATAGTTGGCTTTAATTCTGTTGAACTAAGGGTTACGGTATCAGATAATTGACCATTTATGTACTGATATTCACGACTAACTCTATATAAACCTTTTTCCCCTGCTTGTGATACATATTCTGTGCCTTGAAGTTTACTTTCATCATATTTTATAGTTACGCCATAATTTTTTTCTTCATCAACAACACTATTTTTTTCAACAACAATCTCAATTACAGGATTAATAAGGCCAACATTTACCTCTTGTCCTGCATATAAAAGAGTGTTAGCACTATTAAACTCTGAATTTGCTAATAAGAATTCTTGAGTATTCAGTTTATTAGCATTAGCAACTGTTTCTACGGTGTCCCCCTCTTTAACTATGTAAGTATTTTGTTTTTTTAATGTTCCATAAAGAAGATATTTTGCTAATTCATTTGTATCTGTATATATCTTTTTATTTATAGATATATTACTATTTTTATAAGTTATATTTTCGTTTATATCTATATCTTTTATAATTGTACCAGTATCTTCGATTTTCTTCTGAGTGCTTTCCATATAAGCTTTATAGTCATCTTCACTTACAAATGATTTAATTAATTTAGTTAGAGCATCATCAAAGATTGTTTTATTTAAAACGTAAATTTTTTTCTCTTTGTAACTCTTATCATTTGGCTTATTTATTGTTATAACACTACCTTTAATAGTAAATTGTTTCTTTTGAGTTAGTTTTTTATAAATATAAGAATTACTATCTATTTTTTTATCATAAGTTGTAACTTTTTTGATAATTACGCCATTAGGCATATATACCTTATCTACACCATATTTTTTCTTGATAGAATTTTCTTTTATATTAATATATTTTTCAAAAGATTCTTTACTTTTTATGGTACCTATTATATTTCCATCTAAGTACACTTTATAAACATCAATAGGATTTTTATTATTATATTTAGTAAATCCTAAACTTATAGCTATTAGGCCTATTAAAATAATGGAAATAAAATATGATATTTTAAAGTGATTATTTGGCAATAGAACCACCTTCCTTTTTTATAGATAAGAACGTTGAAGTTTTCTTTTTAAAAAGCATATCAATGGTTGCGATAGGACCATTACGATGTTTTAGTATTATCAATTGAATTGGAACTGGAAGATTGTCATCAACTGGAGCTTCTACTTCTGGGGCATGTAAGGCTGCTACGATATCAGCATCTTGTTCAATTGATCCTGATTCTCTTAAGTCACTAAGAACGGGTTTCTTATCTTCTCTTTTTTCAACACTTCTTGATAATTGAGATAGAGCTATGACGGGAACTTCTAGTTCTAGAGCCATAGTCTTTAAATTTCTAGATATTTCTGATACTTCTTGTTGTCTAGAACCAGAGTATTTTGCTGATGAATCAATTAGTTGTAGGTAGTCAATTATTACTAATCCTAAGCCATCACCAATAGTTGACAATCTTCGACATTTAGCTTTAATTTCACTTGCTGTTATGCCTCCAGCATCATGAAAGTAGATATTAGTATCAGCCAATTGGCTTATAGCCTCATTGATACGGCGCCAATCTTCATTTTCCATTTTTCCAGTTTGTAATTTTTTATTATCTACTTGGCCTAGAGAACTTATCATTCTCATAATTAATTGTTCGGCTGGCATTTCTAGTGAAAAAATGGCAATATTTTTTTTAGTGCTTTTAGCGGCGGCACAAGCTATATTTAGAGCGAAAGCTGTTTTTCCGACAGCTGGACGAGCGGCAACAATAACTAATTGTGTTGGGCTAAAACCATTAGTTAAATTATCCAAATCAACTAATCCTGTTGTTAAACCTGTTACTCTTCCTTTATTTTTAGCTAAACTTTCTAAGTCGCTTTGAGCTTTTTCTAATACTTCGTGAACAGTACGAAAATCTTCTGTTTTTCTACTTTTTGATACATTTAAAATATTTTTTTCGGCAGATTCTACAACTTCTGCAACATTATTATCTGGATTATTTGCATCCGTTATGATATTAGTAGCTACTTCAATCATGCGTCGAAGGGTATATTTTTCTAAGACTGTATCTATATAATATGAAACATTTGCTCCTGTTGCAACGCTATTTATTACGTTATTTAAATATTCTACTCCACCTATTTGAGAAAGGTATCCTTTATTTATTATTTCTGATGTTACGGTTGTTGCATCTACAGGTTTTTTGTTTTCATATAATTCTTGGATTACTTCAAATATTTTGCTATGACTATCTAAATAAAATATTTCTTTTGATACTTCTTCACATACTTTTTGTAATGCGCCAAAAGACCAAAATGCTGAACCAATTAAGGCTTTTTCTGCTTCAATATTATTTGGTAATCCACTATTGTTCATTTTCTACACCTACTTCTCAATTAATTGTACTTTTAAAATTCCTTTTACTTTTTTATGAAGATTCAACTCAACATTATGAACTCCTAAGGTATTTAATGCTTCATTATTTTTTATGATTTTTTTATCTATTTCTATGCCCTTTTCTTTCAATGCTATTTGAATTTGTTTGTTACTGATTGAACCAAATACTTTTCCGTTATTACATTTTACATTAAATTTCAAGGTTATATTTTCTAGTATTTTGGCTAGTTCTTGAGCTTTTAATATTGCCTTTTCCTCTTCTTTTTGTTTGTTTTTTAAATCTTTATCTAATATAGAAGAACTAGTTTTGGTATATTTAACAGCATAACCATTTTTTATTAAATAGTTCGTTGCATATCCATCACTTACTTCTTTTACTTCATTTATTTTTCCTTGTTTTTTTAAATCTTTTATAAAAATAACTTTCATAGAAATATCCCACCTTTACAGAGATAATTATACTATAAATCATTTATTAAGTAAAGAAAAAGAACTTGAAGTTATGTTCAAGTTCTGTATTACTTATGAATTTTTCTCCTTCTTATTTTTCCAGATATTTTTTTACCTGCTACTGGTAGAGCCTTTATACTTTTTAAGTAGAAATATCCGCCTATTCCTACAGCTCCAATACCTACGATAGCAATTGGAACTATTGGCAATTCACCAGTTTTTACATCTTGTATTTTTGCATCATGCATTACTAACTTATTATTCGCTAAGCTTTTACCATTAATATCTGTTAATGTTCCATCAGGTTTCATAACAAATAAAATTGATTCTGCTGTTGAATAACCTTTAGGAGCTGTCTTTTCTACTAAATAATATGTTCCGGCTGATAATCCCTTTATTGTTTTTGGCTTGTCAGTAGATGTCCATTGGGCTTTTGTTCCATCTGCTAATGTTGAAGGTATACAATAACCATCGTTATCATTTATTGTTTTATATTCGTTATTCTCATTTTTATATGCTGCACATATTGAGATTTCTGCTCCTGGTAATTCCTTACTAGTTGCTACATCAGTCTTACTAATTGTCATTTCTGTTTCTTTATTAGTTAAAACAACTGTGGTATCATTTTCTACTTTAGTTGCCGTAGAAGTTACTTTATTATCTTTATCAACTGTAAATGGTACACTTGTTGTTGTAGCGACATAACCATCTGGTGCTGTTGTTTCAACTAAATAATATGTTCCTGGAGCAATTCCATTCCATTGTTTAGCTACACTAGTAGAATACCAATGCATATCTAAAGTTTTTAATCCTGTTTCTTTGCTATAACTACAATTAAATTCACCAGTTAGCATTTCTGATGTTGTATCATTTGTTGTTTTATCTTGACTTGTTGTTGTCCCTGTTTTAGATGTATCTGTTGATGTATCTGTAGAATCATCAGTAGTTTCACTAGTAGCATTACTCTTACATTGTCCTACTACTGTATTCTTTACAATATTACATTCACCCTTATCATCAGGTTTGTTGGAACAAATTTTCAACTCAGCACCTGGTACTTCATCTGAACCAGTTATTCCTCTTTTACTTATTGAAATTTTGTTTTGAGTATTTGAATATTGAATTTGCATATTTCCATTAATAGTGGTTATTTTTATGTATTTGTTTGCACATTTTGTGGCATCTGCTATTTTAAGTGTATCACCATCTTGATAATGACATTGATCTTTTAATGTTTCTTTTGTAGTTGTTTTTTCTGGAGTTGTTGGAGTTGTTGGAGTTGTTGTTCCCGTATCACTTCCAGCTCCAGTACTTTCATTTGAATTATCATCAGTACCAGTGGTACTTCCACCTGAGGTGCTTCCTCCAGTAGTTTCATCTTTTGGACATTCTCCATCTTGATAAGTTACTGAATTTGTTGTTTTATCAGTAACTTTACAAATTGTTGAACTAATATAATTTCGGTTACAATCAACTAAATCAGTATCTTTTGCATCTGAACTTCCTGTTGCTTGAATTTGACATGTTTCTTTATTATCACTTAAATTCCAAGTTCCAGTTATTGGTTTTTCATTTTTTACATATCCTGGGGCTGATGATTCTTCTGTAATGGTATAATCAACTGATTTTAAATCTGCTGATACTTCTTGGATAGTACAAGTAGAAGTACCATTAGTTTTACAACCATTACCAATTGTTTTACCATTTTGAGATAAAGTTACAGTTACATTTGCTCCTGTTAGTTCGTTACCATTATCCTCTCTTACTTTTGTAAGTGTTAATTGTTTTTTATCTGTTGTTGTATAAGTAATACTTTTTGATCTTTGGCGAGAATATGTTTTTGAACCTTGAGTAGCTAGCCTTTGATGTCCACTTTCATCTTTTGCTGATTTCCAAAATCTAGCATATTTATATGTACTACTATTGCTAGCATTTACATTAAAACTTATTTTAGTATTATATCCTACTTGAGCATGGAATCCAATTTCCTGTGTTGATTCCGTGGCATTTTTTATTTGTGGAGTTGATAAAGTTACATTATCTGATGCAGTAATATCATAAATTATTGTATTACCGCCAGATTTTTCAGTTAAACCAGTTAATTTTAATGTACCAACAAATTTATCACCTTCTCTTCTAACTCCAGTTACTGACATATTAAAATTAGGTAATGATGTTGTCGTTTTTTCATCTTCTACTTCTTTTTTTGCTTCACTTATGTATTTTTTAATTTTAGTATTTTTACTAAAATCAAGTGAATTTTTAAAATTAATGTATGTGTTTAATGTAGCATAAATTAAAACATATTCTTCATCGGCATCCTTGATATCACTCTTTATATTAGCAATAATTCTTCCTGCTACTAATGAAGTATGTTCACTTTTATAATACTCAATATATTTTTCTTTATTGACAGGAGTATCATCATTTCCTTCAATACAATATGCCTTATCACAATTTTTTGTTAATGCAGTATTGGTGCATAAACTTTTAGGAAAAGTTCGTGGAGTTCCACTTCCTCCTGTATACTCTCCAGCCTTACTGCTGCTTGTTCCATAATGTTGAAGACCTTTACTAGATTTCTTTACATATCTTGTTTCTGCATACACTCCTGATATGCTAGTATTAAATGTAAAAATAGCTAGTAATAGTACTATTAGTAAACTAAATTTTTTTTCTTTTCTCATTCATTATCCCTACCTTTATTATAAATAAAGTTTATCATAACGAATAGATAAATGCAATAGAATTTTTAGATTTTAAGAATTAATTTTTGAGTAATATTAAAAAAGAACACAAATTAAATTGCGTTCTTAATAGAGAATTAATTACTTATCTTTTTATTTCTACGATTTCATAAGCTTCAATGATATCTTTTTCTTTTATGTCGTTATACCCTTCTATTGTAATACCACATTCATAACCATTTTTCACTTCTTTTACTTGGTCTTTTTCTCTAGCTATAGTATTAATATTTCCATCATATATGATGACGCTATCTCTTATTATTCTAGCTTTAGCATCTCTTTTTATAGTACCACTTATAACCATTGAACCAGCTATTGTTCCTACTTTAGAGAATTTAAATAGTTTTCTTACTTCAGCTTGACCTAAAACTTTTTCTTCATATATTGGTTCTAATTTACCCTTCATAGCTTGTTCTACTTCTTCAACTAATTTATAGATAATATTATATAATCTTATATCTACGTTTCTTTCCTTAGCATAATCCATAATTTTATTAGTTGGTCTTATATTAAAACCTATTATTATGGCATCACTTGCTGATGCTAAGACGATATCTGATTCGCTGATAGCACCTATACCACTTCTAATTACTTTTATTTTTATTCCTTCAACATCTAATTTTAATAAAGAATTTTTTACAGCTTCTTCGCTTCCCTTTACATCTGCTTTTAGAATAATATTTATTTCCTTAGCTCCTGCATTAATTTTATTAAATAAATCATCTAGGCTAGTAGATACGGGAGCTTGATTTGATTGTTCTTTAGCCTTTATTTGTCTTTCATTTGCGATACTCTTAGCTTTCTTATCAGATTCAAAAACCATAAATTTATCTCCAGCACTTGGACTTTCAGATAAACCTGTTATACTAACAGGGGTACTTGGACCAGCTGTTACTAGTGGTTCATTTAAGTCATTCTTTAGAGTTCTTATTTTTCCAGCATAATTACCAACGACAATGGCATCTCCTAATCTTAGTGTTCCATTTTGAATTAAAAGAGTACTTACGACACCTAAATTTTTATCTATTTTAGATTCTATTACTGTTCCGCTAGCATATCTATTTGGATTAGCTTTTAACTCTTCTAATTCACTTATAAGAAGAATTCTTTCTAATAAATCATTTATTCCCATACCAGTTTTAGCAGAAATGTTAACAAACATTACATCTCCACCCCATTCTTCTGGCATAATGCCTGCTTCGGCCATTTCAGTTAGAACTTTTTCAGGATTTGCTCCTGGTTTGTCCATTTTATTAACAGCAACAATGATTGGAACTCCTGCTGCTTTAGCATGATCGATTGCTTCTTTTGTTTGAGGCATTACTCCATCGTCAGCGGCAACAATAATTATAACAATATCTGTAACACTAGCACCTCTTGCACGCATCTCAGTAAATGCAGCATGACCTGGTGTATCAATAAAAGTTATTTTTTTATCATTATAGGTAATTTGATAAGCTCCTATAGCTTGAGTTATACCTCCAGCTTCTCCACCTACTACGTTTGTTTTTCTTATCGTATCTAGAAGTGTTGTTTTACCATGATCGACATGTCCCATAATAGTTACAACTGGTGGACGTGGAGTTAATTCTTTTTCATCATCTACTAGTTCTAATTCTTCAAAATTAGTTTCATTGGTAGTCTCTTCTCTTTTTAATTTTTTATTATAATCATTAACAATTATCTCTGCTGTATCAAAGTCTAGAGAAGCATTTAAGTTCATCATAAATCCTAGAGCCATTAATTTTTTTATAACTTCACCAGAGCCTACACCTATACTTGTAGCAAGTTCATTTACTGTCATATTATTTTTATAAAGAATTGTATCATCACCTATAGTAGCACTATTTTCTTTTAATTTATTTTTATGCTTATACATTTCTTTTCTTTTTTTCATATAATCATTTTTATTGTTTGATTTATTCTGTTTATTATTTTTTTTACTTTTATTATTTTTACTTATTTTTGATGATTTTTTATTAGTTTTATTGGCTGGTTCTGTTGTTTTATAGTTATCATCTTCCTTTATATCATCTTCTAAAATTGAATCAGTAGAATAATTATTTTCAATTTCATTATCTAATATTATTATATCATCGTCAGATAATTCATCATCTTTGCTACTAGCATTTAAATTTAGTTTATTACATAATTCTAATATTGTTTTTACATCTAAAGATACATCTTCAGCATATTCTTGTACACTCATCATGAGCATCACCTCCAATTATTTATTTACACCATATTTATAAGCTCCTCATATATTTTATCAGGTATTTCTATTCCTAGCTTTCTATCTAATATTTTATTCTTTTTGCATTTTTTTATTACTTCTAAATCTTTTTTTAAGTAAGCGCCTCTACCATTAGCCTTACCACTTAAATCAATTGATACTTCTCCATCTTTATTTTTGACAACTCTTATTAAATCTTTTTTTGCTAATTTTTCTTGAGTTACAATACAACTACGCATTGGTATCTTTTTCATCTGTATTTTCTTCCTCTTCATTTTCTTCTTTTACTTCTATTTCTTGATTATCTGGTTTTACTTCTTCTAATTCATCATTGTTTGATATCTCTTGTTCTTTAACATCTTCATCAATTTCATTTTCTAAATTCAATTCATCTGCGATATTATTATATTTTTGACGATATTCTTCAATATCAACATCATCTAAACATTTTATATCTAGTTTATAATGAGTTAAGCGAGATGCTAGTTTAATATTTATTCCCTTGCGTCCAATTGCTAGTGATAAATTATCTTTATCAACGATGCAGGTTGCTTCTTTTTTCTTAGGATCAGTTATAAATACTTCTACATTTTTGGCTGGACTTAGGGCATTTTTTATAAAAGTAGCGGGATCTTTTTCGTATAGAATAACATCTATTTTTTCTCTTCCTATTTGTTTTAGAACTCTATTGATACGGCTACCATTTGAACCTATAACACAACCTACTGGCTCTACATTTTCAACATCACTATAAACAGCTATTTTACTTCTATTTCCTGCTTCTCTTGCAACTGAGTACAATATAACAGTTCCATCATTTATTTCTGGGATTTCTATTTCTAATAATCTTTTGATGAATCCATAATGACATCTAGATAAAAGGATAAAAACGCCTTTATTTCCTATTTCTAATTTAGAAACATATGCCTTAATTTGGCTTCCCATTTCTAATTTTTCTCCTGGTATTATTTCATCTTTTGGAAGTAAGCCAAATGTTTTACCTAAATCTACATAATATGTTTTAGCATCTTCTCTTGCTAGAGTTCCTATTACTAGTTCATCTTTTTTATCACCAAATTCATTGGCAATTAATTCCTTTTCAGCTTCTTTGATTCTTTGAACTACTACTTGTTTAGCTGTTCCAGCTGCTACACGACCAAAATCTGTCATTTCAACTGGATTTTCAATAGTTTCTCCAATTTCTATATCATTAACAATTTTCTTGGCGTCACTTAGAGCAATTTGACTTTTCTCATCATAAAATTCATCATCATCTACTACTGTTTTAACAGACATTAATTTGATTTCACCTGTATCTGGATTAACATTACATCTAGCAGGACCTCCTTTTTTCTTATATGCAGCTGCTAGAGCTTGTTCCATTGCCTCTATTACAATTCCTTTATCTATTCCTTTTTCAGCAACGATTGTATTAAGTGCTGTTATAAATTCTTTCATTTGTTTTTTATTCATAATTATTCTCCTTTCTGTTTTGATGTTATATCTAATATATAACTGTCATCTGTAATATCAACCTCATCTAGAATGGGATTTACTACTTTTGTTACTTCTACTACTGTATCTATATCAATTGGGGTGCTACGATCAATTGTAATTCTTAGGAAAAAATTATTTCCTTCCTTTAGATATTCGATATTATCAATTATTATTCCCATATCATTAATAGGTTTTTCAATTAATTTTCTTACTTTCTCTTCGATCATAATTCCTCCTATTTTAAAAAGTGGACTTACATAAGGCCACTTTCTTCGTCAAGATAGTTGTATTATAGCATATTTTTATTAAGATAACAATAGCTATTAACTGTAATTTTAGTAATTTAGATATCCAAATACTTTTGGTATTATTATAAATTCTATTTTATTCATCTTACTTAACTACAATATTTACAATCTTCTTAGGAATAACAATTTCTTTTACAATTTGTTTTCCTTCGATATGTTTTTTTACATTTTCATTATTTAGAGCTTTTTCTTTAATTTCCTCTTCTGTATCATCAAGAGAAATAGTTATAGTTCCTCTTACTTTTCCGTTTACTTGAACAGCGATATCAAAAGTTTTTTCAATTAATTTCCCTGGATCATAACTTGGCCATGTTCCTTCACATAATGGAGTATAACCTAATTTTTCATTTAACTCTTCTGTTATATGAGGGGCAACTGGATTCATTAATGTTAATAATAAATGATAATCTTCTTTAGAAATTGAGTTAGCATCATCATAAGTATTTGTTAAAATCATAAGTGATGATATATAAGTATTATATCCCATTTTACTTAAATCATTTTCAATTGATTTTACAGTTTTATTTTGAATAATTTCAAATTCTTTTGATAGTCCTTGATTATCGTTTAGTTTTTCAGATAGTCTGATTACTTTTTCAATAAATCTTTTACATCCTCTTAGTGAGTCAGTACTCCATGGAGCATCTTGTCTATAATCTCCCATGAACATTTCGTAAATTCTTAATGTATCTGCACCAAATTCATTTACAATATCATCTGGATTGATAACGTTTCCTTTAGATTTACTCATTTTTTGATTATCAGATCCTAGAACCATACCATGTGATACACGGGTCCAAATCATTTCTTTATGTGGTACTAGACCTATATTATATAAAAATTGTACCCAAAATCTAGCATATAGTAGGTGTCTAGCAGTGTGTTCCATACCACCGTTATACCAATCTACTCTATTCCAATATTTCATTGCGTCCATACTGGCAAATTCTTTTGTGTTTTTTGGATCCATAAATCTTAAGAAATACCATGATGAGCCAGCCCAATTAGGCATTGTATCTGTCTCTCTTTTTGCATCTTCTCCGCAACAAGGGCATTTACAATTTACCCACTCTGTTATTTTAGCTAATGGAGATTCACCATCATCAGTTGGTTCATATTCAGCAATATCTGGTAATAATAGTGGTAAATCTTCTTCTTTCATTGGAACCCATCCACATTTTTTACAGTTAATCATTGGAATTGGTTCTCCCCAGAATCTTTGTCTTGAAAAAATCCAGTCACGCATCTTATAGTTATTTACTTTTTTGGCAATGCCCATTTTTATTAATTTAGCAGTAATTTTTTCTTTTGCTTCTTCTACTGTTAGACCAGTAAATTCTTCAGAGTTTATTAATTTAGAGTTTTTGCCTAAATAGTCCTGTTTTTCAAAAGCATGCTCGCTAATATCACCACCTGATATTACTTCTATCATATCAATAGAATGAGTTTTGGCGTATTCAAAATCTCTTTGATCATGAGCTGGAACGGCCATTACTGCACCTGTTCCATAGTTTCCTAAAACGAAATCTCCTAGGTATATTGGTACTTTTTTACCATTTACAGGATTGATAGCTTCGATTCCTTTTAGTAGGCAACCTGATTTTTCCTTATTAAGTTCTGTTCTATCCATATCTGATTTAGTAGCTGTTTCTTTTATGTAGGCTAGGACTTCTTCCTTATTCTCTACTCTTGGCATTAATTCTTTAATCAATTTTCCATCTGGAGCTATAACAAAGAAAGTTATTCCATAGATAGTTTCGATACAGGTTGTGAAGATAGAAAATTTGCCACCACCACATATATCTATATCAACTTCAACACCAGTAGACTTACCAATCCAATTGATTTGACCTAATTTTACACGTTCTGCAAAATCTGTATCATCTAATCCTTTTAATAAATCTTCTGCATAATCACTCATTCTTAGCATCCATTGGCTTTTTTCTTTTTGAATTACTTGGTGTCCACATCTTTCACATACACCACCTGCGGCATCTTCATTAGAAAGAACTGTTTTACAATTTGGACACCAATTGACAGGAATTGTATCTTTATAGGCCATATTATGTTTATAAAATTGTAAAAATTGCCACTGTGTCCATTTATAATATTCTGGATCAGTTGTAGAAAATTCACGATCCCAATCAAAAGAAATTCCTAGTGTTTTCATTTGTTTTTTAAAAGTTTTGATATTTTGTTTTACAGCTTCTTTAGGATGTATATGATTTTTTATCGCATATTGCTCTGCAGGGGCACCAAAAGCATCCCACCCCATTGGGTATAAAACGTTATATCCTTGCATCCTCTTCATTCTAGCTATTACATCTTGGGCTGTATAACTTCTTACGTGTCCTACATGTAAACCAGCTCCTGATGGATAAGGAAATTCTACTAAAACATAGTAAGGCTTTTTAGTCTTATCTCCAGTTATGGCTTGAAAACTTTTTTTTGAATCCCAATAGTTTTGCCACTTTTTTTCTATTTTTTTAAAATCATACATATAAATCTTCCTTCCTTTTTTATTATTAACTGATTTTAAGTTTCTCAAATCTAGTTATAGATTTAAAATTCGTAATTATATTATATTATAATAGTTATTTATAATCAAGGCAATTTAGATAATGATAAGAAAAATTGTTTATAAAACAAAAAAATGCAAATATTTATTGCATTTTATTATCATCTTCTAAAAGCTCTAATTGAGCCTTAACTAAACTTTCTACTTTTGTTTTATAAACATTGTAATTTTTCTTTAATAGTTCATATTCTTGTTCTGTTTTTTGGGCATTAACTAAGGCTTCATGAACAATAGCATTGGCATTTTCTTTTGCTTCTTTAATTATTAGATCAGCTTCTTCTTTGGCTAATTGTTTCATTTTATCAGTTGTTTCTTGGGCTGCTATTAGCGCTTTGGCAATGGTTTTATCATGCTCTGGTTGTTTTGATTGTTTTAGTGTTGCATTTGATGCGACCTGCTTTTTTAAAGCTTCTAATTGCATTAAATAATTACTATTGTCGGCACTTAATTTTTCTAATTTACGAATAACAATGTCGATAAAATTATTAACTTCATCTATGTTGTAACCATTGTTAACAATGCTAAATCGTTTCATAATTCACCTTCTAACTAAAATTACCAATCTAAATAATCCTCATTATTTTTATTCTTTTTACTTTTGTCATCATCGTCGGTTATAGCCCCTTCAACATCGACATCTTTTGGGGTACATAAAAATATTCCTGCACCTATTTTTTGTAAATCTCCTGCTAGAGCATAAACTGTTCCACTTAGAAAATCAACAATTCTTTTAGCTTGATCTGGAGTAACTCTTTTCATGTTAACGACAACAGTGTTTTTTTTCTTTAAATGGTCTGCTATTTGTTGAGACTCTGAGTAGGCACGTGGCTCTAATAAAATCATTTTGCCACTATTATTTGGAGTAATTTGAGTTTTAGGTTTAGAAACTTCTGCCTCTTCTTCCTCTTCTTCTTCATATTCATCGTCAACTAACATTTTTTTAAATTTACTTAAAGCCATGATATCCTCTCCTATCGCAATAATCTATTTTTATTATAACATATATTTTTTTAAATACAATAAATTTTATTTAATTAGATATTTTTTTTACTCACATGTAAATTTAATCAGTTACTATAAAGCCCCGAGTTTGACAGTTTTAATTTAAAAATCTTCTCTAGGTATTATAAAATCTAGTTTTTCTTTGTTAACTTTATTG
>CAKOYV010000009.1 GCA_934131005.1 uncultured Bacilli bacterium | reverse complement strand
GTTTATAACCTGCTACTCAAAAATTGACGTTTTGCTCAGTTTTCAAAGAACATTTCTTTCAAAATCTTTTCTTTTTTTCAAAAGACGTTTAATACTATATCAAACATTCAAGTAGTTGTCAATAACTTTTTTCAAGTTTTTTCAACTTTTTTTGATTGATATAAATAATAATATTACCAAATGAAAAGGTCAAATAAAAACAATTCCTAAAAATTGGTTTTCCTTCCCAAAGGGCACATTAAATATACCAAATATTAATAACAAAGTCAACGCTTTTTTTTGAATTTTTTTGAATTTATTGAAAAAAATGTAAATAATCATAAAAAACAACTTTTTAAACACTTTGTTATTAAAAAATATCAACAAAACAAACTAAAACAAGCCAACACAAACAGCATTGGTTTGTTTAAAATCATCTTCCAAAAACAATACAAAATATACTTGATACTATTCTTTCTATATTACTAAAAGCAAATAAAAATACTAATTGCTAAAATTTAAATCATTATAACAAATATCAAATATTTGCAAAAATTCATCTATCTCTTCCTCTTTTGTCAAATAAGACAAACTGATTCTCAAACTATTAGTAGCATAATCTCTATTTTTTGTAACTGCATAAACAGCATCAGACATAGATTTACTAGAAGAACATGCACTCTTAGTAGAAATATATACATCATGAGAATCCATTGCATGAATAAAAGTTTCTGATTTTATATTTTTTAAACTAAAATTAATGGTATATGGAATAGATAATTTTGTACTATTAACAACTACTCCATCATAAGTACTAAGTTTTTCAACAATTTTCTCATTTAATTTTTTTACATACAAATAATTACTATCTATATTAGGAATTATTAATTCTAAAGCTTTCATAGTAGAAACAATTAATGGCAAAGCTGGCGTACCGCTTCTGTAAATAGTAGAACTTTTTCCTCCGTGAATAAGTGGCTCAATAGCTATAGAATCATTTTTAATAAGCAAACCTATTCCTTTCATTCCAAAAAACTTATGAGCCGAAACACTAGCTAAATCTATTTTCGAAAAATCAACCTGAACTTTACCGATAGCTTGCGTACAATCAACATGAAAAAAACATTTAGGATAAGATTTCAATATATCACTTACTTCATCAATTGATTGTTTTATCCCTAATTCACTATCAACCAAGCATATACTAACCAAAATAGTATCATCTCTCAACAACTTTTTTAAATGTTCTAAATCAACTTGACCATTATCATTTATTTTAACATAATCAACCTCAAAACCTTTATCAGATAAAAACTGTAAACTTTTTGTAACAGAAGAATGTTCTAAATAAGTAGTAATAATATGCTTACCTCTATTCTTATACTTAAAACATATTCCTTTAATAGCTTGATTATTTGCCTCACTAGCACCACTTGTATAAATAACATCTTTATTTTGCAAATGTAATATTTCCTTTATTCTATCAGTAGCATATTCCTCAAGTTCATGAGCCTCTATCCCTAATTTATGTAACGAATTACTATTACCAGGATAATCAATACAAACTTTATTAAAAGTACTAAGTACCCTTTTATCTACCGGTGTCGTAGCCGAATAATCTAAATAAATCATAGAAATCACCTACATTCTATCACTAAAATAATCAAGTTTCATGGCTTTTTTTATAAGAACCATATTCTTACGGGCCTCTATACGAGCCTTCTCAGTTCCCTCAAGTAAAATTTTTTCTACCTCATCAGGATGTTTTTCATAATAATCACGTCTTTTTCTCATTGGCTTAAGTTCATGAATAATATTATTAATAAGTTGCTTCTTACATGCAACACATCCTCTCTTACCACGCCTACACTCATCACAAATCTTTTGACAATCCTTATCACTAGTAAACAATTTATGATAATAATAAACCATACAAACATCAGGATTACCCAAATCATCTTTTTTTATCCTATTAGGATCAGTAACAGCACTCATAACTTTTTTAGTAATAGCCTCATCACTATCACACAAATAAATAGCATTTCCTAATGATTTTCCCATCTTTTCATTACCATCAAGTCCTTTAATTCTCTTAACTTCCGATAAAACAGCCTTAGGTTCAATTAAAACATCTCCATAAATACTGTTAAACTTCCTAACAATTTCACGACACTGTTCAATAAGTGGCAATTGATCCTCTCCAACAGGAACAAATTCACCATTAAATGCCGTTATATCAGCAGCCTGACTAACAGGATATCCCAAAAAGCCATAGGTAACACTCTCACCAAACAAATCTTTTTTCTGAGCAATTTCAGACTTAACAGTTGGATTTCTCTGTAATCTAGAAATAGTTACCAAATTAGAATAAAAAACTGTCAACTCTGCCACTTCTGGAATCATAGATTGAATATAAATGGTTGTCTTCTTAGGATCAATTCCAACAGATAAATAATCAATTAAAACTTCCCTAACATTCTTTCTAACCTTCTCAGGATTATTAAAATTATCCGTCAAAGCTTGAACATCGGCAATTAATATATACTGTTCATACTCATCATTATTTTGTATCTCTAACCTTTTCTTCAAAGATCCAAAATAATGACCAATATGTAAATTACCTGTAGGTCTATCGCCTGTTAATACACGTTTCATAAAAATCACTTCCTTCATATCTTTATTATAGCAACTATTAATCCAATTTACAACCAAAAAAATGTAAACTAATGAATCAAATCCTTGCATTTTTCTATTTTTATATTATATAATATGATTAGGTTATATTAAAAGGAGGTTAACAATATAGCTAAGCGCCAGACCCAAAAAAGGGTGACGAGGTTATAGTTTATCGAATTTTCGGCGGATACTATAAAATGGATATATACAAAAAACAAAATCAAAATTGTAACAAAAATATATCTAATAAAATCGAAAGGATAATAATATGTGTGGAATAGTTGGGTACATAGGAAAAAAGAATAGTCTACCCATTTTAATAAAAGGATTAAAGCGTTTAGAATACAGAGGTTATGATTCAGCAGGAATAGCTTATTTAAAAGATAAGACTATAAAAATAACCAAAACTACTGGACGCATTAAACAATTAGAACAAAAAATAGAGAATAAAGATTATAGCAACATTGGAATAGGACATACTAGATGGGCAACTCACGGAGGTGTAACAGTTACTAATTCTCACCCACATCAAGTAGAAAATATAACTATCGTACATAATGGAATCATCGAAAACTATCAAGAAATAAAACAAGATTTAATAAAAGAAGGATATAGTTTTAAAAGTGATACAGATACAGAAGTAGCTTGTGCTTACATTAATTATCTATATAAAAAATCTAAAACAAAAGGCATAAAAGAAATTTTAAATAATTGCATCGAAAAATTTCAAGGAAGCTATGCTATTAGTATTATAATAGAAGAAATACCTGATAAACTATTTGTCTTAAAAAAAGATAGCCCTTTAATAATCGCAACCTCAGAATCAGGAAATTATATAGCATCCGACATATCAGCTTATATTGATGAGGCTAGTAAATATGTGATCTTAGAAGATATGCAAATAGGTATTATCACTCAAAATGACATTGAAATTTATGAAAATGGCAAAAAAATAAAGCCTAAATTTCATGATATTACTTCAAATTATACAACCAACGAAAAAGGTCAATATGAACACTACATGCAAAAAGAAATTGCAGAACAAAAAGAGCTTATCGCCAATGAAAACAGTTTATATCTAGAACATTTAGAAAAAATTCCAGATATAACTAAATATACCAAAATACATATAATTGGTTGTGGTACAGCTTATCACGCTGGAATGATTGGCAAATATTTAATTGAAAAATACAACGATTTTGAAGTTAATATTTACATTGCCTCTGAATATCGCTACCAAAAAATATTTTATGATAAAAACACCCTAGTAATAGCCGCTTCTCAATCTGGAGAAACAGCCGATACCCTAGCTTGCTTAAAAAAAGCTAAAGAAAACAATTGCACAACAATAGGTATCGTTAATGTAGAAAATAGTTCTATTGCTAGAATAGTAGATGAAGTAATATATACAAAAGCAGGACCAGAAGTTGCAGTAGCTTCTACAAAAGCTTATACCTCTCAAGTATATATCTTTAGTCTATTAGCACTCAAAATAGCACTTACAAAACAATTAATATCTCTAGAAGAAATAACTAAACAATACCAAACACTACCAAAACTAATAGAAAAACTTCTTAATCTTGATTATTCTGATATTATAAAACATTTTTGGAACGACAAAGACGTCTTCTATTTAGGAAGAAACATAGACTATGTATCTGTTTTAGAAGGTTCACTAAAACTAAAAGAAATAAGTTACATTCACAGTGAAGCCTATCAAGCAGGAGAATTAAAACACGGCACCATATCTTTAATAGAGAAAGGAACTTGTGTAATTAGTTTAATAACAGATGATAAAACAGCCTCTAAAACTATTAGTAACATAAAAGAAGTCAAAGCCAGAGGAGCTTATATAATCTTACTAATCAAGAAGAGCCTTAACCAAAATATTGATAATTCATGCTATGATAAATTAATAGTAATCGATGATATTCACCCTTTAGTACAACCAATTTTAAATGTTATACCATTACAATTAATTGCTTATAACGTAGCAAAAAAAAGAGGTTGCGACATAGATAAACCAAGAAACTTAGCTAAAAGTGTAACTGTAGAATAAAATAAAAAAGCAAATTCTATAACAATTAGAGTTTGCTTTTTCTATATTCATTAATTTAAACTATCCCTAAATTCTTTCAATTCCTCTATAAAATCAAAATCTTCATCATACATATCATCAGAACTTTTTTCATGTGCTTTTAATAATTCCTTATAGCTTATAATAGCATTATCCTCTTGCTCTTGCTCATACTCTGTAAGTTCAATTGTAGAAGGAGTCATTTCTTTTGCCAATTTTTGTGAAACATCACTTAAATAACCGATATTACTATTAGTATTAGCTACATTTTCCTTATCATTTTCTAACCCAACATTACCATCTGGTATAAATTCTTCAAAATCAAATACATTATCATTTTGAAGTAATTTCACACTTGCTTTATCTATATCATTAAATTTATTTTCATTTTGAGAATAATCACTATTAGAATCAACAGATTGCTTAAAGTTACTAGTATTTTTTGTAAAATCATTATAATTTCTATTAACTAATTTAATATTTTTTAACCTATTTTTATTAACATTATCAACAGCTTTTCTCTTCATATCTATACTACCCTTATTATCCTCATCATTTTTATTATTAACATCTATCTCTACATCTTTATTTACTATTTTTGCATCAACATCAACTCTAGAAATTTCTGACATTGAAACAATATCTTCATTTTTATTATTAATATAATTATTTTTCTTTAGTATTACTCGATCTTCAAATTTTAAATTCTCAATTTCATCTTCCAAGTGCCTATTCTTTACAAATAAACAAAAACAAAAAAAGAACATAACAACAACAATAAAAATTGCTACGTTATCAAATAAATCAAGACTTAGAAAATCAAGCATACTAATCACCCCACACAACAAAAATTCAAAATGCTAGCAACATAAATAGCTGCCGTTTCTACTCGCATAACTCGACTTCCCAAAGAAACAGATACAAATCCCATTTTATTAAGAGTTTCCTCCTCCATAGCACTAATACCACCTTCAGGACCTATTACAAATAACATTTTAGCATACTTAATATCATTTTGTAAATACTTGTTAACTAAGTTTTCTCGATTACTAACACTACAAACAGCTTTAAAATCACAATCATACACTCCCAGCTCCTTTAGCGTCTTAATTTCATCAACAATAGGTATATAAGTCCTTTTAGATTGCTCACTAGCTTCCTTACAAATACTATTCCATCTCTCTAATTTTTTACAAGTTCTCTTAGCATCCAATTTAACAATACTTCTCTCCATCTTAACAGGAATAATTCTTTTTACTCCTAATTCAGTCAATTTTTGCAAAATTAAATCCATCTTTTGCTCTTTTACCAAACCAATTGCTACTATAATTTCACAATCAATCTCATTATTGTCCGATCTTTGTTCAATAATTTCAAATTCATTAACTAAAACATCTCCAACACAACATATATACAAAGTACCATTCCATACACACTCTATCAGCGAATCACTCTTCATTCTCATAACATTCTTAATATGATGCATATCACTATCAAATAAAATAATTTTATTATCCTTCTTATCTTTAGCAAAATATCTCTGCACAACAACACCTCCATCAAATATTAATTAAATATTACAACCGATTAAACAAATAGTCAAATAAAAAAAGCATCAATTAGACACTTTATTTATTTAAAAACTTATTATATTTCCTAAACTCAGGTGAATTATCAAGAGTTGTTTTCTTTAAACTTTCAAATATTTTCTTTTGATCCCTACTTAATTTTTCTGGAACAATAACGTTTAAGACAACGTACATATCTCCTTTTTTCTTACTTGAAACATTAGCAATCCCCTTGCCCTTAACTCTAAGCTTATCCCCAGATTGAGAACCAGCAGGAATTGATAAACTAATATTTCCATAAGGAGTTGGAACTTCTTTTTTGCAACCAAGAGTAGCATCAACAATAGTAAGTGGCAAACTTACATAAATATCATCATCAACCCTTTCATAAAATTCATGAGGTTTAACAGTAAATTCAATGTACAAATCCCCCGGATTGCCACCATTCGAACCTGCCTCTCCCTTAGAAGCAACTCTAAGTCTATTCTCACTATCAATACCAGCAGGAATATTAACCGTAATAGTCTTATTTTTCTTAACTTTACCCTTTCCTTTACATGCAGAACATTTCTTCTCAAAAACAGTTCCACTACCATTACAGTAAGGGCATGTTGTTTTAGTTAAAAAAGTACCAAACATTGTTCTTTGTTCCTGCGTAATAGTACCACTACCACGACACTCTGAACAAGTACTAGAATTAAAACCTCCCTTACCATTACATTCACTGCAATTATCAACAACATCAATTTTTATATCTTTTTTACACCCAAATACAGCTTCCTCAAAATCAATTGTCATTCTATACAAAACATCATTACCCTTACGAGGTCCATTAGAACTCCTACGAGAATTAGATTGGCGAAAGCCACCAAATCCACCTAATCCGCCCAAAATATCATCAAATATATCAGACATATCACCAAAATCAAAATTAGATGAAAATCCTCCCATGCCAGAACCACCAGCACCACCAGAAAAAGCAGCATGACCAAACTGATCATATTGACGTCTCTTATTAGGATCAGACAACACCGCATAAGCTTCTTGACATTCTTTAAATTTCTCAGCCGCATTTTCCTCTTTAGAAACATCAGGATGATATTTTTTAGCTAACTTACGAAAAGCTGATTTAATTTCTGCATCAGTAGCATTTTTAGACACACCTAAGATATCATAATAATCTTTCTTATCCATATTTACCTCTTTCCTATTTATAAAGAAGAGTTCTAGTTACCTAGAACTTTTCCCAGTCAAACTAATTATTTTTCTTCATAATCAGCATCTACTACATTATCATCCTTTTTATCAGTACTATCACTAGTATCAGTACCAGCATTAGCACTAGCATCACTATTATTCTTAGCAGCTTCTTCATATACTTTAGATGCAAATGCATTAGCTTTTTCTAGTAACTTATCCTTAGCACTCTTAATTGCTTCAACATCCTCACCATTCATAGCATCACGAGTCTTCTTAATCAACTCCTCAGCCTCGCTCTTATCACTATCACTTACCTTATCACCAAGATCACGAATAGCTTTTTCTGTCATCAAAATAATTTGATCAGCATCATTACGAGCATCTGCTAATTCTCTCTTCTTATTATCAGCATCTTTATTAGCTTCAGCTTCTTTTCTCATCTTCTCAATCTCATCATCAGTCAAAGTATTAGTAGCAGTAATAGTAATAGATTGTTCTTTATTAGTACCTAAATCTTTAGCTTTTACATTAACAATACCATTAGCATCTATATCAAAAGTTACTTCTATTTGAGGAACTCCTCTAGGTGCTGGTGGAATATTAGTAAGTTGGAAATTACCCAAAGTCTTATTATCACTAGCCATAGGTCTCTCACCTTGCAATACATGAATATCAACAGCAGGTTGATTATCAGCAGCAGTAGAGAATACTTGACTCTTACTAGTTGGAATAGTAGTATTTCTATCTATTAAGACAGTCATAACTCCACCTAAAGTCTCAATACCAAGAGATAGAGGTGTAACATCTAGAAGAACAATATCATTAACATCTCCTGTCAAAACACCACCTTGAATAGCTGCTCCCATAGAAACAACTTCATCTGGATTAACACCTTTAGAAGGTTCCTTACCAGTCTCTTTCTTAACTAATTCTTGAACCATAGGAATACGAGTAGAACCTCCTACTAAAATAACCTTATCAAGTTCATTTTTACTAATACCAGCATCACTAAGAGCTTTTCTAACTGGTTCAGTAGTAGAATTAACCAAATCTCCAATTAAAGATTCAAATTTAGCTCTAGTAATATCCATTTCAAAGTTTACAGGATTACCATCAACTTGAGCAATAAATGGAAGAGAAATTTGAGTAGAAGTCATACCAGATAAATCTTTCTTAGCTTTCTCAGCAGCTTCTTTAATTCTTTGCATTGCCATTGAATCATTAGATAAATCAACTTTTTCTTCATCCTTAATTTCACTAACAATATAATCAACTAATTTATTATCAAAATCATCTCCACCTAAGTGATTATTACCAGATGTAGACAACACTTCAAATACACCATCACCTAATTCAAGGATAGATACATCAAATGTTCCACCACCTAAATCATAAACCAAAATCTTCTCATTAGCATCTTGTTTATCAAGTCCATAAGCAAGTGCAGCAGCTGTTGGTTCGTTAATAATTCTCTCAACTTCCAAGCCAGCAATTTTACCAGCATTCTTTGTTGCTTGTCTTTGAGCATCATTAAAATATGCAGGAACTGTAATAACAGCCTTACTAACAGATTCACCCAAATAAGCTTCAGCAGTCTTCTTCAAATCTCCTAAAATCATAGCAGAAACCTCTTCTGGTGTATATTCCTTACCATTAGCTTTAACCTTCTCACTAGTACCCATCAATCTCTTAACAGAACTAATAGTATCAGGATTTACAATAGCTTGACGCTTTGCTTTTTCACCAACAATCATTTCGCCTTTTTTAAAAGCTACAACAGATGGAGTAGTTCTTCCTCCTTCAGCATTAGCAATAACCTTAGCTTCTCCACCTTCAAATACAGATACACAACTATTTGTTGTACCTAAATCTATTCCTATAATTTTACTCATAAAATATCACCTTTCCTTATTAAAAATTTATACTTATTCATTAACTTTAACCATCGCAGGCCTAATAACTCTATCTTTATACATATAACCTTTTTGTAAGACTTCTAAAATAACACCTTCAGGTTTATTCTCATCATGTTCCGTAAGTACAGCATGATGATACTCAGGATCAAACTCTATTCCTTCAGCATCAACTTCTTTAACTTCAAACTTCTCAAGCATTGACAAAGTATTAGTATAAATAATTTTAAACCCTTCCAAAAATTTAGAAACCTCATCAGATAAATCATCATCATCCATCTTAATAGCTCGCTCAAAATTATCTATAATAGGTAAAAATTCTTTAATTAACTCTTCATCTTTATATTTAAAAAGCTTTTCTACCTCGCCATCTTTCCTACGCTTATAATTTTGAAGCTCAGCCTGATTTCTAAGAAGCATTTCCCGTAAATTAGCATTTTCTTCTTTTAATTTTTCAATCTCTTGATTATTCTTCTTAAAAATACCTTTTTTCTCTCTTTTATCTTCATGCTTCTTACAAGAACATTCATCTTTATCATCACTTACATTCTCATCACATAAACATTCTGATGCATCCTTCTTACAATCTTTATCGCAAGAACAATTATCATCCTCTAGTGATACATTCTCTTCAATTTCATTATCAATCTTTTTTTCTTTATTGCTCATCTTTGCCTCCAATATTTTCTTTTATATAATCAAGTAAGCTAACAACCTTGCCATATTCCATCCTCTTAGGACCCACAATAGCAATAGTTCCTTCCTCACCATTATAATTATATTTAGTCTTCACAACTGATACATCATCAGAAATTTCTGAATCTTTACCAATATAAATATTTATACCATTATTTTCCTCTTTCTTAATACTATTAACATCATCAAATTTCGACAACATCTCTTTTACTTTATCAATATCCGTAAATTCTGGCTGTTTTAAAAAGTTGTTCTTACCAACAAAATGAATATCAGATGTATTATTAGAAAATTCACTAAAAGCATCATAAAAAGCATTATATAAAATCTCATGTTGTTTAACATACTTACCTATAATAGGTTTTATTTCGTACTCTAATTTTTCAGAAACTTCATTAATAGGTGTACCAACAATCAATCTATTAATAAGTTCAACTGTTTTTGTAACATCTTCAAGTGAAATAGAATCTGATAAATACAAATTTTTATGTTCAACAACACCCTTATCAGTTATAACCATTGTTAAAATTTTATAATCATCAAGTGGCACAACTTCAACTTTTTTTAACTTATTATCCTGAGCACTAGCCCCTAATACTATGGAAGTGTAATTAGTTATTTCTGAAACAATTTCTATACTTTTTCTAATTGCATCTGATAAAACTAAAGAATTATTTTTAAATATAGTCTGTAATTTAAGCATATCTTCACCAGTCATATCACGAGGTACCATCAAATTATCAACATAATATTTATACCCCGCCTCACTAGGTATTCTTCCTGATGCAAAATGATTCTTTTCAAGTAATCCAACTTCCTCTAAACTTACCATTTCATTTCTGACAGTAGCACTAGAACATTTAACCATCTTACATATATGAGAAGAACTAACTGGCTTAGCTGATTTAATATATTCTTCAATTATCACTTGCAATATATTTTTCTGTCTCTGTGTAATCATTAAACCACTTCCTTAGCAATTACATTTTATGAATGCTAAATTCATTATATTACAACTAATTAGCAATGTCAACAATTAATTGCTATTTTTTTTCTATTTTTACTCATCTAACGAAAAATCAATCCTTCCTTTACCATTTTCACACCAAATACGAGCCATAGCTCCATTAATAATAGTCATTCTTGGAGCAACATGCCCGATATCAACATTCATTATAATCGGAATATTAAGAGACGAAAGAGAATGATCTAACGCTAATTTATTTGAAATACCACAATAACTCTCTTCTCTAGCACTTCTTCCAAAAATTATACACTTAGCACCATCAAACCACCCGTTATCTCTAAATTTCCATAAAGTTCTAATAAGTTGCTCAGAAGAAAAATCACAATTATCAAAATACCAAATAATACCATCACTTTTATACTTATTTATAAAATTTTTCGTATTATCAAACCTAGTTCCAAATAAATCATTAAGTATATCTATACATCCACCTATCATTCTTCCACTACAGCAAACAGAATCTTGATTAGTTAAAATCTCCCAATTAACTTCCTTATCTAAATTATACTCCTCATCCCCAACAACATAATCCAAATATCCACTCTCATATAAATCAAAACTCTCTTGTGAAATAATATTTCCCTTCAAAATCTCTAAATTATCTAAACAGGATTTATGCCAATTCTTCATCCCAAAGACACAAAAATTTGAACCATATATTGTTGCTATATCTAGATTAGTAGTAATAGTAAATAAAAGACCTGTCGGATCAGAATACCCCTGTAACCACTTAGGATTTTTTCTTATAATATCAAAATCAACAAAGGGAAGCATTTCTAATAAAAACTCCCCTCCACTAGCACACATAATAACATCTACCCTATCATCCAAATATAAATCCATAAGAAAAGAAGCCTGTCTATCACTAGCACTACTCCTACCTAAACAACTACTCCTAACATTAGAAGTTTCAATAATACTATATCCTAAATCTTGAAATTTAGAAATAGCATTATCTAAACGATATAACTTTGCACTCCCCGTAATACCATCAGAAACTGCCGTAACTCCAATACTACCAGATTTTCTCAAAAATTTTGGATAAATCATTTTAAACATCACCTCATTTTTTAAAGATTTTATCAATTTTTCTCTTAACCCCAACACCAAAAACTTTAACTAAATTACCATTTTTATAAGATATAAATAAATAAATGCCAAAAGAAACTATTCCATACAAACATAAAATAGGAATTTGTAAAAGTCTATTATCTAAATTAGTAGGAACTATTAAATTAAGAGACAAAATAGACAAAACAAATACTATCCAAGAGATAAAATATTTAGGTAAAGTCATTACTGTATCTTTATAATTAAATCCATACTTCCTCTTCAAAACAAATAAAGCTATAAAAGTTGAAATAGAATAACCAATTAGATCAGCCATAACAGCACCATAACTAGCATTAAGACCTATCTTATTACAAAACAACATACAAGGAACATCCAATATTCCATTAATAACAAGCCCCAAACAAACCGTTAAAATAACTAACTTATACTTATTAATTCCCTGTAAAGTATTTACAATTATAGTATAAACACCACCAAACAAAGCCGTAAATACAAAAGCTTTATATACAATAGGCCCATAATAACTCTTACCATAAAATAAAGTCCAAATAGAATTAGTTAATAGCGAAAAGAATAACGTAATTGGAACTATTACCAATAGTACACATTGAAAAGCCTTATTAAATTTATTATTAACATCCTTCATATTCCCCTTAGTAAAACTAGTAACAATATTTGGAATTAAACTTGTAACAAGGCCAGTAGAAACAGCTAAAATAACATTATTAAGTTTTATTCCCCACGTTGTATATACACCTACTATTGATTCTGTAACACTAGCTTTAAAATGCAAAATATCTGACAAAGTCCTAGACAATAAAATCATATCAACAGTAGTATAAAGATTATTAACTAAACTTATCAAAATAAAAGGAACTGAATAAACAATTATTTTTCTAACTATATCCCTCTTTGTAATCAAAACCTCATCGTCCGAAACTTTTTTAGGTAACAATTTAGCTTGATGCATCTTTCTACGCAAATAAATATATGCAACAAGGCCTCCAAAAAAAGCACCTGAAACCGCTATACCAACAGCATACCTAAGTGGTAATGACAGTACTTTAACACAAACATAACTACCAATCAAAATAACAAGAACTCTAACAACTTGTTCTATAACCTGACTAACAGAATAAGGTGTGATATACTTATATCCTTGCAAAAAGCCTTTCGTAACTGATAAAAAAGGAACTACCAAAATTGCAAAAGAAACCATTCTAATAACAAAAGCTATATCAGAATAAGTGTTTCCCCCGGTAGAAGATCCTATAATCAATTTTCCTATCTGTGGTGCAAATATAAATAGTAAAACAAATATAAAAAGTGATATAACCGAAATTATTTTTAGAGAAACACTATAAGTATCTTTAATCGCCTTCTTATAACCTAATGCATTAAATTCACTAGTAATCTTACTAATCGCAAAAGGAAAACCAGCACTAGAAATACTAAGAAATAATTGATATATATTATAACCATAACCATATAAAGCTCCACCTTGCTCTCCAATTATAGCATTAAACGGTATAACATATATAACTCCAATTATTTTTACTATAAGTATACCAAGAGTTGCTACTATAGTCCCCTCAATAAAACTATTTTTCTTCATAAAATTATTCACCTCAATCATCTAAAAATATTATACTATGAAAAAAAATATTTAACAACAAAAAAAATATTAGTAATTACCAATACCTTTCCTTGACCTAAACTTTCTCTTAGGTTTAATAACCAAACCATCATCACTCATTATACCCATTTGTTCTAACTCATCAACTTCTATAAATTCTTCCTTATCTTCATCTATAAATCTCGTATTATAATCATAACATAGCCATCTATCATAATTCATTCCAAACTCACATTCGCACTTAGCATCAAAATAACTATCTACTTCATTTTCTCTCTTTACCATTTTAGAAACATTAACTTTATTATTAGTTGAGTTTCTTCTTATTTTTATACCATAATCATGCTTCATCTTATAATCAGCTATAACATAACCTCTAAAAACTTTATATCTCGAAAACTCATCCATAATATTTCTAAAATCCCATTCTCGTTCAACCATTTCATCCATATCATAACTATTACTCATATATCTTTTAATCAAAAACAATAAATTCTTATTATTATAAAATAAATTCTCTAACTCTTCTTCATTCTTTTTTTCAACTAAAGAAATTACCCTATCTTTAGCTTCTCTTAAATACTTATTATTACAATCAATCTTATAAGAATATCCTCTATTATTTAAAAACTCAACCCTAGCATCACAACAACACAAATAAATAACAGGATTAGAAATAATAGATTTCATATATATAGGAGAAGAAGATTTATTCTTTATATATCTAACAGATAGTGTTGTTAAGCCTTCAACATCATTCTCCAAAGAAATCTTATTCCATAACACTTTATAATCCACCTCTGAAGTAAATTTATCTATACTTAATAAATTAGTTAAATCTAATCCAGAAATTTTAATAACTTTTTCATTAATAAATCTTCCGCTATTAGCATCATAACGAGATGCAACTAATGCATATTTTCCCATACTTCACCCCACATATAACTAAAACTTATTCTAACATACTATTTATATAATAACAAGAAAAAGCCTAGAATAATTTCTGCTAAGCCTTAAATATTCCCATTAGCTACACTTAACAAATTTCTAAAATAGACTTTTATAATAGAGGCTTTACCTACATTCCTCAAAACAACTGCATCAATATTCATTATGACCTTATCATTCTCTATAACTTTAATAACTCCAACCTTACTACCAGATTTCAATGGAGCATTTATTTTTCCAATCTCCACCTCATACCTAGCATTTCTCTTACTACCAGTTTTAGTATTTAAAACATTAATATCCTCTCTAGGAACAACCTCAACTAAAACATCATCAGCAAGATCTACCTTAGCCCTCTTAACAACTTTTTTACTAGATAAAATAGTATCTATCTGATAAGTATTAAAACCATAATTAAGCATCTCAACAACTTCACTATTTCTATTAGCTGAACTCTCTTCTCCCATAACAACAGAAATAAGTCTCATATTATTTCTCTTAGCCGTTGCCGTAATACAATAACCAGCCGTTTCTGTATATCCTGTCTTAAGTCCATCAACACCACTATAATACCTAACTAACTTATTAGTATTAACTAACCAAAAACTCTTATCTGTATTCTTACGCAAATAATCTTCATAAGTGCCAGTATATTCTAATATCTTATCATATTTTATAAGAGCCTTTCCTATCATAGCCATATCATAAGCACTAGAATAATGATTATCATTATCAAGACCACAAGCATTAACAAAATTAGTATCCTTAAGCCCTAACTCCTTAGCTTTCTTATTCATCATCTTTACAAATTCTTCTTCTGTACCACCAATTCTCTCAGCCATAGAAACAGCAGCATCATTACCACTAGCAATACAAATACCTTTAACTAGTTCTAAAACCGTCATTGACTCTCCAACTTCAAGAAAAATTTGAGAACCTCCCATTGAAGCAGCATGCTCAGATGTAGTAACCTTCTCATCCCACTTTAAATTTCCATTCTCTATATTTTCCATAATAATTAATAAAGTCATCATCTTTGTCATTGAAGCCATTGGCAATTTATCATGAGCATTTTTTTCAAAAATAATCTTCCCCGTTGAAGCCTCAATCATAATAGCACTCTTAGCACCATTTGCTAAATTAACTCCCCCATCACTATTCTTACTACTATTTGCACCATTACTATCACTTACCTTACTATTAGTATCACTATTCTCCTTCTTAGCATCATCTTGCGTATTAGCACTAACACTTATCATAAAACCAAATACCACCAACAAAATCAAACATATTTTTTTCATACTATCACCTAATAAAAAATATGTAAAAATCAAAAAAAAATAACTAAACATTTAATTTAATTATTTTTTAACTTCTTACACGTCTCTTAGGTACAGAACCTACACATTTAGTATCATCATCATTATCTTCATAAACAAGTTGAGCTAAACTTCTTCCCTCTCTAACAACCATATCATATTTAACATCCAACAAATTAATCTTTTTTGCCCATATCTTTAAATTTTCTGTAATTTTAGGTGTTACCTTTTTCTTATAACATAATATATGTTCTAAACTAGCCCACAAATTCATGGCCTTTGTCCTTACTTGAATTTCTGCTTTAACGTACCTAATCTCACCATTTTCAATAACAGGAACTGATACAATCATATGATAACTAGAATAACCATTTGGTTTTGGATTAGTTATATAATCTTTTACTTTAATAACACAAATATCACTAGCCTTATTTATTTTTTCAATAACCTTTTCTACATCACAGAAAAATGAACAAATAATACGGATTCCCACAACATCACTAATTTCATCTCTTATATTTTCCTCACTGACACTAACACCTTTAGCTATTAACTTATTAATAATACTATCTTCATCTTTCAAACGATACTTGATGCTTTCTATTGGATTCTCATCATAATATATATTAAAATCATTATTTATTCTAGCTAAACTAGCAAGTAAACTATTCATAGCATTAACATACGGATTCATAACTCGTTCATCAATTACTTTATCAACTCCATTAACACCAACCAAATTATAATTCGTATTTCTCTTACCATTTCTACCCAATTTTTCTACCATAGTATTAAGTTCATTATCTAAATCCTTAGTAAGAGATGAAGCTAATTCAATATCTTTTTTTCTTGCATCTGATATTTTAAAAAGACTTTTATACCTAACTTTATGCTCCAAACTAGCCCATAAATCCATAGCCATCGTCCTAATCTGAATCTCAGCCTTTACATCAATTATTTCATTATTTAAATAATCTCTAACCGGAACTGACACGATCATATGATAACTAGAATAACCACTATCTTTAGGAGTAGTTATAAAATCTTTTATCTTTAAAACTTTTATATCTTCATCTGATTTAACACAATCAATAATTTTTTTTAAATCACTTTCAAAAAAACATACAATTCTAATACCAGCAATATCATTCATGTAATTTTCCATATTTTCAACTGTAAGTTCCAAATTATCCCCTAACATCTTTGTTCGCAAACTATCAAACTCTTTCAATCTACTAGTAACATCAGCAATAGGAATATCTTCCCCCATAGATTCCAAATTATTTTTAAAAGATTCTATTTTAAAATTTAAAAATCTCAAAGCAGATTCATATTTCCAAAATATTTCCTTTGAATCATTTAACATAATTTTACTCATATTATCATCCCTTCCGAAAAAAGCGAACAAATTAAATTATATAAAAATTCACACAAGATAGATATTATATTACATAATTGTTAATTTGTCTAGTGTTTTACGGAAAATAATAACCTTTACGTAAACAAAAAAATTAGCACTACGCTAATATTATTTATTTAACCATACTATATATAACAGCTATTTCCTTATTTGATAACCTTCTATATTCTCCAACTTTCAAACCAGTTAAATCAAAAAAAGCATATCTTTCTCTTCTTAATTTCAAAACCTTCTTACCAACAGCCTCAATCATTTTTTTTACCTGATGATTCTTTCCCTCATGAATAGTAATTTCAACTAAACAAGTATTCTTATCTTTATCAATACTCTTAAGTTTAACTCTAGCCTTACTAGTCTTATATCCATCTACTATAACCCCATTTTTCAATCTCTTAATATCATAACCAGATAAAATTCCTTGAACCTTAGCTATATAAACTTTCTCTATATTACTAGAAGGATGCATTAATTTATTAGCTAAATTACCATCATTAGTAAGTAATAAAATACCCGTAGTATCATAATCAAGTCTACCAACAGGATATATTCTAGTAGTAGTATTAATTAAATCAATAACCGTCTTACGTCCCTTATCATCATGAGTAGTAGTAACAACACCTCTAGGTTTATACAATATATAATATTCATAATCCTTTCGATTATCAAGAAGTACCCCTTCAACTTCTATCTTATCATTATGTCGAACTTTTTCTCCCATACCACAAACAACAACTCCGTTAACAGTAACTAATCCCTGACGAATCAATTCCTCCGCATGTCGTCTAGAACAATAACCACAATTAGCAATAACTTTTTGTAATCTTTCCATCTAAAAAACCTCTCCTCTATAGCAAGTATTATACATCATTTTCTAAAAATTAACAATAAATTATAAAGCATTAAAAACTGAAAAATCTGGAATAAAACTCTCCTTCTCTGTCCCTTCTTCCTGAACATACGCACTTCTAACTCCCAAATCATAAGCATAATCAATTACTTCATCATATTCACACTCATCTAATGTCCTATTTAAACAACTATACTCAAGCTTTCTAATAGGTGTATACTGATTCATAATACTAATAAAAATATTATCACCATAACTTTGATACAAATACTTAATAATCATTTTACTATCCAAAATACTACCAGGCAAAATCAAATGTCTTACTATAACACCACGCAAAATTAAACCATCACTAGAAAATTTAACCTTCCCAACTTGCCTATACATCTCTTCAATAGCTAAACTAGCATATTTAAAATAATCACTACACTTACTATACTTAAGTGCTAAATCATTATCATAATATTTTAAATCAGGCAAATAAATATCCACAATTCCTTCTAATTCTTTTAAAGCATTAACCCTCTCATACCCACTACTATTATAAACAATAGGAATAGAAAGCCCATGACTTCTAGCAAGCTTTATTCCCTCTACTATTAAAGGAATATACATAACTCCCGTAACTAAATTAATATTACTAGCACCCTTTTGCTCTAACTCCAAACAAATATTACTAAATTCACAAACACTAACAACCCGTCCCTTATGTAAAGTACTAATATCATAATTCTGGCAAAAAATACATTTCATATTACAATAAGAAAAGAAAATAGTCCCTGAACCATTAGGACCACTAATACAAGGTTCCTCCCATTTATGAAGAGAATATCTAGCTATAACCATTTCATCACCACAACCACAATAACCAACTTCTCCTGCCAATCTATTAACTAAACACTCTCTAGGACACAATCTACACTCATCCATATTTATTCCTCCATTAATAATAAAAGAGATACCAAGTATCCCTAATAAAAAACATTTCTCAAATATAACCCCATTGCTAAAGCCGTCTTTCCAGCCTTTGTTCTATCTTCGCTCTTCAAAATATCAATTATCTCTTCACTTCTTCTCTTACCTTCACCAATTTCTATTAGCGTTCCAACCATATTTCTCACCATATATCTCATAAAGCCATCACCAACAAAAACCAAAGTAATTTTACTAACATCTTTTAAATCTCTAATAATATTCGTCTGTGACAAAGTTCTAACATAATCTTCTCTCTCATCATCAGCACAAACAAAAGCCTTAAAACTATGAGTACCTTCTAAATACTTCATCGCTCTCTGCATCTCAACAACATCTAACTTACTATTATGTTGATAAACATATTTTCTCTCTAAAGGATTATACTCTCCCATATTTATTTGATAAATATACTCCTTACCAATAGCATCAAATCTAGCATGAAAATTATCTGAAACCTTTTCTATATTTTTAACATAAACATCACCAGGCAACATAGAATTCATACTCTTAAGTAATTTATCACAATCAATTTCTTCTGCTAAATCAAAATGAGCTTTCTGATTAATAGCATGCACTCCCGCATCCGTTCTTCCTGATGCTTTAACACTAACTTCCTTATCACCATTTATCTTTTTTAACACCCCTTCAATCTCACCTTGAACAGTTCTACATCTAGGTTGTTTTTGATATCCTTTAAAATCACTTCCATCATAGGAAATAGTCATAAAATACCTCATACTACATTACCTCTTTCTAATAAATAGCAACAATAATTATAATCATCACATTTATTACTAACAATATTGTATCAACTTTTCCCCATTTATTCAACCTATAATTACATTTTGAAACATTATTACGACAATTTCTAATCTCCAACATCATCTTATTACGAGAAATCAATCTAGAACATCTTTTTAGTATAAGACCCAATTCATTGACAAAATAGTCCATTCTATCAATCAAACTCATACGATCAAACCTAACACCACGCAGTCTCTTATTAGCCCTTATCTTCATATCTTCCTCATATAAGCATCCTAAATACCACTTTCCCACAACAACACTATAAGCAACATCAGAGCAATTACAAAGAAAAGAAAATGGCCTAAGCATAGAATAAACACCACCATATATTTCATAAAAACTAGTACACATAACCATAACCGACAAATAAATAACCATATCTATAAATTTCCAAGCCCAAATAAATCCAATAAATACATTTAAATATATGCAACTAATAACAAATAATATCAAAAATATAACAAATTTAAACATCTTAATACTACTAAAACAAACTCTAAAACTAACATTAGAAATCTCTATTATAACAAACAAATAAAAACTAAGTACAATCATATCTACAAAACTATTAGCAACTACTAATAAAATCAAAAATACAAAAATAGATAAAATTTTATAAAAAGAACTCATTCTTTGAATAGGAGAATCTATTTGTTTATGGAAAAAAGGATTAGCACCTCTATACATTATCTATCACATCCTTAATAATATCATCACAAGTACTTCCCTTAATATTAACATTATATCTCTTGCGCGCTAGCAAGTAAAAATAATATTCATCCCTAAACTTAAGCCCACTAGCAAGTAATGAATCACTATGATTAATCAAATCAGAAACAGACCCCTGACTAACAATACAACCATCATTCAATAAAATATAATCATCACAAAAATCTAAAACAAATGAAACATCACTGGATAAAATAATAATATTCTTATTATACCTATCTTTTATTTTTCTAAATAGCTCTATAATACACGCCCTAGCCTTAAAATCTAAATTATTACTAATATCATCTATTAATAAAGCCTTAGGATTAAGAGCCAAACAGCTAGCAATTCTAACTAAAACAGCCTCTCCCTTACTAAGAGTATCAACTCTTCTTTCAAGATAGCTATCATCAAGCCCTACCATCAGCAAGGCATTACTAATTTGTTTATCTATACTAGCAAGCTTAAATTTAAACTGCAAAAGACCAAAAGCTATTTCATCATAAACCTTTAAAGTCACAAATTGTTCCCAAGGTCTTTGCGAAACATAACCAATATTACGAATAAATTTATAAAAATCATAATCTGACTTACCATTAACTTTTATAGAGCCAGAGGATAAAGTAACCTCTCCCATAATTATTGAACCAATTAAACTTTTTCCACTAAAAGAATTACCTATTATACCAGTAGCCTTCCCCGCTTCAAATTTATAATAAAAATCCTCCAATAAATTATCATAACTAACATTACATAATTTTATTTCCATAACATATCAACTAACTTTCCTTCATCCAAATAAATATGATTAATAACTCCCCTATCCATAAGAGCAAGAGATAATTTAACACAAAAAGGAATATCTAATCCATATCTAGAAATATTATCCTCTTGCCTTAAAATATTTCTTAAAGTACCTCGCATAACGATTTCTCCCTTGTATAAAATCATTATTTTATCAACAAATAAAATATCCCTAATATTTCTTGAAAATAAAACTACCGTCATCTTTCTCTTCTTTTTATACTCTTCCATTACCCTTATAACCAAAGCTCTATCATCATCATTCAAATAACTAAAACAAGAATCAATAAATAAAATACTAGGATTATTAAGAAGGGCTCTGACAATCATCACAACTACTCTTTTACTTTGAGAAAGTCTTTCCATACTAATATCTAAAATGTCATCAATTTCAAATTTTAAAGCAAGTTTCCTAACCACTAAGCTTGCTTTTTCTTGAGTATAACCAAGATTTTCTAAAGTAAAATATAATTCATCTCTAACCAAGCCACCAATATTCATATCATCATCCATTACTAAACCAATCATACTTCTAATCTTAAAAATATTATCCCTATCTAAATAAGTACCATTAATAAAAATATTACCATTATATTCTCTAAAACCTGCCAAAATATCCATCAAAATACTCTTACCACTACCGTTACCACCAACAATAGAGACAAACTCACCTTTATTTATATCAAAATTTAAATGATTTAAAATAAATTTACCATATTTTATATAACTAACATCATCAAAATCCACAACTTTTCTCATAAAAATCACAACCCAGTAAGTATTATAGAGGAAAGGTCCCATTTTTGCAAGAAAAAAAAGAGCCAAGTTTTCAAAAACTAAAGCTCTAACTAAACTTTATTATTTATTAAGTGAATATTATCAAGTAATACACCTGTACCTTCTGCAACACAAGTCAAAGGACTCTCTGCAATAAATACTGGTACTTTCAATTCTTGAGATAAAAGTTGACTAAAGCCATCAACCATACATCCACCACCAGTAAGAACAATTCCTTTATCAATAATATCCGCAGAAAGTTCTGGCGGTGTTTGCTCAAGAATTCCCTTAGCAGCATGTACAATTGTATATATACTCTCTCTTAAAGCTTCCTCAACTTCATCACTAGTTATCGTAATTGAATGTGGAAGACCAGTTACCAAATCTCTACCCCTAACTTCCATTTTTTCATTCCTAGACCCAGGAAAAACAGTTCCAATTGTAATTTTAATATCCTCAGCAGTTCTATCTCCAACAAGTAATTTATACTTATCCTTAATATATTTAACTATATCGCTATCAAAAGCATTACCAGCAATTCTAATTGAAGCACTATTAACAATTCCTCCTAAAGAAAGAATAGCAATATCTGTAGTACCTCCACCAATATCTATAACCATATTACCACTAGGTTTAGAAATATCCATACCAGCACCAATAGCAGCCACTTTAGGTTCTTCTTCCAAAAATACCTTCTTTGCCCCTGTTCTCTCACTAGCTTCAACTATAGCATTCTTTTCTACTTGAGTGATATTAGATGGACAACATATTAAAATCCTAGGACGTGAAAAAAAACTTTTACCATTAACTTTTTTAATAAAATAATTAAGCATTACTTCTGTTGTTTCAAAATCAGCAATAACACCATCCTTCATTGGTCTAATAGCCTTAACTTTCCCAGGAGTTCTACCTAACATCTCACGAGCTTCTGTTCCAACAGCCAAAGGCTTCTTAGTATCCATATCTATAGCAACTACACTAGGCTCATTCAAAACAATACCTTGTCCTTTTATATATATTAAAACATTTGCTGTTCCTAAATCTATTCCAATGTCTTTATTAAACATAATATCACCATCCTACCAATTATTTTAACACATATTAACTAATTTGAATACTATTAATTAGCATTTTTTTCTAAAAATTTCAGTCTAGTTGATTCCCCACCACGAATATGACGAACTTTAGAATGATAATCAAGTATCTGTGAAACTTTTAAATAAATATCACCATTAATATAAAATAATCTGTCTCTCAAGTCCTTATGAACAGTACTTTTACTGACACCAAAGACTAAAGCAATCTCTCTTACAGTCTTACCAGTTGTAAGCATATACTTACCTTCATCTATAACTCTTTTAACAATATTCTTATCCATAAATCTCCCCTTCATATTATTATATTAATAAAATAATACCTCTATGAAAAAAAGTGGCATCCAACCACTATTTTAATTCACCAAGCATTTTGCCATAATAATCTTCAGGGTTTACAATACTACCTTTATAATATAATTCAAAATGCAAATGATTACCTAAATCTTTACTAATATTATTCTCACCACTCTTACCAATTATAGCACCTTGATTAACAGTATCATTAACCTTAAAATCTATACTTCCCATACTCTGATACACACTTACTAAATCATTACTATGTTTTATCTTTATTGTTTTTCCCATAATTTCATCATCAACCACTTCTGAAACAGTACCATCTAAAACACTAACAACCTCAAATTCACTTCCACTAGCATAATCAACACCTGAATTTTGCATATAAGTATTACCATAATATAATATTGAATTTTCTTGTGTTGAATTATCAGCTTTATAATCATAATAACTCTTAACAACCTTAACACTATCATTTATATATGGTTTAATAATTTGAGGTTCTGTATTAACAACCGGAACATCACTACTATTTTCTATAGTACTACTATCGCCATCACTATCTCCATTAACATTCTCTATATCCTCACTCTTAAAAACAGCACTATTAATAATTCTTTCAATAAAATAAACACTAGTAATAACCATAGCAATTGATAAAACATACATCATAGGTACAACAAATGGTTTTAATTTTCTTTTACTTTTACTCACCTTTCTCACCTCTACTCTAGTTATTCACTAAAATAGAGATTTTTATACATCATTTTTCAATTTTTTTTAATTTTGTCCCCACATAATAATGTGCAAGTATTTCTCGATAATTATAGCCACTCTTAGCCATTCCTAGCGCACCATACTGACTCATTCCCACTCCATGTCCATATCCTCTAGTTTTAACAATAACATTTGTACCAGATAAAGATATAGAAAAATCTGTTGACCTAATCTTTAACTTATTATAAATATCTCTTCCAGTAAAATCATGATTATTAATAGTTAAACTAACAATTCTCCCACTAGAACTCCTTTTTATATTTTTAACAACTAATTCCGAAGAATAATCAAGTCCCAATTTTTTATAAAAATCTAATAAAGAAAATGACTTCTCATAATTAAACGAACTACTAACACGACTATCCCAAATGGAATCTACACTCTTTAAATACGGAATATCCTCTGAAAAAACAACCGAACTATCTTCAGTTTTTCCATTACTAGTCGAAAAAAACATCGTATTAGCAATCTCTCCATTATACTCTAAATACTCCATTGATGTCTCATCAATAGCCTGATTAATCTTTTTAATATAATTAGTATAGCCACTTTGCCATTTATTCTTCATATCATCATTATCCAAATAAACTTGATTACTAGTACTATCAACAACATCATAACTAGCATTAACATTATCTTTTATTTTTTTTAAAGCATAACTTCTACTAGCAACTGCCTGTGCTTTTAGAGCTTCAATCTCAAAAGAAACTGGCATCTCCCCTGCAACAACACCAACAACATATTCTTCCAATCTAACAACATCAACTCTATCTTTATTAACTCTTTTAACCCTAATAAAAACATCGCTAACATAATCAAGTTTTATACCTTCTTCTTTAATATTATTTCCACTATTTCTCCCAAAAATAACAATTAAAAAAGGAATACTTATTAAAACTACGGTGATTAATAAAAGTTTTTTCATAACTACCTCCGTTTTATAATACTCCCAAAAAATCATTAATAAAACTAACTATCAAATAAGAAAATACCATTATTATAAGCATATACATAATTCTAGCCCTATAATAATTATTATCTCCTCTCTTAAAAAATCTATTTATATCCAAACTATCACTAGCATAAACAACAACTGGAATAACAAACAAATATAAAAATATTTTAAGCATTACGCTCTCTATCCTTAATCATCTTATTTCTTCTTATATATTTACTATCAGAAAGAGGTCGAGTTTCAATAAATTTATCAACCATTTCACGTGCCAAATCACAAGAAACATCTGCGCTAAAAGCAATAGCATTAGCATTATTATGCTGTCTACATAAAACAGCTTCACTAATATTACTAATTTTAGCACAATAAACACCACGAACTTTATTTAAAGCAATACTCATTCCAATTCCGGTACCACATATAGCAATTCCCATAGTAACCCGCTTCTTAGCAATAGCATCACCTAATTTAAAAGCATACTCTGGAAAATCAACACTTGCCTCATCATCAGAACCATAATTAACAACCTCATACCCAGAGTGCTCTAAATATTCAACCAAAACATTCTTCATATAAACTCCCCTATGATCATTACATATTCCTATCTTCATATCATTCATCTCCTATTTCATAAATTTTTCTCTAATAGAAATAACCTTATTTTTAACATCTTCAATATCAATATCTAAATTTAATTTTTTGTTTTCCATCAAAATTTCTCCATTGACTATCGTAGTATCAACACTACCATACCATCCATTATGAGCAAGCCAAATAATAGGATTAACACAAGGCGTCATTACTACATCGCTAGTATCTATAATAATAATATCTGCCTGTTTTCCAACTTCAATACTACCTACTAAATCATCTATTCCTAAAGCCCTAGCTCCATTAATAGTAGCCATCTTAATAACCTCATAACTACCCATAATAGTAGCATCTTCATACTTTCCCTTTTGCAAATTATCTAAAAAACTCATATGATAAAATAAATTCATATTATTACCAGAACCAACACCATCAGTACCTAGGCAAACATTTATTCCATTATCAATATACTTTCTAATATCCGCAATACCACACCCCAAATTCAAATTACTAACAGGATTAGTACAAATACTAACATTCCTTCCCTTTAATAAATTAATTTCTTCATCACTTATAAAAGTTCCATGTGCTAAAATCAATCTTCTATCAAGAAAACCAGCCTTTGAAATAACTTCCACAGGTAATTTATTATATTTATTTCTAACATCAGAAACCTCATTTTTATTCTCAGACAAATGAATATGAACAGGCATATCATACTCAACAGACAATTTATTGCATTCCCTCAAATACTCAAGATCAGTTGTATACAAAGCATGTGGAGCAACTGATAATTTAACTAAATCATTTTTATTACTCCTAACAAGTTCCTTAAAATCATTTATTCTATCTATACCTTCATTATTCATATCCCCCATCAAACAACGTCCATATATTCCTCTTAATTTAATTTTATCAAAAGCCTTAAAACTACCTCGCCATCCAAAATACATATCATTAAAACAAGTAGTACCTGTCTTAACCATTTCTATTAGTGATAAAAGAGTCGTATAATAAATATCCTCATCATTAAGTTTATCTTCAATCGGCCAAATAAATTCATTAAGCCATTTATTCAAACTATAATCATCATTAGTAGCCCTAAATAAACTCATCCCCAAATGAGTATGACAATTAATAAGACCTGGCATAACAATCTTACCACTAGCATCTATTACTTTATCACAATCCCCAGTATAATCATCACCAATATACTCTATAATATTATTATTTATAACAACATCAACATCTATAATTGCCTTATCACTACCATCAACTGTAACTACTCTTCCGTTTTTAATTAAAGTCTTCATCATATCACCTATTTTAATAATAATTTATTTTAATATCTCTGTCAATAAAATACACATCTTTTTACACAAAGAAAAAAAGAAAACCAATTACTTAGCTTCCTTTTTATCAAAACCATATTTCTTATTAAACTTCTCAACTTGTCCTTTTCTTCCACCAAAGTTTTGCTTACCAGTATAGAAAGGATGACATTTAGAACATACTTCTACATTAATCTTATCAACTGTAGACATTGTTTTAAATGTATTACCACAAGCACAAGTAACAGTAGCTTCTACATAATTTGGATGTATATTTGCTTTCATATTAATACCTCTCCTTTCGCCATGATTTCCAAAAAAACCATAGATAATAAATCACAAAAATTATTATAACAACTATTTAAAATTTAGTCAACTATTTTTATACAAGCACCCACACTCTTAAGTTTTCCAACTATATCCTCATATCCTCTTAATATATAATGAATATTATCAATAACTGTAACACCATCTGCTATTAATCCACATATAACCATTGAAGCACCACCTCTTAAATCAGTAGCCCAAACTTCTTTACCAACAAGCTTACTCTTCCCATATATAGTTGCAAGCTTATTATCATCACGAACATCAATAGACGCTCCCATCTTTATTGTATCTGCAACATTTTGAAATCTATTTTCATATATAGTTTCCTCAATATGACTTATACCATTACAACTAACCAAAAAAGGTGTCATAGGTTGTTGCAAATCAGTTGGAAAACCAGGATAAACCATTGTCTTAATATCTATTCCTTTGTATTCCAAAACTTTACCTATCCTAATATAATCATCTCCTATATCCATCTTAACTCCAGCCTCTTCCAATTTACTAGTTAAGCTCTCAATATGCATAGGATTAATATTACTAATCTTCAAATTATCTCCCAATAAAGACGCTATAATAACATAAGTGCCAGCCTCTATCATATCTGGAACAACACTATATGATGTCTCATGCAAATAATCAACACCCTCAATCTCAATTCTACCAGTTCCAGCTCCATTAATACAAGCTCCCATACTATTTAAAAAATTACAAACATCAACAACATGAGGCTCCTTAGCAGCATTCTCAATAACTGTCTTACCACGTGCCTTAACAGCAGCTAAAAGAATATTAATAGTAGCACCAACACTAGGAAAATCTAAAAAAATCTCATCGCCAACTAATTCATCAGCTTCAATTATAAATCTTCCATTATCTTCCTTAACATGAGCGCCCAACTTTTCAAACCCCTTCAAATGCAAATTAATTGGTCTCTCACCTATAGAACATCCACCAGGAAAACACATATCAACTCTCTTATATTTACCCAAAAGTGCTCCCATAAAATAATAGGATGCTCTAAGTTTAGTAGACATCTCACATGGAATCATTTTATTATTCATACTAGTATCATTTATAGCAACAGTATGATCTCCTCTTTCCAAAACAACACCTAAATAAGCAAGAATTTCTTCTAAATCATCTATATCACTAATATTGGGAACATTCGATAACCTTACCTTCTCATCACATAAAATAGACGCTGGTACCAAAGCAACAGCACTATTCTTAGCACCACTAACTTTAATTTCTCCACTTAATTTCTTATTTCCCTCAACAACAATCTTAGGCATATTACTCCTCCTACCTTATTATATTTAACCAAAAAAAATCAGTTACGATTAATAACTGATATTATCTTAAAATAAAAACTATATAAAGTCAATACTTTTCCAATTAAAATTAACTAAAAATTATCATTAAATTACTCTGAATTTTTAATTTTTGTAGCTTGCGTTGAAAATACAGTATTGTTTTTGTCTGCTGTACTATAGCTAGCCTTAACTTGATCTAGCTGCTTACTAAACTGATCTAAAGCAATCAAATAATTTTCTATTCTAGTATCTATTTGATGAGCTAATTGCTTTAATGTATTAACAGAATTAGTTCCTTTTACAGCTTTTGCAATAGTAGCATTCGATACGCCAATATTAATTTTTCCTTTTACGTTTTTTACGTATGTATTAATACCAGTTTGCATTTTTGAAATACCTGATACCTGTAACCCAACAACATCCTTTGCAGAAGATGTAGTTTTAGTACTTTTTTTAGTAGTTGCCATTTTTTCATCTCCTTCACTTATTAAAACTTATTTATATTAATACTACTTGAAATCTTATTACTAACATTACTTTGTGCTTTTTCAAAACTAGAGCGATCTGCTTCCATAACTGTTTGAACTACAGTTTTATATTTTTTAATTCTATTTTGAATACTTGCTCTTTGATCATCTAATAATTTCAAAAATTTATTAGCATCAGCTCCAGACCAATACTTATTAATAGTATTAACTAAATCAGTATAATACTTATCATCTTTTGCTAAAACTTTGTAAGCCTTATCAATATCAGCAAGTAAATCATTTTTAACAATTTTAGCACCTGATGTACTTCTACCATAAGTAGCATTACTAATATTTAAACTTGAATTAGCCATTTTTTCATCTCCTTACTTAAATCATTTCTACAGTACACCTATTACTTTCTACCATGTACTATAATATATATAACATAAAAACCAAACTAAGTAAATATTTTACCAATCTTTTAATTTATCTTTACATTACTATGTCTAATAGCAATAAAAAGTTAAGAAATCAATATTAATTGTGTACCATTTCTAATATCTGTATTATATAACAAAACATCTGGTTCATATTTTTTATTACTCTTAGCATTATAAAGTTTATTGGTAAGAGAAATAGGAAAACTATTATTTGATAAATCATTTACAGCTTTATTCAATAAAATTATAATATTCCCTATTTTCTTACTTATCGGAAGATAAACATCATAAATAGCATCAATTTCTGGAACTATTAATTTTACTAAAACTTTATCATCCATTTAAAAAACCTCCTAAGAAATTATCATCATTATCATCATCACTATTACTCATTTCTTCTCCATCACCAATAACTTTTAAAACTTGATATTCCCCATTATCCACAACATAAGCAACATCAGAAAAATCAACATTTCTATCATCATTATTCAAATCATTAATTTTAAATATATTTTGTTTTTCTATACCACTACCACTCCAAATTACTGAAGTTAAATCTAATAAATCATACCAATCATTACTTCTTATATTATTAAATCTTGAAACATCATCTATAAACACAAAATAACTACTAGAAAAATTATTAATTTGCATCATAATATTATTAAATTTATTAAATTCAGTTTCATTTAAAATATTTTCAACATTACCAATACCTATAATAAAATAAATATTAATTGACCCATTACCATCATCAGTAATAATATCATCAAATATATCTTCAAAATTAGACTGATAAAGAGTTGCTGTACCTTCAAAATCTATACAATTAATAAAATCAATTATAGCCATATTTATTCTCTTAATATTATCCATCAAATCAAGAATTCCCCCAAAGAAAGTTACATTATCAGTAATCTTTTCTCCTAAAATAAAACTACATTTATTTTTAATAAAATTATAATAATAAACATCAACATCATCTCTTGTATATCCAATAGGAATTGCATCTACTGATTTTAAATATTTATACATATCATTGTAACTAACACTAGTTGGTAAAAATCTAATTTCTGGTACTCTATAGTTATAATTATCCAACAAATATTTTCCTGTTTGTTTAACATAAGAACTTACTTCATTTTTTTTATTTATAAGACAACTTTGAAATTCACAAACATCATCTATATCAGGTATTAATGCAATACCACGTCCAAAATTTTTCTTAGGTACAAGTCCATGACTAGCTCCAATTATAAACTCATAATCAAAAGGGTCTTGAACTTGTAGCATAATTTTACTAGAAAAACAATCCAACATACTACCTCTAATAGAATTAGTAGCAACCGTACTAACTATAAATATAATTCCATACTTACTTCCTTCTCTTAACAAATGTCCTAAATATTCATCATACTCATCAGGGCAATTTTCTCTAAAAGATTCATAAGCATTCAAAACTACAACCATCAAAGGAACTCTTGAACCACTATTATCCACATACGAAGAAAATGTTCCATCATAATCTGAAAATAAATTTTTTCTCTTCTTCAATTCAGTTTCAGCTTTAGAAAATACTCCTAAAATTTTATCTGTTTCATCAGCAAAAATAACATCTCCAACATGAGGCATATTATCAAAACATTTCAATACTTGAGCTCCAAAATCTAATATATAAAATTCTATATCCCAAGGAGTATAACTAATACAAGCAGAAAAAATTATTGTTGTTAATAAATTATCTTTACCACAACCAGGAAGACCAAATATTACCGTATTGTTACTTACCAAATCCATTTTATATAGTCCTTGCATCTGTTGAGAAGGTTGATCAAATTCTCCCATAATAACATCAAATTTTTCACAATTTCCTTTAAAATTATATTTCTTAACTAAATTACCATAATATATTTCATTAGGTAAACTTGGAAGCCATAAAGAATTAAACTTAATCTTCTCTCTATTAGCAATATCATATAAATATTTAACAATATTAGTCAACTGTTCGCCATAATTATTAGCATCATTCTTCTTTATATTATCATTAATAACCTTAATAACATTTCCACAATTATCAATAAAATCTAAATTATCATCTACTTTTTTTGTAATTTTATCAACCGGATTATATAACGCACCAGCCCAACCAGATTGACCAAGTTCAAATATTTCATCATTTCCAACCTGCAAATAAAATCTTCCCGTTTCTTTTATCGTAGAAGCATCAGTTCTCTTTAACATTTCAACACTATCCTCATCACCCTGCACTCTTAAACAAACCCTAAATCTAGTATTTGACCATATTTGTTCATTAACAACGCCACTAGGCTTTTGAGTTGCCAAAATTAAATGAACCCCCAAACTTCTACCTATTCTAGCCGTTGAAATAAGCTCATCCATAAAATCTGGTTGTTGATCCTTAAGTTCTGCAAACTCATCAGAAATAACAAATAAATGAGACATAGGTTCTGAAACTTTTCCTTCTCGATAAAATTTTTGATATTTATAAATATCTACTGTACTCTCACCTAAATTATTTCGTGTTTCATTAAAAATTCTTTGTCTTCTTTGTAACTCACTTTTTAAAGATACCAAAGTTCTATTCATTTCACTTACATCCAAATTAGTAATAGTTCCAACTAAATGTGGAATTTTAATACCAGTTTCTCTATTTTCAAAAGCAAGTGCTAAACCACCGCCCTTATAATCAATTAAAATGAATTGTACTTCATATGGATGATAATTAACTGCCATAGATAAAATATAAGTAATAATAAATTCACTCTTACCACTACCCGTTGAACCAGCAATTAGTCCATGAGGCCCATGAAATTTTTCGTGCAAATCCAAATCTATTATTTTCCCCTTCTCTTTAACTCCGATAGGAGCTTTTAAACTGATAGTAGGATCATTATTTTTCCAACGGGACAAAATATTCAACTGATCAACTCTACCAACCATATACATATCAAGAAAAGTCAAACTAGATGGAATACTAGTATTAATATCTCTACCATACACAGGAATATTAGCAAGTCTTGAGGTAAAATCACGCATATCAATATCAGGCAAATAATTCATCTTAAACTTCATCTGATTATTTTTATCTATAGTTCTACCAAAAACACCACAAAAATCATCATTAATATCAATAAAATTATTAAATTTACTAGGAAGATTATTAATAGAATTTTCAAATATTAACAACGAAAAACCTATCTTTTTATCTGTATTTATGATTCTATTAACAATTGACATATCTTTAGCAGTTTTAAAATCATCAGTAACAACCAAATAATACTCTGAAAAATTTAAATACATATGTTCACCATCAATATTATTAGACTCTTCCGTATTAAAACTTTTCAATCGTTCATCATAAATTCCTTCCAAAAATAAAGATATTTCAGCCATTTCATTATCTGTAGTCGCAAAAAATCTTTTATCAAATTTACTATTCCAACAATGAGATAAATATTTTAAATAATCCCACCTATCTTCATTAGTTTTATTAGTAAAAACAACAATTTTCAAATCCTTACCACTATGATAATAAATTAATTGTAACATCAACGAAACAATAAAATCTCTATTATGACTAGTATTAAGTAAAATTGGTAACACACTATTTTCAATAGCAGATATGCTAACTGGAACATCATTAAGCATAATTTTTTTACTAAACTTAGTATAAATCAAATCCTTTAAATCATCATCAGTCATAGAAAAGCCTTCAGTTGGAAGATTAATTTCTATTTGTGCAGGAACCATTCCAATTCCAAAAGTAAGAGAAAGAAAATCATCATCAAATAAATTCCTATTCCAAATTCTTTTAGAATTATTAATTATATCATTCGCAATAGTATTTAAATCCAAATTATTTTCTTTTAATATACTCTCTTGTTCCTTAACATAATCATTTATTATATTAACATTTTTATCTAAATACTCTCTATATTTCTCTTGTCTTAATTTTTCTAACTTTTTTTGCCTATTTTTATCCCATAAATCTGTAACAATTGGAAAAACTATCGAAGATATTATCATCAAAAAACAAATAATAAGTTCCACAATAGCACTAGCAACGTCTGTTGTACCATTAATAAGTCCAGCAATAGCAGATACACCAGTAACACAAGATATTAACCCAAACATAATAGAAGAACCTATAGTTAAAATAACAGGCATTCGCTCCTCATTATATGGAGGTGGAGGTAACTCAATTGTAACAAAATACTTTTCTAAATCACTCTTAAGTCTAGGAGTATGAAAAAAAACATCATTTTCTTTAAATAATTTTACACTTTTTTCAAAATCAGAAACCTTACTATAACTATTATTTACTCTATCATCACTAAAATTAATCAATTTAACAGGTCTAACCCTACCTTGAATTTGATTAATTTTCAGAAAAATTCCCATCCAAATTATCTTTAAACCATTTAAAAATATTACATCCCCAGTCATAAGTTTATCATCATAAAATGTTAAACCATTTAAATACACATAAACATTTGAATTTTCTAATGTTTTAATATAATAATTATTATCCTTAAGATAAATAATAACCTGTTGCTCTAAAAGAGAATTATCATCACAAAATATAGTTGCATTCTCTGAATTACCTATAACAATATTATTTACATCAGAAACTGAATAATCGATATATTTATCTGATTTTCCTAATACATAAATATAAATATTTTCTTCAATATCCGAAAAATTAATTTTATAAAATAAATTTTCTCTCAAAACAACACGCTCAAGATAAACATTATTTTGTTTTACTCTAAGAGAATCATCTGTCAATAAATTCCAATAGCCATCATTAGCCTCTAAAGTTAATGTTTCCATAATTGATACGTTATTATTTGAGTAATAATAATTTATCATAAAAAAATCTTCAACTTTACTAGGCAAATCAAAAGTACTTATCCTAACAGAATCACAAACCAACAATTTCATACACATCACCCTTATTATAATAATTATATCAAAACTATTACAATAAGTCCATCACCCATTATAACTTCTATTTAATTACATAATAAATCGCCAATCCAATTAGCATAACTCCCCCACTGATAGTAGCAATATTCCCAAATCTCCTACTAAGACGATTTCCAAAAGTAAGACCTAAAAAAGTAAATATTGCACTACACAACATAAAAATAAAAGACACTTCAAAATAATTATCATTAATAGCCTTAAGCCCAATCCCCGTTGTAAAACTATCAATACTAACCGAAAAACCAAATAATAAAAAACTAACAATATTAACTATAAACTTAATATCTTCTTCCTTAAGACTAGACATTATCATTTCAAACCCAATAATAGTAAAAATGATACCCACAACAAAATTAAAATTAAACGCAAAATAACTATCTAATAATCCTCCAATTCTAAGCCCAATTAAAGGCATAAAAAAATGAAAAAGCCCAACAATCAAAGATAACTTCAAAATATTTTTTCTACTAAAATTTTGCATTCCATATATAAGGGATAAAGAAAAAGCATCCATCGACAAACTAATTCCTACCAAAATAGTAGTAAAAAGAGTATTCATAATAATCACCTATTAAATATTATTATAAACACTCTAACTAAATTACTAGAATATTTTATCAAGCATCTCCCCTACAATAGACTTATATTCAACTTCCCCAGTATCAGCCTCATCAGCCTCTAATAAACAAAGAGGAGGAAATAAAACACACCACCAATTATCACCACTAGCCTCTCCAATATAAACAACTAATGACTCATAATCCCCCTCATTATATACAACCCCCTTATATTCTTTATCAGGAAAATGATTCTTACCAAAATTTATTTTATAATCCATATCATAACCATTTTTTTCAAAAATTTTCTTAATCCCAGCATTAAGCCCTGAAATATTCCCCTTAATTATTTGACGAGCCTCTCTAACATCATCTACATCCTTAAGTTTCAAATACATATATCCACTAACATAATCTTTAACTTTCTGTTTCATTTCCTGATCATATACATCATTACTATTAGGAACAACCCTCACTCTAATAGCCCCACTTGGTATAACAACAGAAGCATTAACATTAATATATACAAAAATAGAAATAATAACTATAATTATTACAAAAATAACTTTTTTCATTACCCATCACCTTTCTAATTACATAATGGGTAACACATTAAAATTATATACACTTTAATTATCATTTTCATAAATTTCACTACGCAACTTACTAATTTCCTCCTCCATTGCCTCAATCATCTTTTCAAGCATTCTAATATCAGCATCATTATTTTTATTATTACTATTACAACCATTAGTATATTCATTATCAAGCCCTCGTTCTATCATAACTTGTTTATAAAAAGCATTAGTAGACAGTACCTGAGCTACTAACATTAACCAATTACCAAGAGCATTCTGTTCATTAGCTGTCAAATCATCTATCAACAAATATCCAACAGCAACAGCAGAACCCGAAAATAACTTAGGAGGAATATTTGGTATTAAACTCATATCATTCCTCCTCCTATTAATTATATATGTAAAATTTAATTTCCCTATGAAAAATACTACTTTTTTCGTCTTTGAGAAAGATAAACAAATCTAACAATTAACCAATCAGGACTAATTTTAGAAACAAAACGCAAACACTTGATAGAAAATCTTGGAATAATTACAAATTTACCCTTTAACATTCTATCAACAGCATATTTAGCAACATCATCACTATTCATCCCCCTCAGACTAAAATTAACTCCTGCCACATTATCAAAATTAGTTTCTACTGGTCCTGGGCACAATATACTAATAGAAACATGAGATTTTTTTCTTCTAAGTTCTTCTCTAATTCCTTGACTAAGTCGAACAACATAATTTTTAGTAGCATAGTAAGTATCTAATAAAGGACCTGGCATAAATCCCGCAATACTAGCAACGTTTAATATTCTACCACTATCAGCCTCTAACATATCCTGTAAATAAAGTTTCATCAAAGTATGCACTGCTATTACATTAGTTTCAATCATTTTTATTTCCTTACCCAAATCAACCTCATCAAAATTTCCAAACAAACCAAATCCAGCATTATTAATTAAAATATCAACATTTCTAACCATTTTATGTAACTTAATACAATTATTATATTCACTCAAATCAAGCACTATAATCTCAACATAACCATCTAAACTATTTTTCAACTCCTCTAATTTTTCACGATTCCTAGCCACTAAAACTAAATCATATCCTAAACTATTCATATAAATAGCCATACTTCTACCAATTCCACTACTAGCACCCGTTATTAATACCTTCATTTTATCATCCTCCAATAATAAATATAATATATCATAACTAATATATATTAACAACAAAAAAGATATGAATTATTTTAATATATTCCATTTTCTAATTAAAACAATCCACATCAAATAAATTTTTATTAATCAACAACTTTTCCAATTTTATAATCATCATCAAACTTATTGATTATAAAATCAACAATTAAATTAAGTTTATCAAAAATATAGACACTACATATCGCAAAAACAACATAAAGTAACATTGTTCCAGAATTAACTTGACTTAAATCAAAGAATTTAAATTGAAATAATAACATATAGACAAATAAGCTAATCAAAAACACCATCAAACTACCACGTAATAAATTAAATGGTTTACACAATCTATATAAAAAGATAAATCCTGTTGTTGCTGTCATCATTACAATCAAAGTCGATGTAATATTTTCACTTATTTCAAAATAATTTTTATATAAAACTATCATAACAACATTAAACACCACCGTCAAAGCAGCCGGAAAACTTTTACTAACAACTTTTAACATAAAATTACCTTTAACTATATCATGATTTGGTTCCAAAGCCAAAACAAATGAAGGAATACTAATAGTACATGTCGTTATCAAACTAAGATGTATCGGCATATAAAAATACTCACTTTTCATAAAAATACAAATAACTACTAAAATAGCCGTAAATATTGTTTTAATCAACAATAATGAAGCAGAACGTTCAACATTATTAATCGTCCTACGTCCCTCCGCAACTACCTTAGGCATAGAAGCAAAATTTGAATCTAACAAAACTAATTGACTAACATTTTTAGCAGCATCACTTCCACTTGCCATAGCAATGCTACAATCGGCCTTCTTTAGAGCCAAAACATCATTAACACCATCACCAGTCATTGCTACAGTATGACCATTTTTTTGAAGTACCTCAACAATCCTCTTCTTCTGCTCAGGAGTAACTCTCCCAAAGACATCATACTCCTCTAAACACTTATCAATATTATCATCATTTAATAAAGTAGCATCCATTCCTTTAACATCTTCTAACCCTGCTCTCTTAGCAATATTACAAACAGTAACAAAATTATCACCACTTATAATTTTAACATCAACACCTTGTTCTTTAAAATATTTTAAAGTTTCTGGCGCCTCTTTTCTTATTTTATCTTGAATAAGTACAAACCCTAAAACCTTCAAATTCTTTGGTTTCTCTTCTAATTTTTCCTCATTAAAAGCAACAACAAGAACTCGATAATCACTATAACCTAAAATTTTATCCTTATATTTAGAAAAATCTCCTTTTAAAACAAATTCAGGAGCTCCTAAATAATAACTACCTCTCTTATCAAAACTAACAGCCGAAAATTTTCTTGAAGATGAAAATTCTATTTTACCAGTAACCGTCCAATCACCTTGAGATTTATATTTTAATCTCAACGCATCTAATGTAGCATTACTATTCTCCATCGCAGAGCAAAAATTAGTAAGCACTTCATCTAACTCTCTATCTTCTACTCCTTCTTCACAAATTACATCTTCTAACTCCATTGCTCCCTCTGTTATCGTACCAGTCTTATCTAAGCAAATAACATCAACACGAGCAAGCGTTTCAATACAATAAAGTTGCTGAACTAAAACATTATATTTAGACAATCTCACAACACTAACAGCCATTACCGAACTAGTTAAAAGTAACAAGCCTTCTGGAATCATTCCAATTAAAGCAGCCACCGTATTAAAAATAGAAGCAGTTATATCATAATCAGTAACCTTAAGCTGATTCACTAATAGCATTGCTCCAACAGGAACAATAACAACAGATAAAACTTTTAATATTTTTTCAAAAGAATTCATTATAACAGAATTAACTTTTTTATCATATTTAGCCTCACTACTAATTTTAGAAATATAATTATCATGCCCAATATTTTCTACTCTAGCAATAGCAGTACCACTAACAATAAAAGATCCCGATAAAATAGTATCCCCTTTTTTCTTTGGTATCGGATCAACCTCACCAGTTAAAAATGATTCATTAACCTCAACTTCTCCATCCAAAATAACAGAGTCAGTAACAACCTGATTACCAAGTTCCAACTTTACAACATCATCTAAAACAATTTCTTCAATACCAAGTCTTACTTCCTTACCATCCCTTATTGTAGTAACCTTACTAGCCGCCAACACACTAAGCTTATCAATTGTTTTCTTTGACACTATTTCTTGAATAATACTAATAATACTATTAAAAATAATAACCCCCATAAATGTACAATTTTTAACAGATTCCCATATTTCACCACCATAAATACCAGCGGCTATAATAGCACCTCCAAGAACTAAATTAATAAAATTAAAATAAGTAAAAAAATTACTAGCAATTATATGTTTAATACTCTTAGTAGGAGGTTGATCATTATAGTTTACCAAATTATCCCTAATTCTATTATTAACCTGTTCCACCGTCAAACCAGTTCTATAATCAGGATTATATCTTTCCATTCTATCACCTACCTAAATCATACCCACATTATAACACTATTTAATCAAAAATTGTAAATATTACACAATTTACCACAAAATTAATCTACATCTACAAATATTTTTATAATTATCATAAAAAAAGACTATTTATAAATAAAAACAAACCTATCTTTACCTGAATAATCTTTCTCAACATAACAATTTACATCCTTCAAATATTTATGAGCAATCTCTAAAATAGAATCAGCCTGTTTATAACCAATTTCAAAGGCAATTAAAAATTTATCTTTTAAATATTTAGAACATTCACTAAGAATTTTATCATAAAAATATAATCCCTTATTAGGTGCAAAAAGTGCTAAATGAGGTTCATTATTTCTAACAATATCTTCTATTTCTTCCTCAACATCAATATATGGAGGATTACTAATAATAACATCAAATCGCCCATTAACATTAGAAAAAACATCACTCAAAATAAAATCAATAGAAACATCATTTAACTTAGCATTTTCTTGTGCACAATCAAGAGCATCACTAGATACATCACAAGCAGTAACTTTACAATTTAATTTTTTAGAAAGAGTAATAGCAATACAACCACTACCTGTACCAATATCCAAAATATTAACTTCACCTTTAAATTTTTCTAAAATATAATTACAAGTTTTTTCAACTAAAAGTTCTGTTTCAAATCTAGGAATTAAAACTCTTTCATCAACATTAATTATATTTCCATAAAAATTTACATTTCCCACAATATACTGTGGAGAAACACCTTGTTCTAAAAGTTTTTTTCCTTCATCAAACTTATCATCTCTTAAATACTTAGATAAATATTCAATATTACTCTTCATTACCTTCTAACTTTCTTTTTTGATCCTCATTTATTAAAGCTTCAATAACAACACCTAAATCACCATCCATTATCCTATCTAAATTCATAGAAGTAAACCCAATTCTATGATCAGTAAGTCTATTTTGTGGATAATTATATGTCCTTATCTTCTCGCTTCTATCACCTGTTCCAATTTTGCTACGTCTCTCTTTTCCTTCCTCTTCTTCTTTTTCACGTAATTTTAAATTATAAAGTCTAGTTTTTAATATCTTAAATGCCAATTCTTTGTTTTTTATCTGACTTCTCTCAACTTGTGAATACACTATAATCCCCGTTGGAATATGCGTAAGTCTAACAGCACTATCAGTAGTATTTACACCTTGGCCACCACAGCCACTACTTCTCGTAATATCAATTCTAACTTCATTCATATCAAGCTCAAAATCAAATTCTTCAGCCTCAGGCATAACCAAAACAGTTGCAGTCGACGTATGAACTCTACCTTGACTCTCAGTTGCAGGAACTCTCTGAACTCTATGTGCGCCACTCTCATATTTTAATTTAGAATAAGCACCCTCCCCTTTAACCATAAACTCAATATTAGTAAAACCACCTTGCGCACCTTCAATACTATTTGTAACCTCTATCTTAAACCCCTGATTATTAGCATATTTTTGATACATATCAAACAAATCACCAGCAAATATATTAGCTTCATCACCACCAGCAGCACCTTTAATTTCCACAACAACATTTTTATTATCATTAGGATCCTTAGGAATCAACAAAACTTTTAATTTATCTTCTATATCAGATTTTTCCTTTTCTAATGAATTAAGTTCCTCCTTAGCAATCTCACCAAGCTCTAAATCATGAACAAGCTCCTTATCTTCCTCAATTCCCGAAAGAACTTCCTTATATCTCTTATAAACATCAACCAACTCTCTAAGATCATTTTGTTCCTTAGACAACTTAGTCATTTTTTTAATATTTTTAACAATTTCAGGATCAGAAAGTTCAACTGTTATCTCATCATAACGTTTTAAAGTAGCTTCTAATCTATCTATCATAATATTCACCTCTCACACTAAACTATATTTTATCAAATTTCCCCAAAAAAATCCATAAATTATTAATATATATTATAAAATAAGAAAAAAAGTACACAATAAATATTGGTGATAACATGAAAAAAAGCAAAAATATAATTTTAACAATACTACTTTCCATATCTCTATTAACAACCATATTATATACCTCTATCTCAAATAACATTACAAGAAAAAGCATCAAAACAGCATCTAGTGCCGTCGTCGCATCAGGATTAATATATAACGATGATAACACATACACAGACATATTCAAAACTATAGTTAAATTAACAGACTTATCAGAAGAACAAGTTCTAAAAATGATGAAATTAGATTATGTTGAAAAAATACTAACAGATATTGTAAATAGTGTATACGAATACAACCTCACCCAAGATGAATCAGTAAAATATAGCAAAGAACAAATAATAAAAATAACTGAAGATAATATTACTAATGTAACAAATGATATAGATTATCCGTTATCAGAAAATGACTTAAATGAAGCTATAAAATATACCAAAAATAACACTGACTACATACTTGAAACAATATACCAAACTAACATTGGAAATTGGAAAGGAAATAGCAATGATTAATTTTAGAAATTATTTCAATCAATCTTACAACATTATCTTTATTTTATTAACACTTTTATTATTGATATTATTTATATTAAAATCAAAAAACATAAGAAAATTATCATTAATCTTAATCATTACAGCAACAATAACCTTAACAATAGCTTTTTTAATTCCCATAATACCACTAGTTTTTAAAAATTCTATCATAAAAATTTTTATAACTCCTATCTTAAAAAAAATCAAAACGTCAATAATTTTAGAAAGTAGTATATTAATTATAATTGGATTAATACTTTGGTTATTATCTCACAAAAAAAGCCATCTAGTTAGATAACCAAAACAGCTATTTTTATTTATAATTATTTATTTGTTCCTTAATCATTTGAATAAAATCATCAACAGAAATACTAACAGACTCTTTAGAACCATGCTTTCTATAATTAACAGTATTTCCCTCTAATTCCTTATCTCCAACAACTAAAATATAAGGAATTTTTTTTGTTTGTGCCTCTCTCATTTTATAACCTAATTTTTCATCCCGAACATCTATATTAACTCTAATACCATTTTCTAATAACTTAGTTTTTAATTTTTTACAATAATCAAAATGAATATCATTATTAACAGGAATAATATTAACTTGTAAAGGTGCTAACCATACAGGCAATACTCCCTTAGTTTCCTCAAGTAAAAAGGCTGTAAATCTATCTAAAGACCCAAGAATAGCTCTATGAATAACAACAGGTCTAGCTCTATCGCCATTCTTATCAATATAAGTCAAATCAAATCTTTCAGGCAATTGATAATCAAGTTGAATAGTTGACAAAGTAACATCATGACCAATAGCAGATCTTACTTGAACATCAAGTTTAGGTCCATAAAATGCAGCTTCTCCCTCTGCCTCATAAAATTCAACACCAAATTCATTAAGAACTTCTCTAAGCTCATTTTCAGATTTTTCCCACAATTCATCATTACCAAAATATTTTTCTCGATCATTTTTATCTCTCAAAGAAAGTCTAAAACTATAATCCTTAAATCCAAAATCCTTATAAACATCTAATATTAAATCTATAACATTTTTAAACTCTTCTTTTATTTGCGATGGCATACAAAAAATATGGGAATCATTTTGCGTAAAAGCTCTAGTCCTTTCAATACCACAAACAGCACCACTTGCTTCGTACCTGAAATCATTAGCAATCTCTGCAATTTTTATAGGTAATTCTCTATAAGAGTGTAAAGAATTCCTATACATAATCATATGATGCGGACAATTCATTGGACGCAAAACATATTCTTCATCATCTAATTTCATCATTGGAAACATATCATCCTTATAATGATCCCAATGACCACTAGTTTTATAAAGAGCAACACTTCCTAAAGAAGGTGTAATTACATGTTCATATCCCAAAGCAACCTCTTTATCTGTAATATAACGTTGTAATAATCTTCTAACAGTTGCTCCATTTGGAAGCCACAATGGCAACCCTTTACCAACTAAATCAGATATCATAAATATTCCTAATTCCTTACCAAGCTTACGATGATCTCTCTCTTTCATTTCCTCAAGCAATTTCAAATGTTCTTCCAAATCTTCCTTAGATTCAAAACAAATTCCATAAATTCTTTGTAAAACCTTATTATTAGAGTCTCCCTTATAATAAGCTCCACTAACCTTAAGTAATTTAAAATATTTCATACATTTAGTAGATTCAACATGAGGTCCACGACACAAATCAACAAAATCATTTTGTCTATAAGCAGTAATAACTTCATCATCACTCATATTATTAATTAAATCAACTTTATATGGATCATCTTTAAATAAATCTAAAGCCTCACTTTTAGATAACTCTATTCTTTTGATTAATTTATTACTTTTAGAAATTTTTTTCATTTCTTTTTCTAATTTAGATAAATCACTTTCTGTTATAACATCATCACCTAAATCTATATCATAGTAAAAACCTTCTTCAATAACAGGACCAACCCAAAATTTAGCATTTGGATATAGATGTTTAACAGCATGTGCTAATAAATGTGCACAACTATGATTTAAAACATTTAAATTTTTATCTTCTTTTATATTTATCATAATATCACCTTTCTTTTATATAAACAAAAAAAGACGATACCAAGGAGTGCAAAAAGGCACGGTACCATCCTTATTTTTTCTTAATTTAGATAACGGTATCAACCGAGAATCTTTTTCAAGTCTACTCAAAGGGAGTAATTATACAAATTAAATATTAGTTTGCACCAAACACTAACTCTCTACAATAAAATCTGCATAACCATATCCTTATCATCGCTTTAAAATAAAAGAGACTAACATCTCTATAACATCAAAATGGTGACCAGTACGGAATTCGAATCCGTGAATGCTGCCGTGAAAGGGCAGTGTGTTAAGCCGCTTCACCAACTGGCCATAAATGGTGGACCTGGATGGACTTGAACCATCGACCTCACGCTTATCAGGCGTGCGCTCTAACCACCTGAGCTACAGGTCCAATAAAGTATTGCCAAAACATTATAACATACAATTGATAATAAAATCAATACTATATAAGTTATTTTTAGCAAAAATATATAAATGGTGTCCCCTTAGGGATTCGAACCCTAGACCCACTGATTAAGAGTCAGTTGCTCTACCAACTGAGCTAAGGAGACATAACCAAAAAATACATGATATATTATATCATGATTTTATAGCTTTGTGAAGTCTTTTTTATAAAAAAAGCAAAAAAATTCTATAAAAAAAGGAGCTCATAGCTTTAATTAAAAAGTATTTGAGCATAAAAAAAATATTGGCAACTACCTATTTTCGCGATTAACTATCGTCGGCGTTA
>CAKOYV010000008.1 GCA_934131005.1 uncultured Bacilli bacterium | reverse complement strand
TAACATTCTTCTTCTAAAATACTTCTTAATTTTATACGTGAATATCTGCGAATATTCATTATTATTATGTAAACCAATTATAAATTTTATTCACAAATAATAAAATTTATAGTATAATGATTTTACATTATATAAGGAAGTAGTGATATAATGAAAAAAAAAATAATAATATCATCTTTCTTTTTTGTGTTATTATTAATATCCACGACAGGATATAAAATGGTTAGTGCTAACACAAAAATAGATGAAGTAGACGATATTGTTACTTATCAACAAACTAAAGAAGATTATTTAACACCATATAATTATACATTAGATAATCCCAATATAGTTTTAAACCCTTATGGTAATTCACCACTAACAGCTTTAATAATGTTTGAAACCCCAACTGAAGAAGAAGTAACTGTTACAATTAAGGGAAAAGATCAAAATTCAACATATACAAATAGTTTTAAAAAAGAAACAAAACACTATATTCCAATATTAGGTCTATATGCCAATTATGATAATGAAATATTGATAAAAAGTGGTTCAAATCTTAAAAAAATTAAAATTAAAACCTCTAAAATACCATCTGATTTAGTAAAAAAGGATCAAAATAATAATAGCAATAATTTGTACTTTAATACTGAAGGAAAATATCCCTATGCCCTAGATAATAATAATGATATTAGATGGTATTTGACGACAAATTATTCTAAAAAAATTTCTAGATTAACAAATGGACACTTAATGTTAAGTACAGATTCATTAATAGATAATGAGCACACAACAGGATTGGTTGAAATTGATTTATTAGGAAAAGTATATAATGAATATGATATTAGTAATGGTTATTATGGAAGTTATGCTGAAACCCCAACAACCATATTAGCACTATCTAAAGATTTAATAGAAATAGATAAACAAAATGGTAAAGTAATAAGAAAAATAAAATTATCAGACTATTATAATAATTTAGAATATAACGCTCACACTAAAAAAATAATCTTAAAAAATAAAGAAGAAACATTGGAAATAGATTATAAAACTGGAAAAACAAGTAAAATAGCAGCTAGTAAAACAATAAATGAACAAGAAATACTATTACCAATATATAATATGAATAATTATAAAATAGCTAATGGTATTAAATTTACTAACACCAAAGAAACAACAGAATCTAAAAAAAAGATATTATTATTAAATTATAAAAAAGAAGATTCTGATTACACAAAACATAATATAAATATAAAAAAAGAATCTAGTAGATTAACCATAAAAGGTAATTTTAATAAAAATGATAATGCTTATATTATATTAGATAAATTTCTTGATAAAAAAATATATAATTTAAAAAATGGTTATAACTATATAAATGAATCAGGTTTATCAGGAAATTATTCTATATATATAAAAATAAATGATAAAATATACAAAACAAATAATTATGTAATATTTTAGAAAGAAGGAACTGAAATGACAGAAAAAAACAATGATATAACATTAGTAATAATGGCTGCTGGAATGGGAAGCCGTTATGGAGGATTAAAGCAAATAGAACCAGTAGGTCCCAATGGTGAATTTATAATTGATTATTCAGTATATGACGCTATTAAAGCTGGTTTTAATAAGGTCGTATTTATAATCAAAAAAGAAAATAAAAAGATTTTTAAAGAAACAATTGGTAAAAGAGTAGAAGGACATATTCCTGTATCTTACGTATTCCAAGAAATGACTAATTTGCCTATTCAAATGGATTTAGAAAGAGAAAAGCCATTAGGTACTGCTCAAGCTATTTATTGTTGTAAAGATGAAGTAACAACACCATTTGCAATAATCAATGCCGATGACTTCTATGGCTATGATGCTTATGAAAAAATGGCCAATTTCTTAAAAAATAATTCTAAAGAAGAATATGGTATTGCAGGTTATAGAGTTAAAAATACCCTTACAGAAAATGGAAGTGTTAAAAGGGGTATCTGTAAGGCTGAAAATGATTACTTAACAGCTATTATAGAGTCATCAATAACAAAAGAAGAAGACAAGATAATAGCATCCCCACTAGATGGCCAACCTTCATTTGAAGTGTCACCAAATTCATTAGTATCAATGAATATGCTAGGCTTTACAACTTCAATATTTCCATACTTAGAAGACAAAATAAAAGAATTTTTAGAAGATAAAACAACCAATTTAGAGAAAGATGAAGTATTAATTCCGTGTGTAGTTCAAATGGGAATAGAAGAAAATAAATGTCGCGTAAAAGTATTAGAAACAACAGCTAGTTGGTATGGTGTAACATATAAAGAAGATAAACAATACGTTGTGGATGGAATTAATTCTTTAATTGAAAATAATATATATCCAAATAATTTATGGGAAAAATAGTATCTTTTTAGATGCTTTTTTTCTATAAAAAAATATATGTTAATTATTAACCTTTTCAAATCAATTAAAGAAATAGTTATCGTCTACATCCTCCAACTAATATTAATTATATTAGGATATTTGTTATATATAAATACCCAATCATCGCCGAATCAAACATATTTCATCACAAAGATATGTCCATGGCTATTAATATTTTTCTATACAGCAATAATATCTTTCTTCATTACCAAAAATAAAATACCAACATCACCATTAAATTATCATCAACTATATAAATTAATATCATTAGGAATATCCATATCATGTATTTTTAACATGTTAATTTTTCTAAAAAATTCGCCCCTTAATACTAATTATTCTATAAATTTAATATTAATGATTATATCATCTGGTATTATAGGCCCTATAGCAGAAGAAATATTGTTTAGATATATTTTATTAAATAATTTAAAAAAATATTATCCATCTTCCTACTCAGTAATAATTAGTACTATAGTTTTTTCTTTAATCCATTTAAATATTTTAAAAATTATTTATGCTATGATAATAGGCTTTATATTAAATGTCTTATATCATAAAACTAATAATTTAAAAGTACCTATTATAGTCCATATAACTGCTAATATAACCTCATTATTTTTAACTTCATTTAATATATATATATTATTATTATCCATAACTTTATTAACAATCATATTATTAACAAAAAAAGAATACCTATGCTGATTTGGTATTCTTTTTTAAATTCTCTAAAAACAAGTTACTAATATATCTTATTTCTTCCTCATTTTCAATATTATCAATATATAATTTATCATTTTTTAATTTTACTTCTTTAACTATATATTCGTTTTTTGTAGTCTCAGCTTTAGTATTACATTCAATTCCAAAAACAAATTTTCTGCCAGTAATAGTTAATTCATCTAAAATATAAAATTCTCTATTAGATTTTAATTTAATGACTTTATCCTTCACAATTACCTCCCACGGCCAACAACTTTACCAACTAAATCACTTTTATTAACCCAGCCAAGGCATTCACCATCAGTACCTCTTAATAATACCATACCATGTCTTTCTTTGATAGCTTCAGCACCATTAGAAAGACTATCCATCAAAGAAGTGCGTCCATTACCAAATGAATCTCTGAAGCCATCAATATCAGTAGCATCAAATTTATTTCCAATAATATCGTTTGCGCTATATTTCTGGGCTTTTTCAACAACTTTAGTAGCTTTTGATGTTTTAGTAGCATGTTCTTGAACCCCAGTACGTAGCTTAACATCATCACTAGTAGGAGCTGAAGGAGTATTAAGAGCATGAGAAATAGTACTAGTTATACTTCCAACAGTTGCTCCTACAGTTAATCCAGTAAGAAAAGATTTTGCATACTCAGATCCATTACCACAGTAAAAACATTTTTTAACTCTATTTTTTAATCCCTTGGATTCTTTGATAGCAGTTATTTCTTCCTCAGACATTTCAGCTTTCTTTTTAGCCATTTTACCAACTACAAGTCTACTAGCCAAAGAAACACCAGTAACAATAACTTTTCCAATAGGATTTCCCAAACCAAAAGTAACCCCAAAACCAATACCAGCTCCAACAAAACCAGCTACAGCTTTTCCTAGTGTCATATTATTTGTAAGTTTATTTAAAGCTTTTTTAAACGTCATATTGCTTTTATATTTGCCCAAAATTTTCTTTTTAGTTCTATCTTTAACCATCATATTTAACTCGTCTTTAAGTTCCTTAGGAGTAGCTAAATTATCAATAGTCTCTTCATATTCTTTAGCATCTTTCGTGCTAATTTTTTCTTCTTCAATAATATCATATTTTTCTTTTAAGAAAGGTTTTATTCCATCAATTAACTCCTTTTTAGTATCAGCACTAATTTTTTCTGAATTATTAATTTCTTTTATTAAATCATCAAATTTATCTTGATTATTTTCTAATATTTTAATTTTTTCTAAAAATCTAATTCTCTCTAAATTAGATACCAATTCTTTATTATCATTAAGTCCTGTAACACTTAATAAATAATTACATTTTATTATATCTTTATTAACATTACCTTTCCTACTATTAATATTTTTAATTTTTTTATCAACTATTTCAAATAATTTTTTATCTAATAATTTATTTAATTCTTCTCTTTCTTCAGGAAATTTATTTATTTGACTTTTAAATAAATTAATTGTTCCATAATCAATAACTTCATCAGTAATATCATCGTTAATAGATTTTTTAATTCCTTCAGCAGTTATGGTAATTTCATCAGTATTATTTTCTTTATTATTATTTTGAAGAAATTCTTTATTATAATTTGTAATTTTTTCATTATCTAAAATACTCTCACTTATAATATCAGCAAATTTTTTTATATTTTCTTGTTTTTTGGTATTATTAGTAACAATAGCCTTTACGAACTCTTCATAATTCTTCGTGTCATCTCTATTAGCTTTAATATATTCCTCTTCAGACATTTCTTTATCTAAATTAAGTTGATGTCCTTTTAATTCACTAACTAAATCACCACAATTATCTTTTGCTAAAATTTCCAAATCTCCATTTACTTTTTCCTTTAAATCTTTAATATCTTCCTTTATTTTATCGATATTAGCATCTTTTTCTTTTAAACTCTTGTTTAACTTATGTATACTTAATAGATTTGCTTCAACTCTATTATATACTTGTAAATTCTTCAATTGATTTTCAATTTTGTCTTCATCATTAGTTGCTCCATCAACAATTCTTTCATCTTCCTCAAAAGCAATTTTTTCTTCATAATAAAATTTATTGTAAAAAGTTTCATCTAAATCCTGTAATATTTTCTTTAAATTTTCAATTTTATTATTCTCGATTTCTGTAGACATCTTATCAAAATCAATTTCATTAAACAAACCTTCAATCAATTTGTTAATTCTATTATCCACTGCTATACTATTATTGCTAAGAGTATCGAATTCTTCAAGTGATTCAAAGAATGTTTTTTCTCTATCTTCGGTCAATTCATTAAGACACTCTTCCATATTTTTTTGCAATTTTATTCCTGTTTCTTCTTTTTCATTATTTATCTTTTTTCTAGTATTTAAAAGTTCAAGTAAATCCATTTTTTCAATATCAATAATATTAATATCCATTTAAAACACCACCCTTATCTTTAATACAGAACCTTTTTATTCCATATTATTAATCATTTTTTCTATATTTTTTTCAAATTTTGGAAGTAAAAAATCTAATATTTTTTTGTCCATAACCATACTAATTTCATCATCTATAACTTCATAAGCATATAGATCATCAGTAGGATTTTCCTCTGAATCTAGTTTGTTTACAAAAATATATGTCTTATTATTAAATAATACTCTATCTAAAACAATATATTTTCCATCATCAACCACCAACACTTCACCAACTGAAACATCCATAATATCCCTCCAAATTGGCCTTATTATAACACTGTTTACCTAAAAAGTAAACAAAAAGTATATTTTCTGTAGAAAAATTTAAAATATATAATTTAAAACAACTTAAAAACGTGATTGTTTATAAGATAATTTTCATATGAAATCTCACAGTATACATAAATTAATTATTGACAAAAATAAATATATATACTATAATTTAGACACAAAAACGAAGAAAAAGACAAGTAATAGTATCTCTTTTATCAAGCGAGTTAGGTATGGTGGAAGCTAACATAAAATATACTATGAATAACACTTTTGAGTTGCTTAGATGAAAATTAATAGTAGTTTAAGTCGGATTTAGGCCGTTATCTAACTAATCAAGTGACCATAATATGGTAATTTGGGTGGTACCGCGGATACAAGTAGTAGTTCGTCCCAACGTTAAGGGACAAATTACTACTTTTTCTATTATTTGTCTAAAATAAGGAGGAAAAATGAACAAATTTACTAAAGAAATGGTTAATGAATATGCTGATAAGCTATTAATAGGCTTAACAGAAGAAGAAAATAAAATGGTTTTGGATGAATTTGAAATAATTGATCAAAATATAGATTTAATAAACAAAATTCCAGGAATCGAAGAAGTAGAACCAATGACTCATTGCCTAGACGATTTTGTTTATGAATTAAGAGAAGATGTAGTAGAAGAATCTATTCCAATAGACGAATTACTACAAAACTGTGATGATGCAACTGATAGTGCAGTATCAGTACCAAAGGTGGTGGTATAATGAAATATATGAATAAAAGTATTGAAGAATTGCATGAATTATTAAAAAATGGAGAAGTTACAAGTAAGCAACTAATTGAAGAGTCACTTAGTTTATCACATCAAATTCAAGAAAAATATAATCCTTTTGTAACTATATTAGATGATGCTAAACCAACCAAGATAACAGATAATCCCTTATCAGGAATCCCTTACGGAATAAAAGATAATTATAGTACAAAAGGAATTTTATCAACAGGCTCATCAAATACGCTAAAAGATTATGTACCTTTCTTTAGTGCAACAGCTATCGAGAATTTAGACAAATCAGGTGCTGTTCCTATTGCTAAAACTGTTTTAGATGAATTTGGAATGGGAGGAACAGGTACAACAGCTCATACCGGTGTTGTTAGAAATCCTTGGGATAAAACTAGAATGTGTGCAGGCTCTTCTTCAGGTTCAGCTGCCTCAGTAGCAGCAGGAGTTTATCCTTACGCAACAGGTTCAGATACAGGAGACTCTATCCGCAAACCAGCAGCCTACTGTGGTATTGTTGGATATAAACCAACATATGGAATGATCTCTAGATATGGTCTATTCCCATTTGCCTCATCATTAGATCATTGTGGTGTTTTAACTAGAAATGTAAAAGATGCTGCTATTGTAGTAGATAACATGAAGGGATTAGATAAAAATGATATGACTACTTGGAATTCTAAAGATATTCATCTTAGAGATTCCATAACAGGAAAAGTAGAAGGTAAAAAACTATGTTATATCAAGGAATTATGCGATATAAATATGTATCCAAATGCTAGTGAAGAATTAAAACAACATCTTGAAAACTTCAATAAATCACTAGAATTATGTCAACAATTAGGTATTCAAGTAGATGAGATATCTGTAGATAAAACACTATTAAATGCCTTAGCATCTGTTTATGTGGTAATATCATGTGCAGAAGCAACATCAAATATGTCAAATTTAACAGGTATCATCTTTGGCCCAAGAAGTGAGGGAAAGAATTATATAGAAATGATGAAAGATTATAGAACTAAAGGATTCTCTCCACTTATTAAGAGAAGATTTGTTATTGGTTCTTATGTTTTACAATCCCAAAACAAAGAAAGATATTTCCATAATGCTCAAAGAGTTAGAAGATTATTAGTAGATAAATGGAAAGATATCTTTAAAGAATATGATGCCGTTATTCTTCCAGTAGGAAGCGGTCCTGCTAAACATTTAGATGGTTCAAAAGATATTCTTGATAAAGATACAGCAGCCTTAGAAGAACATCTTCAAATAGGCAATTTTGGAGGATTCCCATCTATTACTATACCTAACGGCTTTATAAACGGCCTTCCTGTTGCTCTTAATATTACAGGTAATTGTTATGATGATGAAAATGTTTTAAATATAGCATATGCTTTAGAAGAAAAAATGCCATATAAAAATCAAATAGCAAAGGAGGTACAACATGACTAAATACAAAGCCTTAATTGGACTAGAAATGCACTGTGAAATAAGTGAAACTGAAAGTAAAGTATTCTCTAGTGCTAAAAATTCTTATAATGGTCTTCCTAACTGTAATATAAGACCAGTAGACATGGCTTTTCCTGGAACATTGCCAGTAGTTAATAAAGAAGCCGTCAAAAAAGCTCTAATGGCTAGTATTATATTAAATTGTAAACAACCAGAATATATTTATTTTGAACGAAAAAATTATTACTATCCAGATTTACCAAAAGGTTTTCAAATAACGCAAGAAACAAAACCAGCTCCTGTTGGTATTTATGGAGAACTAAATTACGAGTGTAAAGATAAAACAAAAACAGTAAGAATTAATAATATTCACCTAGAAGAAGATGCCGCTTCTATGGAACATTTAGATGATGTATCATTAATAAACTATAATAGAGCAGGAGTTCCATTATTAGAACTAGTAACAGAACCAGATTTTCATTCAGCAGATGAGGCTGTAACATTTCTAGAAACAATGCGTTCTATTTACCAATATTCAGGAATATCGGAAGCTGATTCTAAAAAAGGTCAAATACGTTGCGACGTTAATGTATCAATTATGAATTCCTCTCTAGATGAAAGTGATCCAAACAATTGGGGAACAAAAGTAGAAATAAAAAATGTTAATTCCTTTGGTGGCGTAAGAGATGCCATAAATTATGAAATTGCAAGACAAATAGAAGCCAAAGAAGATGGAACCTATGATGAGATTGAACAACAAACAAGAAGATGGGATGAAGATACAATGTCAACTATTTATATGCGTAGTAAAGTAGATGCTATAGATTATAAATATTTTGTAGAACCAAATATTCCAAAGTTCAAATTATCACCTTCATGGATAGAAGAAATTAAAGCAAAAATTCCAGCACTAGCACCAGAGAGAAAAGAAAAATACATAAAAGAATATGGAATAACAAATTATGATGCAACTATCATAGTAAAAGAAAAAGAACTAGCAGACTTCTATGAAGAAACAATTTCTTTAGGTGCCAATCCTAAATTATCATCAAATTGGCTAACAAGTAATATCTTAGGATATCTAAACAAATATGATTTAACAATTAAAGACATCTATTTAACTCCTAAAATGTTAGTAGATTTAATAAAAATGATTGAAGATGGAAAAATATCATCAAAACAAAGTAAAGAAGTATTTGTAAAAATAATTGAGGAAGAAAAAACGCCTCAAACAATTGTTAAAGAATCAGGAATGACTCAAATAACTGATGAAGCTGAATTAACTGCTATAGTAAAAGAAATTATGGAAGAAAATAAAGAGCAAATAGAAGCTTACAAAAAACAACCAAGGTTATTAGATTATTTTGTTGGTCAAATGATGAAAAAAACTAGAGGTAAAGCTAATCCTGCTATAGCATCAAAATTATTAAAAGAAGAACTAGATAGGAGATAAAAATGAATAAATATAGAAACATTTACTGTGGTACTCCACAAGAATCTGATATTGATAAACAACTATTATTATCAGGTTGGGTAGAAAATATAAGAGACCATGGCGGAATAATTTTCGTTGATTTAAGAGATGAAACAGGAACCATTCAACTTGTAAGCAATGATGATCATATGTTTGATAATTTAACTAAAGAAACAACAATAACTGTATCAGGAACTCTTAGAAAGAGAGCAGAAGAGGACTATAACCCTCACATTGCAACTGGTAAATTAGAATTACTAGTGGACAAAATAACTGTTTTAGGTAAAGCAAAAAATGTCCTACCATTTGATATTAAAACATCTCATGAAATAAACGAAGAATTAAGATTAAAATATAGATATTTAGACTTAAGAAATAAAAAAGTAAGAAATAATATTAACTTTCGTGCCAAAATTTTAAAATTTTTACGTGCTAAAATGGATGAATTAGGATTTTTAGAAGTCCAAACACCAATCATAACGGCATCATCACCAGAAGGTGCTAGAGATTTCTTAATTCCATCTAGAAAGTTTCATGGTAAATTTTATGCTCTACCACAAGCCCCTCAAGTATACAAGGAATTATTAATGGTTGGAGGAGTTGATAAATATTACCAAATAGCACCATGTTTTAGAGATGAAGACACTAGAAAAGATAGAACTATGGAATTTTATCAATTAGATTTTGAAATGTCTTTCGTAGAAGAAGAAGATATCTATAGAATAGGAGAAGAAATCTTCTATGATACCTTTACTCACTTTAGTGATAAAGAAGTATCGCCTAGACCTTTTAGAAGAATTTCCTATAAAGATGCTATGTTAAAGTATGGAACAGATAAACCAGATTTAAGAAATCCATTAGAAATAATAGATATTACATCATTATTGAAAAATACAACTTTCAAACCATTTAAAGATGCAACAATAAGAGCTATTAAAGTTGATGATATAGGAACAAATTCTAATAGTTGGTTTAATGATATTGTTGATTATGCTTCATCAATCGGTATGCCCGGAATAGGTTACGTAACCTTATTAGAAGATGGAACTCTAAAAGGACCAATAGATAAATTTTTGAGTGAAGAGGAAAGAACAGCCTTAATTACTAATGCTAATATGAAAGCAAATAGTGTCATTTTCTTCATTGCCAATAAAAAAGAAAAAAATGCTGCCAAATTTGCTGGACTTATCAGAACTTATTTAGGAAATAAAATAGGATTAATTGATGAAAATAAATTTGAATTTTGTATTATAAATGACTTTCCAATGTTTGAATATAACGATGAAGAGAAAAAATATGATTTTTGTCATAACCCATTCAGCCTACCAAAAGGTGGCTACAAAGCTATTGAAGAGGGAAATCTAGATGATATCTTAGCATATCAATATGACTTTGTATGTAATGGTTACGAAATGTCAAGTGGCGCCCTACGTAACTATGACTTAGATTGTTTAGAGCTAGCCTTTGAAAAAGTCGGTTATAACAAAGATGTTATCAAAAAAAGATTTAAATCATTATATAACGCATTTCAATATGGAGCTCCACCACATGGAGGAATGGCACCTGGCATTGACAGAATAATAATGTTATTAAATGATGTAGATAACCTAAGAGAAATACAAGCTTTCCCAACAAGTGCTAGTGGTCAGGATAATTTAATGGGTTCTCCATCTGAAGTAGAAGAACAACAATTAAGAGAACTTCACATAAAAGTAAGAGAACAAAATGTTCAAAATAAAATAATTGATTAATGAAAGGGGAAAAAATGAAAGCTAAAGTAAATGAAAATTGTATTGGATGTGGCGCTTGTATTGCTATAACAGATTCTAAAATATTTGATTATAATGATGACGGTTTAGCAACCTGCATTGTAGAAAAAATAGATGAGGAAGATACAGAAAGTGCTAAACAAGCAGCATCAAGTTGTCCTACTAGTGCAATTGAATTATCAGAATAACTAAAAAGCTAAGTATTAAGTAAAATACCTAGCTTTTTTTCAAATTAATAATAAATGATATTATCTTTACTTTTAGAAACTTTTATTATAAAATATTATCAAGAGGACAGTGGTTGAAATGAAAAAAAATAACATCTTACCAGCAGACAAATATGTCGTAGTAAATAAAAGTATAATAAATGACGAAGATCGCAAAATATTAACCATGTTATATCAACCCATAATAGGACCTCTACCAATAATGCTATATTTCTCTTTATGGTCAGATTTAGATAAAACAGAAATAATTTCTAACGAATATAACCATCACCATTTAGTAGCAAATATGCGTATTTCTTTAGAAGAAATAGTATCATCAAGACGTAAATTAGAAGCAATAGGTCTTTTAAAAACATTTTATAAAGAAGAAAATATAAATAATTATATATATCAACTGTATTCACCTATAAGTGCTTATGATTTTTTTAATCATCCTATCCTAAATGTTGTTTTATATAATAATTTAGGGAAAAAAGAGTATGAAAATCTTAAAAATTATTTTAAAATGCCTAGAATTAATACTTCTAGTTATCAAGATGTAACAGCTTCATTTTCTGATGTTTTCTCATCTGTCCCACTAACATCTCATGATATATTAAATGATGATATCAGAAAAGAAAATATTCAAAAACTAAATATTGATACTAATTTTGATTTTGATTTCTTAACAGCATCACTTCCAAATACTCTAGATAAAAAAAGAATTCTAACAAAAGAAATAAAAGAATTAATCATAGAATTATCTTTTTTATACGATTTAGATGTTGTAAAAATGCAAGATATAATTCCAACATGTCTTACAGAAAGGGGAACTATTAGTAAAGAGACTTTGAGAAAAACTTGCCGCAATTACTATCAATTTGATAATCATGGACTCTTACCAAGTGTTGTTTATCGTTCTCAACCAGAATATCTAAAAACGCCACTAGGTGATAGCTCTAAACGTGCTAAAATGATTTATACTTTTGAAACAATAACTCCATATCAATTATTAAAAAGCAAAAATAATGGTTCAGAACCAACAACTAGAGACTTAAGACTTGCTGAAGATTTAATTATAAAATATGGTTTAAAACCAGGAGTTGTTAATGTTCTAATAGACTATATTCTAAAAACTAACAATAATCGTTTAACTAAAGCCTTAGCTGAAACAATAGCAGGACAATGGCAGAGAAATAATATTGAAACAGTAGAAGAAGCTATGAAATTAGCCGAAAAAGAACATAAAAAATATCATAAATCAACAAAAACAACCCCAAGAAAATCACCAACTATCATAAATGAAAAAATTCCTGAATGGTTTGATAAAGAAATTAAAAAATCAGAAGTAACAGAGGATGCTCAAAAAGAAATGCAAAACTTATTAAAGGAGTTCCAATAATATGAAAAGTATATCAAATGTTATAAAAGAAAATTATTATGTAAATACTTCAAAATTAGAACATGATTATAAAGATAAATTAAATAATAACCAAATGTTTAAAAAAATTGTTAAAAAATTAAATCTTCCAGATACTTATCTAATGAAGTATACAACAAAACTAGAAGAAACTAGTAAAGAGTTAAATAATTGTAGTAACTGCAAAAATCTTGCTAACTGTAAAAATTCTTATCATGGTTATATTTATTATCCAGAACTTCTAAATGATAACTTAGTATTTGATTATATCCCCTGTAAATATAAACAAGAAGAAGATGAAAAAAACAAATATAAAAAGAATATTTATTTATTTGAAATTCCTAAAGAAATAAAAGAGGCAAGTATGAAAAATATTGACATAACAGATTCCAAAAGATTTACTATCATAAAATGGCTAAAAAACTTTTTAGATACCTATCAAGTTAGAAATGGAACTAGAGGATTATATCTAACTGGAAATTTTGGATGTGGCAAAACCTATCTAATTTCTGCTTGCTTAAATGAATTAGCCAAAAAAGAACATAAAATTGCTATTATTTACTATCCAGAATTTCTAAGAAGCTTGAAAGAATCATTTAGTGATCCTGAATCTTATAATAATAAATTTAAATTTATCAAAACAGTAGAATTATTATTAATAGATGATATAGGTGCTGAAACTATGACAGAATGGTCACGAGATGAAGTTCTAGGAACTATTCTTCAATATAGAATGCAAGAAGGACTAACTACCTTTTTTACATCAAACCTGAATATCAATGAATTAGAGCAACATTTCAGCACCTCATCAAAAGGAATAGAAAAAGTAAAAGCCAAACGAATCATAGAGAGAATTAAATTTTTAACCACTCAAATGACTATGATAAGTGAAAATAGAAGGAATAAAGAAGGAGAGAAATAAAATGAAAAATACCATAACTGAAGATTTCGTTGATGAAAAAGGAGAAAAATCTCAATTAATAATAACCCCCTCAAGCGAGCATGCTATCAAATTAGCCGCTAATTACAAATTACAAAAACCAGAAAGTAATAATAAATATATGCAAAAAGGTGCTAAAGGAAAAGGTGCTTTTACATCAGACATAGGAATAAAAAGTAAAGGATTTGTTCCAATATTTACCCTAGCCGTAATAATAGCCCTAGGAACTTTAGTAATTGCGTACATAATTTGTAGAACTTAACATAGGAGTTGTAATAAATGGAATATACAGCATTACAAGTAAAATCTAGTTATTCATTATTAAAAAGTTTAAATAATATCAAAAAACTAATATCTCATGCCAAATTATTAGGATATACCTCTTTAGCAATTACAGATGAAAATAACCTTTTTGGCATCCCAGAATTTTATCAAGAATGTAAAAAAAATAACATAAAACCAATATTGGGAATAGAAATTACTATTGAAGATACAAAAATACTATTATATGCTACTAATAATAATGGTTACCATAATTTAATCAAATTATCAACAATAATTTCAGAAAAAACAATAACTAAAGAAGACTTAGTAAATCATAAAGATGATTTAATTATGATAATGCCATTAAAATATTACGACGAAGAAATATATAATATTTATTCTAAAAAATACATAGGATATTCTAACTTTAAAGAAAAAAAATCTATTAATTTTCAAAATAAAGTATTTATAAATAATGTTTCTTATTTAAATCCCGATGATCACCAATACTTAGACTATTTATACATGATAAAAAATGGTAAAACTCTAGGAGAATATGAATTAAATACTCATCAAAATCAATTTTTACTACCTATAGATAAGTTAAATCAGATATGTGATAAGGAAGATATAGAAAATAGTAATATCATAGCAACCTCATGTAATGTAACTCTAGAATATACCAAAAATTTATTACCAATATATGATGCTACAAAAGATGCTTACCAATACCTATCATATTTATGTCAAAAAGGATTAAACCGTCGCTTAAATAATAGCGTACCAGAAGTATATACAAAAAGATTAGAATATGAACTTAATATTATTAACAAAATGAATTTTTGTAATTATTTTTTAATTGTTTGGGATTACGTAAAATATGCTAAAAAAGAGAACATATTAGTTGGACCAGGCCGTGGTTCTGCCGCTGGAAGCCTTGTTAGTTATACGTTAGGTATAACAGATATAGACCCTATCAAATATAACTTACTCTTTGAAAGATTTTTAAATCCCGAAAGAGTAACTATGCCCGATATTGATGTAGATTTTGATAGTCAAAAACGTCAAGAAGTAATAAATTATGTAACAAATAAATATGGAACTAAAAAAGTAGCAGGCATCATTACTTTTGATACACTAGCTTCTAAACAAGTAATAAGAGATGTAGGCAGAGTTATGAAAATATCTTTATCTGATATAGATGCTATTTGTAATGAATTATCAAAGTCTGGCCTTATAGAATCATACAAACAAAACATAAAATTAAGAAGAATAATAGATAATAGTACTATTCTAAAAAAATTATATAAAATCGCCGTTCATTTAGAAGGATTGCCAAGAAATATAGGCATTCATGCCTCAGGAATAGTTATGAGTAATGTTAATTTAGATGAAGTAATACCACTATACAAAAATTCTAGAGGTATCTATACAACTGCTTATTCCATGAATTATTTAGAACCACTAGGCCTTCTAAAAATGGACTTTTTAGGCATATCAAATCTAACGTTAATAGATGAAGTTTTAACAAATATTAGAAATCAGGAACATTTAAATATAACACTATCTAATATTCCTCTAGATGATAAAAAAACACTTCAAATATTTAATGATGCCCAAACTGATGGTATCTTTCAATTTGAATCATCAGGCATGAAGCGCTTTTTACAAAAATTAAAAGTATCTTCATTTGATGATTTAATAGCAGCCCTAGCCCTATATCGACCAGGTTCAATGGATTATATTGATAATTATATAAGAAGAAAAGAAGGGAAGGAGAAAATAGAATATTATGATGACTCCCTAGAAAAAATCCTAAAACCAACTTATGGTATAATTATCTATCAAGAACAAATATTAGAAATTGCAAGAACTCTAGCTGGATATACATTAGGTGAGGCTGACATTTTAAGAAGAGCAATCTCTAAAAAAAAAGAAAGCATACTCCTTGCCGAAAAACCAAAATTTATAAATAAAAGTATAGAAAAAGGTTATTCTAAAGAATTAGCCGAAAAAATATATAATTTAATTCTAAAATTCGCTAACTACGGTTTTAATAAATCACACTCAGTAGGTTATGCTACAGTAGCATATAAAATGGCTTTTTTAAAAACATATTTTTTTAAATACTTTGAAACAGCTATTTTAAATAATGTAATAGGCAACGAATTAAAAACTAATATTTATATTTCAGAAATAAAACAACATAACATAAAATTATTACCACCAGATATAAATAAAAGTGATGATAAATATAAAATAGAAGGTGATTGTATAAGATGCCCACTATCTATTATTAAAAATGTAGCATCTTCAATATCTAAAGAAATAATATCTTCAAGAAAATTATCTCCATATAAAAGTTTTGTTGATTTTGTCAAAATTAATTATTCAACTTCTATTAATAAAAAAGTATTAATTTCTCTAATTAAAGCAGGATGTTTTTCAAATTTAGGATACAATGAACCAACTCTCATAAATAATATAGATAACATTATAAATTATGCCGAATTATCAAAAGATGCTGGTATGTTAGAATTATCACCACCAAAATTAATAATTTATGATGATTATTCTAAAGAAGAACTTTTAACAAATCAAGTATCTATCTTTGGCTTCTATCTAAGTGAACATCCAACCAATATTTATCGGAATCTAAATGATATAGAAACAAGAAAAATACCACATTATTATGATAAAAATATATCACTAATATTACTTGTTGAAAGAATAAAAGAAATAACGACCAAAAAAAATGATACTATGGCCTTTGTAACAGCATCCGATGAATTTGGCCAAATATCATTAACCCTATTTCCTAAAATATATAAACAATATAGCGATATATCTAAAGGAGATATTATTAGAATAAGAGGTCTCGTAGAAAAACGTTTTGATAAATATCAAGTAATAGTTAATAATCTTAAAATAGTAAAAAAACAATAAGAACCACCTAATAGTTTTTATTGTTTTTTTATCTCTTTCACTAATTTTTTTACAGCCCTAGATTCTTCATAATCGTAGCCATATTCTCTTAACTCTTCAAAATAACTTTCTTTTTCAGACATAGATAAGTAATTATAATATTTAAGCCATTCTTTATAATCATCATCACTTATGAATTTAGCTCCCTCGAAATTAGTCCAACAAGTAAGAACATTATCTAAATTATCAACTAAAACAGTATCTTTCAAATTAGTATAAGCCAAACTCTTTAAATAAATATCTTGAGGATTAATTACAGCACCTCTACTACCAGCAAAATTTGTCATCATTATACCTGTATCATCAAATTTTCCATTAATAGTAAGTCCTGCAAAATTAAGACCATTAAGAAATTTAAATCTAATCTTTTGAGGATTTAATGCAATACCATAGTTAATCATCAAATCAACCATATTTTGATTACCAGAAATATCCAAAATTCCATAATCAAAATCTTCTAAATCTAAATAACCACAAAGTTCTTCTAATTTTTTATTATCTTTAAATTCAAAATAAGATTGAGCATTATTTTCTAAAAATAAAATTCTCAAAAAATCATTATCTAATTTAATTTTTTTCCCCTTTTTATAGTACGTATCTTTAATAATAGGGACAATTTCATCTATAGCTTTATCAAAATTGTTTGCAAGTTTTAATTCTATATAAGTTTTTTTAATTAAATTTGTAATAAAATAAATAAAACTTTTAGATTGATCTGCATTACTTTTAAAATCATCTATTTTCATTATTTTTCAAATCTCCTCATCTGAAATATATTATATATATTAAGCATATTAAAGTCAACTGTAATTTAAAACAAGTTAAATGGATATCTTCCAGGTATATTCAATTCAAAGCTTAGCTTCTCCTTGCTAATTGGATGATAAAAAGTTAGTTTCTTTGCAAATAAAGCAATATTTTTAGCATGCTTTCCATTAATATTATACTTACAGTCTCCAACTAATGCTAATCCCCTAGACGCAAACTGTACTCTAATTTGATGTGATCTTCCCGTATCTAATTTAATTTTTACTAAACTAACCCCATCTTTATAACCAATTAAGTCATATTTTAATCTAGAAAATTTGCCATGATTTTCATCTGTAACAAAACTAATATTTTTTCTCTTATCTTTTTCTAGGTAATCAATTAAAGTATCACTTTTTTTTGCTTTTCCTTCTAATACAGCATAATAAATTTTTTCAAACTTATGTTCTTTAATTTGAGCACTAAGTCTACTTGCAGCTTTGCTTGTTTTAGCAAAAACCATAATTCCACCAACAGGTCTATCTAATCTATGAACCATACCAACATAAACATTACCGGGCTTATTATATTTAATTTTTAAATATTTTTTGATAATAGATAATAAATCCTCATCTTTAGAACTATCCGAACATACTGGAATATTAGGCTTTTTCTCAATAACCAACAAATGATTATCTTCATATATTATATTAATTTTTGGTAACTCTTCCATAAATACCACAAGGAAGTACCAATTTATTTTCTTCTATTGGCAATCCTATTTCTCCTGTTTCAATCAAAGCATCTTTGAATGTCAATGATAAAATATTTTTTAAAGAACTTGGTGATACTCCAGTTGTATATGAATTTATAAGTAAAAAGGAATAATCATCATCTAAGACATCAAAAGCTTTATTTAATAATTCAGCTAAATTATCTTCAAGTCTCCATACCTCTCCCTTAGGACCCCTACCATAACTAGGAGGATCCATAATAATTCCATGATATGTCCTACCTCTTCTTTTTTCTCGTTCTAAAAATTTAATAACATCATCAACAATAAATCTAATTTTATTATGTTCAAGCCCACACAATTTCATATTTTCTTTAGCCCATTCAACCATTCCTTTGGCTGCATCAACATGTACTACCTCATCAGCCCCTGCAAAAGATGCCGCCATAGTTGCACACCCAGTATATGCAAATAAATTAAGAATTCTAATCTCACTATTATTTTCTTTTTTTCGCATCTTTATCTTATTCATAACATAATCCCAATTAACTGCTTGTTCTGGAAAAATACCTGTATGTTTAAAATTTGTAGGACTAACTTTAAAAGATAAATCCTTATACTTAATAATCCAATGATCAGGAAGTTTTCTTCTAAATTCCCATGTTCCACCACCTTTACAACTACGATGATAAAATCCATCCCACTTATTCCAAATATTATTATTAGATTTATCCCAAATAATCTGTGGATCAGGCCTTCTTAATATATATGTACCCCATTTTTCAATTTTTTCGCCATTACCACTAGCAATACACTTATAATCAATCCAATCACTACTAATGATCATTAACTTCACCTTCGCTTTCTTAAGTATCACTATTATAATATTTAACACAAAAAAAAGCAACTTTCTAAAAGTCGCATCAATAAATTTAATTAATCATTATTAATTTCTCTTTTAACATATTCTTCTCTCAAAACAGAAATCATTCTAATAATCAAATCCAAATCATTATCCATAAGGAAATGACATTCTTTCTCAATTTTTTTAATTTTATCTTCTGTATTTTCACTACTAGTATTAACATCCATTAAACTAGCAACGTCAACTTTAAAAAAAGCAGCAATATCCTTTATTACAGATAAAGTAGGTTCTGACTTACCAGTTTCAATTCTAGATAGATAATTTCTATTAATTTTAAGTAACATAGCTAAATTTTCTTGAGAAATATTATGACTCTTTCTTAAAGTCTGAACCTTTTTACCAAAATTCATCATTTTAATCACACTCCGAACAAATTAATTATAAATAATTATTTAAAAAAACCAAATAGATTGAAATAATTATTATCTTGATTGGTAATATTATTACCAACTTTGACTATTATATACATTATACTATTAAATATTTAGACTTCCAAAAATAAAGATATATTTATTCAAAATAATTGACATAAGTCATTAAAAGTGCTATATTAATACCAACACGAGAAGGTGCTTTTTATTTTAGTTAATTATCTTCAAAGGAGGAAAAAATGAAAAATATTTTTAAATCTATCACTAAGTACTTTAAGGGTGTAAAAAAAGAAGTAAGTCGTATAAGATGGACAACCCCTAAAAATTTATTAAAATATTCTATAACTACAGTAGCTTTTATGTTATTTTTAGGAATTTATTTCTATGCAATTGATTTAATAGTATCTTTAATAAGGAGTGTAGCGTAAAATGAAAAAAGAATGGTATGTTGTAAATACAGTAACAGGATATGAATATAAAGTAAAAGAAAAATTAGAAATGATGATAAATTCAATGGAACTACAACAAAATATTTATAGGGTAGTAGTTCCAGAACAAAAAACAGTTGAAATAAAAAATGGTGTCAGAAAAGAAAAAACAACAAAGATGTTTCCTGGATATGTTCTAGTTGAAATGGTAATGTCAGATGAAGCTTGGTATATCGTTAGAAATACACAAGGTGTTACAGGATTTATTGGTTCATCAGGAAAAGGAGCAAAACCAATTCCATTATTACCACAAGAAGTAGATAAAATTTTAGGTACAATGGGCTTAAGCAGAATAGATGCAACTAAAGAATTAGAACCAGGACATAAAGTTAAGATATTAGATGGACCATTTAAAGATATGACAGGTAAGATTATAAATATTGATATGAAAACTCAAAAATTAAATATTAGTGTAGATTTATTTGGACAAGAAACATCAGTAGAAGTTGATTTATCAGATATAGAAAGTTTATAAAAATGTATTGATGAAAATAACCCTTAGATTTTTTCTAGGGTTTTTCTTCTTAATAAAAAATTTTAAGGCATTATTAATAAATGTTAACCTTTAATTAATTACAAAAATATCTAACAGTGTCTAAGTATATATTTTATTAAAAGAAAATCCAAAATCTATTGAAAAAACAAATAAAATATGCTATTATTATAACCGCAACCAGAAATAGGTTTAATAAGTGGGAGGCAAAGAGAAAAATCGGCGGACAGCCTTTGCTTGTCGTTTGAACCACTCGCGAAAAAAAGATAATTATATTATGGAGGTGTTTTTCGTGGCAAAAGAAATTACGAAGAAAATTAAGTTACAAATACCTGCTGGAAAAGCTACACCAGCTCCACCAGTTGGAACTATATTAGGACCTGCAGGAATTAACTTACAAGAATTCTGTACAAAATTTAATGACATGACAAGAGATAAAATGGGAGATGTATTACCAGTTGAAATAACTATTTTTGATGATAGATCATTCGATTTAGTATTAAAAACTCCACCAGCAGCATTCTTATTAAAAAAAGTAGCTAAAGTACAAAAAGGTGCTTCAAAAGGAGAAGTTGTTGCTAGTATCACACATGATCAATTAAAAGAAATAGCAGAAACTAAAATGCCAGATTTAAATGCTTACGATGTTGAAGCAGCAATGAAAATTGTTGAAGGAACAGCTCGTAACATGGGAATTGAAATTAAAGATTAATTAGTTAATTTCTACTAGGTATTTCTACCTAAGTGGAAGGATTAACAAGTCCGCAAAACCACTAAGGAGGTAATTATGAAGAAGAGTAAAAGATATATTGCTAATTTAGAACAAATAGACAAAAATAAAGTATATAGTATAGAAGAAGCAATAAAATTAGCAAAAGCAACATCAAATTCTAAATTCGATGCAACTCTAGAAGTAGCAATGAATTTAAATCTAGATGTTAAAAAAGCTGATCAACAATTAAGAGGAGCAGTAGTTTTACCAAACGGAACTGGAAAAACAAAGAAAATATTAGTAATTGCTAAAGGTGAACAAGCAAAAATAGCTACCGCTAATGGAGCAGACTACGTTGGTGATACTGATATGATTACTAAAATCGAAAAAGAAAATTGGTTTGATTTTGATGTAATTATTGCTACTCCAGAAATGATGCCTATGTTAGGTAAAATTGGTAAATTACTAGGACCAAAAGGATTAATGCCAAACCCTAAAACAGGTACTGTTACTAATGATGTTGAAAAAGCAATTAATGAAACTAAAAAAGGTAAAGTAAATTATCGTACTGATAGCTTTGGAAATGTACATGGTATATTTGGAAAAGCAAGTTTTGATGATGAAAAATTAGCAGAGAATTTAAAAGCATTCGTAAGTGTAATTTTAAAATCAAAGCCAGCAACAGCTAAAGGTATTTATGTAAAGAATATATCAATATCTTCAACTATGGGTCCAGGAATTAAATTAGACATAAATTCATTTGACAAATAGTAAGTATTGTTATATAATATAACGCGAACAGCAAAAATTATGCCGTAGACAGTAAGGACTATATGTTTGAAAATCTTACCGAGGAATAAATTTATAGAACTTTTTATCCCTCGAATATATGCGAGGGATTTTCTTTATGGCATTAAAGAAAGGAGTTGTTGAAGTGGCAAATGCAAAAATAATCGAACAAAAAGCAGCTGTTGTATCTGAAATAAAAGATAAGTTTGCAAATGCAAAATCAGTCGTATTATTTGATGCTCGTGGTTTAAAAGTATCTGAAGTAAATGAACTTAGAAGAACTTTAAGAGAATCAGGTTCAGATTATAAAGTATATAAAAATACTTTAGCTAAAAGAGCTATTGAAGGAACTGGTTTAGAACTAGCAAGTTACTTAGAAGGACCAACAGCAATCTCATTTTCAGAAGACGAATTAGCACCTGTAAGGATATTAAGTGAATTCGCAAAAAAACATGAAGCTTTAGAACTAAAAGCTGGTGTAGTAGAAGGAAAAGTTGCAGATAAAGAAAGTTTAAATTCATATGCACAAATTCCATCAAGAGAAGGTCTACTTACAATGTTAGCCGGTGGAATGATTGGCACAGTAAAAGACTTATCAATATGCTTAGATTTATATTCTAAAGAAAAGGAAGAAAATTAATTAATAAGGAGGAAAAATAATGGCTAAATTAACAAAAGATGAATTTATAAGTGCTTTAAAAGAAATGACAATTCTTGAAGTTAAAGAATTAGTAGATGCTATGAAGGAGGAATTTGGTGTAGATCCATCTGCAGTAGCAGTAGCAGCAGCACCTCAAGCAGCTGTTGAAGAAGGACCATCTAAGGTTAATGTTGTATTAACTGAAACTGGTGCAAACAAAATCCAAGTAATCAAAATCGTTAGAGATTTAACTGGATTAGGTTTAAAAGAAGCAAAAGCAATTGCTGATAACGGTGGAGCTGTTAAAGAAGGAATTGACAAAGAAGAAGCTGAAAAGATTAAAGCACAATTTGAAGAAGCTGGAGCAACAGTAGAACTTCAATAATAACAAGTGGAACGCTTATAATTAATAAGTGTTCTTTTTGTTTTAAAAAATAGTAATTAATACTTGCCTTTTTATAATAAAAGTATTAAAATTGATTAGTAGCGAAATTGAGGTAAAAATATGAGTCAATATTTTGAAAATAAAGATAAAAAAATTAATAATCAAAGAAACTTGGTAATAACATTTAAAAATAAGTCTTATAAATTTTCGACAGGTGATCAAATTTTCTCTAAAGATAAATTAGATTATGGCACCAGGCTTTTATTAGAAAATTTTACCAAAGAGCAAATAAATGGTTCTATATTAGATTTAGGTTGTGGTTATGGTGCTATTGGTGTTATTTTGGCAACCATTTATCCACATATAACTGTGGATATGATAGATATAACTGATAGAGCAGTTTTTTTATCTAAGAAGAATGCTAAACATTTATCGAATGTAAATATTTATCAAAGTAATGTCTATGAAAATGTAACTTCAAAATACAACTATATAATTACTAATCCCCCTATCAGAGCTGGAAAAGAAGTTGTAAAAAAATTTTTAATAGATGCTAAAAATTACTTGAAACAAGACGGACAACTTTGGTTTGTAATGAGAAAAAATCATGGAGTCAAATCAATGAACAAAGAATTAGAACCATTTTATGATATTAAAATAATTGAAAAATCAAAAGGCTTTTATATTATAAAATGCGCTAAAAAATTACTAATAGATTAACTTTTAAAAAAATCAAGTATTTTTAAGAATTTTAAAGTTTTTTTCATTGACTTTTTGCAAGAGAGATGCTAACATTATATATTGGAAACGCGTCTCTTTTTGACGTAGTTATAAATAAAAATCTAGGCATAGGGGTGAAATTTAATGGCTTATAAATTAAAGCAAAGTGGAGATTATAGAAAAAGAAGAAATTTTTCTATGATCAAAAATTCATTAGAACTTGATAATTTATTACAAATCCAAAAAGAATCATACCAATGGTTCGCAAAAGAAGGAATAAAAGAGGTTTTTGAAGACTTATTTCCTATTGAAAGTTTTTCAGGTAGTTTATCACTAGAATTTGGTGATTATGAATTTGATACTCCAAGATATTCACTAAAAGAATGCAAAGATAGACAAATTACCTATGCATCTCCTCTAAAAGTACAAACAAGACTTTTTAACAATGAAACAGGAGAAGTGAAAGAACAAGAAATATTTTTAGGAGATATGCCATTGATGACAGAAAGTGGAACCTTTATTATCAATGGAGCTGAAAGAGTAATAGTTTCTCAATTAGTAAGATCTCCAAGCGTTTATTATTCTAAAGAATTAGATAAAAACGGAAAACCTGTTTATGCTGCTAAAGTAATTCCAACAAGAGGAACTTGGTTAGAATATGAAACAGATGCAAAAGATGTTACATATGTTAGAATTGATAGAACTAGAAAAGTTCCAATTACAACACTATTAAGAGCATTCGGCTTATCAACTGATGAAGATATCTTAAAGGTATTTAATGATGATGCGTTCTTAAAAAATACTATTGACAAAGATACAACTAAAAATACAGATGAAGCTCTAATAGAAATTTATGAAAAATTAAGACCAGGAGAACCAACAACATTAGACTCATCAAAAAACCAATTAATAACTAGATTCTTCGATAATTTTCGTTATGATTTAGCTAAAGTTGGTAGATATAAATTTAATAAACGTCTAAATATAACAGATAGATTGTTAAATAACGTTTTAGCTCAAGATATCGTTGTAGATGGAAAGACTATTTTTACTGATGGTACTAAAATAACTAAAGAAGTATATGATGAACTTCAACAAATTTTAGCTGATGGTTATGGCCGTGAAGAAGTTAAAGTAAATGAAGAATTAGATACTCATAATGTTGTACAGGTATTATATTTATATTCTCCAAAAGATCCTAAAAAGAAAGTTAAAGTAATTGGTAATGATCAAACATTAGATGTAAGAATTTTAACTATTTCTGATATTTATGCATCAGTGTCATATTACCTAAATCTATTAGATGGAATAGGACATGATGATGAAATAGACCATTTAGGAAATAGACGTATTAGACAAGTAGGAGAACTGTTACAAAATCAATTAAAAATAGGACTTTCTAGAATGGAGAGAGTAGTGAGAGAAAGAATGACTACTCAAGATATTGAAACAGTAACACCAAAAAGTTTAATAAATATTCGTCCAGTAACAGCTGTTATTAAAGAATTCTTTGGTTCAAGCCAATTATCACAATTCATGGATCAAGTAAATCCAATTGCAGAATTAACTCATAAAAGAAGATTATCAGCTTTAGGACCAGGAGGACTATCAAGAGATAGAGCTGGAATGGAAGTTCGTGATGTTAATCCATCTCACTATGGTAGAATATGTCCAATTGAGTCACCAGAAGGTCAAAATATCGGTTTGATAACTTCACTAGCTAGTTATGCTAAAGTAGACGAATATGGATTCATTCAAACACCATATCGTAAAGTAGAAAACAGAAAATTAACTGATAAAGTAGAATATTTAACTGCAAATGAAGAACAAGATTTTTACATTTCTCAAGCTACAGTTAATGTAAATGATGATGGAATCATCGAAGACGAGCAAGTTGCCGGAAGATTTAATGGTGAGAATGTAATTATACCTGCTGATAAGGTTGATTATATAGATGTATCACCTCAACAAGTTGTATCTGTAACAACAAGCCTTATACCATTCCTAGAACATGATGATGCAACACGTGCCTTGATGGGAGCTAACATGCAACGTCAAGCCTTGCCTCTATTAACAACAGAAGCACCATTTGTAGGAACTGGTGTTGAATATGTAGCTGCAAGAGATAGTGGAGCGGTTGTTGTCTCAAAAGCAGAAGGTATAGTTGAATATGTTGATGCTAAAAAAATTGTTATTAAGAATGCTAAAGGAACTGATACATATGAATTATCAACATTTGAAAGATCAAACCAAGGTGAAACAGCTAATCATCGTCCAATAGTAAGAAAAGGCAACAAAGTAAGAAGAGGACAAATAATAGCAGATGGACCAAGTACAGATAAAGGTGAACTAGCTTTAGGTAAAAATATGACTATTGCCTTTATGACATTTAATGGTTATAACTTTGAAGATGCTGTTATTATGAACGAAAGATTAGTAAAAGAAGATGTTTATACTTCATTACATATAGAAGATTACGAAACTCAATGCCGTGATACTAAATTAGGACCAGAAGAAATTACAAGGGATATTCCTAATGTTAGTGAAGATGCTCGTAAAAACTTAGATGAAAATGGTATCATCAAAATTGGAACAGAAGTAAAAGAAGGAGACATCTTAGTTGGTAAAGTAACTCCAAAAGGAATGGCTGATTTAACAAGTGAAGAAAAATTATTACATGCTATTTTTGGCGAAAAAACAAGGGAAGTAAGAAATAGTTCATTATGTGTACCTCATGGTGGAGAAGGAATTGTCCACGATGTAAAAGTATATACCAAAGAAGATAATGACGAATTACCAAGCGGTGTAAGTAAAGTTGTTAGAGTATATATAATTCAAAAACGTAAAATTCAAATTGGTGATAAGATGTCAGGAAGACATGGTAATAAAGGTGTAATTTCTCTAATATTACCAGAAGAAGATATGCCTTATCTACCTGATGGAACTCCAATTGATATAATGCTTAACCCACAAGGTGTACCATCTCGTATGAATATTGGTCAAGTACTAGAGTTACATATGGGAATGGCTTGTAAAAAATTAGGTGTTCACGTTGCAAGTCCAGTATTAGATGGTGCTAGCACTGAAGATGTAAAAGCTATGATGAAGGAAGCTGGAATGGATGAAGATGGAAAGACTGTTTTATATGATGGAAGAACAGGAGAACCATTTGACCACCGTATAAGTGTTGGAGTTATGTATTTCGTAAAATTACATCACATGGTCGATGATAAATTACATGCTAGATCAACAGGCCCTTATTCACTAGTTACTCAACAACCATTAGGAGGAAAAGCTCAATTTGGTGGACAAAGATTTGGAGAAATGGAAGTTTGGGCTCTAGAGGCCTATGGAGCAAGCCATGTACTTCAAGAAATTTTAACATATAAATCAGATGATGTAGTAGGTCGTGTAAAAGTATATGAATCAATTGTAAAAGGAACACCGCTGCCAAATCCAGGAATTCCGGAATCATTTAGAGTATTAATTAAAGAATTACAAGCTCTTGGCCTAGATATTTCTGTAATAAATAACGATGATGAAGAAGTAGGATTTAAAGAACTTGAAGCAAGTGAAGATGAAGAAGAAGAAAACACTCCACTAGCTTTAGAAGTTCCGGAAGAGAAAAATACTGAATTAGAAGAAGTAGAACCAACAACTGATGTATTAGAAGATAATTATGATGATTTAGATGATTATGATAAAGAAAATCAAACAAAAATAGAAGATGACTATGAACAACTAGAAGAAGTAGAAGAAAATATCGATGATGAAATCGAAGAAGATATTGAAAAAATAGGAGGTGAGTTCTAATGGTAGAGGCTAATAAATTTAAAGCTTTAAAAATTGGAATTGCTTCTCCTGAACAAATCCGTAGATGGTCAAATGGTGAAGTAAAAAAACCTGAAACCATAAATTATAGAACTCTAAAACCAGAACGTGACGGATTATTCTGTGAAAAGATTTTTGGACCAACTAGAGATTATGAATGTAATTGTGGAAAATATAAAAGAGTAAGATATAAAGGAATTGTCTGCGATAGATGTGGAGTAGAAGTAACTAAATCTAAAGTAAGAAGAGAAAGAATGGGACATATTGAACTTGCAACCCCTGTAAGTCATATTTGGTATGTGAAAGGTATTCCTTCATATATTGGATTATGCCTAGATATGTCTCCTAGAGATTTAGAAGAAGTAATTTATTTTGTATCATATGTAGTTTTAGATCCTGGAGCAACTACCTTAGTAAAGAAACAAACATTATCGGACAAAGAGTATCGTATATATTATGAAAAATATGGTAATACATTTAAAGTTGGCATGGGAGCTGCTGCTATTCAACAATTATTAAGTGAAGTTGATGTCGAAAAAGAATTAGCAGAATTACAAGAAGAACTAAAAAATGCAACTGGCCAAAGAAGAATAAGATTAGTAAAAAGATTAGATGTATTAAACGCTTTTGCAACATCAAATAATAAACCAGAATGGATGATTTTAGAAGCATTACCAGTAATCCCTCCAGAATTAAGACCAATGATTCAATTAGATGGTGGAAGATTTGCAACATCAGATTTAAATGACTTATATAGAAGAGTAATTAACAGAAATAATCGTTTAAAGAAACTAATAGAATTAGGTGCTCCTTCAATAATTATTCAAAATGAAAAACGTATGTTACAAGAAGCTGTAGATGCTTTATTTGATAACGGACGTCGTGGTAGAAGCGTAACAGGCGCAGGGAATAGAGCCCTAAAATCACTATCAAGTATGTTAAAAGGTAAACAAGGACGTTTCCGTCAAAACTTACTTGGAAAACGTGTTGACTATTCTGGACGTTCTGTTATAGTTGTAGGACCAGACTTAAAAATGTATCAATGTGGAATTCCAAAAGATATGGCTCTAGAATTATTTAAACCACATGTTATAAATGGTTTAGTAAAAAGAGAATTAGCAAATAATATTAAAGCAGCCAAAAAAATGATAGAAAATAAAGATCCAAAAGTATGGGACGTAGTAGAAGATGTAATTAAAGAACATCCAGTAATGTTAAACCGTGCTCCTACATTACATAGATTAGGTATTCAAGCATTTGAGCCAAAATTAATATCTGGAAAAGCGATTCGTTTGCATCCATTGGTAACAACAGGATTTAACGCAGACTTTGACGGCGACCAAATGGCTGTCCATGTACCATTATCAGAAGAAGCAAAAGCAGAAGCAAGAATTCTAATGTTAGGAGCAAATAACATTCTATCACCTAAAGATGGCTCTCCAATTGTAACACCATCACAAGATATGATTCTTGGAAATTATTACATAACAATGGAAAAAGATGGAGAAGAAGGCGAAGGAAGAATCTTTAAAAATACTAATGAAGCTCTAATGGCTTACCAAAGAAGAGAAATAACCCTTCATACAAGAATAGCCATTCCAGTAAAATCGTTTAAACATAAAGTATTCTTAGATAGTTATAAAGATAAATATCTAGTAACAACTCCTGGTAAAATAATCTTCAACGAAATTCTACCAGATTCATTCCCATATTTAAACGAACCAACTAGTGAAAATATTGAAGGAATTACTCCATCAAGGTATTTCATTGAATATGGAAAAGATATCAAAGAAGAAATTAAGAAAATGGATAGAGCTAAACCATTTAATAAAGGTGCTCTAGAAAAAATAATTGCCCAAATGTTTAAACGTTATAGAACAACTGAAACATCAATTTTCCTAGATAAATTAAAAGATCAAGGATTTAAATATTCAACTTATTCTGGAATAACAATAGCATATTCTGATATTGTAACAAGTAAGAAAAAAGCTGACATAGTTGAACGTAGTAATAAAGAAATAAAGAAAATAAATAAACAATTCCAAAGAGGTCTAATTACTGAAAAAGAAAGATTAGATTTAGTAATTGATGTTTGGACTAGAGCTAAAGAAGAAATTCAAGATGAACTTAGCGAATATGCCAATTCTAAAGAATATGAAGATAATCCAATCTTCATAATGATGAACTCAAAAGCTCGTGGTTCAATTTCAAACTTCGTACAATTAGCAGGTATGCGTGGTATCATGGCAAAACCAAATGGTGATCCCGTTGAAATTCCAATCTTATCATCATTTAATGATGGACTATCTGTATCAGAGTTCTTCTTATCAACTCATGGAGCACGTAAAGGTAGTGCTGATACAGCCTTAAAAACAGCAGACTCTGGTTATATGACTAGACGTTTAGTTGATGTTGCACAAGATATGATTGTAAGAGAAGAAGATTGTGGAACAACACAAGGATCATTAGTAAGTGCCTTTACTGATGATAAAGATGGTATTATTGAACCATTATATGATAGAATTTTAGGAAGATTTACTAGTAAAAAAGTAGTAAATCCTGAAACAAAAGAAGTAATTTGTGATAAAGATACATACATTACTGAAAATATAGCTGACAAAATAATTAAAGCAGGTATTAAAACTGTGGAAATTAGAACAGTATTAACATGTCGTACTGATCATGGCGTTTGTAAAAAATGTTATGGACGTAACTTAGCAACAGGTAACTTAGTAGAAATTGGTGAAGCAGTTGGAATTATGGGAGCACAATCTATTGGTGAACCAGGAACACAGCTAACCATGAGAACATTCCATACAGGTGGAGTTGCTGGTACGGATATAACTCAAGGTCTTCCACGTGTTGAAGAATTATTTGAAGCACGTATACCAAAAGGAAAGGCAACAATAGCCGAAATAAGCGGAGTTGTCCAAAAAATAGAAGACGCTAATGGAAGATTTAAAATATATGTTAAAAACGATAATGAGGTAAGAGAACATCTAACTATGTATGGTGCTAAACTAAGAGTAGAAAAAGGATCAGTTATAAATGTAGGTGAGCAATTAACAGAAGGTAGTGTATCACCAAAAGAGCTATTAGCAGTAACAGATCCAAACACAGTACAACAATACATCTTAAAAGAAGTACAAAAAGTATATAGATCACAAGGTGTTGATATTAACGATAAACACGTAGAATTAATTGCTAAGAGAATGATATCTCTAATTAGAATAGTAGATGCCGGAGATACTGATTTTGTACCAAGTACAAAAGTATCAATAAGTGAATTTACTAAAGGAAATAGAGATGTAATAATTCAAGGTAAAAAACCTGCAATTGGTCAACCAATATTATTAGGTATTACAAAAGCTGCTCTACAAACAGATTCCTTCTTATCATCAGCTTCTTTCCAAGAAACTACAAGAATTCTAACTGAAGCTGCTGTAAAGGGTAATGTAGATCATTTACATGGACTTAAGGAAAATGTAATTATTGGTAAGTTGATACCTGCAGGAACTGGTGCTAAAGAATATATGGATATTGGTTATAGCCTAGAAAAAGAATTCTATGATGAAGAACCTTCTGAGGTATTAGAAGAAGAATTAATGGAGTGATACTTAAAGTATTACTCTTTTTAATTCTTAATTTTTATTTGTAAATAGCAAAAATCCACAATTCTGTGGATTATATATTTTTTCTTTTTAATATACTATCAATAATACCATAATCAAGTGCTTCACTAGCTTCCATAAAATAGTCTCTTTCTGTATCTTTTTCAATTTTTCTAAGAGATTTCTTAGTGTTATAAGCCAAAATTTTATTAAGTCTTTTTTTCAATCTAATTATACGCTCAGCAGCAATTTTTATTTCAGTTGCTTGCCCTTGTGCCCCTCCTAAGGGTTGATGAATCATAACTTCAGCATTTTCTAAACAATATCTCTTTCCATGTTCTCCACTTGCAAGTAAAAATGCAGCCATAGAAGCAGCCATACCAATGCAAATTGTTGAAACCTTACTAGAAATAAAATTCATTGTATCATAAATAGCCATACCAGCAGTAATGCTTCCTCCTGGAGAGTTAATATACAACGAAATATCTTCATGATTAATACCATCTAAATATAAAAGTTGAGCAACAATACTATTAGCCATAGTATCATCAATTTCACCACTTAAAATAACAATTCTATCAACTAATAGTCTAGAATATATATCATAAGCTCTTTCACCTAAGTTACTCTTTTCTACTACCGTTGGAATTAAATTCATCTTATCACCTATAAATATTTTAAGTAACAAAATGTAAAATATACTTCAAAAATTTTGACAAAATTATCATATATTAGTATAATTAAAATAGACTAAAAAATATGAAAGAGTGTGATACTATGGAGAAAATAATTATAACATTTCCCAATGGTACAAAAAAAGAATATCCAAAAGGTATAAAGTTAGCAGCCATAATAGGGGATGTCAAAAAAGATTATCCACATGATATAATAAGTGCTAGATTTAAAAATCAATTAATAAGTTATGATGATGCCTTAATGAAAAGTGGTACAATAGATTTCTATGACATAGCAACTTCTCAAGGAAACAAAATATATGAAAGAGGATTAATATTCTTATTCGAAGTATGTTGCTTAAAAGTTTTAGGAAAAGATACTAAAATAAAGATAAGACATCCTATCGATAAAGGAATTTATTGTGAAATAGATAAAAAAATAACTCCATCCCAAGTCGAAGATATAAAAAAATTAATGAAAGAAAAAGTATCATCCAATTTACCATTTGAACAATTGGAAACTTCAAGAATTGAAGCAATTGAATATTTCAAGAAACTAAAAAGATATGATAAGGTAAAAACTTTGTCTTATACAATTTCAAACTTTGTTAAATTATACAAGCTAGATGGTATTTATAATTATATAATAGGCGACTTACCTCATGATACGGGTATTTTAAAGTATTTTGATTTAACACTACTAGAAGGAAAAGGGATAGTATTAAGATTTCCATTCACATATAATAATGGTAAAATAAAAAAATATGTTTATCATGAAAAGTATGTAAATAGTTTAGATGAATATGCAGAATGGGGAAGATTATTAAATATAAATAATATAGGTGAATTAAATGAAGAAGTTATAAAACAAGGGGCTGGAGAAATAATTAATTTATCAGAAACTATTCAAGATTATAAATTAATGTCTATCGCTAAAGAAATATCACAAAATAAAGACAAAATAAAAGTAGTTTTATTATCAGGTCCATCATCATCCGGGAAAACAACCACTTCTAAAAAATTGGCACTATATTTAAAAACATTAGGTTTAAAACCTCATCCATTATCATTAGATGATTACTTTTTGGAAAGAGATGATACCCCAATAGGTGAAGACGGAAAACCAGATTATGAAGGATTAAGAGCTATTGATATCAAACTATTCAACAAGCAACTAAAAAAATTATTTGATGGCCATGAAGTAATAACACCAACTTATGACTTCCTAACAGGAAAAAAAGTATTTAATAAACCATTAAAATTATTAGAAAATGATATTTTAATAGTAGAAGGTTTGCATGCCTTAAATGAAGAAATAAGTAAAGAAATTCCCAAAACAAATAAATATAAAATATATATAAGCCCATTAATATTTTTAAATATTGATGATGATAATAGAATAAGTCTAACTGATGTAAGACTATTAAGAAGAATGGTAAGGGATTATTATACAAGAGGACATAGTCCATCTAAAACATTAGCATCTTGGGCTGATGTTAGAAGAGGAGAAGAAAAATATGTCTTTCCATATCAAGATGAGGCCGATGTTATTTTTAATTCGTTCCTTGTATATGAATTAGGTGTTTTAAAAACTTTTGTTGAACCACTATTGTATTCAGTATCACCAGAAGATTCTGAATATCATACAGCAATAAGATTACTTGAAGTTTTAAAATTATTATTACCATTACCAAGTGTTGATGTGCCTAAAACTTCAATTTTAAGAGAATTTATAGGAGATAGTTATTTTGAAAAATAATTATCTTTTTTTAACATTAAAAAATAATTTAATTTGATAAAAATAAAAGAGCATTGACTTTTCATCAACACTCTAAAAGAATAATTTGAATTTATACAAAATTTCCAAGTATACCATAAGAAACAATACTCATAATAATGGAAGCCAAAATAACTCCAATCATTATACAGATAAAAGATTTCTTTTTATCAAGACCTAACATTACAGCAAGTAACGTTCCAGTCCAAGCACCAGTTCCAGGTAAAGGAATTCCAACAAATAAAATTAATCCTAAATATCCATATTTATCAATCTGTTCACGTTTACTATCAACTTTTTTTTCTAACCATAGAACAACTTTTTTAGTAACACTCCATTTTGCCAATACTTCTAAAATCTTTTCTAAAAAAATTAAAATCAATGGAATAGGCAAAATATTACCTAAAATACAAATACCTAAGGCTTTAATAAAGTCAACGTGCAAAATTGTCGCTGCCAACATTCCACCTCTAAGCTCTAAAATAGGCATTAAAGAAATAATAAAAATAATAACTTCTCGACTTAGTCCCCCAAACAATCCAATAAAAAAATGAACTAAATTTTCCATATTATCACCCTTGCTTACAACATTATAATATAATACAAGAATTCTTGTCAAGTCTAAAAAAAATATTGCAGAGTATAATCTAAAATGTTATAATATACAAGAAAGAAGTGGAGGTAAAAATGAAATACACAAGTGAAGTAGAAAATATGTGTCAAATAAAACAAGGTGCTAATCATGGACCTGCTCCAATTCCTGAAGAAGGAAAATGGGTACAAGCCAAAGAAATAAAAGATATTTCAGGATTAACACACGGAATTGGTTGGTGTGCACCACAACAAGGTGCTTGTAAGCTAACATTAAACATAAAAAATGGAATAATAGAAGAAGCCCTAGTAGAAACAATTGGATGTTCTGGAATGACTCATTCAGCTGCTATGGCTGGAGAAATATTAGTAGGAAAAACAATATTAGAAGCATTAAATACAGATTTGGTATGTGATGCTATTAATACAGCTATGAGAGAACTATTCTTACAAATAGTATATGGTAGAAGTCAATCTGCATTCTCTGAGGGTGGATTAACTGTTGGAGCTGGTCTAGAAGATTTAGGAAAAGGCCATAGAAGTCAAGTAGGAACAATTTATTCTACTAAAGTAAAAGGACCAAGATATCTAGAATTAGCTGAGGGATATATCGTAGAAATTGGTTTAGACGAAAATGATACAATCATTGGCTATAAATATGTAAATTTAGGAAAAATGATGGATAATATCAAAGCTAAAATGGACCCAATGCAAGCAATTGAAGAAGCAAGTGGTACATATGGACGTTTTGAAGAAGCAGTAAAGAAAATAGATCCAAGGGAGGAATAAATATGGAATTATTTGAAAATTATGCAAGAAAAATAGATAAAATAAAAAAGACAATGGAAAAATATGAAATATCTTCTCTTGAAGAGGCTCAAAAAATCTGTCAAGAAAAAGGTATAAATCCATACGAAATAACAAAAGATACTCAAAAAATATGTTTTGAAGATGCTTGTTGGGCATATACATTGGGTGCAGCTATTGCTATAAAAAAAGATTGTAAAAGTGCAGTCGAAGCAGCTAAAGCAATAGGAGAAGGATTACAAGCATTCTGTTTAGAAGGATCAGTAGCAGAAGATAGAAAAGTTGGTTTAGGTCACGGAAACTTAGCTGCTAGATTATTATCAGAAGAAACTGAATGTTTTGCATTCCTAGCTGGTCATGAGTCATTTGCAGCAGCAGAGGGAGCTATCAAAATAGCTTTAACAGCAAACAAAGTTAGAAAAAATCCTTTAAGAGTAATTTTAAATGGTTTAGGAAAAGATGCTGCCCAAATAATTTCTAGAATCAATGGCTTTACTTATGTAAAAACAGATTTTGATTTTTATACAGGAAAATTAAACATTATTGAAGAAATTCCTTATTCAAAATCAGAAAGATCAAAAGTAAAATGTTATGGAGCAAATGAAGTTAGAGAAGGTGTTGCTATAATGTGGCATGAAAATGTTGATGTGTCAATTACTGGTAACTCAACAAATCCAACTCGTTTTCAACATCCTGTAGCAGGAACTTATAAAAAAGAAAGATTAGAAGCAGGTAAAAAATATTTTTCAGTAGCATCAGGTGGTGGAACTGGAAGAACATTACATCCAGATAATATGGCAGCAGGTCCAGCTAGTTACGGTATGACTGATACAATGGGAAGAATGCATTCAGATGCACAATTTGCAGGATCATCGTCTGTACCAGCACACGTAGAAATGATGGGCTTCATAGGCATGGGAAATAACCCAATGGTAGGAGCAACAGTAGCTGTAGCTGTAGAAGTATCTGAAGCACTATCAAAATAGTATATAACCCTAAAAATAAGACTATTCATTGTAGTCTTATTTTTTTAATTCTCTACTTTAAAACTATATATTAAATGACATTAACATTATCTAAAACTAGAGAAACATTTTGAGCTTGGTACCCTTTATCAGTAGTAACCAAATCAAATTGAACCATATCACCAGTTGTCAAAGATTTATAACCGTCCTTTTTAATTTGTGAATAATGAACAAATACATCTTCCAATTCATTATTTTCAATAAAACCATATCCCTTAGCATCATTAAACCACTTTACTCTACTTTTCATAACTCCTCCTTTATTATTTTACTACACCCAAATAATATCACAAAAAATTGAATCAAAGTAAAATAAATGATAAAAGGTAAAAAAATAATGATTTTTGGTTATTTAAAAAATCAAATATTAATTTTATTCAAAAGTCTATTTTTCAACTCTTTTCTTCTATTTCTTGAAACTAAATTAATTTGTGAACTCTTAAACTTGATAATATTTCTCTTTATATCAAAACAAGTAATATTATCAAGATTAACAATACAACTCCTATGTGTCTTAAAGAAATTCTTCTCATCCCTAAACATTTCCATTAATTTATTAATAGATTTATTTATAATATACTTACTATTATCCTTAGTAACAATAGTTGAATCATTATTATTCAAATTTTTTTCTATATAACAAATATCAGTATATAAAATTTGAAATATTTCACTATTATATTGAAAAACTAAAGAATTTTGCCTTCTCAATATATTATAAGCAACATTTAAAGAAAAATTTAATTCCTTTTTAACATTATTCTTTTTAGAAATAAAATTTAACATTAATAATCTATTAGTAATTCCAATTTTGCTATACTTATTAAAATTACTAATAACAATAATTTGACTAGTCCAATCCCCACTTTCTCTAATATCTCTAGCTACTTCTAAACCACTTTTTTGTGGAACCTCAACATCTAATAAATAAATCTTTTTTCCAGAAATATCATTAATTATTTTTTCTAAATCACCACAATTAAATTTATTAATTATCCAAATTTCATAATTACAATTTTTCTTATTTATAAATTTTCTTATCACATCCTCATAAATTTTTACAATTGTATTATTATCTTCATAAATAATAAAATTAAACATTTTAATATCTCCTAACTAGCTTATTCTTACAAAGCAAGGTTAACATAAATCATAGCACAAAAATAAAATTATTTTAGATATACAATGAAAATAATATCTTTAATTAGTTATTTGACAAATCAAAAACTCTATGTTAACAAGCTATCAAATTTTTATGCTATAATGATTTAGGTGATAAAATGACTGATAAAAATTTAGAAAAAATATTATATAACTTATCAAAATCAAAATTTAGAAGTAGTTTTAAATTAAAAGAAAAAGATATCGAATATATAAGAAAAAAAGGAATGATAACAATAAAAGAACACACACGTGATTTTGTCAACAAAAGATTATCGAGTTCTAATATACCAAACGATGGCAAGCAAACACCATACCACGGTCACCCAACATTTATTGCTCAACATGCAACAGCAACTTGTTGTCGTAAGTGTATGTATAAATGGCATCATATTCCTGTCAAAAAAGATCTAACAGAATCAGAAAAAAATTATGTGGTAGATTTAATAATGGCTTGGATAAAAAATGAGTTTATTAAAAGTAAGAGCAATTGAACAAAAAAATTCCTCTAGTTTTTAGAAGAATTTTTTCTTTTTAATATCAACTTTTTTTCTTTACCATAATAATTGCCAGTAACCAAAATATTGTCATCAAAATTATTTTTAATATAATTATGTTTTCTATCTGTATCAATATGAGTAATTATAGGTGTTATATCAGTATTAGGACAATTTAGCATCATATCTATTTTAGTATGTAGCCAATAATTAGCTTTGTCATCCAGCATTGCTAAATCAATAAAATGATTATCAAAGCCCACAAAAGAGGCTCCAGAATGCATCCATATAGCATCATTAGAGTATTCATTTAGTTTATCAATTTTAATTCTAAATCCCAACTTTCTTAGTATATTAATATTATTTAATAAAACAATGCTATCATTTTGAGTAATACTAGAATACATTTTAATACTAATAATAATATTATCGCTAAATTTACTATTAATAGTACTTAGTTTTTTTAAATAGTCAAGTAATTTATTATTTCCAATTATAGATGTATAATCTATATTAATAATACTTGTATCTTTTTTATTATGAATAATATTTTCTAGTAAAAAAACAATATTATAATTATCTAATTTGTACTTAACTCTATTATTTCTCAATATTTCATAATGATCTTTTTCAAATAATATATCACCATTTTCATCTCTAGTATTAATTTGAAAAATATTAGTCTCCTTACCATCAAGTGTAAATACTTCTCTTTTACTATAGGATAAAGAGCCATTTTTCAAATTATTAAAAAATTTATCTAAAATTTGTTTTTCTTGTATCTTTGTATTCCAAACTTTTTCATCAAATTTTTGATAAAACAAACCTTGCCTTTTAGCGCTATACATCATTAAATCGGCCTTTTCAAAAGCACAATCTAAGTTATCACAAGCATATGCACTACCAGCATTTATTCTAAAAGGAACAGGAATCTGCTCATTATCAACTATTAAGGTGATTTTTTGTTCTATTAATTCAAAAATCTTGCCAATTTGTTGTTCATCCATATTGGTAACTATTGCAAATTCATCACCATGTAATCTAACAACAATAGAATCAAAGAAACTTATATTAAGTATATTTGCTAAAATTTTTAAATATTTATCTCCAATATTATGTCCATAAGTATCATTAATTTGTTTGAATTTTTCCATATCAATTATAACAAGGTGAGAATTAGGATTTTTATTTATATATTTTTTATATGTTTCTTTAAGATATAATTCATTATTAATACCACTTAATTCATCAACAAATTCATTTTTTTGCATTAAAATCACCTCCAAATTTCTTTTTCGGTTAACTATTATATCATAAAATTACCTTTTCATAATATTTAATTTTATTCAATACAACAACGTTAGTTTATAGAACTAAAATAATCATTGTGTTAACAGCAAAATATATCTATATTATCAAAATTAACATAAATAAATATTATTTAATTAGATAACAAAATTATTTCACAGTTAATAAAATTATAATTTTAATTTTAATTTAAATAAAGTTAATACAATATTTAATAAAAAAACAATTCCATTTAGAATTGAAACTTAATAATAAAAAAAGTTGAACTTCTGATTAAAAGCTCAACTGAATTATCAACTGGAGCAGATGAGGGGAGTCAAACCCCCGTCTCAGCCTTGGCAAGGCCGAATTCTAATCGTTGAACCACATCTGCACAACAAGTAGACAATTAAAATTATAAAATATAATTATCTACATGTCAAGCTATTTTATAAATTTTTCTCAGGATCAATCAAAGTTAAGCTAACTTTATGCCTATCTAAGTTAATATCATCAACCCAACAAGTAACAATATCTCCAACGTTAACAACCTCCATTGGATGCTTAATATATTGTTTTGTTAATTTAGAAATGTGTGCTAAACCATCATCATGTAATCCAATATCAATAAACACACCAAAATCGACTACATTTCTAACAGTTCCTTGAAGTTCCATCCCTCTTTTAAGATCTTCAATTTCTAAAACATCACTTTTAAGAAGTGGTTTTTGATAATCATCTCGAAAATCTCTATTAGGTTGTTTTAAGCATTTAATGATATCTTCTAAAGTATATTTATCAACACCATTATCCTTAGAATATTTATCAACATCAATGCTATCAAGCTTATCAGCAAGTTCACCACTACCAATATCTTTAACATCAAATCCAGCATCATTTATTAATTTAATAGCATCTTTATAACTTTCTGGATGAATAGGTGTTTTATCTAAAATATCATCACCATCTATGACTCTCATAAAACCAATAGATTGTTCAAAAATCTTACTAGACAAAATTTTATTATTAATAATTTCCTCCCTAGACTTTATCTTACCATGTTCTTCTCTGTATTTAATAAGCTTATTAATTGTTGTTTTAGTTAATCCAGAGACATATTTTAAAATTGAACTACTAGCTGTATTAATATTAACACCAACTGAATTAACAGCTTTGCTAACAACAAAGTCTAAAGATTCATTTAATTTTTTTTGATTAACATCATGTTGGTATTGACCAACACCAATACTTTTAGGATCTATTTTAACTAATTCACTTAAAGGATCCTGTAATCTTCTACCAATACTAATAGCACTTCTTTCTTCAACATGTAAATCAGGAAACTCGCTAATGGCTAATTTTGAAGCAGAATAAACAGAAGCACCAGCCTCACTAACAATAACAAAAGCAATTTTTTTATCAGTATATTCTTGACAAACTTCTGCTACTAACTTTTCACTCTCACGCGAAGCTGTTCCATTACCAACAGCAATCACATCAATATTATATTTTTTGATTAAATCTTTAATAACTTTTTTCGCTTCATCCCACTTATTATGTGGTTCATGAGGATAAATTTTACTAATATTTAAAATTCTACTAGCAGTATCAATAACAGCCAACTTACATCCAGTTCTATAAGCCGGATCAAAACCTAAAACAATTTTATCTTTCATAGGAGGAGTAAGTAGTAATTTTTCTAAATTTTTTCCAAATATTTCAATAGCACCATCTTCAGAATTAGCCTTAAGTTCTGCTCTAACTTCTCTTTCTACACTAGGAAAAATTAATCGTTTATAACTATCTCTAATAGCATCTCGAACGATAGAAGTAACGCAAGAAGATTCTTTTTTAATAATCTTTTTATCAAACCATCCCAATACATATTCATCATCTATTTGTACTCCAACACTAAGAATTCCTTCTTTTTCTCCACGATTCATTGCTAAAATTCTATGTGGTTTAATATATTTTATTTTTTCACTATAGTCATAATACATTTCATAAATATGATCATCATCAACAGCTTTTTTCTTTAATTTAGAAGCAATCAAACCATAATTCATCATATTATGTCTTAAATATTTTCTATAACTAGCATTATCACTAATCCATTCAGCAATAATATACTTAGCACCTTGAATAGCATCATCAACACTAGTAATTTTCTCGTTCAAATAATTACTAGCAACTTCTTCTAAATCAATTTTATCCGGAAAAGACATAATAATTTTAGCTAAAGGTTCTAAGCCATTTTTAATAGCCTCTGTTGCTTTAGTCTTTTTTTTCTCTTTAAATGGTCTATATATATCTTCAACTTCTACTAACTTTTCACACTTCATAATATTTTTTTTAATTTCATCAGTAAGCAAATCTTTTTCATCAATTAGTCTAATTACATCTTCTTTTCTTTTTAATAAAGAAACTTGATAATCATATACATCACTAATCTTTCTAATTTGTTCTTCATCTAAAGCTCCAGTAGCTTCTTTTCTATATCTAGCAATAAAAGGTACTGTATTCCCTTCTTCTAAAAGTTTAAGTACACTTTCCACTTGTTTATTTTTAACATCTAATAAACCAGCAATTTCTTTAATAATATCTTGATTCATAAATACTTCCCTTCTTAATAAAAGAAGATTAAATTATCTTCCTAATCCTAATTATATCATTATTTTTCGCAAAAATTAAAAAAGTTCACTAAAAATAAATTTTGCTATTTGCCGTGATGTTCATTTTCTCGTTTATTTATAACATCAGCATATCCAATCATTTCATCACCATATTTATTTCTAATACAATCAATAGCTGATTGTAATTTATCTTCTTTTAAATCCATTTGTTTATTAGAAGTATTATTATCAAATAATGATAATTGTTTATCATGGTTACAACTTATATTAGCAACACCTACGCATAAACTTCTAATATAGTTCTCTCCATCCCATAATTTTTCTAATAATAAACAAGCATATTTATAAATATCTTTATCATTATTAATACCATTATCAATAGTAATTTGTTTACTAACTTTTTTGAAATTACTATATTTTATCCATACAGAAATAGAATTAGCATATAGGTGTTTAGTACGTAATTTTTTTCCAACATCACTAGACAAAATTTTTAAAACTTTTTCAATCTCTTTTTTATTGCTATAATTATAAGGCAAAACAGTAGATGAAGAGACACTTTTAGGATCATCTCGTTTCGCCTCTACTTTACTATCATCAATTCCATTTGCAAATTCCCACATTAAAACACCATGGCTTTTAAATTTTCGTTTTAATATTTCAATATTAGTGCAGGCAAGTTCGCCAATTGTTTTAATACCATCATCTCTAAGTCTACTAGCAGCACTTTTTCCCACCATAAATAAATCTTCAACCGGTAGAGGCCACATCTTCTTTTTTATCTCATTGTCAAATAATGTATGAACTCTATCAGGTTTAGTAAAATCAGAAGCCATCTTTGCTTCTAACTTATTATTACCAATACCTACATTAACTGTAAAACCAAATAAAGCTTTAATATCATTTTTTATTTTATAAGCAATTTTAATTGGATCACCAAATAAATTAACAGAAGCTGTATAATCTAAGAAACATTCATCAATAGAATATCTTTCAATAACATCACTATATTTAAGAAGATAATTATACATCATATCAGAGTACATTTTAAAAACCTTAAAGTCCCCTTTATAAACCTCTAAATAGGGACATTTTTTTCTAGCGCTATAAAGAGTTTCTGCTGTAACAACGCCTCTTTTCTTACAGGGATCACTCTTAGCTGTCACAATTCCTCGTCTAGCATCCTCATCTCCTCCAATAACAGCATATCTTTCTCTAATGTCCACTTTATAACCATTTTTAAGTCGCCATACAGCCATCCAAGATAAAAAAGCATTATTAACATCTATATGCATAATAATCCTCATAATAATCACCTAAATTAATTATACAAACAAACGTTTTTAAAATCAATTAAAATACCAAAAAATAATTATAATAAAGTGTAAACAACATCCTTTTCTTATTTTTTAAATCCTAAATTTATGATATATTATAATTAGAAAAGTTATAAAATTCTTTTCTTAAATTCCAATAAAACTATACAAACTAATATATAAATATATTATAGGTAGGAGTGGTAACATGGAAGAAAAAGCCTTAAAAGTATTACAAATATTAGAAGAAAATGGCTACGAAGCCTACATAGTTGGAGGATATGTAAGAGATAAATTATTAGGACTGGCAACAAATGATATTGATATAGCAACTAGTGCAACCCCTAAAGAAATAAAAGAAATATTTGCATCCTCCTCATCACCCAATTATGGTTCTGTAAATATAACTTATAAAAGTACTAATTTTGATATAACAACCTTTAGAAGAGATATCAAATATTTAGATAATAGAGTACCAGTAAAATTAAAATATATAAAAACTGTCAAAAAAGATCTTTTAAGAAGAGATTTTACAATTAATACCATTTGTATGAATTCTAAAGGTGAAATATTAGATATGCTTTCTATAATGGAAGATTTAGACAATAAAATAATAAAAACAGTAGGTAATCCTCGTTATAAACTAAAAGAAGATTCTCTAAGAATTTTACGAGCAGTAAGATTTGCAACAATTCTCAACTTTAATATTGAAGAAAAAACTAAACACTATTTAACATCATATAGCTATCTTTTAAAAAAATTATCTTATCAGAGAAAAAAACAGGAATTAGATAAAATTTTTTCTAACCCCAACAACGAAAGAGGAATTTCTCTTTTAATAGATCTAGGTATTTATAAGTCACTATCTTTAAATAAATTAAAAAAAATAACGCCTTGTCCTGATTTAATAGGAATATGGGCTCAATTAGAAGTAGATGATATCTATCCATTTACGAAAAATGAAAAAGATCAAATGACTAAAATAAGAAAGTTATTAACTCAAGATATTAAAGATAAATATAATATTTATAAGTATGGCCTTTATATCTCAACAGTAGCTTATCAAATAAAAAAAGAAAATAAAGAAGAATTAAATAAAATATATAAGGAATTACCCATTCACAAACAAACAGATATCAAAGTAAATGGTTCAGATATAGCAACAATTCTAAATAAAGAACCAGGTAATTACATAAAATCTATCATAACAGACTTAGAAAAACAAATAATTACTAATAATTTAGAAAATGAAAGGCCAATTTTAGAAAAATATATTAAAGATAATTATCAAAATAAATAACCCGGATAAATATGCACAATCTTTTCTATAATAATTCTTAAAAAATATTAACAAAATGAAAAATTTATTATATAATCTTATACAAGCCGGGAAGGGATGATAAAATGAGAAATTTTAAAAATAATTTAAATCCAATTAAAACAGTTCTAAAAGTCATAGTGGTAGTAATAATAATAATTCTTATTAGCGTATTTTCTCTATCATACACGATCAATAAAAATTCAAACTATAAATCTTCGATTATTAAAGATATAAAGGCTAATTATCATATCACAGAACCAATAACATATGCCAATTATGCTGATAATTATTATATCCTAAGCACTAAAGATAGAGTAATTGTATTAACTAAAGAATATCAAGAAGTATTAAACGAAGATATAAATAATTTGTCTCCTAATAGTAATAAATATGAACTAATATATAAAACTAAAAAATTAATGTATGAAGAAACTATTTTAAAAGACAATAAAGTAACCTATAACTACTATGACGCTAAGACATATAAAAAAGTATCATCAACTACGTTGGAGAAATAATCGTGAATAATCAAGTAATAGATTTATTAAAAGAACAACCTATCATCATCCCTAAAATATTATTTACTAATTATAAACTTCTAAATATAACTGAAGAAGAGTTAGTAATTTTAATATATATAATTAATTTAGGCGATAAAATAATTTATAATCCTCAAAAATTTACTGATGATTTAAATTTAGACAAATATAAAGCTATGCAAATACTAACAAATTTAGCTGATAAAAATCTTATTGATATAAAAGTAGAAACAAATGAAAAAGGTTTGAGTGAAGAATATATATATACAGATATTTTATATAAAAAGTTGTTTACAATTCTAATCGAACCACCTAAAAAGGAAAAAGCAAAAGAAACTGATTTATTTAGCCTTTTTGAAAAAGAATTAGGCCGTACCTTATCTCCAATGGAGTATGAAATAATCAATGATTGGACCATTAATAACTACAGTGAAGAATTAATTAAAGAGGCCCTAAAAGAAGCTATTTATAATAACGTTCGTAACCTAAAATACATTGAAAGAATATTATATACTTGGCAATCAAAAGGTATAAAAACTAAACAGGATATCATAAATGATAAAAGAAAATATCGTAAGCCAACTAAAGTAGCCTCTGATGTCTTTGATTACAATTGGTTAGAGGAAGAATAATGAATAAAATACTAGAATATTTAGATGAATTATATCCAGACGCTTACTGTGAATTAAAATATTCCAAAGATTATGAATTATTAATAGCTATCGTTTTAAGTGCCCAAACAACTGATAAAAGAGTAAATATGGTAACACCAGTTTTATTTAAAAAATATCCTGATTTAAAAAGTCTATCAGTTGCTCCTATAGAAGCAATCGAGGAAATTATCAAACCAATAGGAACCTTTAAAAAGAAAAGTCTTTTTATCAAACAAATAGCTACCTCACTTTTAAAAGACACAAATGGAATTGTTCCTAATGATCGAGAATATTTAAAAACTCTAAGTGGCGTAGGTCCAAAAACAATTAATGTTTTTTTAGCTGAATATTATCATGTAGAAGCAATAGCCGTAGATACCCATGTATCGAGAGTATCTAAACGCTTAAACTTATGTAAACAATCATCAACCCCATCCGAAATAGAAAAGATTCTCATGAAAAAAGTTCCCAAAGAACGTTGGATAAAAACTCATCATCAACTAATCTTTTTTGGCCGTTACCACTGTAAAGCCATCAAACCAAATTGTACTAACTGTAAATTAAAAGATATTTGTACTTACAACAAATAAAAATCCACATTTTTGTGGAAAAACAGTTTAAAATCTCTTTTCTTTAACATAATAACAAAGAAAGGAGATTTTATTATATGAAAGAAGAATATTATTCACAAGTTCCAAATATTATAACAGGAAAAGATTTAGATTATCTATCTGATATGTTTAATTGGAATTATGATGCTCTAAAGAAAATGAATGTCGCAACAAAAAATACAGAAGATGAAGAGATAAATCAAATCATCATAAAAGGTTATAATTTATTCAATAACAATTTAAATGTTATTATTTCAATTTTAAATGAAGGAGGTCAAAATGAGCAATAACAAAATATCAAATCCAAAAACAAAGACTCCAACAGGACTAAAAATGAATGACAAAGATTATCTAACATGCTTATTGACTATTCTAAAAGATTTAGAAAAAAACTATGTTATAGCAATGACTGAAGCTAGTAATGAATCTTTATACAAAAGCCATTATTCAATCTTAAAAGAATTATCATCTCTACAAAGGGAAGTATATGAACTAATGTTTAGAAAAGGATGGTATTCTCTAGAAAAAATAGAAACAGTCAAATTAAATGAAAAATATCAAATTCTTGTTCAAGAATATCAAGATTTAAATATAACTTCTTAAAATTACTATTACGTAAAACTATTAATAAAGTAAAATTTGTTAATAGTTTTTTTCAATCAAAATTAATTTTTTATGCCATCTTAACCACTTTTTTCTAATTTTATGTTACAATAAAATAAAGAGTAGGAAGGTGTAAAATGTTAGAATATATAATTTTATTAGGAATCATAATCATCATAATTTTATTAATTTTTATAATTTCAAAAAGCATCAATGAAGCTAAGATAACTGAAAGGCTAGGTAAGCTAGAAACAACAACCATCAAAGAATTATCTAATTTCCAAATTGAATTGATAAAAAATATGAATGAAGAATTCGATAAAACAAACCAAATGTTAGAATATCGCCTAACAATCATGAATGAAAAAGTAAATGAAAGATTAGATCAAAATTTTAACAAAACGAACAAAACATTTACTAGTATCTTAGAAAGACTATCTAAGATAGATGAAGCTCAAAAGAAAATTGACAATTTATCAACAGATATTGTCTCCTTACAAAGTATATTAACCGATAAAAAAACAAGAGGAATTTTTGGCGAAGTAAATTTAAATCACATTTTATCAAATGTTTTTGGTGAAAATAACCCTAAGATATATAAAACGCAATATGCACTTCCCAATAACACTATAGCTGATGCTGTTATCTTTGCTCCCAAACCATTAGGAACCATTGCAATTGATTCAAAATTCCCACTAGAAAATTACCGAATTATGGTAGATAAAAATAATAGTTCTCTAGACCGTAAGATAGCAGAAAGACAATTTAAAATTGATGTAAAGAAACATATAGATGCTATTAGTAGTAAATATATAATTCCAAATGTAACATCATCACAAGCCATAATGTTCTTACCCGCTGAAGCTCTATTTGCAGAAATAAATGCTTATCACCAAGAAATAGTTGACTATGCTAACAAAAAAAGAGTTTGGTTAACTTCTCCAACAACTCTAATGTCATCCCTAACCGTAATTCAAGTATTATTAAAAAATATGGAACGTGAAAAATATTCTAGCATCATCCATGATGAATTAACCAAATTGGGAATAGAATTTTCAAGGTACAAAGAAAGATGGAATAAATTATCAAGAAGCATCGAAACCGTCAACAAAGATGTTGAAAATATAAATGTAACAACCAATAAAATTACTAAAAGATTTGAATCAATATCCAATGTTAATATTAAAGAATTAGCAAATTCTGATGATTTCAATGAGTAATATTTAAAAGATTGCTCTTTTTTTATCGAAAAAAGTGACAAAATTTTTAATTTTTTGTAAAATTACTCGAATTTTATTGACTTTTAAAACAAAGCAACATATAATATACTGGTATACCGAAGAAGTATATTAGTATAGAGGTGATGATATGACGAAAAAAGAAGTAGTTATAGATACAGCTAGAGAATTGTTTTCTAAGTATGGTTACAAAAAAGTTTCAATGGATGAAATAGCAACTAATGCCAATGTAACTAAAAAAACAATTTATACGTACTTTAAAGATAAAGAAGATATGTTTAAATTTTTTATCCAAGAAGAATTAGATAAAATGAAAGTTAAAGTAAAAAAACAAGAAGAAAAAGATTTACCATTTTTAGAAATAGTTTCATCAAATATTTATTCAATGCTAAAGTTTAGAAAAAAAAGTTTATTATTTTCTAGCATCATGAGAGAATCAAAAGATTTTCAAAATAATAAATTTTTAAAACTATATGATGATGAAATGCTAAATTATATCGAATCTAAAATCAAAAAAGAAATAGAATTAAAACATATCAAAGATTGTGATGCTCACCTAACAGCATTTATAATCTGCAAAGTATATATGGCTGTTGTCTTTGAATATGATGAAGAGTTAAATGAAAAGAAAGTAACTAAAGAAATAACTTCTATACTAAAAGATGGACTATTTAATTAAAGGGGGAATAAAAAATGAAAAATAATAAGAATTATTTCAAGTATATTGTACTAGCTGCAATACTAATAATACCATTTATGTATAGCTTTTTCTATCTAAAAGCATACTGGAATCCATATGGTAAAGGAAACATTGATAATATCCCTGTTGCTGTTGTTAATGCAGATACCGGTGATAAAGGAACAGAATTAATAAATAATATAAAAGATAAAAAGAAATTAAAATTAAAAGAAGTATCTAACAAAGAAGCAACTGATGGTTTATATAATGGTGACTATTATGCTATCATTACCATACCAGAAAGTTTTACTGAAGATATGGAAAGTGCTGCTACTGAAAATAAACACCATGCTGTTATAACTTATTCACCAAACCAAAAATCAAACTACTTAGCTAGCCAAATTATAAATAATGTTGTAGCAGTTGTAGAAAATAATCTTGATAACTCAGTAAATTCTGCCATTGTTTCTAATTTAGAAGGAACAATAAAGAAAGTACCAGACCAATTAACAACTATTAGTGATGGTTTTGGTAAACTACAAGATGGAACAAATCAATTATCAAAAGGAAGCCAAAGTTTAGCAGATGGAACTGCAACATTAAACGAAAATTATACTAAATTTAATGATGGAATCAAAACTCTAAAAGATGGAACAGATACACTAGCAAATGCTACAAGTCAATTATCATCAGTAAATGATAGTCTAAATGAGTTAGTAAGTGGTGTAGGCAGTTTAAAATCTGGAAGTGATACTCTATCAACTAGTATAAATAGTTATACAAACGGTGTAAATACAACCCTTGGTTACACTCAAAACCTAGTAGATTTAATAAATGCTACCATTTGTCCAAAAGTAATGCAAGGTGCAGCAACTGTCCAAGAACAACAAATGTGTGGTATTGCACAAGGATTATCTAAATCATCATCACAAACAGGAAATACAACAACAATTAATTACTTAAAAGCAAGTGGAACTAAATTACAACAAGGAACTAGCAGTCTAAATAATGGTTTAAATGAATTAAATACTAAAGTAAATGGTTTAACTACAATGAAAGATAAATTAAATCAATTACAATCAGGTGTTCAAAATTTATCTGATGGTGCTAATACTATTTACTCAAGTTCACTTCAAATACAATCAGGTATAACTACTCTAAACAACGGTGCTAATACTTTAAATAATGGCATAAAAACATTAGATAATAGTGTTCGTAGTGCTAAAACAGAACTTGATACAAATATAGAAAAAACTAAAAAAGAAGTCAAAAAAGTAGATGGTTTAGGAGAATATAGTAAAAAACCAACTGAAGTAAAAACAAAAGCTGTAAATAAAATATCAAGTTATGGAACAGCCTTCTCACCATTCTTTATCTCAATAGCTCTATGGGTAGGATGCCTAATGATGTTTATTGTATTATACTATGATAAAGAAGAAAGATTTACTATCTTAGGAATGAATAATAAAAATAGATTACAAAGAACTATAGCATATCATATTATGGCAACATTATCAGCACTTGTTTTAGGAATTCTATTATACTTCCTACTAGACTTTAAAATAACTAATATCTTCCTATACTTTGGAGCAATAATTCTAGTTGCAAATACCTTCATGGCTATTATAGAATTCTTAATAACAAATCTTAATGATATTGGTAAATTCTTAGCTCTAATCCTATTAGTATTACAATTAGCCGCAACAGGAGGAACATTCCCAATCGAAACTGTAACTAAAGGCTTTAGATGGATGAATAAATTATTACCAATGACATATACTATCAAATTGTTAAAAGAACCATTAATAAAAATAGAATCAAATCTATTAAATAAAAACTTAATTGTTGTTATGGCCTTCTTTATAACTTTCTTAGTATTAAATATAATCATAGATATTTATAAACAAAAAAAAGAAAAATAAATTAAAAAATAAAATATGTGTCTTTAATCAATTAATAAAGAATAATATTTATTAGGTGATTCTATTGACGCGTATTTTTTTCTTTTTAGTAGGATTCGCACTACTAGTAATAGGCAATACATTCATAATATTATATTTAAATCTCTTAACTTTAGGGTATAATTTTTCATTTTATGTAAATTTTATAATTAGAAGAGTAGAATGCTACTACGCTCTAATAGGAATCATAATCATCATCATAACCTTAATGACTAAAGGAGATAAAAAAAATGAACTATATTTATGACATAGTATTAAACTTTCAAGATAATTATTATAATTTTTTTGAATGGAAAAATGGAGATGTTATAAGGAACATTCCCAAAATATCATTATATAGAGTATCAGATAGTGATATCTTAATTCTAAGAGACAGCATTTTAAAAGTATCTCAAGACTTTATAGATAAAATAAAAAATGATAATAAAAAATACAAAAAAATAATATGTCTTGTTTCCAATGGTAAAATAACTTTAGGCTTATTATTTGCAAAGGATGGAACTCTTAGAAAAAGAAGTAGTCTAATTTTTGAAGAAGAAAAAGAAGCTAATGATTACGCATTAAAATTACCTCTAACAAAAATAGAATATTTAGAAATAAATAAACAATCATATCAAAATAAACTTCGTGTCGAAAAAGAAAAAAAGGATATTCTAATAAACTATTTACAAAAGACAACAGATATAATGACATTAAAATACTTATATTATGAATATTTTGAAGAAGAAGAGGATAACATAGAAAAAATAAAAGAATCGCTACTAAAAGAACTTTCTAAAGATTGGAATATCAAACAAAATAATATCTATAACATTATAAGTATGATTGGAAGTGTAAAATAAAAAGACTATTATGAAGCCTCGCTATCTTCATTAATAGTCTTTTTTAATATTCTAGTTTTACCTTTTTTAATATTTTTATCCGTCATTAATTTGACTGCCTCATCATTGCTAATTCCAAAATGAGAAGATTGATTATATGCTGATTTAAAATCACATACAAAAGCATTAGCGCGCATGTTACCATACTTATGATTATCTTTATCAACAGAATCTTCCTCAATTAATCTCTTACTAATAAAATCAACAATTTTATCTCTAATTTTAATATCCTTATTACGTCTCTTAACACATTCCTCTAGATTATCTAAATCAATATCCTCAGCACTATAACGTTTTAAGATAAATAATAAATTATCTAAACTTAATTTATCATAGTTATCAAAAACAGCTTTTGGCAAGAAATTTTCACCACTATTTTGGATATCTATAATCTGTCCATTATTGGGATTAGCAATAACAACACATTCATCAGCCTGTTTCTTTTTTAATAATAATTCCATTAAAGTATTTAATTTTGTTATCTTAATACATATATAAGGAATATTAATATTCTCTCTAGACGTATCTACAAAATTAGGTGTACGTACATCGCCTATATATCTACATTTCAAAGAATTTTTAGTAACTTCAGATAAACGATTATTTAATTCTGAAAAAGTCATATTTTCACTATTATTAGCAACATTATCAACAACTTTTATAAAAACATTACCTCGCTCATCATCATCTAAATAATCATCACTAAATCTATGATTATACCAGTTTACTGTTGTTATAATAAAACGATTAACTTCCTCAACACTTAAAAAACCTAATCTTTCTTGAAATTCTTCTCTTTTTTTCTTCTTTTCATTACCTTTTTTATTATTAAACAATTTAAATTTATTATTTAATAACACACCTAAACCACTAGTATTAGTAAAATTACAAGTCATAAAACACCACCCCAATCATTTATTTTTTCCTACATCTCAATCTCTCCTTGAATACTTACAACCACAATAATTTTGTCTATATAAATTATAAATTTTAGATAATTCAATAGAACGTTTGTAGCCGTTTTTCTTCTTAAAATCAGACTCTATATAATTAATATTATAAAAATCTTGCAATTCTATACCTATCTTATTAATTAATTTACAATTTTTATAAGGACTAACAGTAAGTGTTGTTGCAAAATAATCATATCCCAACTTAGAAGCCATCCTTGCCGTTTTTTCTAATCGAAGTCTAAAACAAACTAAACATCGACTACCACCTTCAACTTCATTCTCTAGTCCCTTAATTTTTTCTTCAAACTTATCATTATCATAATCACAATCAATAATATCAACCTTATTAACTGTCTTCATTTCTTTAATAAGTCTAATTTGTTCTTCTTTTCTTTTTAAATATTCATCCTTTGGAGAAATATTTGGATTATAGTAAAAAATAGTAATCTTAAAATATTTGGATAAATATTCAATTACATATGAAGAACAAGGCGCACAACAACTGTGCAATAACAACCGTGGAATAACACCACTATTATAAATTTTTTCTAATTTTTGATCTAATAATTTACTATAATTCAACTCCAACTTAACCACCAATTTAAGTATAGCACAAAAAAATTTTAATTATAATAAAAATCCTAAAATTAACTTTAAATTTTACACAAAAATGTCAACAAAATAAAGATAAAATGCAAAAATTAAAACAATAGTTAACTAATTCGTATGCTTTCTGAAAGATATCTTTTTAAAAAAACATATTTATAACTATTTTTCATATTATTTATTGTAAAAATATTTACAAAAAATAATATTCCTGTTAAAATTATCATTATGGAGATGATTATATGAATATCCAAAAAAAAGAAAAACAAATACCTCTAAAAAATTATATTATATTACTACTAATAATATTAGTATCTATATTAATATTATTCTACATGTATAGATGGTATGAAACATATAAACAAACAAAATCGAACATAAGCATTATGAATGATTATTTAACAGTTATTAATTATAATGAATTAGATGATTATATTATTGAAAATAAAAATGCAATTATATACGTATCAGCCCTAGGAAATGAGCAAACAACTAAATTTGAATCATCATTCAAAAATATCGTTTTAGATAATGGTCTAAATAAATCAATGTTATACTTAGATATAACTAATGAAGATCAAGAAGCACTTTTTAGTAAATTAAAAATAGATAAAAATCTACCTTACATAATTGTATATACAGATGGTAAAATAACAGCTACTTATAGTATTTCTAAAAATAATTATAATCCCAAAAAAGTTATTAAATACTTAAATAGAATTGGGGCAACTGACATTGATTAATATTGTATTATATGAACCAGAAATACCTCAAAATACAGGAAATATTATGCGTACTTGTGTAGCTACCAATGCTACTCTTCATCTAATTGAACCATTAGGCTTTAAAATAAATGATAAAACTGTTAAAAGATGTGGAGTCAATTATATAGATAAATTAAACTATATCATCTATCCATCTTTTGCTGATTTTGCAAGTAAAAATGAAGGTGATTATTATTTCTTTACAAGGTATGGAAAAAAGCCTCAACCTGAATTTGATTTTCATGATTCAACCAAAAATATATATCTAATCTTTGGTAAAGAATCAACAGGAATTCCTAAAACTATTCTAAAAGATCAAATAGATAAATGTATAAGAATTCCAACAAGTACCAATGTACGCGCTCTAAATTTATCTAACTGTGTTGCAATTGCCGCTTATGAAGTATTAAGACAACAAAATTATCCTGGACTATCAAAGGTAGAAACTCAAAAAGGAGAAGACTGGTTATTAGAAGACTAGTCTTTTTAAATAAGGAGGAAATATGAATCCAAAAGTAAAAAAATATTTAAATGAAGAAACAATTTCTGATGAAGAATTAAATTTAATTATGCAAATTAATAAAATAAGAATAAAAAATAAAATAACTCAACAAGAACTTGCAAAAAGAACAGGAATAAGTCAGCCTAATATAGCTCGCTTCGAAAAAAATACTCACTCAGCTTCCCTAAGAACAACAATAAAAATATTAGCATCTCTAGGTTATAAATTAAAAATAGAAAAAATAAAAACCCCATAGTCTATTATTTACATAAAATTAGTTTTAGGTTATAATTATGTTGGTGATTTATATGAAAGAAAACTATAAATTAGGAAGTATCGTCATCATGAAAAAACAACATCCATGTGGTACTAATAAATGGCAAATCACAAGAATAGGAACAGACATAAAAATTAAATGTCTAAACTGTCAAAGAACAATAATGCTACCTAGAGTAGAATTTAATAAAAAGATTAAAAAGGTGGTAGAGAATGAAGAATAAAAAAGTAAAAATTAAGAGAACTAAACTCCATCCAGCATTAGTATTCTTTCTCTTAACAATAATTGTTATGATTATAAGTAGTGTTGGAGGAATTTTAAATCTTGAGTCCAATTATTATACAGTTAATTCTGTCTCGGGAGAATTAGAAACTCAAGTTATAAGTATAAATAATTTATTTAATAGAACAGGAATCCAATATTTAATTAGTAATTTTTTAACTAATTTTACTAATTTTACTCCTCTAGGAACATTAATACTAGGGCTTATGGGAATAGGAGTAGCATATAAATCAGGCTTTTTAAATACCCTAAATAAAGTAATATCTAAAATATTCCCTCGTAAATTTTTAACATTTATGATAGTCTTACTAGGTGTTATCTCAGCAATGTTTTACGATGTTGGCTATGTAATCCTAATACCATTAGCAGCTATACTATTTAGAGACCTAGGAAGACATCCATCAGCTGGTATATGTGCTGCTTTCTCAGGAATAACTTTTGGTTATGGTGCTAATATTATTGCAAACTCCCTAGATAGTAACTTAATCCCCTATACCAAGAAAGCTACCACTATCTTAGATGCAACATATAAAATGTATTCTAATAGTAATTTAGTCTTCATGCTAGTAAGTACTTTCTTAATAGCATACGTTGGTATGATTGTAACAGAAAAAATAATCATTCCTAAACTGGGAAAATATACTTTTGATGAAGACGAAATAGAAGAAATAAAACATGAAACAACCAAAACAGAAATGAAAGGTTTAATAATAGCCATAATAGCCATTTTCTTAATTATTATTCCTATCATTTACTGTATAATACCAGGCTTACCTTTTTCTGGATTACTATTATATCTAAAAGATTCAAGTTATGTAACTCAATTATTTGGTGAAAAATCTTACTTCTATCAAGGAGCAGTATTTATCTTTAGTTTCATTCTAATGATTGCAGGATTAGTATATGGTCTTCGTGTCAAAACAATAAAAAATAACCGTGATTTTGTCGATGGAATGAATTACTATTTAAAAGATTTATCATCACTACTAGTTCTAATATTCTTTGCTGCTCAATTTTGTTTAATATTTAAACAAACAAATATTGGAATATTTATTGTATCTTATATAACTAATCTAGTTGGTAATTTAGAATTAACAGGAATTGTCCTAGTATTAACAACATTTTTAGTGGTAGCGTTATCAAGCCTTTTAGTACCAGCTTCTGCTACAAAATGGGCTATCCTATCACCAGTAATTGTTCCAATGTTTATGCAAAGTTCTCTAACACCAGAATTTGCCCAAGCAGTCTTTAGAGCAGCTGATAGCTCTCTAAGAGGAATAACTCCATTGTTTTCATACTTTGTAATTCTAATTGGTTTTCTACAAATATATAACAAAAAGAAAGATGATACAGTTACTATTTCAAGAGCCATATCATTAATGACTCCATATACAATAGCGTTCACTATTCTTTGGCTAGCAATTGTAATAGTATTCTATTTTCTAGGTATTCCAATTGGAATCCACACAAATGTAACCTTATAAGAAGATTGATAATCAGTCTTCTTTTTTATATTCAAATATGCTATAATAAACAAAAGAAAGAAGGAATAATATGAGTTTAACAGCAGGTATAGTTGGATTACCAAACGTAGGCAAATCCACATTATTTAATGCTATAACTAAGCAAGAGATTTTAGCCGCAAATTATCCGTTTGCAACAATAGAACCAAATGTAGGAACAGTTATCGTTCCTGATAAGAGAGTAGAACAATTAGAAAAGATGTATAATCCAAACAAAACAATTCCAACTACATTTGAATTTACAGATATAGCAGGACTAGTACAAGGAGCATCAACAGGTGAAGGATTAGGCAATAAATTCCTTTCTCATATAAGAGAAGTAGATGCTATAGTCGAAGTAGTACGTTGCTTTGATGATAAAAATATAATTCATGTTGATGGTAATGTAGATCCAATAAGAGATATTGAAATTATAAATTTAGAACTAATTTTTTCTGACTTAGAAATAATTGTTAATAGAATTAATAAAATCGCCAAAAAAGCCCAAAGTTCGAAGAATAAAGATGATTTAATGGAATATAACTTACTACTTCGTATAAAGGATACTTTAGAGAAAAATATTCCTATTAGAAAATTAGACTTTACAGAAGAAGAGAAAAAAATATTATCAGGCTTTCGTTTAATAACTGCTAAGCCAATTATCTATGTTGCCAACGTAAGCGAAGAAGATATCATGAATGGAACAAATAATTACGTTGAGCAAGTAAAGAATTACGCTTCCAAAGAAAATTCTCTAGTTGTTCCAATTTGTGCGAAAATAGAAAGTGAATTGGCAGAATTAGATTTAGATGAAAAAACAGCCTTCTTAAAAGAATTAGGTATAGAAGAAAGTGGTTTATCAAATCTAATTAGAACAACTTATAAATTATTAGGTCTAGCCACTTACTTCACTGTCGGTCCAGATGAAGTAAAAGCTTGGACATTTAGAAAAGGCATGAAAGCTCCAGCATGTGCCGGACTTATCCATACTGATTTTGAAAAAGGCTTCATTAGAGCCGAAGTTATGAGTTATCAGGACCTAATTTCTTGTGGTAATGAACTAAAAGTCAAAGAAGCTGGAAAAATGCGCCTAGAAGGCAAAGAATATATCATGCAAGATGGTGATATCTGCCATTTTAGATTTAATGTTTAAAAAGGAGAGAATAATGAATAGAGAACAAATAGCTGAAAAATACAAATGGGACTTAAGTAAAATTTTTAAGAATGAAGAAGAATTTAGAAATTCATTTAAAAATGTTGAACAAGAAATAGATTCTTTTTCTAATTATGAAAAGAAAATGAAAGAAAGTGCTAGCGATTTTTATAACACTCTAACAAAATACTATGAAATATCAAGAAAACTAGATAAATTAATAATCTATAGTCATCTTTTGTTTGATGAGGATACAAGTAATAATAAAAATCAGACTTTGAGTGGGGAAGTAAGCAATTTGGTAGATAAATTTAACAATAAAACGTATTTTATAACACCCACAATATTAAAATACAATTATTCAGATATAGAAAATTATTATAAAGAAGAACCTCGACTTTTAAAATATGAAATAGCAATAAAAAGAACTTTTAGATATAAAGATCATACCCTAACTGATAAAGAAGAAAAATTATTGTCATCAATAACAAAAATGTGTAATAATAACTACAAAACATACGAATTATTAAAAGATTCAGACTTGAAATTTGGAACTATTGAAACAGAGGATGGTAAATCAGTTGAATTAACAGGTTCCAATTATTCTGTTTATATTGAATCAAAAGATAGAAATGTCAGAAAAAATGCTTTTAATACTTTATATAAAACTTATGAGCAATTTATTAATACTTTTGCATCAACATTCTATGGTAATGTTAAGGAAAATATAACAATTTCTCAAATAAAAAATTATTCATCAGTTTTAAGTTGTTATTTATTTCCAGATGAAGTAGATGAATCTGTGTATAATAATTTAATAAGCACAGTAAGAGAAAATTTAAATATTTTATTTAAATATTATGATTTAAAAAAGCAATTATTAAATCTAGATGAATTACATTTATACGATATTTATACTCCAATCGTTGAAAATTATGATAAAAAATATCCTTTTGAAGAAGCAAAAGAAATAGTATTTAAAGCTTTATCGCCTCTAGGAGAAGACTATGTAAATATATTAAAAGAAGGAATAAATTCAAGATGGATAGATGTATATCCTACAAAAAACAAAAGGACAGGAGGTTATTCAAGTGGATGTTATGATACAGAGCCATATATTTTATTAAATTATCAAGATAAGTATAATGATATGTCAACATTAGCACATGAAGCTGGTCATTCTATGCATAGTTACTATACTAGAAAAAATAATGAATATCAATATGGCGATTACGCTATTTTCGTTGCAGAAGTAGCATCAACTGTAAATGAATTATTATTAGCAAAATATCTTTTGAAAAATAGTACTAATAAACAAGAAAAGTTATTTATCTTAGATAATTTAATGACTTTATTTAAATCTACAATTTATAGGCAAACCATGTTTGCAGAATTTGAAAAAGACATGTATAATTCAGCAGAAAATGATAAAGTCCTAACTGCAGATTATTTATGTAATAAGTACTATGATTTAAATAAAATATATTTTGGAGAAAATGTTATAGTAGATGAAAAAATAAAATATGAATGGGCAAGGGTTCCACATTTCTATTACAATTTTTATGTTTATAAATATGCAACTGGTTTATCAGCAGCATGTCATATTGTAAATGACATTTTATCTGGAGACAAAACTGCAGTAGATAATTATAAAAAGTTTTTAAGCAGTGGTCAAACTAAAACTCCTCTAGAATCTTTAAAATTAGCTGGTGTAGATTTAACAAAAAAAGAAGTAATATCGGCAGCTATTAATATGTTTAATGAAACAATTGACGAATTTAAAAAATTAATGATTAATTGATGTCAAAAAA
>CAKOYV010000007.1 GCA_934131005.1 uncultured Bacilli bacterium | reverse complement strand
GATTTGATAGTAATTTAACTTTGAGAAAGGGAGCATCAAAGACATATTATATGGTTATTTGGATAGATGAAGTAGATAAAAATCAACTAGATACAGGAAAATATAATGCAACGATTGATTTTTCATCATCAAATGGAATAGGGGTAACTTCTACGGTTGGAGAGTTTAATTATATGAAAAATATAAGTGCTGATACTTTTAGAGGGGATGACTATAGAGAAAAGATTAAGAATGTTTCATTTGTTGATTATATAGATACTAGTAACGCTGTTGTACAGTGGGATGCATCAGAGTTAGGGGATAATAGCATAGTAGCATGGCTTAATAATAATAGTAGCGATGGTTATTATGATTTATATATAGGGAGTAAGAAGGAAATATATGCCAAAGATTTATCTAAATTTTTTCTAAATATGACAAAGGTAGATAGTATATCTTTTGATAATTTAAATACAATACAAACTATTAATATGGCTAATATGTTTGAAAAAATGGGATATGATAGTACAGTTTTAAAATTAGATTTAGGGAATAAATTTGATACAAGAAATGTTACTAATATGTGGGCGATGTTTACTAATGTTGGTTATAAAAGTACTAGTTTTATGTTGAATCTAGGAAGCAGATTTGATACAAAAAATGTAATTAATATGTCTAGTATGTTTGGATCTTGTGGAATTAATAATATAACTTTTTCATTGGAATTAGGAAGTAAATTTGATACTTCTAATGTAAAAACGATGTTTGCGATGTTTCAAGATGTTGGCTATAAAAGCAAAAAATTTCATTTGAATTTGGGAGAAAAATTTGATACTTCTAATGTTACTAATATGATGAATATGTTTACAGATACGGGAAAGGAATCTTCTAATTTTATGTTGGACTTGGGAGATAAATTTAATACAAAAAATGTTATTAATATAATGAATATGTTTGTTACGACAGGATATGCTACTGATAATTTAGTTTTAGATTTATCAAATTTATCTTTTGATTCTGTTGTGGATTATACTCATTTTATAAATACCAAAACGACAACAACTATTTATGTTAAGTCTGATATTGAGAGAAATTGGATATTAGATAAAAACTTCACAGGGGTAAATAGTAATAATGTTATAGTAAAATAAAAAAGATATTTTTAGGATATTGACTTAGAAATTTAATTATAATATAATACTAAATGAAAAAGAAGTGATAAGACTATGATGAGGAAGTAGTAATGCTTTTTATTTGATATTAAGAGAGTCAACTTTAAAGCTGGGAGGTTGATATATCAATTAGCATGAATTCACCCTTTAGTTTTAACGGTTAATCTCGTTATTGATTAGAAGTGTATAACTTATGTTATGAAAAAAGGTGGTACCGCGGGGAAACTCGTCCTTTTGTGGTATCATCTTTTTTTTCTGTAGGAGGCGTTATGAATTATAAGATAGATTATTTGCTTAAATATGTGTCTAATGAGACCTATAAAAAGATAGTTAAAAATACTAATGATTATATTCTTGATGATTTAGAGACTAATAGAGTAGATGTTGATCTTAATATTAGGTATTTGATTAAGTATGGGATTAAGAATATAGATGGTGTTATTCTTGATAGGACAGATGAGCTAGTACTTTCCCATAATGATTTTATTGAGAAAGTTTTAGCGTATGAAAAAAATATTGGTAAAGATGGGTTTATTGATATGATTGAAAATTTATAAAGGAGGATTATTATGGATAATATAGAAAAATTGAAGAAGGAAATAGATGGCGTATTTAATGATGTTATGGATCTTCAGAAACTTAATGATATTAGAGTTGAATATATGGGAAAGAAGGGAAAGATATCTTCACTTAATGCTTTAATTAAAACGCTTGATGGTGATGAGAGACGTAAATTTGGCCAAAGTGTTAATGAGCTTAAGAAGAGTTTTATGGAAAATTATGATAAGACTCGTGCTAATCTTGAGGAAATAGAACTTAATAAGAAGTTGGAAAGTGAGAAGATTGATATTAGTTTACCTGCTACTAAGATTAACGTAGGAGCACCTAATATTTTAGAACATCTTGTAGAGGAAGTTGAAGAATTACTTATATCTATGGGCTATGATGTTGTAGATGGACCTGAGATTGAACGTGATGAATATAATTTTGAAATGCTTAATTTACCTAAGGGACATCCTGCTCGTGATGCTCAAGATACTTTTTATGTAGAAGGAGAGTCACTTTTACTACGTAGTCAGACATCACCTGTGCAAGTTAGAACAATGCTTGCTAAGGGTGGGGATGAGGCAATTAGAGTTATTTGTCCTGGTAAGACTTATCGTAGAGATGATGATGATGCTACACATTCACATCAATTTATGCAAATAGAAGGGCTTGTTGTTGATCGTGATGTTAGTTTGTCTGATCTAAAAGGAACGATTGATCTTATTGTAAAAAAATTATTTGGTGATGATATAAAGACAAGATTTAGACCTAGCTATTATCCTTTTACAGAACCTTCTGTTGAGGTAGATATAAGTTGCTTTAATTGTCATCAAAAAGGATGTAATATTTGTAAAAATAGTGGTTGGATAACAGTTGCTGGTGCTGGTATTGTTCATCCTAATGTTTTAAAAAATTGTGGTTATGATCCCGAAAATTGGACAGGATTTGCTTTTGGTTTTGGTGCTGAGAGACTTGCTATGCTTAAATATGGTATTAATGATATTAGAACTTTTTATACAACAGACTTAAGAGAAGTACGTGTATTTGATAGAAAGGAGAGTGAGTAGGATGATAAATTTAGAATGGGTAAGTGATTATATTGATATTAGTGATGAAGATTTAGAAGAACTTGCTGTTAAAATAACTAAGGCTGGTATTAATGTTGAAAAAGTTATTTCTAATCATATAGATAATTTAGTTATAGGAGAAGTTGTTAGTTGTAGTGATCATCCTGATAGTGATCATTTGCATGTTTGTTTAGTTAATGTTGGTTCTGATAAGAAGACGATAGTGTGTGGTGCTACTAATGTTCGTGAGGGTATTAAAGTAATAGTTGCTTTACCTGGGGCTGTTTTACCAGGAGATTTTGTTATTAAGCCTAGTCGTATTAGAGGGGTTGAATCTAATGGAATGCTTTGTGCTCTATATGAATTAGGGTTAGAAGAGAAAACTGAAGAGGCATATGAACGTGGTATTTGTGAGCTTCCTAGTGATGCTAAAGTTGGTACTGATCCTCTTAAATATTTAGGACTAGAAGCAACTTTATATGAATTAGATATCCATAAACATCGTAATAATGATTGTTATTATCATATTGGATTTGCTTATGAAATTGCTGCTATTTTAGGAAAAAAAGTGACTTTACCTGATGATGATTTTACACCTATTAGTGATAGTGTTTCAGATCATTTTTCTCTAGAAGTAGAAACAGATAAATGCCCTTATTATATGGCTGGTATGGTTAAGGATATAAAAATTGGCGAGTCTCCTGAATTTATTAAAAAGCGTTTAGCAGCAGCTGGTATGAGAAGTATTAATAATGTTGTTGATATTTCTAACTATGTTATGTTGGAATATGGTCAACCACTTCATTTCTTTGATAAAGAAAAATTAGGAGATAGGATAGTTGTAAGAGATGCTCATGATGGAGAGGAAATAACTACTTTAGACGGTAATTTGCGTAAGCTTACAGATAAGGATATTGTTATTACTGATGGAACAAAGTCTGTTTGTGTAGCTGGTGTTATGGGCGGTGAGAATACTGAGGTTGATGATAATACTACTTCTATTTTAATTGAAAGTGCTATTTTTGATCCTATTAGTATTAGAAATATTGCAAATAGACTTAATTTACGTAGTGAAGCTTCTATTAGATATGGAAAGGGTCTTAATTATGAATATACACAAAAAGCTATGGCTAGAGCATGTCATTTATTAGAAAAATATGCTTCTGCTAAGGTTCTTAGTGGCAATGTTTTATATGATAAGATTGATAAGAGTGAAAAAAAGGTTAAGTTTAGCGTTAATGATATTAATAAAATGCTTGGTATAACTATTTCAGAAGAAGATATGGAACGTGAGTTAGATAAGCTTGATTTTGCTTATGAAGTTCATGATGATATTTTTGAGGTTGTAATTCCTAGAAGAAGATTAGATATTGATTCAAATGTTAATGATATTGCTGAGGAGATTGGAAGATTATATGGTTATCATAATTTAGTATCAACACTTCCTGTTACAACTGTTAGAAAGGGAAGTTATATTGGTGATGTTAAATATCGTAAGTTAGTATCTAAGCGACTTAGAACCCTAGGCCTTAACGAGGCTAAAACATATACATTAGTTAGTCCTAGTATGGCTGATACTTTTAAATATCAAGATATAAAAAATGTTGTTTTACCAAATCCAATGAGTGTTGATAAATCTGTTGTTAGAACAACTTTGATTCCATCTTTATTGAAGGTATATGAGTATAATAAGGCTCGTGGTATTGATGATATTTTCTTATATGAAATAAGTAAAGTATATGATAGTGAGTATAATGAAGATAGTAAAATCACAATACTTATGAGTGGTAATTATATTTCTAATAATTGGCAAGGTAATGTTATTAAGACTGATTTTTATTTGATTAAAGGAATAATTTGTAATTTGCTTGATTATTTAGGTCTTAAGAATAGATATGATTTTACAGAATTAAATACCAAAGATATGCATCCTTTTATGAGTGCTAAAGTTATTTTAGATAGAGAATGTGTTGGTATTATGGGACGTGTTCACCCTAATGTTAGTCATGATGATATTTATGTTGCTGAGGTTTCAATGAATGCTTTGATGAAGAAGATTAAACCTATTAAATTTAAAGCATCTTCTCGTTATCCTAGTATTTCTAAAGATATGGCTTTTATTGTAGATGCTGATGTTAAGGCTTTTGATATATTTAAAACAATAAGAGCTACTGGTGGTAGATTACTTACTTCTATTGATATATTTGATGTTTATACTGGTGATGGTATTGCTAGTGATAAGAAGTCAATTGCATTTAGTTTATTATTTGAAAATGATGCTAAAACTCTTACTGATAGTGAGGTTAATGAGATATTTAATAAAATAATTGCTAAGGTTGAAAGTAAGCATAATGCTGTACTTAGAGATAATTAATTAAAGATAGGTAGTATTAAAAAATAATTCTTTGATGTTAACTTTATTTACTTTTAATAATAATTAGAGTTTTGTTCATCTTTGAATTATTTTTTCTATGTATATATGTTTTTATGGTGGCTATATAAATTTAGCATATAAGTAAGTATTCTTTTTAAGTATTTATTTTCAAATTTTTAGCTATTTATACAAAAGAAAAAAGATAGAATTAATCTCCATTTTGCATGGATTTTTCTATCTTTTTTACGTCCTTAACGGAAATGTTAGCAGCTTTTGCAATGATTTCTATGGAAACATTTTGCTTTAAAAAACTTTTAATCATTTCTGTTTGTTTTTGATTAATTCCTTTTTCTAATCCTTCTTTTAATCCTTCTTTTAATCCTTCTTCTTTAGCATCTTCGATAACGTTTTGTTTCACCATTTCGGCAAAGTATTCTGTTCCCCATTCAGATAACCATTTGGTGTTTTTACTAGAATCTTTGCATTCGGCTACAAATTTATTTTTTTCTTTCTCATCCATAACTAAACTTGCCATCTCCTCTAATTCATTAAAATTATTTGCTCCAAGTAAAGATAACCATATTACATCTTTGCTTGAATTCTTACCTTGATTATAATAAAGTTCTTTGTAATAATCAAGAGATTTGCAAATAATTTTATAATTATCTAGTAAGATTTGGTGTTTATTTGTAGATACGAGTAGGTATTCTTCATCTAAATATTTGTCAGATTTATGAGCATTTAAGTTTAGTTGATAAAAATATTGTTTGTTCATTTTTTGATAAGTAAAGCCTGATTCGGTTGTATCAATAGCAATTTTATTTAAATATAGAACATTTCTAGCTTTAATAGAGCTAAATTTTTCAGAGTTTACTTCAATATCAATTCTTAAGTTATTATTAATAGAAACATAGATATCAACGTTCTTTTGATATTCTTTTTCCCTAGATTTAGTAAGTTCATTATTTTCGATGATGATAGTAGCTAGGTTAGGGTTGATATCTAGTTTTAGAACATCAATTAAGAATTTTTTTAGGATATCAGGATTGTTGGTGAAGATATGCTTAAACATAAAGTCTTTGGTTAAAGGAATTAATCTTTCTTTTGCAATTAATTTTTCTATAATTTGCCTCCTTTCTGTTTAGAGGGAATTTAGTCCCTCTAAATATATTGTTCTAGGCAAAAAGCTAAAATCCTTTTAATTTTAATAAAAAAATTATTTTTTTAAATTAGACTCTTTTTTATGAGAAAAATAATATAATTTATTTTTAAAGAATTCAAGCAATTATTAGAGAATTTTTTTGGATTCTAATTATTTTACCAACACTTATTATTTTTGTTGGCAAAATAATTAATTTTTGTTATAATTATAATGAAAATATAGAATAGTAGGTGGGTTGGTTAGATTAGGAGAAGTGATGATGGATTTTGATAGAAATTTTACTATGACTTTAGATGATGGACGAGTTGTTACGGCAGATATTATTATTAATTTTGAATATATGGATAATAAATATTGTATTTATAGCATGAATTTAGGTGATGATATAGGAGTATATTGTGCTAAAAATATAGATGGACAACTTATTAGGGTTACAAATAGTGAAGAGCAAGATTTTGTTAATACTGTAGTTTTAAAAATTGTTGATATGGTTAAGGGAAGGTAGAGATTATGGAAGATAATACAATTAATTTGAGGGATGAATTTGGTAATAATGTAGATGGTAAGATTCTTAATATTATGGAAATAGATGGAATCGAATATGTTGTTTATGCAGTTTCTGCTAATGAGGAAGAGGATGCTATATATGCTAAAAGAGTTATAAAATATGCTAATGGTGAGAGTGATCTAGTTGATATAGTGGATGAAAATGAAAAGAATAAGGTGTTTGATATAATAAGAGAATATATCAATAGTATAGAGTAGGTGAATAGTTGTGAATAATAGTAATAATTCAATGATAAATGACACTCTGACAAGGATGTTTATTCAAGAAATGATTCGTTCTAATAAAAGCACTGAGTGGTGGAGTTCTAATTTACAACAAGAAATCACTAATTTATTTAGCAGTGAGCTTAATTCTGGTTCTCAGAAAGCTGTTTTAGATGGTGCTAAAGCTTATTTAAATAGTGGAAGTTTACCAGTTAACCAATATTTTTATAATACTGAGGAATTAAGTGATAAAAAAGAAATATTTGCTGTAGCAACACTTTTTGAAAAAAGCCAATTATATAGGTTAATTTCTCCAGCCGATAAGATTGCTGTTATAAATAATAATAAAGATTTAGAATTAAAAGATATATATGAAATACTTGTTAGTAAGGAATTTGATTATGCATCAAAAAAAGCAATTGCTAATAACCTTGATATTGGGAAGATAAAAAAATTAAAAGAAAATTATGTTGATTTAGATAAATTATTAAGAGAGTGGTTAGGACGTAGATATGAGATTATTTTTCCTCCTAAAGAATTGAGGGTTATAAAAGAGGAGAAGAAAATACCTAGAGATTTTAATGTGACTAAAAATAAGGAAAATATTTCTAATAATAATATGAGGGCAAGTAAGGTGGCTGTTAATGATGATTTAATGAAAAAATATAATCAGGCTACAAATAAGGTTTTATTCTTCTATGATCTTGCTGATATACAAAAGCAAAGACAGTTATTTAATAAGCTTAGTACTATAGATAAAAGAGAAATTTTGAATTCTAAAATAATGAAAGGAAAGATGCTGGCTTCATTTTTTCTAATAAATGTTTATAATAGCTCTGAAAATAAAAATGAGTTGTTAGATTTAATGAACTTAGATACTTTGGCAACTCTTTATAAAATGTCTTCTTTAGATAGGGATAAAAAATTAATAAGCGATCATTTAAATAAGAGAAGAAATAATATAGAACGTAGTGTTAAAAATAATGTAAATAATATAGCTCAAGAAAATGCTAGTAAGAGTCAGTATAGGGATAATATTTCGCAAGCAAAGAAGAATATTAGTAAATTAAATTCTGATGTTATGATATCTTCTATGAGTATAAAAGGTTCTCAGGTAGTTATAAAAGCTTATGAGAAAAGAAAAGATATGTTAAAGAAAAAGTTAAATGATACTGTTTTTAAGAAAAGTTCTAGGGTTACATTTATTTCTAAACTTCGTGAAAAAAAGATACAAAAGATAACTGAGGAAATTAATAGGATAGATGCTCAAATAGAAGAGCGTAGGCAAAATATAGATGTTCATGAACAAAGTTTGAATAATATTAATAGTCAAATTCAACAAGAGAGGAAAAAAATTATTGATAATGAAGCGGCATTAGCATTAGCTGATAGGCGTATTAAATCTTATGCTCAAAGAATGTATGGTAGTGATGTGTATTTGAAAGAAGTTACTTCTTTTCATAAAGAATTAATTAGTGTTAAGACTTTTAATCAAAGTATAAGTCCTATTTTGACAACAGTGCCTAGATCTAAAACACAAGCTATTGCTAATAAATATAGTAATAGGCAAAAGAAGCAAAATGCTAATTTGCAAAAAGGAGATATTCAAAGGAGAGCTAATTCTAATTTAGTAAATAAGCAACAAGGTAATAAAGAGGTTAAGGCTGATAATAAAAAGAATGCACAAAATATGAAAACAAATACTAATGGTAACAAGAAAGCAAATTTCTCTCAACGTCAGGGCGCGTTAGAGAAACAATTTGCAAATATGGGTATTTCTTTTCATCCAGAAGCATATGTTGCTAAGAAGCAAAATTATTCTTATGTTTCCTCAAAAAAAATAGCATCAATGAATCATAAGGATGCTAGAAAGATGAAACTTTATTCTGAGGCTCAATTTGCTAAAACAATGAGTGATATAGTAAAAAAACAGCAACAGCAAGCTATTAAAGGAAGAAGTAGAACATTATCAAAGAGTGGTTTTTCTAATATACTTATTTTATCCCTTTCATTGATGGTTTTAATTTTGTTGGGCATGTTGATTTCAGTTGTTTTAAAATAAAGTTAATTTAATGATAAAAAAATGTAATATTTAGTAGAAGATCTTTAAGGTCTTCTTTTTTGTTAATATACGGATAATTTGGTGGCGAAATGAAGGGCTAAAACTGTTAAATTATTTACTAAAGAAGTAATAAGTGCTAAAATATAGGACAGTACTTGATTGTTTTAACTTTATTTTTGAAGTATACAATTGTATTTTAAAAGAAAAAAAAGAAGGAGCGAAAAAATGACTAAAAAACATGACTTTATTTATGAATTATTTAGTGGGTATAAAAAGGAACAAATAGATTATGTACTTTCTGAGTTGGGGACTTCGGAGGTGAAATTAGTTAATGAGTGGTGTAATGAAGGCGATTTTCGGATGAATAGGGTTAATAAAAAGGTAGTTAAAAATCATACTTTTCCTAAAATAAGAGAATCTTTATTAAAACAGTATGGTCAACCAATTGGTAATAAATCAATTTATGGATTATTTAATGGGTATAAAAAGGAACAGATAGATGAAGTGCTTTCTGAATGCAAGCCTAAGGTTGTAAATTTAATTTATCTATGGTGTAGTGAAGATGAAATCGAAAAAAATTTATGTTTAAAAGATTATGTTAGGGTTCGCAGAGTAAGGATGGATGATAACTGTAAACGTAGAGTTGAATTAGTTTATATTCCTCAGATAAGAGAATCTTTGGCCAAAAAGTATGGAAAACCAAAGGAGAGTAAATCAATTTATGAATTATTTAATGATTATCCAAGAGAGCAAGTAGATGCAGTGATTGCAACTTTATCTGATAATGAGAGAGAACTAATTATGCTTAAGTACAGAGATGATTTAGCTAATCCTGTATCATTAGAAATGACTGAAGAGCAAGAAAATATTTTTTCTAATTCTTTGCTTCCTAGAGTAAAAAGATTACTAGAAAAAGCAAATGAAGAAATAGATTTTATGGATTTTTTAAAAAGGACTATGCTTGAGGGGATAAGTATGAGTTTATCTGATAGGGAGCAGTTAATTATTGCTTTAAAATTTGGATATATTGATGGGAAATATTATAGAAATGAAGATATTGCTAAAATTTTAAAGTTAAAGGAAAGTGATATTATAGAAACTATTCAAAAAGTATATGATGAAAATGTTAAAAAACTTATTGATCATTCGATAGAAATATCAACAGAAAAACGTTTGATTAGGAAAAAAGAGAGAATTTAAAAGAAGGAGATAAAAAATGACTAAAAAACGTAACTTTATTTATGAATTATTTAGTGGCTATAAGGGAGAACAAATAGATAAAGTGCTTTCTGAGTGCGAGCCTAAGGTTGTAAATTTAATTTATCGTTGGTGTAGTGAAAATGAAATAGAGAAAAATTTATGTTTAGATGATTTGGTTAGGATTAAGAGAGTGCGAATGTCGAATGTTGAAATAGGTGCAGTTGAAATTTTTCTTATTCCTTGGGTAATAAAATCCTTAGCAGAAAAGTATGGGAAATTAACGGGTAATGAATCAATTTATGAATTATTTAATGATTATTCAAGGGAACAAGTAGATGCAGTGATTGCTACTTTATCTGATAATGATAAAAAATTGATTATACTTAAGTATGGTGAGGATTTAGATAATTCTGAGTCATTAGAAATAACTGAAGAGCAAGAAAATAATTTTTATAATTCTTTGCTTCCTAGAGTAAAAAGCTTACTAGAAAAGGCAAATGAAGATATAGCTGAAAGTGATGTTGCAAAAATTATTCAAAAAACATCTGAAGAGAATATTATCGAGCTTATTGATTATTCGGTAGAAATATCATCAGAGAAACTTTTGATTAAGAAAAGAGAAAGAATTTAAAAGAAGGAGATTTTAAAAATGGGAAGAAAACTTAAGACAATTTATGAGCTATTCAGTGACTATGAGAAGGAAAAAATAAATGAAGTGATTGCTACTTTATCTAATGAAGAAAAAGAATTAATTAGAATTAGATATGGAGATGACTTAGATAATCCTGTATCAGTAAAACTTACTAAAAAACAATATAATAGATTTTATTATACTTTAATTCCCAAAATGAAAAGAAGGTTATTCAATTTAAATAATAAATCTCAGTTAGAAAAGGAAAATTTAAATAAAAGTATTGAAAAAAGTGAAGATAATGTTATAGATAATGTAGTAGATTTACAAAATTTATCTATTTCAGAAGAGATAAAAAGTGATACTGAAGAGGTAATAAATTCTGATACATATATAGAAGAAGATAATGAAATAGTAAGTATAACAAATGTAGCAAAGAAAGATAATAAGGCTTTTTCAAAATTAGATGAATTAAATTCCCTAGGCTTTTTTAAAACACCAATATTGGAAGGTATAAAAATGGGGTTATCTGAAAAAGAGAGAGTAATTATTTTGTTAAAATTTGGATTTATTGATGGGAAATATTATAGAAATGATGATATTGCAAAGTTTTTTGGGATTGATGAGACTGAAGTTGAAGAAATTATTGAAAAAGTATTATTGTTATATAGAGAAAATTCTATTAATCAAATTGATCAAGCGATAGAGATAATAACAAAGAAAACTTTGAAGAGAAAATAGAAAAACATAAAATAAATTTGTAGTAATATGGAGGTGTTTCTATATGACATTTGATTATGAAAAAATTCAAAATATGGATTCGATGAAAATATTTAAAAAGTTAACATTTTATATTGATTCACTTTATAAAAATATTTCTGATATAGATATTAATGAAGATTATTTTTATAATTTGTGTTTAAGTGAGATTGATAAATCTAAAAAACTTTATATTGGAGATGTATCTTTTGATGAATATTTTCAAAATCGACTTTTGGGGATGACAGAAGAATATATTAAGTTATATTTTAAAGATTCTACAAAGGTAATTGCTAGTTTGAATAATTATATAGATAAGAATTTAAAATCTAATGTTAAAAATAGTGATATGGCAATTAAAGAACTAGAAAAGTTATCTTCTTTTTTTGATAAATATAAGTGTATTTCACCATTTTCAGTGTTACTAGAATTAGTTGGTAAAAATGATATTATTTCGGGAAATTTGAGAATAATTGTCCAAAAATATAGGGAAGAAATTGAAAAGGGAAATTTAGACGATGTTTTTGATAGTGATTTATTAATATTGATGATTGAAGATTATTGTATAGTTAATAATATTGAAATAAAAGAATTTTATGATGCTATAAAATATGAAGATATAAATAAAAATTTGAATTTACCAGATAATGTTAGAATGTATTTGAATGAAATTAGGAGAAGGCCATTACTTTCTGCTTCAGAAACAAAAAATTTGTTTTTAAGAGTGTCGAAGGGGGATGAGGTGGCAAAGCAATTACTTATTGAGCGAAATTTAAGATTAGTTGTTAGTATGGCAAAAAAATATGTTAATCATGGTGTTGATTTTTTGGATTTAATTCAGGAAGGAAATATTGGCCTGATGATAGCTGTATCAAAATATGATTTGAGTTGTGGAACAACATTTGCAACTTATGCGTATCATTGGATAAAACAGAAGATGATTAGAGCAATAGATGATAAGGGAAAAACTATTAGAATTCCAGTTCATATGTGTGAACAACTTTCATTTTATAGAAAAATTTTAAAGAAATTGGAATTAAAATTAGGTAGAGAACTTTCTATAAATGAAATAGTTCAGGAAACTGGTCTTACTTTTGAAGAAGTGAATGAGTTTAATAAGTATCAAAATTATACGACAAGTTTAGATGCTATAGTTAATGGTGATGATGATAAAAAAACAGAATTATCTAATTTTATTGCAGCAGATGATGAGGCTGTTGAAGATACTGCTATTTCTAATGTTTTACCATCTTTGATAGATGAATTGCTTCATAAATGTAATTTAACGAAAAGAGAGTTAGAAGTTTTGAAGATGAGGTTTGGGCTTGATGGTAAAGAATCTTTGTCTCTTGCAAAAATTGGTGAAAAATATGGTGTTGGTAGAGAAAGAATTAGACAAAATGAAGAAGCAGCTTTAAAGAAAATAAGAGAATCTGATTATATTGAATATTTTGCTGATTATATGCAAGATCCGGTTGAAACGTTAGAAAAATTAAAGAAATTTAAGGAGAATCCAAATGAATCTTCGAAACTCTTTAAAATAAATGTGAACATGAAAGATGATAAAAATGATGAATTACAAGAAAAAGGTATAAAAAATGGCGGAAAATCATCTCAATCAATTTATGAGTTATTTAGTAATTATGAGAAGGAAGAAATAGATGCGGTAATTGCTAATTTACCTAATGAAGATAAAAATTTAATTAGACTCAGATATGGAGATGACTTAGATAATCCTGTAATTTCAGAAATGACTAAAAAACAAAGAGATAAGCTTTATAGTTCTTCACTTTTAAAAATGAAAAAAATGCTAATTAGTTTAAGATTGAATTTTGAAGATGAAAATGAAGAAGTTGTGAGAAAATTAGATAAGGATAATAAAAAAAGGCAAGACAATATTATTGATAATGTAGTTGCTAAACAAGAATTATCTAATTCTCCTGAGGTAATTAATGAAGAAATGGTAGTAAGTTCTGAGATTGTTAGAAAGACTGAAAATAAAGTAGGGGGTAATAAAAAGGTGAATGATGAAAAAGCAGAAGTGTCTATAGAAGAAAAGGTAAATAAGGATAAGACAGAAGTGTCTATAGAACCAAATAAAGATAATAATGATATTTTGTTAAAAGAAGAAATGGATTCTTTAGAATTTTTTAAAACACAGATTTTGGAAGAAATAAAGATGAGTTTATCTGAAAAAGAACAAGTAATTGTTGCCTTGAAATTTGGATATATTGATGGTAAATATTATAGAAATGAGTCTATTTCAAAATTTTTGGAAATTGATGAGAGTGAGATTGAAGAAATTATTAAAAAGGTGTTGTTTTTATATAGGGAGAATTTTATTAATCATATTGATCAGTCAATAGAAGTAGTAACGAAGAAACCTTTTGTTAGAAAAAGGACTATTAATGAAAAATTTAAAAATGATAGATAGAGAAAGCTTAGATAAGTTATGTATATGTCAAATACTTATGATAAGCCATTGTCTTTGAAATTAGAATTTTAAGTAGTAAGCTTGGTAGTGATAATTATATTTTGGTGTTTGTTAATAAAATGGAGTGGAAATAAACTAATTACTTATAATTCTAGTTAGAAATAATTTAGTTAAATTAATAAGTGGCTGAATGAAATAGTCTTATTTTGTTAATTAACATAAAAAGTCAAAAAAGGAAGAAATATGAATAATTTTGTTTATATTTCTTTTTATTTATGATATAATTTTGGTAGTGAAAGTAGGGATAAAATGGCAAAAGTAAACGATAAACAAATGATAAATGATATTAGAAGCTTGGCTCTTGATATGATTAATGAGGCAGGTAGTGGGCATCCTGGAATTGCTCTTGGAGCGGCTCCTATTCTTTATACTTTATTTACATATCACATGAACTTTGATATAAATAAGAAAGATTGGTGTGGTAGAGATAGATTTGTAATGTCGGCAGGTCATGGCTCTTCTTTGTTATATGCTTTGATGTTTTGTATTAATGAAAATGATTATAATATAAATGATTTAAAGAATTTTCGTAACTTATATTCTCATACTCCTGGGCATCCTGAATATAATCTTGATTATAGAATTGATTGTAGTACTGGGCCTTTAGGGCAAGGTATAGCTACTTCGGTTGGGATGGCGTTGGCAGCTAAGTATTTAGATAATACTTATAGTGATAAAAAAACTAGCTTATTTGATTATTATGTTTATGCTTTGGTCTCTGATGGAGATCTTATGGAGGGGGTTAGTTATGAGGCTGCTAGTGTTGCGGCAAAATTTGGTTTAGATAATTTGATTGTTCTATATGATTCTAATGGAGTTACCCTAGATGGAGAGCTTGAGGATGGTTATTCGGATAATGTAGCGGCTATGTATAGTGATTTAGGTTGGGATGTATATTATGTTAAGAAGGGAGAGTCCGTTAAGGAGATAAGTAAGGCTATTAAAGCTGCTAGTCGAGCTAATGGTCCGGCTCTTATTGTTGTTAATACTACTATTGGTATATATTCTAAGTATGAGGGAACTAATAAGATACATGGTAAGTTAGAGCAAGATGATTATTTAGAGATGAAAGAAGAATTTGGTAATCCTAATAAATGGGATTATGATACGGCTAATGTATCTGCTTATAGGCAAGTTATTCGTGAACGAGTAGATGGTAATTATGCTCTTTGGTATAGAAATTATGAAGAATATTGTAAGGATCATGATAAGAAAATAGTAAATACTTTGAATAGTATTATTAATAATGATAGTATTTCACTACAACTTGATAAAGTTATTGATACGGATAAGTTATTTACAGATAGAGATTTGAGGGATGTTAATTATCAAATTATGAATGTTATTGCAGCGTTTGTTCCTAATTTTATGGGTGGAAGTGCTGATGTTAGTAGTAGTACTAAGACTTATCTTAAAGGCAAAGAGGATTTTTGTATGGATAACTATTCAGGGAGAAATATTTCTTTTGGGATAAGAGAGCATGCTATGGGATGTATTTTAAATGGTATGGCTTTATCTAATTTGCGAGTATTTGGTAGTTGCTTTTTAGCTTTTTCTGATTATTTGAAACCAGCAATTAGAATGAGTGCAATGATGAAGTTGCCAGTTACTTATATTTTTACGCATGATAGTATTTTGGTAGGACAGGATGGACCTACTCATGAGCCAGTTGAGCAATTGGCAGCTTTGCGTACTATTCCTAATTTTGATGTTTATCGTCCAGCTGACTATAAAGAACTTATCGGTTGTTGGAATGCTATTTTGGAGCAGGCTAGACCATGTGCTTTAGTTTTGCCTAGAGGTCATGTTGAGACTTTAGAATTTACTAATCCAGCTGGAATTGAGTATGGAGCTTATATTATAAGTGAAGTTAAGAAAAGTTTGGATGTTATTTTGATTGCTAGTGGGTCTGAAGTTGAGTATGCAATGAACTTGAAGGAAGAATTGTTAAAAAGTTATATAGAGGCTAGGGTTGTAACAGTGCCCAATTTAGCTAATTTCTTGAATCAAGATGAAGATTATCGTAATGAAGTGTTGCCACGTGGATATAGAAAAGTTGTTCTAGAATTTTCAAATGATCCTAGTTGGTATCAATTGTTAGAGAGTGATGATGAATTTATAGGTGTTCGTGATTTTGGTAGTTCTGGTAATGAAGAAGATGTTTTAAAAGAATTTGAATTAGATATTCAAAGTTTAGTTATGAGAATTAAAAATATTATATAGGAGTATTTTAGATGAAAAAGAATTTAGATGAAGTTAGAGAAAAGATGGAGACTGCTGCTACTATCGGGGCAGATGGTTTAAAAAAAGTAAAAAAAATTCCAATTGCTTTAGAATTTAAAAATTTTATAGCTCGTGGTAATGTTATGGAATTATCTGTGGGAGTTATAATTGGAGCTTCTTTTCAAAATTTAGTAACTTCGTTTACTAATAATATTATCTCTCCTATTTTGGGGTGTTTTACAGAAGTTGATTTTTCAGCACATATTTTAAAAATAGGAAAGTTGAGTCTTAAATATGGAGCTTTTTTGACAGATGTGATTAACTTTATGATTATGGCTTTTATCGTTTTCTTGTTGGTTAAATTTATGAATAAATTATTTGTGTATACTAAAAAAGAAGATAAGGATGAAAAAAAGACTAGTCATGAGGAAGTGCTTCTTGAAGAAATAAGGGATTTACTTAAAGAAAAGCTAGAAAAATAATAAAAAAATAACAAAAAATAATGACAAGTTATTTTTTTTTTGCTATAATTAAGACATAGTAGAGAGATTGTAGAGGGATGATAATATGAATCAGACGTTGGTTGCTAATATTAATAATAAAAATGTTTATTTGATTAATAATAAAAGTGTTCCTTTTTATATATGTTTACCTAGTAGTGGTAAGGCTAGTATAGTCCTTAATTTAGTTAATGATTCTAGTAGTATTAGTATGGATAATAATATGACAGAATTAACTAGTCGTGTTAGTGAGGTTTATAATAAATTTAATTTTGCTGATGTTGCTGTTGTTATGCCTATTTTAGATAGTAATTTATTAGAACAGTTAAAACTTAATAATGATGAAAAAGTATTTGAATATATGGATAATATTATGGGATTTTTGATAAATTCGGCTTATAATTTTTTGACTAGTAATAATTTAGAGGTAGATAATAAGATTAAGTTGAATGCTAATGATGCTTATCATGCTTTTAATGATTGGTTTGTTTTAAAGTATGATGGTAGAGTAGAGTTAGTTGATTATTATAATGCACCAGTTAATAAATTTGATAATACAGCGACTATGGCACCTGTTTTAGATGATGTAAAGAGTGCTATTGCAAATGATGTTTTAGATAATACTAGTGATATTAATGTTCAAAGTACAGGTAATAGTAATTCTTCTGTATCATCAAGAGAACCTGGTTTTGTTTCTTATGTTTTGTTAGGAGTAATTGTGGCGGTTATTTCTTTAATAATTCTTTATGCTTTATTATAAAAAAACTTATCTTTATTGTGACTTGTGTCATGATATTGATAAGCTTTTTAATTATTAATATTTTTTGATAAAAATACTTTATTTTAGGTTTTAATTAATTAATAATGTATGTTTTTAATAAAGAAAAAGAGCTTTAAGGGCTCTTAAGTTTTTATCTAAAAGCATAACTAATAGCTGATATAATTGAACCTAACATTAGTACAAGCATGATAATTGCAAATATTTTAGCGCCTAAGTTAGTGCTATAAGTTTTTTTGCTCTTTTTTTTATTAGTTTTTTTATGAGCCATTTCTTTCTGGCGCTTTTCTTTTTTTTCTTTTTGTTTTAAATCATATAGTTCTTTTTTGCTAATAGTATTTTCTTCTTCGTTAGTTACTTCTTCTTTTTTCTTTGATCTTTTTTTATATTTTGTACTCATACTTCACCTCTTCTTTTTAATTATACAAAATTTTAGGTATAAAAACAAGGTCTTGGTAGTATATTTAAGTGGTGATGATATGAAGAAGAAAAAGATGAAGCTTAGTGATATTATTTTACCTAATAAGAAATTAAATTATTTTGTTGTGGCTATTTTGGGACTAGGAATTGTAACAGGGGCAATATTTTTGATGAGTTTAAATAATACTGATAGGGCTAGTACTGTTAAACAAATAGAAGGTTTTATTGGTAGTATAAATAAAAATACTATAAATAGTGGACTAGCTTTTAAAAATAGTTTGATTATTAATTATATATTTGTAGGTCTTATTTGGCTGCTTGGGTTTTCAATAATTGGAATTGTAGTAAATATTTTTCTTACCTATATTAAAGGCTTTATTGTAGGCTTTAGCGTTGCATCTTTAATTTTAGTTTATAATTATAAGGCATTGCCTGTTGTGTTTTTGTATGTGTTTCCAGTTCAGGTTTTTAATGTTTTAGTTGTAGGCGTTTTAACGATTTATAGTATTATGTTTGCGTATAATTTGCTTAGAGTTATTGTTAGTAAAAAGGGGAATAATAGACTTATGTTAAAACGTTATTTAATTATTCTTTCTTTTAGTATTATTATTAGTTTTATTTCATCATTCTTGGAAGTGTATTTTTTTCCAAATATTTTGAAAATTATTATTAGCATTTATGTTTAAGATATTTTAAATTTTTTTAGTCTTTATTTTAATTTAATATTTTTTGACAATTCTTTAGTTTTTTGGTAATTTTTATTAATTAGTTATAAATAATAAGTAATAGTTAATATTAATAATGGTGATAATATGAAGGTTGGAAGTGGGCATAATAGTAATCTTATTAATTATTATTTGTTTTTATTTATTTCTACTTTTGTTAGAAATATAGTGGCAGTATTTTCATGTATTCTTTTATATAAAAAGGGATATGATGTTAAAGAAATATTATTTTTTATGACTGTTATGTACGGGATGGGAGTGATTGTTAATTACTTTTCACTTCTTTTTAATTATAAAATTTCCTTAATTATTTCTAATTTGTTTTATGGAGGAAGTTATTTTTATTTGATGGTTATGCCTTATGGTATACCTAATCTTTTTATTCTTGCCATAATGCTTTCTATTGGTAGTTATTCTTATCATGCTATTAGGCATTATTTGGCACTTAAAGTTCAGAATTATAATAATAAAAAGATTAGTTATTTACTTTTTGTTATTTATATGGCTTGTTTTGTTGCTAATATTTTGGGAATTGTTATTTTGAAAAAATGTTCTTCATATGTTATAGGAATTATTATGGTTTTATTATCATTTATATCTATTTTTCCTGTATTTAAGCTTACAAATATTTCTAGGGAGAAGATAAATTTAAAAGGTGTTTCGATTGGATGGAGGAAAATTGTTTATAGTGTGTTAGAGCAATTTAAAGTTATTTTAATGGAACTTCAGCCACTATATTTATATGTTTATGTTAAGGGGAGTATTAGTTATGTAGGATGGTTTAATATTGTTATTTTAATTGCTAGTGTTATGGTGATGATGGTAGTGGGAAAGAGACTTAAACTTACGTTATTTAAATATATAAATATGTTATTAGCACTAGTTATATTTTTGAAACTTAATATAAATAATATTTATTTGCTTATGTTTATTGCTTTTTTAGAAGGAATTGGGATGAAGTTGTATGAGATGTTTAGTCTTAATAATTTATATCAAATAGATGCAAATAGTGTTGATAGTTATTTAATACTACAAGAGATTATCTTCTTTGGTAGTAAAATTTTGTTTATGATAATTTTTCTCTTCTTAGGATTTAGTCTTAAGAATATTTTGTATGTATGTATTATAGGAATGATTTTGAGTGCTTTTTATTTGGAGTAACATGCTTAGTTAAAACTTGATTTTAGGCAATTATTTGTGTATAATAATCACAGAGGAAGTGATTTTTATGAGTGTTAAAATCGAGAGATTAGAGCATAAGTTTGCTATTGATATTAGTAGTATTTTAAGAGAAGAAATTAAAGATCAGAGAATTAATTTTGTAACGGTTACGGAAGTAGATATTACTAATGATTTATCTTTTGCTAAAGTTTATGTGACAGTACTTGATGATAGTCAGAAAGATAATGTTTTAAAACTTTTAAATAATGCTAGGGGATTTATAGAGAAGAAGTTGTGTGAGAGAGTAGATGTAAGAAAGATGCCAAAATTAAGATTTGTTTATGATGAATCAATAGAGTATAGTAATAATATAGAAAATATAATAGAGAGTATTAATAAACATGAATAGTGAAATAGAGTTAGAAAGAGTTATTAATGCTATAAATAAATCAAAAAGAATTGGTATTTTTACACATATATCTCCTGATGGAGATGCAATTGGTAGTAGTTTGGCACTTTATTTGGGGCTTAAACAATTAAAGAAAGATGTTGATATAATAGCAGATGAATATTCTAATAGTTTTTCTTTTTTACCTTGTTTAGATGAAATTAAAAAGTCTGGTGAGGGTAAGTATGATTTATGTGTTGCACTTGATTGTGCTAATAAGGGAAGACTTTATGATATTAATAATTGTTTTGATGCAGCTGATATGACAGTTTCTATTGATCATCATGCTAGTAATACTTTTTATGCAGATTATAATTATGTAGAAGATAAAAGTCCTGCTGCTTGTAAAACTTTAGTTAAAGTTTTAAAGAGACTTTCTATTTCTATAACTCGTCCTATAGGGGATGCCTTGATGACTGGTATTATAACAGATTCAGGTGGTTTTAGATATGAGACGGTTGATGATGAGACATTTGAATTTGCTGCTCAAATGCTTGATTTAGGAGTAAATATTAGTAAAATATATTTAACGACTTTTGATATTCAGACAAAGGCACAGTTTAAACTTACGACTATTGCTACTTCTAGATTAGAATTTTTGAGTAAAAATAGGATTGCTATAACTTATATAACACAAGATGATATAAAGAAGGCCCATGCTTCAGTTGGAGATCATGAAGGAATTGTTAATGTTGGAAGAAATGTAGAGGGAGTAATGGTTTCGATTTTTTTAAGAGAAGATAATGGATTATATAAAGTTTCTTTTCGTTCTAATGAAAATGTTGATGTAGCAGAGATTGCTAAGACCTTTGGTGGTGGAGGTCATTGTAGGGCTGCTGGTTGTGTTATTAATGATAGCTTAGAGAATGCTATTAAGAGATTGGTAAAAGAGACGGTTAGGCAATTATGACGGGGATACTAGTTGTTAATAAAGATAAGGATTATACTAGTAGAGATGTTGTTAATATTGTAGGAAAAATTTTGGGGACTAAAAAAGTTGGACATACTGGAACGTTGGATCCTTTGGCTAGGGGAGTATTGGTTATTCCGGTTGGTAAGTGTTTGAAATTATCTGAACTGCTTACTAGTTATGATAAGGAATATATTGCAACAGTTAAGTTAGGTTTAACTACAGATACGCTAGATATAACGGGTGATGTTATTGCAAGAGATAATGATGTTAAAGTTAGTCGTTTGGAGTTAGAGAATGTTCTTAATAGTTTTAAGGGGCATATAAAGCAAGAAGTACCTAAATATTCGGCTATTAAAGTTAATGGGCGTAAATTATATGAATATGCTAGGGCTGGTATTGAAGTTAAACTTCCTGTTAGAGATGTTTTTATTGAAGAGATAGAATTACTTGATTATGATTTAGTAGATACTTTTACTTTTAGATGTAGAGTTAGTAAGGGAACATATATTAGGAGTCTTATTAGAGATATAGGTGCCTCTTTGGGTACTGGGGCTGTTATGATGGATTTACTTAGAACTAAGCAGGGAGACTTTAAGATAGAGGATTCTTATACGTTAACCGATATTGAAAAAGGTAATTATAAATTATTAAAGCCCGAAGCTATATTGAATATTCCTGTTATTTCTGTTGATTCTGATATGGAATTTAAAATAAGAAATGGTCAAGTGTTAGATAGTTTTTTTACTTGTCCAATGGCTTTTATTGCTAATAATGAAGGAGAGGTATTGGCTCTTTATAAAAAGACGTCCGATGGTAAAGTTAGACCTTATAAGATGCTATTATCATAAATAAATAATATAAAAAGGATAGATTGATTTCCATTTTACATGGATTTTTCTATCCTTTTTACGTCGTTAACAGAAATAGAAGCAGCCGTAGCAATAATTTCATAAGATACTTTTTGCTCTAATAACTTTTTTACCATTTCTGTTTGTTTTTGATTAATTCCTTTCTTTAATCCTTCTTGTAATCCTTTTCTTTGACCTTCTTTCAATCCTTCTTCTTTAGCATCTTCGATAACATTATGTTTCACCATTTCGGCAAAGTATTCTGTTCCCCATTCGGATAACCATTTGGTGTTTTTACTAGAATCTTTGCATTCACCTACAAACTTATTTTTTTCTTTCTCATTCATAACTAAACTTGCCATCTCCTCTAATTCATTAAAATTATTTGCTCCAAGTAAAGATAACCATATTACATCTTTGCTTGAATTCTTACCTTGATTATAATAAAGTTCTTTGTAATAATCAAGAGATTTGCAAATAATTTTATAATTATCTAGTAAGATTTGGTGTTTGTTTGTAGATACGAGTAGGTATTCTTCATCTAAATATTTATCAGATTTATGAGCATTTAAGTTTAGTTGATAAAAATATTGTTTGTTCATTTTTTGGTAAGTAAAGCCTGATTCAGTTGTATCAATAGCAATTTTATTTAAATATAAGACATTTCTAGCTTTAATGGAGCTAAATTTTTCAGAGTTTACTTCGATATCAATTCTTAGGTTATTATTAATAGAAACGTAGATATCAACATTCTTTTGATATTCTTTTTCCCTAGATTTAGTAAGTTCATTATTTTCGATGATGATAGTAGCTAGGTTAGGGTTGATATCTAGTTTTAGAACATCAATTAAGAATTTTTTTAGGATATCAGGATTATTGGTGAAGATATGCTTAAACATAAAGTCTTTGGTTAAAGGAATTAATCTTTCTTTTTCAATTAGTTTTTTTATAATTTTCCTCCTTTCTGTTTAGAGGGAATTTAGTCCCTCTAAATATATTGTTCTAGGTAAAAAGCTAAAATCCTTCTAAATTTCTAAAAAAAATAAAAGAAATTGAATTGTTAATATAAAAATCCCATTTCTTTGTTTTAGAGATGGGATATTAATTAGTAATTTTTTAAGAAGTATAATCAACAGGAGGAGTTGCAAACTGGGTGTTATAATTAATGGGTTCTTCAAAAGTTACGAAGTCTAAGTAAATCATAAGAATTAAATACCATTCTCCAGTATTTGGGTTGGAGATGATGATGTGATCACGTCCTGCTTGTTCGATGATACCAGTAAATACTCGGTCTTGCCATTCGATGGAGCCAGGTACTGTTACGTGGAATTTGGCCATTTTTCCTTTGTTTATTCTAATTATATTTTCTATGTAAGATTGTTCTTCCTGGGTAGTATCAATACTATTTTTTTGTGTTTGTTCATAACTTGGTACTGATTGTTGGTTAGGTACAGTATTTGCATTTAATCCAGTTCCAGGAAAGACAGGATTTTGGTAGTAACCATTATTCATAATATTAATCTTCCTTTCTTTTAATCAATAAAATATATGCAAAAAAAGAAGATATATTAATTCTTCTTGGTAAATCTATAAAAATTAATTGATGGGTGATTAAAGATGCGGAAGTTAATGTTATTAACGCCTATGCCATTAGATATATATATATCGGTGTTATTTTTTTTGTAGTGAGGTTTATTATATTTTTTAGCTCCAACGGGAGATGTTAGATATTTTAGACCAGGAATATTGATAGAGCCATTTAGGGAGTGGCCGCCAACGATTAAATTAATATTATTATATTTGTTTAAGATTGTGTTGATGTAGTCGGGTTCGTGAACCATGATAATTTTGAAAATATCAGGATTTCCGTTGAAGTAACTCATGGTTTTGTCAATGTCGGCTTCATCATAGTTTGCAGATGAGATACCACCGATAAATATTTGTTTGTTTTCTTCGTTATATATTACAGAGTAGTTGTTTTCTAAAAGCGTAAAATTACTTTGAATATAAATATTTTTGATGGTGTCAGTTTTGAGATAATCATTATCTCCTAAAATGGCAAAATTTCCGTAAGTAGATTCTAATTTTGATAATTCTTTAATGAGAAATTTGATGTCATGACTAGTTAATTTATAGTCATTATCTAATAAATCACCTGTGAAGAGGATGATATCTGGTTTTATTTTCTTAATTTCTGCTACTAGTTCTTTGACTCTATCTTCAGTTATAACTTTTTTGTAATGTAAGTCAGAAAATTGGACTATTTTTAAGCCTTCATAACTTTCATCAATTACTTTGGTGTGGTAGCTAATTTCGTTGGTGTTAAGACCAATTGTTCCAAAGAAGCGAGCATATATTAGAGTGATGAAGATTATTAAAAGGAAGGTAATAATGGTAATTAGAACTTTTTTCATGATAAGTATTGTCCTATCATCATAATAATAAAGCTTAAGGCGTTATGTAGAGAGTGGATTGTGATAGTTGTAAATATATTATCTGATTCTTCATAAGCAGCGGCAAAAGCTATGCCTAAGGCACTGTATGGTATTAGAAATAAGATGCCAGTTATGTCTGTTAGGGAACTTATAATGTGAAGAAAACCAAAAACTAGTCCGGAGGTTAGAATATAGAGATATTTATTTTGAATAAAGTCTCGAAAACTTTTTCTGAAAATTAATTCTTCAGTTAAGGGAGCATAGATGGTTATATTAAGAAGCATGTATAATGGGAATTTTTCGATTAACTCTCTGACAGATTCTTCATTTTGAGCAATAGTTCCATTTGTAATTATAGAAATAACGAAGTTACTTGCAATCATAACTATTAAGCCTGCAAACCAGAATGCGAGAGCAAAGGCTATATTATAGAGAAAATTATGATTAAAAAAGTTTTTGAAATCTTTTTTTAAGTCACGTCTGTACATATAAAGGATAACACCTAAGACTATAATATCACAGATAATTGTATAAATAATTTTTGCTCCTTGCGAGAAATTTAAGTAGTTGATACCAAAAAGGGCAAGAATTATCATGGGAATTGATGTACCAAAGAGTAGTAAAAATACAAGTAGCATAGATTTTATAAAATTAGCTTCTCTGTTAACTCTTTTAATTATTTTTGGTTGTTTATTGTCTTGGGGGTTGTTTTGAGTGTTAATATAATTGTTAACAGAATTGTTTGAATTATTAATATTATTACTTTCGGAATTATTTAAATTATTATTAATTTTTTGTAAATATTTTTCTTTTATTTTAGATCTTTTCATAATTCACCTCATTTTCAATTATAGCAGAAAAAGAATTAATAATCTATTTAATTAAAAAGATTTGATTATTTGGTGTCAAAAAGTGTAAATTGTGATAAAATTGTTAGAGAAAGAGGGATTAATAGATGAAGATTGATTATATTAAAGTAGGATATTTAAGATGTAATTGCTATTTGTTAGAGAGGGATGGTGAGTGCTTGCTTATTGATCCTGGTGATGATATAGATGCTATTATGGATTTTATTAGTGGTAAGAATGTTATAGGAATATTAGTTACACATAGTCATTTTGATCATGTTGCTAGTGTTTCGGATTTGGTTAATAAATTTTCTATTCCAGTATATGATCTTAACAATTTAGAAGAGGGAAGGGTTGATATTGGTAATTTTTCTTTTGAAGTGATCAAGACTTTTGGACATACAATGGATAGTGTTACTTATTATTTTAAACGTGATAAAGTTATGTTTACAGGTGATTTTTTGTTTAAGGGAACTATTGGAAGATGTGATTTAGTTGAGAGTCGTTATGGAGAGATGCTTAAGAGTATTGATAAGATAAAGAAGTATGATGATGATATAAAGATTTATCCTGGTCATGGTGTTTTTACTAATCTTGGGTATGAAAAGAAGAATAATCCTTATTTTAGGTAGTAAATTTTAATATTTATTTATATAATTTAATATGAGTGACGATAAATTAAAAAAGATAGATGAGGAAGATATAGTTTTAGTTATTTTTATAGGGCTATTTTTATTGAAATTATTATCTAATATGGTGGAGAGGGAATATCGAATAAGTGGTAGGGATGATAAAAGGCGTATGTATCATTATATTAATATTTTTACTTTTATTGTTGCTTTAATTATTAGTTTATATTATATTTATATTACTTTAGGTGAGGAAGAGTGGGATTATTTAGTACTTTTGGCAAATGTTTTGACTGTTTTAACAATTTTTATTTTGATATATAAAGAGGTAGTTAGTGATGATTAGTTAATAATGTCAAATTGGTGTATTATAGTTGACTTATTTTTCTTAATGTTGTATCTTTGTATTAGGACATTACCCCATGGCCAAGCGGTAAGGCACTAGACTCTGACTCTAGTATCGTTAGTTCGAATCTAACTGGGGTAACCAAGTTAAGATAACTTTAAAGTTAAATATATAGATATAATTTTAAAGTTGTGATATAATGAAATTACCTAGATAGTATACGATATCACATATGTATAAAACCAACTAAAGATATATAAGGGAACCCATACCATATTATGTGTTGAATACTTACTTTTAAGTAGGGATCCTAAGTAATATGTGAGGTTTACCACCATGTGGTATACGCGCATGGTTTTATCTTAAAGTGAGTCGGCTTTCTGGGTAATTTATATTGTTATTTAGGGATAAGTTAATAGTGACTTATTCTTTTATTATAGAGGTGTTTTTTTATGTATGAGAGAATTAATTTATTAATTGGTTGTGATAATGTTGCTAAAATTAAAAAGTCTACTGTTTTAGTAGTAGGTCTTGGTGGTGTTGGAGGATATGCAGTTGAGGCGTTGGTAAGGTCAGGAGTAGGTAATTTAATTATTGTTGATTATGATACTATTGATATAAGTAATTTAAATAGACAAATAATTACTAATACTAATAATATTGGTAAGTTAAAGACGGAAGAGATGCGTAAGAGAATTATTAGTATTAATCCAGAGGCACGAGTAGATGTTGTTAATATGAAGCTTGATAGTGATAATTTAGAGGGAATTTTTAAATATAAGTTTGATGCTTTAATTGATTGCTGTGATACAATTATGGTTAAAGAGGGCTTGATAAAGGAGTGCTTAGCTAGAGGAATTACTTTTATTTCTAGTATGGGTGCTGGTAATAAGCTTAATCCTAGTATGCTTGAGGTGGCTGATTTGCGAGATACATCTTATGATCCTATTGCTAAAAAGCTTAGAAAGTTTGTAAATGATAATAAGATATATGGACATATTCCAGTTGTTTATTCTAGAGAAGTGAATGATAAATTTACAGGTTCAATTCCTTCGATGATTTTTGTTCCAGCAACAAGTGGACTTATGTGTGCTAATTATATTGTTAATGAAATAATAAAAGACTCCTAGTTGATACGAGGAGCCTTTTTAGCATATTTATTTAATTTATATAACATTTCGTTTATAACAAGATCGAACATATTAGAGTATTCTATGATATTGCCGTTGAAGCCATTTTTTGATGTGTAATTATTATTTATATTGATGGTACCAAGATCAAATACTTTATAGCCATTTAGTAAATGACGTTTGATAATTTCCCATTTTATCATTGAAGTACTTCTAATATATTTGAATTCATTGTTAAAGCCTTCGGTTACGAAAGTTACTTCTCTTTTATTAGTAATTATAGCTACAGTTGAAATTATTAGTCCTTCGGGATGAAGTTTATAGATATTAGTTCCATTTATTATTTCGTTATGATATTTAGTAATTAATCTATCAGAAGTCATTTTTTTATTAAGAAGATTGTTGGTCTTTTTTACAGTTGGATCTTTTAATTTATTGTTTAATATTTCATTTTTTAATTGTTCTTTTTTTAAAAGATAACGATAATTATTGATATATGTTTCAGGATTTAGTTTGGCAAAGTAGAATTCAAAGTTATTGTTGATGTTGTTAAAGAGAGAGGACATTTTTTTATAATATTCTTTGTTATCTATAAGATTTAGAAATTCATCTAATTCTTCTTTTGTGCCTTGGTGAACAGTTATACCTTTTTTTAGACAATCATTAATATTACGTCTTAGGCTTCTTTTAAAAGATGAGAATGTATTGGAAATATCTTTAACGGTTAGTACCATTTTGTATTTTGAGTTGTTGGGAATATAGTTATAGTTTAATCTTTTGAAGTTATTGATAATTCCAGAGTTATTTTCCTTTAAAATGAAGTTACTGTTATATACTTGATAATTAATAAGAGGAGTTATTCTTAGAAAGATGTAATTTTGTTTTTTTAAGTAATCTTTTAATTCGTTTGTAAATATTTCTAGTAGTTCAAAATTATAAAAATTGATTAAATAGCCACTTGGAATATAGCCATATTTTGATTTGCCACTTAATTTTTTTTCAAGTATTAATGTTGCAGCATGAATATTATCTTGATTATCACTAAGTCCTAGATATAGTTTTTTATAGCCTTTAGTTGCTTCTAAATTGGCGTATTCTACACTTTGACGATAATTCTTTTTACTGTGTAGATTGGAATAATTTTTGAATTGTAATTCTGTTAATTCAATTATATGCATAATGTCGTCCTCCTAACTATAATGTATTATATCATAAAAGTAAGAAATGATAAATAAAAAGTTAACTGTAAAAATTTAAAAAATTTTTGCATTTTTAGTTTTGAAATTTTAAATTTAAAAAATGTAATATACTTGTTGATATTTGTATATTTAACTAAATTTAGGTAATAATATTTTTAGGTGATAAAATATGGGAAAGAAAATAGTTTTGTTATTAAGTCTTTTTGTAATGGTTGCAACAGGATGTGCTATTTCGAATACGCCTAATTCTAAAGTGGAGGAATTATTAGGAAAATATCAGTGCCTTGATTCTAGTGTTGTTAATATTCAGACTTCTGATTTGGCTACAGGTGCTAATTTGGATGATGACTTGGAGAAGCGATATAAGGAAGTTATAAAGAGGCAATATAAGAATATGTCTTATGAGATAAAGAATGATAAGATAGATGGTGATTCTGCTGTTATTACAACGGAGGTAAAAGTTTTAGATTATAAGAGTGTGTATTCTAAGTATGCTAATAATAATGAAGAAGTTGAAGACTATGATAGACATGTAATTGATGATTTAGAAAAAGTTCATGATAAGATTACTTATACTATTGATTTTAATTTAACACGTGATAATAAGGGTGTTTGGAAACTTGATGGTCTTACAACAGATGCTCAGGATAAATTATTAGGAATTTATTAGAAAAAACATCATATATTTAAGTAGAAAAGAGGAAATATATGATGAATAGGAAAAATTTATGGTTTTTGACTTTGTTTAGTTTAGTATTAGTATTGAGTATTTATTATGTTACAATGCCCAATGACTTGTTAGCAGCTCAGAGTGTTACGACTGCTAATAATAGTAGTGCTAAGACGGAGAAAAAAGCTAGTGCTACAACAAAGCAAGAGAGTGCAATTTCGGCGTTAAAGGTTGAGGATGAGGCAAAAACTAAGGATACTTTAAGTGAACTTCAAGAAAAGTTAACTAATTCTAAGACAAGTACAGATGAGAAAAATAAGGCTTATGAAGAGATTAAGAATATTAATAATAATAGTGGTGTAGAAGAGGGAATTGAGAAGAAAATAAAGAGCGAGTATAGTTGTGAGGCGTTTGCTAAGATAGAAGATACTTCAGTTAAGGTTGTTGTAGATGGTTGTGAGAATTCGAAGAGTCTTGCTAATAATATTATGAGAGCTGTACAAGATGAGTTTGATAGTAAAATGTATATTTCTGTGAAATTTCAAAGTTAGTCTTTCTATATTTTTCACATAAAGGAAAGTGGTGCATAAAATAATATTGATTTAGTATCCATCCTTTTGAAAGTGAGGAATATATGAATAAAAAAATTCTGACGAAGAGGGAAGAAGAGGTATTTTCTTTATTAGTTAATAATAAATCGACTAAAGAAATTGCGGATGCTTTATCTATAAGTGAGAAAACAGTTAGAAATCATATTTCTAATGCGATGCAGAAACTTGGGGTAAAGGGACGTGCACAGGCCGTTGTAGAGTTAATTAAATTGGGAAATATAACTTTGTAAGGCACATTTAATTGTGTCTTTTTCTCGGACTTATTTAAAACTTCTTTGAAAATTACAAAATTAAATTTTTGTGTTATACTTTTTATGAATTTAATTAGTAATTTAGAAATGAGGCGATTTAATGAAATTATTTCTTTGTGGTGGTGGAAGTGGTAAGCAAGTAGAGGATGCTTATTTTGAATTTTTAGCAAATATTGATAAAAGAAAGCCGATATTATATGTACCACTGGCTATGGATGATAGTAAGTATGATGCTTGTTATGAGTGGTTTAGTGAGGAAGTTAAATATTTAGGAGGGATAGAATATGAGATGGTTTATTCTGCCTTGGAACTATCAGAGAAAGAATTAGACAATTATAGTGCTTTATTTATTGGCGGTGGTAATACTTATAAATTATTAAGTGAACTTTATTCTTATGATAATTATAGTAAAATTTTTAAGTATTTAGATAATGATGGTGTTGTGTTTGCTAGTAGTGCTGGGGCAATTGTTTTTGGTTTAGATATAGATAGTTGTCTTTTGGATGATAAAAATATTGTAAATATTAAGAATACTAGTGGGTTTGGAGTACTTGGTAATTATTCTTTACTATGCCACTTGAGTGATAGAAATTTAGCCAAAAATAAGAAATATCTTTTGAATTATTCTAGATATCATAAATTAATTTACTTACCAGAGGAGGATACTATTTTTATAAATAATGGTAGTATAAGTTTGATTGGTAATTTAGAGTATTTATTATTTGATAATAAAAAAATTATATCTTGTTGTGATATGGATATAGAGAGTATAGTTTTATAGCTAGGTATATTTTCTTTAGGTGTGATTTCTTTTTTTTAAATTATTAGTAGATATTTAGAAAACATAGAAATTACTTTTAAAATTTATCATTTGTTTTGGAATATTGTCATAAATTTAATTAGGTGATGGAAGTGTTAAAGAGAATATATTTAAAAAAGATAATGGTTGCATCTTTAGCATTATTTGCTTTACTGCTTTTATATTTAACTCCGGATAGTGAGGATGCTAGACATGAGCTTTCTTATGATAATGTGGAATATGTTTATAGTAATAAGGCGGAGGTTATATATTTATTGGATTCTAATGATTATGTTGCTAGGACTACTATAAGAGGTTGTGATTGTAATAAGGAAGAAGAGATTAAAGATGTTTTGGAAGGCTTGATTATTGATGGTAGTCATAGTAATACAATTCCTAATGGGTTTCGTTCAGTAATACCAGCAGGTACGCATATTTTAAATCTAGATTTGAATAATGGTGTTGTGACAATTAATTTTTCACGCGAATTATTGGATATAAATGAAAAATATGAAGAGAAAATGATAGAAGCGATAGTTTATACCCTTACTAGCATTGATGGTATTTCAGGTGTTTCTATTAAAGTAGAGGGAGATAATTTAACTAATTTGCCTAATAGTCATAAAAGTATTCCTAGTGTTTTGGATAAAAGTTATGGTATTAATAAGAGTTATGATTTAGTTAGTACTAATGGAATAGAATCTTATACTGTTTATTATGTTAGTAATTATAATGATAGTAAATATTATGTTCCAGTAACAAAATATGTTAATGATGATACTAATAGTGATAAAGTTAAGGTAATTATTAATGAATTATCATCTTCACCTATATATGAAACTAATTTAATTAGTTATTTAAGTTCAGATACTTCTTTGATTGATTATACTTTAGAAGGTGATGTTTTAAAACTTAATTTTAATGATTCTATTTTGGATGCTAATTCTGGAAATAAAATTTTAGAAGAGGTTATATATACTGTTAGTTTGTCGGCAATGGATAATTATAAGGTTAAAGAAGTGGATTTTATGGTCGATAATAAAGAAATTTTAAAAAAATCATTAAAAACACTTGAATAATTTTTTTAATAGTTGTATAATTAGTCTATCTTGTGTGAGCAATGTCTCCGTAGCTCAGCTGGATAGAGCAATCGCCTTCTAAGCGATCGGTCAGGTGTTCGAATCACCTCGGGGACACCATTTGAGATTAATCTGAATACAATATGTATTTAGTTATTTAGACTCTACTTCTATCTATGAAGTGGGGTCTTATTTTTGGCCCTTTGTTAAGTGGGGTTGGTGAGGCCAAAAACTAATGATAAACGAACTTTGTGAGAGAGCTAAAATTCAGCTCTCTTTTGCTATGCTTTAATTGGAGTTATCTTTCTCTTTTTCTTTTTGGCAAAATATGTTATTATTATGTTAAGCTAACGTGAAGGTAAGAGGTGTGATATGAAAAACAATTATAAACTAAAAGTTAATTCGGGGGGGGGTCAAAAATATTAAATTAAGGAGAGTAAATTTAATAATTGTAGGAATATTTTGTTATGCATTGTTAGTAACTAGTGGAACATATGCATATTTAGAGATGAAAAAGAATACTTCAGTTGCAGGAAGTGCTAAATGTAACGGAATAAATTATCAGGGAGAAGAGATAAATGCTAGTAATCTTAGTAGTACAACTAATTATTTAGAAGGGGCTAAGAGTACGATTACTTTATCTCAAAGTGAGGATTGTAAGATTTATAGTTATGTGAATATTTATTTGCATGTTAATGATAGTATAACAGCACTTATAGAGAGTATTAAAGCTTTGAAATATAAATTAATAACGGAAGATAAAATTGAATATAATGGAACTATTACAACTAAAGGAGATAGTTTATTAGCAGTAGTTCCTTTAACTAGTAATCCTAAAAGCTATCAAGTTTATTTATGGATAGATTCAGAAATTTCTAGTGGTCAGTATGATAATAAAAGTTTTTCAGGATACATTTATGCAACTAGTGAACAATCATCTACTATAGGTAGTGAAGAAATTTCTAATAATGAAAATGTTAGTATTGAAACGATTGATTTTGATTATGTAGGTAGAGAGCAAGAATTTATTGTACCAGTAAACGATGATTATAAATTAGAAACTTGGGGTGCACAAGGTGCTAGTGATTCTAGTGAATATCATGGCGGTTATGGAGCATATGCTGTTGGAACTATTTCTTTAACTAAAAATATGACTGAGTATGTTTATGTTGGAGGAAAAGGGCAGAATTTAAATAATGGTAAAGATAAAGGAATTGCCTATGGTTATCCAAATGGAGGTGCTATTCGTAGTAGTGGAGATGATGCAAATAATATAACTTATTCTTCAGGTGGTGGTTCAACACATATTTCAATTGCAAAACAGACTGTGAATAATTTATTAAAAAATGAAATATTAATATTATCATCAGGTGGAGGTGGTACTTGCACTTGGTGGAGTTATGTTCAAGACAATGCTGGTTCAGGTGGTGGAATAGTTGGTAGTTCAACTGTTAGAAATTTTGCTAATGTAAATCCTACTGGTGGAACTCAAACGTCTGGTGGTACAGGTGGAGGGAATTTAGATGGTAATTTAGCAACTAAATGGTTAAATGGAATTTTTGGTGTAGGTGGAGGCACAACTATTAATGGTTCTGCTAATGTTTCTGGAGGAGGCGGAGGCGGACTTTATGGTGGCGGTGCTTCCTGGGGAGGCTCTGGTGCAGGTGGTTCTTCATATATAGGAAATTCACTTTTAACTAATAAGTCTATGTATTGTTATAATTGTGAAGAATCTGCTGATGAGAGTACTAAAACTATATCTACCACTAATGTATCTGAAGATGCAATTAGGGAATATGCTAAAGAGGGAAACGGTTATGCTAGAATTACATTGATAAAATAAATAGGAAAATTGATATTTCTTGTTTATTTTTTTCTTGCTTTTTGGTAAAATAGTAGGTAGATATGATAAAGATAAGAGGTATATTTATGAGAAATGATTATAAACTAAAAGTTAATTCGGGGGGGGGTCAAGAGTCTTAAATTAAAGAGAATTGGCTTAATAATTGTAGGAATATTTTGTTATGCATTGTTAGTAACTAGTGGTACTTATGCATATTTAGAGATGAAAAAGAATACTTCAGTTGCTGGAAGTGCTAAATGTAATGGAATAAATTATCAGGGGCAAGAGATAAATGCTAGTAATCTTAGTAGTACGACTAATTATTTAGAAGGGGCTAAGAGCACGATTACTTTATCTCAAAGTGAGGATTGTAAGATTTATAGTTATGTGAATATTTATTTGCATACTAATGATAATATAACAGCTCCTATGGAGAGTATTAAAGCTTTGAAATATAAATTAATAACGGAAGATAAAATTGAATATAATGGAACTATTACAACTAAAGGAGATAGTTTATTAGCAGTAGTTCCTTTAACTAGTAATCCTAAAAGCTATCAAGTTTATTTATGGATAGATTCAGAAATTTCTAATGGTCAGTTTGATAATAAAAGTTTTTCAGGATATATTTATGCGACTAGTGAACAATCATCTACTATAGATGGTGGGGAAATTTCCAATAATGAAAATGTTAGTATTGAAACGATTGATTTTGATTATGTAGGTAGAGAGCAAGAGTTTATGACACCTGTAAGTGGGAAGTATAAGCTAGAAACTTGGGGAGCACAAGGTGGAAGCGGTGTTAATAAAAATACTGAAACGGGTGGTAATACTTATTACATTAGAGATGGAGGCTATGGTGCTTATTCAATTGGCTATGTCAATTTAAATGAATTTGAAAAACTTTATTTGAATATTGGAGGAGGAGGAGATACTTTTATTGATACAAATATGGATTATTCTACTGTTATTCCAAGGGGTTATAATGGTGGAGGTTCTGGAATTTATTATGCTAATGGTGGAGGTGCCACTGATATTTCAATTATTTCTGGAACTTTGTCATCTCTAGAAAACTCAAAAAATAAAATCTTAATCGTTGCCGGTGGAGGAGGCGGGACATCTGCTCATGTTCCTGGTGGTGGTTATTGTTTAGGAGGTGCCGGTGGTGGATTCCAAGGAAATAGCGGTGCAATAGGTAGCCAATCTTACCCAGGAAAAGCCGGTATAGGTGGTACTCAGCAACTTGGCTATAAATTTGGTCAAGGAGAAGATGGTGTTTCTGATTCGCCAACTGATGGTAAATCTGGTGGTGGAGGTGGATATTATGGTGGTTCTATGGGAAGTGGTGAAACATCATGGACTAATTGTGCTGGTGGAGGTTCGGGTTACATAGGCAATTCACTTTTAACCAATAAATCTATGTATTGTTATGAGTGCGTAGAATCAAGTGATGTTAGTACTAAAACAATATCTACGACTAATGTATCTGATGATGCAATTAGTGGGTATGCTAAAAAGGGTAATGGTTATGCTAGAATCACATTAATAAAATAACAATAAATGGGAAATTTTATATTTCTTGTTTATTTTTTTATTATTTTTTGGTAAAATGATAAATAGATATGATAAAGATAAGAGGTATATTTATGAAAAATAATTATAAACTAAAAGTTAATTCGGGGGGGGGTCAAAAGTCTTAAATTAAAGAGAATTGGCTTAATAATTGCAGGAATATTTTGCTATGCAGTTTTGGTAACTAGTGGAACTTATGCATATTTAGAGATGAAAAAAAATACTTCTGTTGCTGGAAGTGCTAAGTGTAATGGAATAAATTATCAGGGAGAAGAGATAAATGCTAGTAATCTTAGTAGTACAACTAATTATTTAGAAGGGGCTAAGAGTACGATTACTTTATCTCAAAGTGAGGATTGTAAGATTTATAGTTATGTGAATATTTATTTGCATGTTAATGATAGTATAACAGCACTTATAGAGAGTATTAAAGCTTTGAAATATAAATTAATAACGGAAGATAAAATTGAATATAATGGAACTATTACAACTAAAGGAGATAGTTTATTAGCAGTAGTTCCTTTAACTAGTAATCCTAAAAGCTATCAAGTTTATTTATGGATAGATTCAGAAATATCTAATGGTCAGTTTGATAATAAAAGTTTTTCAGGATATATTTATGCGACTAGTGAACAATCATCAACTATAGGTAGTGAAGAAGTTTCTAGTAATGAAAATGTTAGTATTGAAACAATCGATTTTGATTATGTAGGTAGAGAGCAAGATTTTGTTGTACCAGTAAGTGGTGATTATAAATTAGAAACTTGGGGTGCACAAGGTGGAGGTTGGGATAATAATAAAATAGAAGGTGGAGTAGGTGGTTATTCCAATGGTAATGTATCATTGGAATATGGGAATATTTTTGTAAATGTTGGAAGATTTTCAGAAAATGATCATGGAGGGGGTACAGCACCGGGTGGCGGAGGTGCCACATATATAACTACTGAATCAGATACTTTGAATAATTTTGAAAATGATTTATCAAAAATATTAATTGTATCAGGTGGTGGTGGTGGTTCTGAATGGTATGATGGAATTGGTGGTTCAGGTGGTGGTTATATTGGAAATTCTGGGGCTCAAGGTTTTTTAAAAAATGATATAGTTGATTGGCAATCTATTATTCCTACTGCTATGGGTGGAAGCCAAGTAAGTGGTGGCCAATCTACGGCTATAGATTCTCGAAGTAGCACTGTTTCTATTAAAAATGGTATGTTTGGAGTAGGCGGGAAAACTAGTGGCGGTGATGGTGGCGGGCAAGGTGGAATTGGTTTTTATGGAGGCGGTTCTTCTGATTTAGCAGGTGGCGGAGGCGGTGGTTCTGGTTATATAGGGAATTCACTTTTAACTAATAAAGTTATGTATTGCTATAATTGCCTTGAATCTGCTGCGGAGGATACTAAAACTATATCTACCACTAATGTATCTGATGATGCAATTAGTGGGTATGCTAAAAAGGGGAATGGTTATGCTAGAATAACTTTAATAAAATAATTGGAAGATAGATGGTTAGGTCGGCTGTTTATCTTTTTTTGTTGGGATATGATTTATCGATTGATATATTAAAAAAGATAAATTTGGGTGTGATTTAGATTTTATTTTTAAAGTTATATTTAGAATTGATTTTTAGGTAAAAAAAGACTTTTTTTTCTTTTTTTATTATGGTATACTTTTATAAGTATGGGAGTGTTTTTTGATGCAATATAAGATAAAGATTGATGAATTTGAGGGGCCACTAGATTTATTGTTACATTTAATTAAGGAAGCTAATATTGATATTTATGATATTTCAATTGATGTTATTACTAAGCAATATTTGGATTATATACATCAGATGGAGGCTATGGATATAGTTGTTGCATCTGAGTATTTGGTTATGGCTAGTGAGCTTATGTTGATTAAGTCTAATTCTTTATTGCCTCAGAAACAGGTTTTGGTATCTTGCGATGAGGAAGAAGAAGTTAGTCGTGATAATTTAATTAATAGGCTTGTTGAATATGAAAAATATAAGAGTGTTTCGCATAATTTTAAGAAAATGGAGTTAGATCGTAAGAAGATTTATACGAAAGCACCGTCTAAGATAGAGGATATTGCTGATAGGAAGCTTGTTAATGATACGGATATTTCGATTGATGATTTGGTTAGTGCTTTTTATAAGTTCTTAGAAAGAAAGGATAAGGAGAAGCCACTTAACACTAAGATTACTAATAAGGAATATAGTGTTAAGAAGCGTAAGAGTGATATTAGGAATTATCTTCGTATAAATAAAAAGGCTGAGTTTAGAGATTTGTTTTCTATATATAGTAGAAGTTATATTGTTGTTACGTTTATGTCAATTTTAGAGCTTGCTCGTGAGGGTGATATTACTATTCTTCAGGCAGGTAATTTTGCTAATATATATGTAGAGCTTATTTCAGAGTAGAGATGGATGTGATGTTATGGAAGGTGTATTAGAAGGTTTATTATATGTTGCGGGAGATGATGGGTTATCACTTCGTGATGTTTGTCATGTTTTAGAGGTATCTGAAGAGGTGGCTAAGGAACTTGTATATAATTTGAAGATGGATTATGAGAAAAATAATCGTGGTGTTAGACTTAGATATTTAGGTAATACTTTTAAACTTACTACGAAAGAGGAGCATCGTAAGTATTTTGCAAGACTTATTGATAGTCCTGGTAGTCATGTTTTATCACAAGCTGCATTAGAGGTTTTGGCTATTATTGCTTATAATGAGCCTGTTACAAGAATGCAAATTGATGAGATGCGTGGGGTTGATTCTGTTTATGTAATAAGAAAGTTAGTTGCACAAGGATTAATTAAGGATGTAGGTAAGAGTGATAGTCCTGGTAGGCCTCTTTTATATAAGACAACAGATGATTTTTTAGATTATTTTGGTCTATCTTCTCGTGATGAGTTACCTAAATTAGAAGATATAACAAGTGAAATAGATGAAGAGAAGGATTTATTTAAATCTAAGTATGTAGAAATAATAGAAGAATAAGAGGGAAGATAAATATATGGATATAGTTGAGTTAATAAATAAGAAAAGAATGGGATTAATTCTTAGTGATAAGGAAATTAAATTTATTATTGAAAATTATATGAATGGTAAGATTTATGATTATCAAATGAGTAGTTTGCTTATGGCAATTGTTATAAAGGGAATGACTGATAATGAGATATTTTCTCTTACTAAGTATATGCTTGCTAGTGGTGAAGGAATGGATATGTCTAAGTTTGGGCGTGTTGTTGATAAGCATTCTACGGGTGGTATTGGTGATAAGACGACAATGATAGTGGCACCTCTTGTTGCAGCATGTGGTGTTAATGTTGCTAAGATGAGTGGTCGTGGATTAGGATATACTGGTGGTACGATTGATAAGTTAGAATCTATTCCTGGTTTTAGAACTAAGCTTGATAGTGATGAATTTTTTAGGGAGGTAACTGATATTGGGATGGCTATAGTTAGTCAAACTAATAATTTAGTACCAGCTGATAAAAAGATATATGCTCTAAGGGATGTTACTGGTACGGTTGAATCAATTGCTTTAATAGCTTCTTCTATCATGAGTAAAAAGATTGCTAGTGGAGCTCATAATTTAGTTATTGATGTTAAAGTTGGGTCTGGTGCTTTGATTAAGAATTTAGATGATGCTAAAAAGCTTGCTAGTTTGATGATTAAGATTGGTAAGGCTAATGATATTAAGGTTGTATGTTTACTTACTAATATGGATATTCCACTTGGTCATAATGTTGGTAATGCTCTAGAAGTTATGGAAGCCCAAGATGTTTTAAAAGGAAAAAGTGATGGTCCATTGCGTTTCCTATGTATAGAACTTGCTAGCTATATGGTAAAATTAGGTCTTGATATTAGTTATAAAGAAGCTCGCAGTATGGTTTGTGAGAAGCTTGATAATGGACTAGGATATAAGAAATTTTTAGAGTTTGTTAAATATCAAGGTGGAGATATTGATGGTTTATCTCTTAGTAGTAATAAGTATGAACTTAAGAGTCCTAAGGATGGATATTTACAAGATATTAATGCTTTGGAGTTAGGAAAGTTATCAATGCATCTTGGTGCTGGTCGTGAGAATATGGATAGCCAAATTGATTATGGTGCTGGTATTGTTATTAATAAAAATATTGGTGATTATGTAAAAAGAGGAGATATTTTAATGACACTTTATACTAAAAAGAGCTTGAAGGCTAGTGTTATGAATATGCCTATCTTTAAGGTTGGTCAAAAAAAGCCAGAAGAGGTAAAACTTATATATAAAGTTATTTCTGAATAGGGGGAGATATTATGAGATTAAAACATGTTAAAGGTGCAGAAGAGATAATAGAAGTTGGGAAGTATTATGTTCCTAATCCAAGAGATAATAAAGGAAAATGGGCTAATGTTTTTGGAAATGATAATCCTATTAAAATAGAAATTGGTATGGGTAAGGGAGATTTTATAATAGAAAATGCTCTTAAATATCCTGATGTTAATTTTATTGGAATAGAAAAATATGATAGTGTTATTGTAAGGGCTATTCAAAAATCTCAAGAGTTAGATATTTCAAATTTACGTCTTATTCGTATGGATGCAATGATGATAGATGAGGTTTTTTCTTCTGAAGTTGATACTATTTATTTGAATTTTTCTGATCCATGGCCTAAGGATAGACATGCTAAAAGACGTCTTACTAGTCCTATTTTTCTTTTTAAGTATGATAGTGTTTTTAAGACAGATAATCATATTATTATGAAGACAGATAATAATGATTTGTTTGCTTATTCTCTTGATAGTCTACGTGATTGGGGATATTCTTTTTCTAGTATTACTCATGATTTGCATAGTAGTGATGTTAGTCTGAATATTATGACGGAATATGAGAAGAAATTTGTAAAATTGGGCGTTAAGATTAATAGATTTGAGGCGTTTAAAAAAAGAAAATGATTGAGACTGCTGAAAAAGTATACAGAGATTACGGTTCTTTGTCAAATAGTGGTGTATCTAAAATTTTGATAAAGAAATTTAAATAAGTCAATACTAAAATGTGTTGGCTTTTTTTGATATTCAATAAATTTTTACATATCATTATTCTTGCTTTGGATCTTCTAAAATCTCTAAAGCCAAATGCTATTTTTTTTAATACTTTTATAAAGTTATTATTTCCTTCAACAAAACTATTACTATATGGATTAGATAATGTATTTTTAATATATGGTAAATACTTTTTTTAAGTTTGAATAGCAGCTTTCATATAACTTGATAATTTGTTATTTTTACAATTTAGGGCTATTTCTAATTGTTTATAGTCATTATTTTTTAATGAATATAAGATGCTTTGATACATTTCATATGTTTCTTTCAGTTGAGGTGTTATATTTATTAGGTGATTAACGACGTCAGATTGAGTCATAAATCCAGTCACTTTTTAATGTAATAAAATAGTGAGTGTTATATTTGCACCCACTAAATATTATAGAGTTCTAAATTCTATAGAAGTATTTTTTAAAAGCTACTTACTTGTATTAGGAAGTTGTGTAAATTTTAAATTAACATTAACTTTTGCTGTTCCCCCTGTAGTATTAGCAGCCTTAGTATCCGCTTTATTATCCATTGAAGCTCCATTTTTTTCATCGTCGTTCCACTTTAAATAAACTCTTAACTTAACTTTTTTATTAGTACTATTATATAATATCTTGTCCTCTATTTTAATTTGATTATTTGAATTAATGATATTTTGTCTATTACCATCATTTAAAGAATAACCAGAAATAACTAAATCACGAACTATGCTATCTTTATTATCTGAAGTAGTTATCTCATATTTTAAAGATACATCTGTATCACTTGCATCAATAATTAAATCAAAATATCCCTCTGTTGTAGGCGCAATAACTGAAGGAGCTATATCATCATTACCAGCAAAAATTGGAGTAATAACATTAGATATTTCTTTTTCAGAAGTAATATCTTTATTATTAACAAGTATCTTCCATCTTGCAACAGAAATATCGGCATCTCCTGTAGTAGTAGTAATATATTTAGCATAAGTATCCTTTATGCAAAATATGGATAAAATCACCATAACAATAAGACATAATAGTAATATTAATTTATTTCTCTTCGCTTTCTTTGATATATAAGGCATAGTAATCCTCCTTTATTTTATATGTATTATATCAAAATATTTAAAAAAATTCAATTGCAGATAATAGATAATTATGATAAAATAAAATATGGATAGAGTAGGGTGGTACAATGAGTCGTGTAATAGTGAAAGCCAATAGATTAGAAAGAAGAAAAAAAATAAATAAATGGCTAAAAAGAATATCTTTAGTATTGATGATTATCTTTGCTTTTTTATATATTATATTAGCAATTATTTATAATGGAGGAAACTTTACTATAACTCTAGATCCGACTTTTGCTGCTGATAAAGGAATAGTATTATATGAAGATCATGAGAAAAAAGAGATAAAAAATAGATTGTATGCTAAAGAGATAGATTCAATGGATAATATTTCTGTAAAATGGATTCCTGATAATATTAATGACGAAAAAGATGGGGCTCACAATGGCGAAAATTATATTGCTTATACCTTTTATTTAGAAAATGAAGGTAGCGAAGCCGTAAACTATTGGGTAGAATGTACTATTGATGATGTGATTAGAAATATTGATGAAGCAGTTAGAATAATGGTTATCTTAAATGGCGAAAAAGTGGTATATGCTAAAGAAAACTCTGTAACTAAACAAACAGAAGCAGGAACAGAAAAGTTTTATAAAGAAAAAACACCAATATTAAGACAAAGGGCAAACTTTAAACCGGGAGAAATAGATAAATATACACTTGTGGTCTGGATTGAAGGAGATGATCCAGATTGTGTAGATGCTTTAATTGGAGGAGAAATTAAAATGCATTTAGACATCAGGGATGAACATATTACTAATAAAAATAAAAAGAAGAAATAGGAGACTATAATGGGAAGAAAGATTAGAACAAGAAAAATATATTATTATGAAGAAGAACCAGATGAAGTTATTGATAAGAAGAGAGTAGTTTATTTATTGTTTTTACTCTTAATTACAGGGGTAATGTTAGCAACATCTACTTATGCTTGGTTTACTACTAACCGAATGGTTAAGGTAGAAACTCTAAATGTTAAAGTTCAAAGTAAAGGAAGCTTAGAAATATCTGTTGATGGAATTAATTGGAAAGCAGGAATTGATCAAGATGAATTGGTAGCTGCTAGAGCAACTTATCCATCGAGCGTAAACCAACTTCCACTAATGATAGAACCAGTATCTACAATTGGAGCATTAGATAATCAAGGACATATGAATATGTATTTAGGAGAAGTAAGATCAAATGGTGGAGGAGATTACATTTTAATATCAACTAAAAGTACTGAAACAGAAAGTAGTGGTGAAACATCTAACGGCAAATTTGTAGTATTTGATATCTTTTTAAAAACTACTGAGGCAAAAGACCTATACTTAACAGGTAAATCTAACGTTACCTATAATGGGACTACTAGTACTGGAACGGAGAATGCTGTTCGAGTTGCATTTGTTGTTGAAGGAAATACTAGTGCAGGTAGTAGCACGTCGACTATTCAATCACTTTCTACTATTAATCAAGATAACGTTTATATATGGGAACCAAATTATAATACTCATACTAAAACAGGAATTAGTAATGCAAAAGATGTTTATAATATTATTACTAGTGAGACAAACGCTCAATATATCTCTTATGATGGGGTTCAATCTGAAATTAGTGAAAGCGAAAACATAACTTTAAAAGATTCTCTTGCTTCCAGACATCCTACCAAGTTTTCTACTGTAATGCCCAATATTATGACACCAACAGGTAGTACAGCTTATCAAAAACTAATTAGTCTTGCAAGTGGTATTACTAAAGTTAGAGTATACTTCTGGTTAGAAGGTCAAGATGTTGACTGTGAAAATAATGCTTCAGTAGGTGATTTGTCATTTGCTTTAGAATTTAGTACCAATCCTTCTTAAAGTGTTTAAGGGAATTTTTCAAAAATAAATGTTAGTTTTCATGGGGTATAACCAAATTCAATTTTTTATATAGTTTCTTTATAAAATTGTTTCATTTTGAATGATTTTATCATTTTGAGAGAATACGTTTATGAAATAGTGTTTAAAAATGCTAAAAATTCAAAAATGGAATATAAGGATTTAGAAGTGATTAAATTTGGAGAAAAATGGTTTATTGTTAAAATCTTTTTTAAGTGTTTCGTGAGGAATCTTATAACTTAATACTTTCTATTAAAGAACTTTTAAGAATAAAATATCTTATTATTCCAGTAAGTCTTTCATTGGTGTTTTTTTCGCCAGGACAATATTCTTTGTAGTAATTGAATTGAATATTTTATCATAATTACTTTTCCATCAAATCCTGAAAAATTTGTTGCATTTTGTCGAGAAATATGATATCATCATTTTATGATAGGAATAGATAGGCCTGCTATTTATTCAATCAAATATGTATAAAAAGGAGTAGAGAAAATGGAAAAGAAAGAATTAAAAGAAGATACAAAAAGAAGTAAAAAAAGATTATTTTTATTACTTTTACTACTTATTATAACTGGCATAATTCTTAGTACATCAACCTATGCTTGGTTTACTTCTAATAGAACAGTAACAGTTGAGGATATTGATGTTAATGTTGCTGCTAGTGGTGGTATTCAGGTTTCAGTTGATGGTACTAATTGGAAATCTATTATTACTAATGCTGATATAGAAGGAGCGATTAATACATATACAGCTGCTACTAACCAAGTGCCAAAGACTTTAAAACCAGTATCAACCGCTGCAAAATCTTTGAATAATGGTTACTTAAGTATGTGGTTGGGAACAGTAGAAACAAGTAATACAACCGCTAATAAAGGACAATACATTCTTACAACAAAAGATGTTAGCACAGTAAAAGATAATACAGTAAAAGATACTGAAAATGTTGGGACAAATGGACATTTTGTTATGTTTGACTTATTTGTTCGACTAGATGATAACGGTGCAGATTCTAAACCACTTTATTTAACAAAATCATCTGATGTAACATTTAAATCAGGTGGTTCAGATTTAGGAACTCAAAATGCTTCACGTGTTGCTTTTATCAATGAAGGAAGTACTAAAAATGGTTCGGAATTAGCCCAAATTCAAGCATTGACAACAACAGATGTTTCTAATATTTATGTATGGGAGCCAAACTATGACGCTCATACAACGACTGGTATTTCTAATGCATATTCATACTATAATAGTGAAAATAGTGGTAATGCTTATACAGCTGCAACTTCAAAATCTCAAGTTCCATACTTTGGTACAATAGCAGAAGTTACAACCGCTAATGATGTTCTATTAAGCAAAGCTAATGCAACAGATAATGGTACACAATTTGCAAGCGTTGTTCCAGGAATTAAAACAAAAGCTGGATGGGCCGGTGCTGCTGGATATGAAAAATTATTTGATTTAACACCTAATACAATTACAAAAGTGAGAATTTATTTCTGGGTTGAAGGACAAGATGTTGACTGTGAAAATAATGCTTCAGGTGGAGATATATCTTTGAAACTTCAATTTAGTTTGAATGATAAAGATGCTGCTGCTGCTGGATAATAAATATTTATAAGTGATTATAGTTTTTGGTGAAATTTATTTAAAGTAAAAACGGATATCAAAATGGTATGGCAATCGCTTAAAAATAATTAAAGTTAACTGATAATTGGAATTATTTCAAATATCAGTTTTTCTATGTTTTTAAAAATCTAACATATATCTAGTTAATTTTCTTTGTAATGGTACTTTACTAAATGGATTATCCAAATTTGCTAAGTTAAATATTATTTTATACATTATTGATAAATTATTTATTGAATTTTCAATTTTATTTCTGGAATGGTTTTCATCTAAAATGACATCTAATTTCCAATGTAATCTACATTCTATATTCTAATGATTCTTTATAGTGTCTATTAATTTTTCTGTACTAATATGATAATCTATTATGTAATAATTTTCTGTTGCAATAGTTTCATCATCAGAAGTTCTAGATGCTTTTGTATAGGTAATTGCTTTAACTGTTTTCTACTTAATTTATAAGTATTTTTCATGAAAGACGTTTAATTTATTAAATATATTATTCAAATTAGGAATAGCTTTTCGTTTATAACTTTAAATATATATTGTTACTTCATCAATTGTCATATTTAAATAAACTACTATCCTAATTATATAAAGTTTTATTTGTAGCTGAAAATAATTACTATTTTTTTTAATTGTTTTCTTTTTAGTGTTCATTCTACTTTAATTTCTTAAATAAGCGTTTTTTTATTTTTTTATCAAAATGTTGTTGTGAAATTTCAGTTTTTATTATTTGAGAATGGAACTTAATTTTACAAATGAAAAATTTACTTTTTTCTTGAATTATATGTGATATTTATACCAAAATAATAAATTCTGTGTTATAATTTATCTAAGATAAAAGAGTGGTGTTGTAAATGAAAAGAAAAAATAATAAAACAAGCAAAATTTTACTAACAGTAATATTAGCACTTATAGTAATTGCTTCTATCACTACTTATGCATTAACTTATAGCGAATATACAACTACAACAACACTATCAGAAGTAGAAAATAACAGTGGTGTATTCGATAATATGGTTATAGTAGATGAAACCGAAAGTGATTATAATTATTATGAAAGTTTAAATTATACTGCAAGTTCAACGGGCTCCTTACCAAGTGGAGAAAATCAAAATATTTATAACGAAAAAAATCTAGTGAATGTTGAAATTACTTATGATGGAACTGATATTAATGATAATACTTTAGTAGGTTATGTTAGCTTAACTGAAAGACAAAATACTTATAAGTATTATAAAGTATATCCAATAAATGATGGATATATAGATATAACCTTAATAGAAAATCCTTTTACAGATAGACCAATCGATAAAGGGTTCAATGGATGGGTTACAGACTATAAAGGAGTAACTATTCAATATAATGATAATTATTATGAAAGACATGCTAAAATACCAGTAACAGATACAAGTAATATAAAAATAACTTTTCATGCTAATTGGGTAACTGCTGATGTAGGAAAAATTACTTCTACTTCCAATCAATGGTCAAGTACTTTTAACAAATTAAAAGATAAAGGAATGGTTAAAATAGGGGGGAAAGTTGCTGTCTATGAAGATATAACAGGGCTTTATACTCAAAAAACTGTTACTAGTAGTGGTAGCTGGTGGAGTAAAACGTATTATCCAGATAATGCTTATGATAGATATGGAAATGATATATCTGGAGACGAATGTCGTAACAGGAATGGATGTACTTATTATTCTAAAGTTACAGAAAATAATTATGATTCAAGTGTTACTTATTATAAATTATCAACTGGTGGTTGGAATAATCAGATGCAAGTCTATACTCCACAAATTACTGGCTATGAAAATTTACCAGGGTTTGATGATGGAATAATAGTAAGTGGTTATTACAAGAAAGTTACAATTGATAGATATTCATCTATTAGTGGCTATTATAGTGATACAGGAGAATATCAAGAAAGTGGAACATGTAATAATTATAATGGGTGTGAATATTATGAATTAATGCAATATTATGATAACGATGGTAATGTTATCGTATCTTCTAGTGATAATGAGTATTATTATCTAGCAACAAGAGATACCAATATTATTGTTATGCAATCTAATACTAGTAGTGTTCCTTCTAGTAGTCAAAACAAACCTTATACCTTAACTAGTATATATAATGGAACTTCTTATCGAGATAATGTTACATGGGATGTTTCTAGCAACGCTTATCATGCTTATAGTGATGTAAACATAGAAAATATCAAGATAAATTCTAATACTGGTAATAATAGTAGTAGTCCTTCTAGTGGTACTAGTAATTCAAAATACTTTTATGGTAATTATCATAATGTAAGAATAGGTAGAGGTATTGTACAAAGTGGTAGTTATAAAACTTTTAATGCTATTATAGCAGGAGATAATAATAATAGTGGCAATTACTGGGGAGGAGGATCTTCTACAGGTAGTGTTAGTAATCCTACTAAATATAAAGTTATTATAGAAAGTGGCTTTTATAATTCTATATCCTTAGCAAATGCCTCGTATAGTAATAGTTCTTCAAGATACTTAAATAGTAAGGCTATATATGGGAATGATTATGATAAAGTAACAAAAAACAATAATAACCTCGATATTAATTTTTGTGCTTCATCAAGCTGGGGTGGAGGTAATTATTATGCCACTAATACAACTACTAGTCTAATCTTTGATTTTGTTGTAAAAAGTGGGAAATTTGGATCAGGAAAATCAGATTATGCAACAGGTATCTATGTTGGTGGTAGAGGATATGGAGATCATTATGCTCCAAAAAAAGTTAAAGTTGAAGGGGGATGGATTTATAATCTAATAGGGGGACCAACTTCTAGTGATAATCGAGATAGTCTAAATGATATATATATGTATATAACAGGAGGAGAAGTTGATGCAATAGTAGGAGGTGCGGGACTTAGTACCACTTATGGAAATAGAATCATAGCAGTAACTGGTGGAGTTGTTAATTATCAAATTTTTGGAGGCTCTAATGGTTACATAGGTTCTGATGGAGATGGTAAATTATCAGGTAGTTCATTTATCTATATAGGAGGAAATGCTGTTATTGGTAAGGAAGATAATGTAAATAATGGAACTAAACTGTGGAATGCTGAAGCAGGATCAGTCTTTGGGATTGGTAATGGTAAATCAGGTACTGATTCAATTGGGACTAATGATAATTCAACAATTATTGTAGATTCTAACGCGACTATCTTAGGAAATGTCTATGGAGGAGGAAACTACGGGGCTACTGGAATTAATAGTAGCAGTAATTCAAATTATAGCAATATTTCTCTATTAGGAGGTACTATAAAAGGAAATGTTTATGGTGGGGGAAATAATAATGGAGCAAGTACCTCTAGTAAAGAATTTAAAGTAAATATAACTCTAAATGGAGGATTGGTAGAAGGATCTATCTATGGAGGTTCAAGAACTAAAGGAACAGTTTATGGAGATGTTGCTCTAAATCTCTTATCAGGTACAGTCAGAACTTCTTGTTATGGAGGAGGAGAAGGTGGATATCAATCATCATCAAGTCCAGGTACTTTTGTAACAGGAGAAGTAAAAATTATAACAGGGATAGAAAATGAGAGTAATGAAAACTTAAAAATAGAAAATGCTATCTATGGAGGAAGTGCTTTTGGTACAGTTAACGGAGCAAGTAATTCAACAACCATTTCTTCTAAAAATACGAATATTGAAGTATTATCTGGAACGATAAATAGCGTTTTTGGAGGAGGAGAAGGTAATGGTACTTATACACCTTATGTTCTAGGTAATGTCGCTGTTGATATTAAAGGTGGAATAATTGACAATGTTTATGGCGGATCCGATCAAAGGGGAACTCCAAATGGAAGTGTAACTGTAAATGTTCATGGAGGAAAAATAACAAATGCCTATGCAGGAGGAAATCAAACAGAAGTAAGCGAACCAAACATTAATTTTTATGGAGGAACTACCACTAATGGATATGGCGGAGGTAATCAAGCAAAAGTTGATATCAGTCATGTTTTATTAAATGGAGGGACAGTTACTAACTTATTTGGTGCGTCTAATACAAGTGGAGATGTTACAACTAGTAATGTTAATGTAAAATCAGGTAAAGTAACAAATGTTTACGGTGGAAATAACATTGGAGGAACAACTAATACAAGTAATGTATCAATAGATGGAGGAGATGTTACCGATGTATATGGAGGCGGTCGAGAGACGGATATCGTTTCTGCAACTAATGTTAATTTAAATAACAGAGCTACCAATGTTTTTGGGGGATCTGACCAAAAAGGAACTGTTCATACTAGTTATATCAACATAAATGACGGCATAGCAGACAGTGTCTATGGAGGAAATAATTTGGGAGGAACAACCGTAAACTCTAATGTAACAGTAACAGGTGGTATTATTACTTCCATTTATGGAGGAGGACTAGAAGCAGAAACAACTACCTCAAATCTAAATATAATTCATGGAAAAATAGATTATTTATTTGGAGGAGGAAAAAGTGCTGGTGTTATTACTACACATTTAAATTTAAATAAAGGATATATAAAAAATATTTTTGGAGGTTCTAATGTATTAGGAAATGTTACTACTACTAATATAAAAAATACACCTCAAGAATTAGAAAGTAATAGTAACTTATATGCAGATGTTTCTTTCGATACTAGTACTGTAAACCAAACCAATCCATTAGGAATAAAATCTAGTGAAAAAATTAATGTTACTCTTCACAATGCTTCAACAACAAGTTATACTAATTGGGATTTTTACTTAATAACCACTGATGCTGTTTTTGACTCTAACTGGTCAGGAACGAATGTTGAAGAAATTAATGGTGTATTTCATTCCAACCAAACAAATCAATGGTATGGTGCAAATGCTTTATCAGCAAATTCAACTCATTCTTTTGAATTTTGTATTCATTCTTACGTAGACTATTCTGATTTTCAAATTGTAGGTTATATATTAGTAGGTCATAATTCAGATGGAACAGATACTAAAACAATTTATTATAATGATTTATATGTTAATAATATGTATGGTGGAAATAATGAAGGTGGATTAACTAAAACTAGTAATATTAACTTAACTAGTGGAAGTTATGGTTCAATCTATGGAGGAGGAAACAAAGCAGTTACAAATAAACCTAACGTTACAACTACTAATGCTACTATTCTAAAAGCTATCTATGGAGGAGGGAATGAGGCTAGTATATTAAAAGACACTTCTCTAAACATCTTAGATAAAACTACAGTTAAAGGAGATATCTATGGAGGAGGAAATGCTGCTTTAGTAGATGGAGATACAAGTGTTTTAATAAAAAATGCCACTATCTCAGGAAATACCTATGGAGGTGGCAATGATGGAGCAGTTCTAGGTAATGCTATAACCAAAATTACCGATAGTACCATAGGAGAAAGTGTTCATGCCGGTGGCAACGGTAAAACAGCTGTCGTTGTAACTGGAAATGAAGTAGATGTATCTGGAAAAACAGTAATCACAAAACACCTATTTGGAGGAGGAAATGCTGCTGCTACAGGATGTGAAAATGACTTTACGTCATCAGGTGATGCAATAACTTGTACCAATAAAAATAGTGCTAAAAGCTATGTTAATATAGCAGGAGCAACTATCTTAGGAAACGTCTATGGTGGAGCGAATACCTCGGTTGTTTATGGAGAAACTTACGTGAATATTGGAATTAATACCATTGAAGATGCTACTGATTACCAAAAAGATGATATCATAATAGGAGGGACTGTTTTTGGAGGAGGAGAAGCAAATGCCAGTGGTAGTGTCGACTATGACTTTAAATTTATTAGTGTTACAAAAGGAATTAACATAAATATAGATGCTTCTAAGCACACCAATTATATAATTTCAGGCTCAATCTTGGGTAGTGGAAATGCCTCATCATCAGGTGGTTATAGCTATGTAAATATCAATAATTATGGTAATGGAGATAATTACAAAACAAACGTCTCAATCCAAAGAGCAGATGTAGTTACCTTAAATAACAGTGCCATAGAATTATTAGGAGCAACTGATAGAACTAACAAATATAAAAATGAATTATTTACCTTTAGTAGAATAAAACATCTAAAACTAAAGAATGGCTCAGTATTATATTTAAATAAAGGAACAAACCTTCTAGAAAAATATTCCAGTCTAGTTGATATTGATGGAAAAGAAAAAAATGTCGAAGTAACCATTGACAAAGAAAACCAAAAAGTGGCCAAGAATGGTGAAAATCGTATTTACATGCTAGAAGGCAAAAACCTAAACATCTCTGATGATGAATCATTAGCAACCTATGGAGAAGTAAGTGGAATGACATTCTTCGGAATGTTTACTAAAGATAGAAATGGAAAAATAACAACAGCCCTATATTCAGATAAATACAATTATGGTGATACGATTAGTGGTTCAGAAATTTATCATTTCTCAACTGGAAGCTATGTCATGGGGCAACATAAAGAAAATCATAACTATTATAAAGATGGCTTTTATACCAATTATCCAGAAGAAAATGGAACTACAATAAAACAAGATTATATAGAGCCAACACCTAATGATACCATCTACTATAGATGGGTAGTAGGAGAGTCAGTTGAAGTAATTGACCTATCTCTAACAGCATCTAAATATTCTACTCTGGGAACATATGAATTACAATTACTTAACTATTATCAACCTAATACAGAATTTCATGTTCTAGGAGTTAATTACGATAACTTATCTAGTAATATAGAACTACTTTCAAGCGAAGATATTCCAAGATATGCAAAAACTACAGAAGAAGCCAACAAAAATTTTGGATTATCCATAAAAACAGGAACAAACGGATGGATTACCAAAGGTGATACAGAATTTATCACTCAAAAGGGAAGTGAAGTAAAAGGAACTACAACCTATAAAAGTGAAAATTCTTCCACGATACCAAGTTTTATTTTCTATCTATATCACTCTAAAAACTTAAATGTTTCTGCTGATTTAGGTAGTGTTACAATTTCTTTGATGGTATCAACACCTATTGATGATTTAAATAGTAAAATACAAAGAGTAAACATTCAAGTAAATTTATCATCAGCATTATATGATGGAGATAACTATGAAGGAGCTATAACGGTAGGAGATCAATATGAAATGTTCGCTAATAGTAATGTTCATATTACTTCAACCAGTACCTTCAGTACTTATTTTTCGCTATTTAAAAAAAGTAATTTTACTCCATATAAAGATGGCTATTACAGAAGTCTAGTTTCTAATTATGCCTTACCTAAAAATACTAAAATTACAATGATTGACTTTGCTAGTAGTGATAAACCAGAATATTATTATTATGTAATTAGTAAAGAAGATTATGAAAATAGCCTAAATGAACTTTATACCGAAGGAGAAATCAGTTATCCGTTCTCTAGATTTATTAAAATGGGTAGTTCAAGTGCTAATAATACTTATAGTGATAGTGATGCTAATAATAGGTACTATGATAGTACCAATAAAAAAGCAGAAGAAGAATTTATCTTTAATGTAGATTTGAAAGAAGCAAATATAGATGCTACTGTCCTGAAGAAAAACTTACTAATGGAATTAAGAGATAAAAATGACAATCCTGTAATACCAGTATTAGATATTGCTCAACAAAAAATGACTTACAACTTATATAAAGGAAAAGATGCTATTATTGATGCAGAAGCTACTTTAAGTAATGATACCATATACGTAGGTTCTTCTGTAGAATTAAACGTAATAACTAATTTTGACCAACAAAAAACAGGAAGTATAAATATTATTGATACTAATTTCTATAACCAAAAATTAGGAATAAGACTATCATTATATGACAGTGAAGATAATTTAGTCAACGGAGCAACCTTGTTGGGTACAAAATTCATCTATGAAGGTGTTAATTATTTTCCTAGACAAGATGGAACGGTAAGATTTAATATTGCAGAATCGGTTGCTAATGTATCAAGTAAAATTACTATAGATACAACAAACAGTAATATCCCTAGTGGAGAATATCACTTAAAAATAGAAACGTTTGGATCGGCAGATGGAATTTATTATGGCTTAGCGCCATCCACTACTATCAGCAAAGAAGTAACTATTGTCAATGAAAACTTTGGTTTATCAGTTTCTATGGATGATGCTGATAATTATGTAGATGCTAAAACGGGAAGAACTTCAAATAAAAGTAAAATGTTAGATTTTAATTTAGAATATGAATCTAACTTAAAGAAACCTAGCATTCGTGTAGCATTATATAGAAGAACCTATACAGATATTTATAAATATAGTTATACTAAAGTAAATTTACAAGATTATGTTACAGATACTTTAAAAACCTCTAACACAGCAAATGAATATTTAGTAATGGATAGTCCTAACAGTCGCTTCCAATATATATTAAATCTAAAAGATAAATTAAAAACAGGTACATACCAAATCAAATTTCTTTTATATGATAATAACACTTATGTTGGAGAAGTAGTAAAATATATAATTATAAAATAAAAAACTTTTTCTGTATAATAATTTATATTAGAAAAAGTCAGAATGTCGGCAACCCATAGATTTTTTCTATGGGTTGTCTACATTTTAAAAAATATCAATTAAATGTATACTTTTTTAACCAAAGATGTAACTTATTCTTTCAAAGTGGAATTTATTTTTACAACTTAGTTAAACTATTTATTCCAAAATATTTTAATTAAGTACTTTTCAATTTTAAAAAAATTCGTTATAATTAAATAAATAGAAGATGGGTGATATCATGAATCAAAAAATAAAAGAACTATCTAATGAAGAAATTTTGGAAACATATAGTACTATAAAAGAAATTTTATCATATCTTGAAAAAGAAAAGCAGGAGTTGGATATTAATGAAGAATGAACTAAGTAAAGAATTTAATTTTTTAAAAGAAACATTAGAAATAATGCCTAAAAATAATAAAAAAAACAAAGCAAAATACTTAGAATATCTAAACGATAAATTAGAACACTATCAATCATTAGAAAAAGATGTTTTAAAAGAAATAAATATAAGAGCAAATAAATTTTATGAATCATCAAATTTCATCTCTTTTGACAATGTACTTTTAGATAAAATAAAAGAAGAAATAGAATTACAAAACGAATGGAATACTCCATACGAAAAATCTAAATTAGATTATTATATCTATGAAATTATTCACTTCTATAAAGATGATTTTACTAACTTAAATGAAGATATATCTAAAGCAATTCAAATTTTTTCTAAAGTGGGCGTTAAATTAGAAAAAAAGGACTTTAAATATGGTCCTTATACTTCTATTTATATGGAATGTTTTCTTGAAAATATAGATAACATAAAAAGCAATAAATTACAAAAATGCTTTAATGAAATCTATTGGAAATGTCCTAACATTATATTTTATATAGGCCTTAACTTTAAATATTTATATTATTACTATGAAAAAAAGTTTATTAAGTATTATATAAATAAAAAAAATACATCTCTTGAATTAAAAAATACTTATTTAGAAAAATATAATCAAGCTAAAGAAAATAAAATTAAAACAAAAGGAAATATAATTAATCTATTCTTAAAAGAAAAATTAGATATTAAATCTTATAGCAAAGAAAAAAAAGAAGAATATATAAATAACTTTCTTGATAAAGAAAAATATATAAATACCTTTTTTGATAAGGAAGATAATAAATCTATCTTTGGTTTGTATAACTGTCTAATAGAATATCAATTTTACTTAGAAATAAAGTTCTTAATCGATGACTTTATAAAAAATTATCAAGAAAAAGATAAAGAAAAAAATATCTATAAAAATTTATTAAAAGAAATAAAAAAAGAAGAAAAAAAATTATTTAAAGAAGAGAAAAAATATCGATTTTTACTAAAAATAAAAAAACAAGAAAAAGCAGAAATGATTCTCCTAAAAATAAATAATCTTTTAGATGATTTAAAAGAAAAATATTATTTGCTAGATTATAATAAAGTAAAAGAAAAAATTTCTCTTATGAATGATAATATAACATATTATGAAATATTAGATTTTTTATTATCGTACTATACTTATACAAGAAAACTATTTGAAGATAATATGGAAGAGAGTACTAATGATGAAATTAATAAAGCAATAAAAGATACTAAAGATAAAATTATTTCTATAAAATATCAGCTATTAAATAATATAACGGTAAAAGAAAAAATAAATATTCCTAGGGTAATAGCTGATCGCTATCGATTAATTAATTATAAAATTACAGATACAGATATTAATTCAAATTTATCTAATTTTATAGATATAATCTTAAAACTACAAATAATAGAATATATGGAAGAATTAAATCTAGACTATGGTGATATATTATTTTTGGTTAATGTAAATAAATTAGGAATAATTCAATTGCCAAGTAATTAAAACTATGGTATACTAAATTTGTAGAATAGAAGGTGTAATAATGAAAAAAATATTAAAGATACTAGGAGGAATCATCTTAATTCCTTACATGTTAGTTGTAATATTAATGACAATATGCTTATTAAATTATAATAAATATGGAATAACTGAAATAGGAGATAAAAGCTTTATAATTGTTTCGGATAATTCACTGGAACCTGCCTATAAAAAGGGTGATTTATTAGTAGTAACAGATACAGGTAATGATGATATTACCTCTAATGATTCTATCTTTTTCTATGAACAAAATAAAGAAAAAAATACTGTTATTGTTAATTTAGCAAAAGTTATTTCTAAAAGAAAAATTACTAATACAGAAACAACTTATGAAATTGAAGGAAATTATGAATATTCTAGTGAATATGTAATAGGTTCAACTAAAAACACTGTTATTTATCATAAAATAGGAAGTATTTTAAAAATATTATCATCAAGATGGATATTCTTGCTTGTAATCATACTACCAGTTTTATTTATCTTCTTATATGAATTATATGAATTCATTCTTGAAGTAAAACGCAATTTAAAAGAGGCCTAGATGAAAAAGTATTTTCTTTTCACCATGACTTTAATAGGTCTTTTTGTTCTAATTTTTCAGCTATCTCAAACATACTCGTTATTTGAAAGTGGTATCACTGATTCGCCTTCAATAGCACTTGCTAGGTGGAAAATCAGAGTAGGAGATACCTATCTAACGTCTTTAACGACAGAAGATGAAGAATTTGATTTGACGAGTATTAATTGGAGTAATGCTAATCATGTTAGAGAAGGTAAGGGAGCCCCAGGTTCAGTTGGGAGTTTTGATGTCATAATTGATCCTTCGACAACAGATACTTCTTTTTTATATAGAATAGTAATTGATACAGAAGTTTTTAACAAATCAGGAATTAAAGTTACATCTGTTAGTGAAGTGGGAGGGCATGAATTTTCTTTGGTAAGTGAAAATACTTATCAAGGAATAGCTCATCTTAAAGAGATAAAGAACAAAGAAAAGTATGATATTAAAATTGAATTAGTTTGGGAAGATAATGATAATGAAGAAAGTAACTTAGCTGATTATGAATTAGGTTCTAAAGCTGATACTAAAATTAATTTGCCTATTCATGTTAATGTATATCAATATAGTGCTAAAGGATGATAAAGATGAAAGTAATAGATAAAATAGGTAATATTATTACCTACATTTTAATATTCTTGATAAGCATAATAATTATTTTTATGACTTATAGTTATATTTCTTTAAATATTCAAAAAAAAGACTATGTAAGTCTTTTTGGTTATACTTATTTTGAAATTGCTAGTGGTTCTATGGAGCCAGCTGTTTATAAAAATGATTTAGTAATTGTTAAATTAAATAGTACTTATCAAGAAAAAGATATAATAACTTATAATTTAAATAAAGAGTTTATAACCCATAGAGTAATTCAAATAGACAGTAAGACAATAACTACTAAGGGGGATGCTAATAACAGCAAAGATGCAAAAGTAAAAAAAGAGAATGTTTTAGGAAAGGTGGTCTTAGTAATACCTAGATTTGGGATATGGAAAAAGGTATTAATGACTCCAAAGGTGTTTACGTTATTAACTATTACTTTAGTATTATTTAGTTTTACTTTCTCCTATAATAATAAAACTAAAAGAAAAAAAATACAAAAACAGAAAGAAAAAAGAATTAAAAAGAAAAAAGAAGAGGAAATAGAAATACCTATTTTAAAAGATAAATAAGGAGGGATATTATGTTTAGTAAAAAGAAATTTCTTCTTATTTCTAAAATTAACATTTTGTTTTTATTCTTATTAATCTTGATTAAATTTCTTCCGGTAACTTTTTCTAAATATCAATCATCTGGAATAGGAAATGTAGATACTAGTATAGCTTTTTATCTATTAGAAGTTGGAAAGTTAAATAAAAGTATAAAAATAAGTGATTTAGTACCAAGAAGCGAGCCATATGTCTATAATTTTACTATTTCTAATCAAAAAGAAAGTAAGATAAGTGATGTTGATATTGAGTATGTTCTAAAAATTAGAACTACTACAAATTTACCACTACAATATAAATTGTATTTAAATAGTGATTATCGAGATAGTAGTAGTGTAAATTTAATTAATGATAACAATAGTGTAATAGAAAAAGATGATGACGGTACTTATTTTCAAGAATTTACTTTTAATAAAGAAAAATTATATTTTTCTACACCCAAGGTAAATACATATACTTTACTAATTTATTTTAATGAAAGTGATGAAGATGCTATTTATCAAGATAATATAGAATTAGTTGAGCTAAATGTTGATTCTAGTAAAATTGTTGATAATTAGAAACTGGTGTCTTTGATTTGTTAAATAGTATTGGATTTATGACAATTTGTTTGCCGTAAGAATAAATATAGTTTGAGTTATAATTATTTTTGTTTTAATAAATTATTTGATAAATTAACACTATCATGTTCAATATAATGGCAGTTTAATAGTTTTAATATATCTTCATCACATAAGAATAGCATTGCTTCATAAGGTGATTTGCTATTCAATGAATCTCTACATAATGAATTAATATTATTCATAATTAAATTACAGTCTTCTTGAGTAATATTTTTGAAAGAGGACCTTTAGGTAAAATATATCTAATGAATTCATGATTTTTTTCAATGAAACTTTTTTGACTAGAAGCTTGCGAATTACCCAAAAATAGATGAGGAACATATTTACCAGTTGAATGAATACATTCAATATTACTAACATCAAAAAGTTCGTGACTATTGTAAGTAAGAATAATTTGAAATAAACTTTTATAAATATCTAAAGGAATAAGAGTTTATAATACTTTAAAAATTCTTGTTACTTTATCAGTTGTTTGGAATTCTAACTTAAATATAAGCATGAATTTAAACTTTCTTCAAAGTAATGTAAGGAAACAATTTGTAAACTTTCAACAGTATCTATATTTCACGTTCTTTTTTTGTTCTTCTTTGGCTTGATTTTTTTCTTTTTTTATATTTAACAATTCTCAGAAAATCTAAAAGACCAATTCAAAAATTCCATTTTTAATATAACGATAAAAAGAGCTTTTGCTGAAATCCAAAATATCAGGATGATTAATTTTATAATTATTCTAGGTTGATGGATGGTTCCAAATGTTTTTTGTTTCTATCTATTTTCCTTAAGAGTGTAGAATGATTTCTACATAATTCTTTAGCAATTTGATTTATGGATTTATTTTCATTTAATCCATCTTCAATATTTTTTTCTATCTTCATAAGACAAATGAGAATAATTTGTCATTTTCAATACCTCCTTAATGACAAATAAATTGCTTAAGAAGATATTATATATGTTTCTAAAACTTATTGCACATTAATTGTGCACTTTCAATAAAAATCTATGTGAAAATTTATTTTTTTACTTGCATAGCATATTTTATTTACAATGTTAGTATAGATGTGCTATACTTAAATAGGAGAAAGTAGGAGAGGTATAGTAGTTATGAAAAAGAAAATTAGCCATATTATAATTATTATTTATACTGTAGTAGCAGTAATTACCACAATATGTTTATTAGCATACAATGACTATAACACTACAGAATTTAATAATAATACTTTGATAATTGTAAAAAATGATAAAACTGAAACTTATAATAAAGGAGATTTAGTTATTGTGAATAATAAAAGTACTTATAAAGAAAAAATGAAAGTATTTTATTATGTATCTAGAGGAAAAAAATATTATATTCAAACGGGAACAATTAATAGCATTAATAAAGATAGTGTTGTTATTGATGATACAGTTGTTGATAAAAAATTCTTAATTGGTATTAGTAACAATAGTATTGTTATCCCTTTTCTTGGAAATCTTTTATCAATTCTTGAATCTAAATGGGGATATTTAGTAATTATTATTTTTCCAATTTTAGTAGCATTTTTGTACGAAGTATATTCTATCTTAAAAGAATTAAGGTGCTAATTATATGTTAGAAAAAATCAAAACAAAATTATCCAAAATAAAAGAAATATTAATAATTAAAAAAAATGGGAAATGGCAGTTTAAAGCAATCGTTATATATATTATATTGATTATTTTAATAGGGAGTAGTGCTAGTTATGCGAAATATGCCTATTTAGATATTAAAGATTATTATTTATCAACAAAAGGATTTTATTTTAACTGTGATAAATTGTCTAGCAAAGGAGCTAATATTGAAATGACTAACTGGTCAGGAGTAGGACAATATGAAGTGACCTTTAATATGAATAGTTTAAGTAATAGCAAAGTAAAAAGTACCAGTGATATTTATTATAATATTAAGTATTCTTGTTCAGATAATGTTGTCTGTAGTATTAAAGATGATAAAGAAAAAAGTATGATACCATCTAGTAGCAACCAAGATAGCTTTAGCGTGGTAATAACAATTCCAACATCAACAACGCTCCATGATAAAGATAGTGTGACTCTTAAGGTAGAGGCAATCTCTACATCACCATATCGAAAAAAGATAACGGGTACCTTTAAATTAATCGTAGGCTATTATGGGCTATCCTATGAAATTAATGATAAAAAGGGAAGTCCTTATTTAGAAACTAAAATAACAAATACTCTTGATTATTACACAGTTAAAGAAGCATTTGGGGAATATAAAGTTAATTCCCAAATAGATATTTCAACTTATTTATCCTTAACTGATGAAGAAAAAAACAAATGTAAATCAGCTCTCATTACATTGACTTTTGATCCAAAAAAAGTACTTTTAGATATGACAGACGAATCCTATTTAAGTGCAATAAACACCACTACTAAAAAAATTGGAAATTATGAATATGTAACAGCAATTACCTTTTCTATTGAAGCTCTATCTAGTAAGCAAGTTAAATTCTATAAAAAAGACACAACCATAAATTATACTTATCCAAATACAGATAATACTTCTATTATTAAAGTAGAATATAGTTAGAAAGAAGGAGATTTTAATGGATATTATAACAAAATATGTAGATTTTTCTTTAAATAACTTAGAAGTTTATACTAAGATGATTATGGGTAAGTATTTTAAGAAAGACACATTTAAACAATATATAGAAGAATATGCAAATATTAGATATTATAATGAAGAAATAGCAAATAAAAGCACTCTTGAAGCAACTCTTAATAATGCTCTAGAGAAAGTTTATCTAAATAATTCAAGTAATGTTTCCAAATTTATTTTAGAATTATTTAAAATGCTTTATTATCTAGATGGTGTAAAAAAATATAAAGGTAAACAAACTCTTCAACAAGAAGCTATAGAACTAAATAAAATAAGGCAGGAAAAATTAGGAATATATGATGATGATTTTGTTTCTAACTTTAAAAAAGAAGTACTATCCGATTGGCATAGAAAAGAAAAGTACTTAAAAAAAACTTCTTCTAATGATTTTTATATAACCTGCAAGAAAATTAGAAATGCATCTATCTATATTGTATATTTAAATGATAATATCTCTATTCCTAATCTTTATAGTGAGTACGCTATTGATAAAGTAAAAACAGAATCAATAGTAGCAGTAAATAAATTATTAGTAGAATATTATTTAGTTAGTAGTTTAATCTTAAAAAATATTATAAAAGGTAACTTTAAGAAGAAATATTTAGTAGAATTCTCTCCTAAATTATTAGAAACTATCTCTAGAAAAAATAAATTTAAAGAAATATTTAATACAGATATTATCAAAGAAAATATAATTCTTTCTATTAGTCCAGCTGAATTCTTAAGTCATGAAGAAGAGATATGTTCCTTAATTAAAGAAGGATATTCATTTGGACTTATAATTAATAAATATGAAGACTATATAATGATAAAGGGTAGAAATACAGATTACTTTACTAATATCTTTTTTAATGGAGAATTAAAAGAATTAGTAGATAATAATGATTATATAGCAATTTAGGAAGTGATGAAATGCAGACATTCTTAAGATTTTTATATGAGTTTTTAATGCAGTTTTTTTCAGGAATAAAAACAATTTTCTTTGGATTAGTAAATGGAATAAAAGAAATATTTAATATATCCGCATATATTAAAATCATTAACTTTTATAAAGATGATTTTAATGGCCCAGAATGGGTATTTGTTATTCTTGCTATTGTTTTAACCATTGTTTTAGTTTTATCTATTTTTTTAATAATATTCTTCTTAATCAGAAAATATTTAAGATTCAGAAAGACAATAGTAGAACAAGAAGATTTATTAGAAGAAGTAGCAAATTTAAATAATGAAGTATCCAGTTTAATGAAAGAAAAAGAAAGTATTTTGGCAATGAAAGTTTCTCACTTGGGATTAAAACCAGGAGAAGAGAGTACTGAAGAAGATAAAGATAAAGATGCAGCACTAGATGGAGAAGGAATTCGTTTTCCTAAATTACATTCTCTTGATGAAGCTTTTGCTAACTATAAAATAAAAAATTATAATAATAATTTTACGCTACCTGAATTAGTAGAAAATTTTAGAAATTTTTCAGCTTCTCACTTAAAACTTTATTATAAAACAGAGATGATTAGACTATTCATATCAGCCTTAGCTTCTACTAAATTAGTTATCTTACAAGGTATATCTGGAACAGGTAAAACATCTTTAGCATATGCTTGGGGAAAATTTTTAAAACATGACTCTTGCGTAGCATCTGTTCAGCCATCATGGAGAGATAGAACTGAATTATTTGGTTATTTCAATGAATTTACTAAAAAGTTTAATGAAACAGAAGTATTAAAAGAAATGTATTTAGCAGGATATACAGATGATGTTTATACAGTTATTCTGGATGAGATGAACATTTCTAGAGTAGAGTATTATTTTGCGGAAATGTTATCTATACTAGAAATGCCCAATAAAGATGAATGGATTGTTGAATTAGTAAGTGCTAGTTGGAAGAATGATCCCAAAAATATTGTTGATGGTAAATTAAAAATACCACCTAATATGTGGTATATAGGAACCATTAATAATGATGATTCAACATTTATGGTAACTGATAAAGTATATGATAGAGCAATGCCTCTTGATATTAATGATAAAGGACAAGTGTTTGAACCGGAAGATGTTGATGCTCAAGATATTAATTATACTTATCTAGATAAATTATTTCAAGATGCAATTAATAATAATCCAATTAGTCAAGATACCCTAGATAAAATAGAAGTAATGGATGACTATGTTATCAAACACTTCAGAATAGCTTTTGGTAACAGAATAGTAGCTCACATGAAAAAATTCGTTCCTGTTTATGTAGCCTGTGGAGGAGAAGAAGTAGATGGAGTAGATTACTTCTTAGCAAGAAAAGTATTACGAAAATTTGAACAATTAAATGTATCCTATATAAGAGATGAAATCGATGGCTATATTGAATTCTTAGATAAAACATTTGGTAAAGGAAAAATGAAAGAATGTGAAGAATATTTGTTAAGATTAAAAAAATTAACATAATAGAAAGAAGCTGATTAAATGGGCTTAGATATCATAAATTTATATCAAAAAACAGATGAAAAAAAAATAAAAAACTTTCAACAAAGTGTTCAATCTACCGTAAATGTCAAGAGTGATTATGAAAAAGTTGATAACAACTTAGAATGGATAGAAAGAATGGAAGATACAATATATTATCTAGACAACATTTTAAGAAATCCCAATCGCTTTATTGTAAATGAAGAAGATATTGTAAAAATAGAACTAGCAAGAAGAGTTACGGTAGAAAGTATTAAACACTTATCAAGAAATACAAACTTAATTCAAGATTATGATAAAAAAACAGGAAATGTAAGACCATCAAAAATACTAAATATAAATAAAGAAGAAAGTTTTAATACTTATGAAAATCGTTTTATCTATAGTTTAATTCAAAATATGAAAGGCTTTATTGCTAGGAAAAAACAAGATGGAATAATCCCTGGAGAAGTTAAAGATAGCAAACTAATTGAGTATAATGCTACTACAACTATTGGTAAAGAAAAAGTAAATATGTCAATGCAACTAGATTCAAAACTAGATAATAAGTCATCTAAAAATAGTGAATTAGATATCAAAACTAGAATAGAAAAATTAGAATTACAAATATCAGATTTAACTAGCAGTGAAGTGTATAAAACTTTATCTAAACTCCATGTTGCACTAGTGACATCTCCTATAAAGAAAACAAATGTAATCTTAAAAAATGTAAATTTTCAATATGCTGAAAAGTTATGGAATTATCTGCAAGAAGAAGTAATGAAAAAGCCAGAAATAAAAAAAGAGAAAAAGAACTATCAAGATAAAGGAAATTTAAAACACAACTTTGATGAAACTTTTCTTTTAAATTATTTAATTATGAATAAGTTAAATAATGAAGAATTAAGTATTGAAGAAAAAGAAGAAGTAACATCTAAAATTACTTATAATATGATAGAAGAACTAATGAAATTAAATGAAAATATTAGCGAAGAAGAATTAAAAAGATTAGTTTCTATGCAATATGGAAAAATAAAATATAAACAAGTAGTAAGTAATAGAAAAATTATAGATATTTATACAAGATATATAAAAAAATATTTAAATAAAATAGAAAAAATAGAGATATAGAATAGATGTGGTTGGTGAAGTATGAAAAATACAATAAATAAAATAAAAAGTAATAAATATTTAAGAATTATCTATAAAATAGTAAAAGCAATAACAATTTTATTTATAGTTCTAATTGTAAGTGTTATTTTTACACAAAGAATATCTAACAATAAAGTAACCGTTGGTGGATATAGCGTCTTTACAATTATAACAGAAAGTATGGTTCCAAAATATCAAGTAGGGGATATGTTACTATCAAAAAAAATACCCACTAGTGAGATAAAAGTAGGTGATGATATTGTCTATATGGGAAAAAGTGGAACATTTGAAGGGAAAATAGTAACTCACCAAGTGATTAAAATAGCAAAAAAAGGTAATGAATTAGAATTTCATACCAAGGGAATTGCTAATACCATAGAAGATCCAGTTGTCTCAGAAAATCAAATATATGGAGTGGTTGCTAAAAAACTATTAATCTTAAGTTTGCTTAGTAAATTGGTAAATAATATATATGGCTTTTATTTCATTATTTTTGTTCCTTTTGCAGTAATGATATTTCTTGAAGTGATAGATATAATCCACGAAAAAGAAAAGAAAAATTAATGAAAAAAATAAAAGAGAATAAAGTGTTAAAAGCCATTTGTAAAGTAATAAAGAAAAGATTTAAACTTAGCTATTTACTATTTATAGCACTTCTTCTTGTTAGTAATTCCTTTGCTTGGTTTATTTATATGAACAAGATAGATAGTGATATTGATGTCAAAGTCAAAGCTTGGAATGTATCATTTAGATTTGATAATCAGCTTATGAGTGATTATATTAAATTTGAAATAGATGAAATCTATCCAGGAATGAAGGATAATGAACAAAAAGTTACAGTAACAAATGATGGAGAAGTATCTGCTAAGCTTTATTATGAATTAGTTAGTATAAGAATATTTGATAAAACTTATGAAGTTAGTGAGGGGTCAATGACCTCATCAGAACTAGAGGATACAATAAATAAAAATTACCCCTTTAAAATAAAAATATCTTCAGATAAAGATATTATAAGTGGTAAAGGTGGAGTAGCAAGTTTTTTAGTAACTGTAACGTGGCCTTACGAAACTGTAGATGATAATGGTAACCTAAAAGATAAAGATGATACCTATTGGGGAAATAAGGCTTATCAATATACTAAAAGCAACCCAGAAACTCCTTGTATTCAATTAAATGTTAAGCTATCAGCAACCCAAATGAATAAATAGTAAATATATTAAAAAATACTTTTATGGACTTAATTTTGATAAGAAAATTTAAACAATTCAATACTAATAGTGTTGACTCAGGATAAAAAATAGCTGATTAAAATATGACTATCTCCCAAAATAAGAAACCAGGAATATTGAAGATACAAGATATTGCTACTACGATTTTAAAAAATCATTAAAAGATTCACAAAATAAAAATATGATTTTTTTAAATTGCGGAATGTCATTATTTGTATTATTTTAATTTCCTTTACTGATTAAATAAAATATTGTTTGATTTCTTAAAAAAATTTTCTATAAATTTAATATTGTTAGTTTAGCTTTATTAAATGTTTCATGACTACTTACATTTACTTCTTTTTTTATTAAATAGGAAAGTTCTATGTTTCAGAGTATTAAAAAAATCGTATCTTAATAAAAAGGGACACGATTAAATAAAGGATAGTAGAAATCCTTTTGATAATTTATTTTTCTTTATATTCATGAATTTTTCCATGAACGCTTATGTAGTAAATTGGAACTATCTTTCCTGAACATTTTTCACAATCAAATCTTGGTGGATAACTAGTATCTACACCATTACTATCTGCTGCATCTAACATTTCTACTATTTCAGTAGGAATTTTTTTTTAGTTTTGCATTCCTGACATATAAATTCTATAAATTTTCCATTATAAAAAAATTCATTTTTTTATAATACTTTTTAACTTGTATTTTAAGGCTTTTTTATGTTTGTTTAAAATTTTTTTAACTTTTTTTCTAATTTAGAAGGAAATGATAAAGTTTTAGCGAATGATATAAGTAGAGGAGGTAAAAGATGAATAAAAAAATTGTGGTGATGCAGAATGGTTATAAAGAGTGTGGTGCTGCTTGTTTAGCTTCTATTATTAAATATTATGGTGGTAATATTCCACTTGCTAAAATTACAGAATTAACAAATACTAATAAAAATGGTACAACTTTTTATGATTTAAAGCAGGCTTCTTTAAAAATAGGACTAGATGTTAAAAGCTTTAAAATTGATGAGAGTGAATTTATAAATAATCTTGATGAAATTAAGATGCCCTCTATATGTCAGGTTATTTGTAATAATTATGAACATTTTGTTGTTTTGTATAAAATTAATAATAAAAGGCTTGTTATTATGGATCCGGCTAAGGGAATTATAAAGATGAAGATTGATGAGTTTTTAGAATTTTTTACAGGATATATAATGATGTTTTCTAATAATAAAAAGTTACCTCGCATTTCACAATCTAGATATTTAGAAAAAATTATTATAGACGTTTTTTGTAAAAATAAAGGCATTGTTATAAATATCATTTGTCTATCAATAATTTTTACGATTGTCTCATGTGCTTTTGCAATGTATAGTGGAATTGTTATAGATAATATACTACCTAGTGGTAGAGATAGTTTATATGCTATTACACTTATATTTGGTATCTTATTATTAATTAAATGTTTAGCAGCATTTTTTAGAAATACTCTTTTTATAATTCTTAATCAAAAACTTGATTGCTCGTTATTTATTAAATCTTTTCAAAAGGTACTTTTACTTCCTTATAGTTATTATAAAAATAGGACAACAGGTGAGGTTATATCTAGAATAAATGACTTGGTATATGTCAAAAATTTACTTAATAAAATAATTCTCACTGTATGTTTGGATATAATCGTTTCGATAGGTTGTGCTATTTGGCTTTTAAAAATAAATAAATATATGTTTTTAATGCTTTTAATAACTATTGTTTTGTATATATTTATTTATAAAGTATTTAGAAAAATATTAAAATATTATACAAATATTTGTCAAGAAGATAATGCTTCTGTTAATTCTTATATGATAGAGGTTGTTAATGGCTTTGAGACAGTTAAAAATCTTAATATGGAAAGTGGAATTATGGATAAAATGGCTTCTTTATATGCTAAATCTTTAAATGATTTATTTAATTTTGATAATTTGAATAATTTAGAGATGTTTATTAAAGATATTGTTACTTACAGTTGTATTATGCTTTCTTCTTTTGTAGGATTTAGTCTAGTTTTTGATAATATATTATCTATTGGAGAAATTATTACTTTTATAGCTTTGACTGATTATTTTATATCTCCAATTAGAAATGTTATTGATTTGAATAAGGAGTACTTTTATGCTGTTAATTCTCTTAGACGAGCGTCAGATTTGTTAGATCAAGAATCTTATTCTTTAGATCGTACTACTAATTTCTCTTTAGGTGGCAAAATTGATATTGTTAATTTATCATATAGCTATAATGATTATCGGAAGGCTATAGGGTGTATTAATCTATCTATTAATCCTGGTGATAAAATTTTACTTCTTGGTTCTTCTGGTAGTGGAAAGTCAACTTTAATAAAATTATTATCTAAGTATTATCAACCTTGTAGAGGTATGATTTATTATGATAATGTTGATGTTAATGATATTTCTTTAGTAAATATTAAAAATTTTGTTACTACAATATCTCAGGAAGAAATAATTTTTACTGATACTATTAGAAATAATATATTAATGGGTAGATGTATAGATTCCAAATTATTTATGGATATTTGTCGAATGACTGGTGTTGATGATTTTGTACGTGATATGTTTTTAGGGTATGATACTAGATTAGAAGAAAATGGTCAAAATATTTCAGGTGGGCAGAGGCAGAGAATAATTTTAGCAAGAGCGTTACTTAAAAAAAGTAAGATAATTTTAATTGACGAGGGCTTATCGGCTATTGATAGTAGTTTGGAGAAAGTTATTTTAGAGAGGATATTTAAAGAATATAGAGATAAAACTATAATTATTGTTTCACATAGATTAGAAAATATGAATTTATATGATAAGGTCTTGAAGTTAAATAACGGAAAAATTTATGATTTAATTTCTAGGTTGGAGGAAAATAAATATGTTTGATGTTTATATTATATTAACAAGGCAAGTTGGAAGACTTAGTAAATTAATTATTGGATTGTTACTTTTGATGTTTATTTTATTAATTTATTTCTTTACTTCATTAACCTATACTTCTTATTATTCTAGTTATGCATCGATGGTGGCAATTGATAATAAATATTATTTGAAATTAAATGTGGCTCCTTCAAAATATGAATTTATTAATAATAATCATGTGATAGAAATTAATAGACAAGCAAGAGAATACAAGATATTTAGAGTTGATTTAGATAATAATAGTTTAGATGTATATTTAGAGGTATATTCTTTCTTTGATGAAGATTTTTTGAATAGCTATTTAGTTGATATTAGAATTTTAGGAGAAAAAAGAAAAATTTATGAATATTTAAAAATATAGAAAGGGGATTAAAATGAAAAGAGTAAAAAATATTGAAATGATTGATGTAAAAGGTGGTGCTGTTAGATGGGGAGTCTGGGCAGGTATTGGAGCCTTTGCATCATTTATGATAGGTGTATTTGATGGCTTTGTTCACATGAAAAAATGTAAGAGCTAAAATAAAATGGTTATAAAAATAAAAAGAATAAAGTTAGGAGGAATAAAATGAAAAAAATTACCAAAGAAGAAGCTAATTTAGTAAAGGGAGGTGCTATTAGTACTTCGGCACTTAATGCTATATCTAGAATGTTGTCTACACTATATACTTTGGGGCAAGCAGTAGGTTCTTCTATTAAAAGAGCTTGGAATAAAAATTATTGTAGATAAGGTAAAGAAGGAGGTCATAAAATGTGACTTCTTTTCTTTTTGTGTAAATTTTATTGTTTTTTGATGTCTCATTTGCTATAATTGCATTTATAATAGGTGGTGATATTGTGTGAGGCATAAGGTTAAGAGATGTGAAATAAAGGTCAATAGTGAGGATAAAAAAGGTTTTACCTTAGTAGAGTTACTTGCAGTTGTTGTAATTATTTCAATAGTTCTTGGGGTTTCTTATATGGTTTATGCTGGAGTAATTAATAAATCAAAAGAAAAAGCTACAATTCTTGCAATGAATAATTTAAGACAAGCAGCTATTGATTATGGCGAGGAGGAGAATGATACAACAAATTGGTTATCTTCATATGATAGAAATGGGAAAGTTCAAGGAAAATATATTTGTATTAGAGTTCAACAGCTTATTAATATGGGATATTTTAAAGATAATTTTTTTAATAAAAGTGTTTATGATGATAAGGTTAGAGCAAATACTTTTATTGAAGTTAGTAAAGGTTTGAATGGTAGCGATGTAAGAGCTAAAATAACAGAACTTAATAGTCAACAAAATTGTGAACTTGATGCTCGCAATGATAAAACGTATAATATAGATATTAAAAATGAAGTTGGATATACAGATAGGTTACATTTTGAATTAAAACCAAAAGATTCATCAGTTAATGTTACAGATTATTGGTATACTTATAATGGTGTTACAAATAAATGTTCAAATGGAAGTTGTGAGTTGAATAATTTAGTTTCTAGTTCTGTTTATCCAATGAAAGTATGTATGAATATAAATATTACAGATGAAAATTCAAGTGTAGTGAATAAAACTATTTGTGATAATGTTGATATGAGAACTAAAGATTTTAAAGAACCAAACATTAGTATTGGTAAAGAAAAAAAATGGACAACTTCTAAAAATATTTCAATAAAATATTATGATGATAATATTTATAATAATGATGGTCAACATTATTTTAAGAGTGCTGTTGATGCTTTATTAGTTAGTGGTAAAATTTATACATGTAGAGATTATTCTAAGGATAGTTGTTCTAGTACCTTGGATAATAAAGTTTCGGCTAATCGAATTTATATGACTAGTGATGATAATGTAAAATTAAAAGTAACAGAGGAAATTCTTGATTACAAAATAATTGAAGCTAGAATTCAGGATTCTTCTAATAATTATGCTAAAACAAGTAAAAAAGTAACTAAAATTGATAAGACTCCTCCATTATGTATTAGTAGTGGTGGTTCTGATGCATGGACTAATAAATCTGTTACATTAATTGGTAAGTGTAAAGATGATGGTAGTGGTTGTAAGAAAATAACTATAAAGAAATTGATTAGTACTGGTGATACGCAAGTCTCTCCAGGAATTGTAGAGGATAATGCTGGTAATAAAACAACTTGTGAAAAACAGACAGTTAAAATAGATAAAACAGCACCTACTTGTAGTGTTAGTTATTCAGGGGGAGCTAAAGGGAATAAAGGTTGGTACAAATCAGGTACTAGTTCATCAAATCCAGTGAAGGCTAACGCTAATTGCAGTGATAGTGGAGGCTCTGGGTGTAAGGAAGCAAGTGTTAATATTGATACACAATATAAAGATGGAACATATACTAAGTCAAAGACAATTTATGATAATGCTGGTAATAGTGTTACCTGTAGTAGTAGTATGAAAATAGATGTGACTAATCCAACATGTTCTGTTAGTGGAGGTGCTAATAATTGGACAAATAAAACAGTTACTTTAACAGGAACTTGTAGTGATAAGGGGAGTTTGTGTGTTAAAGATAAGGTTACTCAAACATTTACAAATTCTACGTCTGGTAATTTTTCTCCAGGTATAGTTGAAGATAAGGCAGGAAACAAGACAGAATGTGCAAAAAAAAGTGTAAAAATTGATAAAACAGCACCTACTTGTAGTGTTAACTATTCAGGAGGTTCTCAAGGAAATAATGGTTGGTATAAATCAGGTACTAGTTCATCAAATCCAGTGAAGGCTAACGCTAATTGCAGTGATAGTGGAGGCTCTGGATGTAAGGAAGCAAGTGTTAATATTGATACACAATATAAAGATGGAACATATACTAAGTCAAAGACAATTTATGATAATGCTGGTAATGGTGTTACTTGTAGTAGTACTATAAGGATAGATGGTACTAATCCGACGTGTTCCTCTAGTGGGGGGTCTAGTGAATGGACTAGAAACGATGTAACTATTAGTGGCAAATGTAGTGATAGTAGTGGAGGCAGTGGTTGTATAGGTGATACTTCTAGGACTATTAATTATGATACTAACAGTAACATTTCTCCAGGTACAGTTTATGATAATGCAGGAAATCAAAAATCATGTCCTGATCAGCTAGTAAAAATAGATAAAACAGCTCCAAATTTTTCTTCTTTGGATAATCCAACTGGTGGTAAATGGACTAAATCTGATTTTGCTCTAACTGGTAAAGCTAGTGATAGTGCTTCAGGTATAGGTTACTGGTATTATCAATATGGTAGTGATAGTTGGAATAAATATGATGGTTCTAGTGGTAAAACAACTTTTAAGACCACGAATTTTTCTAGAGAAAGAAATGAGAGTGTTAAAATATGGGTGTGTGATAATGTTGGTAATTGTTCATTTAAGAGTACAAAAATTAAAATTGATAAGACACCTCCTAAACTTGCATCTTGGCATAAAACAAAAAATCTACCATGTGGTAAATACAAAGCAACTTATGGATTCCAACCAGAAATAACTGATGCTGGATCAGGGTATCAAAAAGGATATTTTGATTGGAAGGGTGGTAAAACATGGCCTACTGAAAATAGAAATGGTGCTAGTTCTTTTAAGGAATGTATCACTTCTGATACATCATATGCTAATCAAACAATTAAGTATAAATTGTGTGATGTAGCTGGTAATTGTACAAAAGAACATACTAAGAGCAATTTTTAATAAGTAGTTAGAAAATAGGTTCTTTGTCAAGGAGTGTTGATGAAACCAAAAACTAATGATAAAAACTTTGAGTCTGTAAATAAATCTGTGTAAATAGGGTCTCTCCATGATACAATAGTGGAAATGGAGAGATTTTATTATGAGAAAAAATATTAAAGAAAAAAATAAAGGTAACGAAATATTAGAACTATTACAAGAAAAATATGAGTTAAATTCAGCGCAAGATTTATCTTTTGCTTTAAAGGATTTATTTAAAGATGCATTGCAACAAATGATGAATGCCGAATTTTGGATTTATGACAAGTTTTTAGACACGATTTTTTGAAAGATGTTTTTTTGACCGTATTTAAATTTATTCCAATTTCCTTTTGGCAATTAGAAATATTTTTATTAATTTATAATCATTAACAAGATTTTCTGTTATATTAAGTCCATAACTCCAATCAACTACTTTTAAATCAAATAGGTCCATTACTATTGCTAAATAAGTCCATCCAGTTTCTTTAGTGTAAATATAAGTAATGTCTCCCACCCATTTTTGACTAGGAATATTTGGATAAAAGTCTTGTTCTAAAAGGTTTGGATAGTTTTTTTGCATCATACTTGTATTTTGTAAAGCAGTATTGATTATTATATCTCTTGTTACATCCTGTGCATACATAAGGCCATCTAGTTACTTTTTTGCAATTCGTTACGTTAAGTCCAATAGTAATACTTTCTCTGTTTCTTTTTACTTCTTTAGAAATGCTTGTTGGATCAAAAACTAAAGTTTCAGCAATTTCTTTCAGTTTATGATTATGTGATATTCCATTTGAAATAACCTTTCTTTGTTTAAAAGTTAAATGTTTCCAGTCTTTCACTTTTAATTCCTCCTTTTTGGCAAAGAAACAATTGTATTATACTATAAACAGACTTATTGCAGTTATTTTATTAAAAACGGAAATCCAAATAAAAATTCACGCTTCTTTTCTTTTGGTGTAAATTTTATTGTTTTTTGATGCCTCATTTGCTATAATTGTATTTATAATAGGTGGTGATTTAGTGAGACATAAAGTTAGAAGACTGGAAGTATTGGAAAAAAACGAGAAGAAAAGAGGGTTTACTTTAATAGAACTGCTTGCTGTTGTTGCAATATTAGCTATTGTAATTGGTATTTCTTATGGTGTTTATATAGGAGTTATTAATAAGTCAAAGGAAAAAGCTAGTACTTTAGCAATGAATAGTTTAATGCAGGCAGCTGAATTATATAGTAAAGAGGATGATGCTAATAATATTAAATGGTTAT
>CAKOYV010000006.1 GCA_934131005.1 uncultured Bacilli bacterium | reverse complement strand
GAATAAATTATTACTGTTTTTCTTAGCAATCATAAGGCGTTATCTAAAATTTAGTTCCCATCAAAAATTTTAGAACCCTTTTTTAGTGTGGAGTTTTTTAGGTTTTCTTTTTGTATCTCAAATGAAAAAAACATAATTCCAAATGATATCTATCAACTAAGATCTATATCATAAAGAATTATGTTTTTAAGTATTTAATAAAATATTTTTTAGTTTGTATATCTCAAACTTTCATTAGAAACATTAAATATCATTCCAACAAGAAGCATATATGATAATAAAGATGAGCCGCCATAACTAATAAACGGTAACGTTATTCCCATAATAGGAAGAAGTCCAATAGTCATCGATATGTTTTGCACTTGTTGAAAAAGTAATACAGCAATAATTCCACCAATAGCATACTTATCTGTTATATCAGTTGTTTTATTAACTATATGAATCAAAGTTATATCAAAGAAAATAATTAATAAAATTAACAAACTAGCGCCCATTAAACCAAAGTTAGATGAGAATACCGCAAAGATAAAATCTGTCTGCATTTCAGGAAAATAAATAGGCGTTTTATTAAAACCATGTCCCAAAATACCAGCAGAACCAATAGCCGTAAGTGAATTAGTAAGTTGCATTCCACTACTACTAGACCAATTAACAATTCTATCAATTCTATAAAATAAACTAGTTCCAAAAATATTTATAAATAAATCTCTATTAATAACATACAAAGCACCAACACCACTAATCAAAGTTCCAAAAATAACAAATATTAAGGCAAACCATCTTTTTCGAATACCACCAACAAATAGCATCACAAATGTTATAATAAAATAAATCATAACAGCACCTGTATCAGGCTCAATGAAAGTAAGTGCTGACGGTATTGCAACAATAAGTAAAACCTTTAATAAAAAAGTAAATTCTTCTTGAATAGTCGGATTTAAGTGCTGCTCATTATAGTCTCTAATTACTTTAGAAAGAATAATAATCAGAAAAACCTTCATAAATTCACTAGGTTGTATACTACCAATATATTTAATATTAAACCAACATCTTGCATTATTAACTTCTTTACCAATAAACAAAACTAATACTAAGGAGGCAACTCCAACTAAATAAAACCACCAAGCATTATTATACAAAAACTTATTTCCTAAAATCATCATGAAATAAGCAATTCCAAAACCTACAGAATACCAAATAATTTGTTTAAGCCAATAATTTTGAAAATCAGCGCCCATTAAATTTTTTGTACAATAAATAGATAATACTGACACAATTCCAAATAATATTAAAGGTATTAAGATGGAATTTTCAACTTTAAACTTAGATATATTTTTAATATTAATCACCACTTTTCTATACGCATATTTATTTTAGCATAATTTTAGTTAATTATAAAGATAATTATTCAAATATCTTTTAAAAAATTTATTTTTGTTATATACTGTTAATAGTGAGGTGTTAAATGAGAGTAGTTTTACAAAGAAGTAAGCAAGCTAGTGTTAGAGTTAATAAGAAAATAGTTGGTGAAATTAACAATGGTCTAGTAATATTAGTTGGTTTTACAAAAGGTGATACAAAAGAGGAAATAGACTATTTAGCAAACAAAATAATTAATCTTCGTATTTTTGATGATGATAATGGCATTATGAACAAAAGTCTTTTAGATATAAATGGTGAGATATTATCAATTAGTCAATTCACGCTATATGCTGATACTAAAAGTGGACGTCGCCCTTCTTATATTAAAGCCCTAAATGGTAATGAGGCTATTAAGTTATATGATGAATTTAATAAGTGCCTAAAAGAAAAAGGCATAAAAGTTGCAACAGGTATTTTTGGAAGTGATATGCAGGTTAGCTTAATAAATGATGGCCCTGTTACTATAACATTAGAAAAGGAGAATGAAAATGGGAAAAAATAAAATAAATTATAAATTAATAAATATTTTAATAGGCTTGTTAATAATCTCTTTATTATATTGGATAAGTGGGTTATGGTTAGGAATATTTGAAAAAATAATGGCAATTCTTTTTCCATTTATTATAGCATTCGCTATAGCTTATGCCTTAAATCCTTTTTGTAAAAAATTAACTAATTGTGGCTTCCCAAGGTGGCTAGCAGTTGGAACTATTTATTTCTTAATTATTGGTTTCACTGTCCTAATAGGCATAATAGTCGTTCCAATGTTTTATGATCAAGTGGTATTATTCTTAAGTAATATATCGGCTGTTATAACAGATATATCTTCTAAATATGAATTAGATCTTGGTATTATTCAAACTTCCTTATCGGATATATCTAGTGATTTATTAAAAGATGTCGGTAGTCACATATCAGATGGTGCTATTACTATTGTTAATACTTCGATAAGTTTTCTTACAAATTTAATTATTATTCTAATCGTATCAGTATATCTTCTATTTGATATGGATAAAATTAGAAATTATATTAAGAAGAAATTAAAAAAAGGCAAAAAAAGGATATATAATTATGTTAAAACATTAGATTGTGAAGTAAATAATTACTTTAGTGGCCTTTTAAAAAATATAATTATTCAGTTTTTTGAATATACAACTATATTCTTTCTAATAGGTCATCCTAACTATTTAATTTTGGGTATATTAGCAGCTGTTACAACTATAATTCCATATTTTGGAGGTCTTATCATAAACATTCTAGCACTTCTAATAGCATCTGTAGTAAGTACAAAATTGTTTATAGCAACCTTAATTGTTTGCTTGATTTGTCCAAATATTGATGGCTATATTATTAGTCCTAGAGTATATGGTAAAACTAATCAACTACATCCTCTAGTAAATATATTTGCTGTATTTGCAGGTGGAATATTAGGTGGCTTTTGGGGGATAGTTATCTCATTACCAATAGCAATAATACTTCTAGCAACTTATCGTTTCTTTAAAGGCGATATAAATGATAAAATAGAAGTAATAAAAGAAAGGAAATAGAGTATGAAGGTTTTATTATATACAGAAAGTGAAAAAATAGTAGGTAAATCAGGCTTAGGAAAAGCAATTCGTCATCAAGAAATGGCTCTTAGCAGAAATAATATAGAATATACTAGAAATAAGAAAGATACTTATGATATTCTTCATATTAATACTTATTTTCCAGCTTCTTATTTGATGGCCAAAAAAGCTAAAAAAACAGGACATAAAATAGTATATCATGCTCATTCCACTGAGGAAGATTATAAAAATGGCTTTATATTTGCTAAACAAACCTCTAAATTATTTAAAAAATGGCTAATAAAATGTTATAGTTTAGGAGACGTCTTAGTAACACCAACCCCATATTCTAAACAATTATTAGAAAGCTACGGCATGAATAAAAAAATCTATGCAATTTCTAATGGAATAGATTTAGAAAAATTCAAAAAAAATCCTAAAGATAAACAAAAGTTTAGAGAAAAATATGGTTATAGTAAAGATGACAAAGTTATTATTGGTATAGGCTTATATATAGAAAGAAAAGGTATTGTTGATTTTGTAGAGCTTGCTAAACGTATGCCAGACTATAAATTCATCTGGTTTGGTTATAGCCCACTAGCAGCCTCATCTGAAAATGTAAAAAAAGCTGTACATACTAAACTAGATAACTTAACATTTGCGGGCTATGTAGAACAAGAAGATATCTGCTGTGCAATGAATGGTTGTGATTTATATTTATTCCCAACTCTAGAAGAAACAGAAGGTATCCCAGTAATAGAAGCATGTGCTTGTCATTGCCCCGCTTTAATTAGAGATATTCCAGTCTTTTCTGGTTGGTTAGAAGATGGTGTAAATATTTATAAAGCTAAAAACTTAGATGAATTTGAAAGTAAAATCAAAAAAATAATAAATCATGACCTACCAGACTTAACAAAAGAAGCATATAAAGTAGCTTATGATAGAAGAATAGAAAAGATAGGTCAAGAATTAAGAGAAGTTTATGAATATGTAATGACTGAAAAAAAATAATCAGTCATTTTTTACTATTTACATTTACCAATAATTTGTTATAATTATATTATAAAGTAGAAAGAGGTAATAATATGAATAATAATTTAAATAATAACGATGCAAACGAAGTTGGAATTCCACCAATAGAACCAATACCCACAACAACTAGTAATCAACCAAATAGTCAACAATCATCAACTACACCAACAGGACCAACACCAATAATTCCTACTATCATAAATAACCAACCAACCACTCAACAAAACACTCCAATGCCCCAAACTAATCCAATTAATTCTAATCAAGTAAATAATTCCACAAGTAATATTAATTCCATGCCTGGAATGCAAATACCAGATTTAAATGGAACATCAAGCCCGTTTGATATTGGAATTACTCCCGAACCAACTCCTCAGACGCAAAATTCACCCCAACCAACATTAACACCAACAATGCCTCAAATGGCATCAACTACTCAAACTAATAATAGTCAAGCGGTAGCATCTAATCAGCCATTAAAAACTATAACTCCAACTTCTACTAATACACCTAAAAATGAAGAGCAGGATATAAATATTGGTGTTAAACAGCTACCTAAAGAAAGTGAAGTAGTAGCAGTTTCTAAATATTTAAAGTATATGTTTCTATTTGGCCTTCCTGGTATTGGAACAATTATTTTAATAGTAACAATATTTAAGAAAAATGATCCAAGTATAAGTAATTATGCTAAAGCAACTTTGTTATATGCTATTATTTTAAGTGTAATCTTTATTCTATTATGGGTCTTAGTAATAAGTGCTGTGATTGGATCTGGAAATAGCGTTATGCCAATAAACTCATAAATAACGAAAAAATGACAAAATTAAACTTTTGTTCTTTTTTTATATAAAACTTATGTTATAATAAAAAGGCAAAGAAAGAGAGTGGTATAATGACAGTAGCAGATTTAGCAAACATAATATTTCCCAATATAAAAGAAACTAGGGAAGATATCGAAAAAAAATATCCTAAAAGAAATTTAAAAGAAGGTGCTAAGGTAACAAGATTTGCTCCATCACCAACAGGTTTTGTTCACCTAGGGGGCCTATATCAAGCACTTATATGTGATAATTTAGCAAAACATTCAGATGGTGTTTTTATGCTAAGAAACGAAGATACAGATACAAAAAGAGAAGTTAAAGGTGCTTCAAAATTAATTATGGAAACTTTAGAACATTATAATTTAACTCCAGATGAATATGAAGATGAAGAAGGTAATATTAAAGGTGCTTATGGTCCGTATAAACAGAGCGAAAGAAAATATATATATCAAGTTTTTATTAAATATTTAATTGAAATAGGAAGAGCATACCCATGTTTTTGTAGTCATGAAAAATTAGATGAGATAAGAAAAAAACAAGAAAAATATAAACAAAGAACTGGTTATTATGGTATTTATTCTACTTGTAGAAAGCTTAGTGTGGATGATGCTTACAATAAAATAAAACAAGGAGAGCCATATATCATTAGATTTAAATCAAAAGGAAATCCTGATGAGAAATTCAGATTTGATGATCTTGTTAAAGGACGTATTATGATGCCTCAAAATGATTTAGATGTTGTTATAATGAAACAAGATGGCCTACCAACTTATCATTTTGCACACGTAATAGATGACTATTTAATGGGGACAACACATGCTTCTCGTGGTGAAGAATGGCTAAGTTCTGTTCCAATTCATCTAGAATTATTTAATGCTCTAGGAATAAAACCTCCTAAATATATTCATACTCCTAATATTATGAAAAAAGAAAATGGTAAGTATCGTAAAATAAGTAAAAGAAAAGACCCAGAAGCATCTATGACCTATTATAGTGAACATGGATATCCATCACTAGCAGTTATTGAATCTCTTATGACCATTATCAATACCAACTATGAAGAATGGCATATGCACGCTCCTGATAAAACATATAAAGACTTTGAATATAGTCCTAAGAAAATGAGTGCATCAGGTGGATTATATGACCTAGATAAATTAGCTAATATTTCTAAAACTGTTATTTCTAAAATGACCAAAGAAGAACTATATCAAGAATCATATAATTGGGCTAGTAAATACGATCAAAAATTAAAAGAAATAATAAACAGAGATAAAGATTATTATATGAATATTATAAATATTGAAAGAGAACAAAAGAAGCCTAGAAAAGATATTGCTAAATATGAAGATATTATTAATAATATTTGGTATATGTATGATGATTTATTTGAACAAAACACCTCTGAATATGAATGGCAAAAAATAACTGATAAAGAAGAAATTAGACAAATTATAACTAAATATATGGAATCTTATTTTGACATCACATCAAAAGATGAATGGTTTAATGGTATAAAGAAGTTAACTGAAGACTTAGGCTATTGTGCTAATATGAAAGAATATAAACAAAATCCTTCTCAATATAAAGGTAATGTTGCTGATATATCTACAGTCCTAAGAGTAGCTTTAACCAAAAAATCTATGACTCCTGATTTATATGAAATAATGCGTTTAATTGGTAAAGATAGAATAGTAGGGAGGTTTAATAGAATATGATGCAAAATATAGAAAATTTAATAAAAACTTTAGAATTAAAAAAACAACTTTTTGAAGCTTACGATTGTCCAAGTGAAGAATTCAAACAAGGTTATTTAAAAGCGATAGATGACGTATTAGCACTTTCTAAAAAAGATGATGAGATAAATCTTGAATCATTAGAAATAGGGGGATTTAGTCTTAATAACACTAACATACAAAATGATAATTTTAATCTAGGATATAGATGGGGGATTATAGAGAGTGAACAAGCACTATATGCAGATAGCATTTCTATTGATAGTTTCTTTAACCACATTCTACCCGCAAAGATTAAAAGTGAATCTAAAAGAGCTGAGGTCGAAAAAATATTAAATTCAACTGATGAAAAAACTAAATTTAGTAAAAGAAAAAAATTTTTCCGAAACCAAGCAAGAGGAGATGGTATTTAATGAAAAAACATATTCCTATAACCCTTTTAACAGGTTACTTAGGTAGTGGTAAAACTACTTTAATTAATCATATTTTAACTAATAATAAAAATAAAAAAATAGCTGTTATTGTAAATGACATAGGAGAGGTAAATGTTGATGCTAAGCTAATTGATGCTAGTGGTGTAGTTAGTCAGAGGGATGAATCGTTAGTAGCACTATCTAATGGTTGTATTTGTTGTAACCTAAAGATGGATCTTGTAGAGCAAATCTTAGAAATAATTCGCCAAGACAAATTTGATAATATCATAATAGAAGCAAGTGGTATTTGTGAACCTATTCCTATTGCTCAAACAATAACAATGATTCCTGAAATGTGTAATGATGATGTTTGTTACTTAGATTCTATTTTAACAGTAACAGATGCTCTAAGATTAGCTCGTGAATTTAATTGCGGAGATAACTTAATTAAAGAAGAAATAGATGATGAAGATTTAGAAAAATTAATAATTGAACAATTAGAATTTTGTAATATTGTTGTATTAAATAAAGTTGATGAAATAAAAAAAGAAGAGTTAGAAGAAGTAAAATCTGTTATAAAAAGTATTCAACCAAAAGCTAAAATAATTGAAACAAACTATTCAAAAATAGACATAGAAGACGTTATAGATACTCATCTATTTGATTTTGAAAAAGCTATATCAGCAGCAGGATGGGTAGAAGCATTAAATGAAGAAGAACATGATGAATCAGGAGAAGTTTTGGAATATGGTATAAATACTTTCGTATACTATAGAAGAAGTCCATTTAATAGACGCCTATTTTATGATTTTCTAGATACAGTATGGGATAAATCTATCATCAGAACTAAAGGTGTTGTATATTTTACAGATGAATTAAATATGGCTTATATGTTTGAAACGGCTGGTAATAGTAAAAATTTAGTAGCAACAGGACCATGGATTTCAGATATGCCAGAAGAAGAACAACAAGCTATTTTAATTGCTAATCCTGACATTCGAGATGAATGGGATGATGAATACGATGATAAAATGATTAAAATAGTTTTCATTGGTAAAAATATGGATCGTGATTATATAATTAACAAATTAGATAGTTTTCTTGATTTTTCTTAATGATAATGTTATAATCACATTATAGAAAAGAGGTAGATTATGGGTTTAATAAAAGCAATAACTAGTGCAACTTCTAGCACTTTTGGTGACCAATTTAAAGAATTTGTCAAATGTCCAGAAATTGATAAAAATGTTTTAATTCAAAGAGGAGTTGTTACTCATGGTAAAGGAAACAAGCATCCTAGTGAAGGTGTTATTTCTAATGGTTCAACGATATCAGTTCCTCAAGGAATGGCTATGATGATAATAGATAACGGTGAAGTTAAAGAATTTACAGCAGAAGCAGGAACTTTTACATATGAATCAAGTAGCGAACCTAGCATATTTGTTGGTAGCTTAGGTGAAGGAATTAAAAATACCTTTAAAACAATAGGCAATAGATTTACTTACGGAGGAATGCCTGCTCGTGATCAAAGAGTTTATTATGTAAATCTCTTAACAATCACAGGTAATAAATTTGGCTCTCCACAACCTAAAAAAATAACTGACGAGAAATATGGCATGTTAGAAGTTACTTTCTTTGGAGAATATGCCTTTAAGGTAACAGATCCTATGAAGTTAGTAAGCACTGTTATTGGTGCAAATGCTAAAGATACAGTAACTTACGAAGAAGTTGTAGGAGGTCAACTAAAAAGCAAATTTATTGAACAATTAACTCAAGCAATTTCTGTTGTTATGCGTAAGAAAAAAGTATCATTTGGTGATATGGGATTATATGGAAGCGAAATTTCTGATGAAATGAACACTATCCTAGATGATACATGGCGTGATTTATATGGGTTAGAAATAACAGATGTCGCTGTTGCAGACATCAATTTAACAGATGCTTCAATGCAAAGAGTTAACAAAATAGATGATGCTAATATTTTCTCTAACAAAGACTTACAATCTGGTCTAATGGCTAGTGCTAGTGCTGACGCTCTAAAAGCAGCAGCAAATAATGAATCTGGAGCTATGGCTGGTTTTGTAGGTATGGGAATGGCCAATCAAATGGGAGCCAACGTTATTGGAGCTGTAAACAATAATCAAACTTCATCTCAAAATAGTTCCAACCAAGAATCTTCATCTTCAAACAATCAAACTGCTAAGTTCTGTCCTAATTGTGGTGCTGCTACTACTGGTGGAAATTTCTGTACACAATGTGGTCAAAAACTATCATAAATAATTATAAAAGTTGTATTATTAGTTAATACAACTCCTTATGTCCTCGTAGCTCAGTTGGATAGAGCATTCGCCTCCTAAGCGAAGGGTCGGTGGTTCGAATCCACTCGGGGACGCCATTATAAATATTATCCCTTGTTTATCAAGGGTTTTATTATAGAAAAAGGATGATAATATGATAAGAAAATCTAATAATATATATGAAATAGAAGGAAAAGATTTAAAAGAAATATTAAAACCAAGAGCACTAGATTCCAATAAAGGTATGTATGGCACTGTCGGCATTTTAGGAGGTTCGCCATCATATTCAGGTGCTATCAAATTAGCAAATATGAGTGCTACCTCATTAAGAGCAGGCTGTGGTGTCGTACGAGTAATTGTCTCTAGTAAAATAGCCTCATACATAGCACCATATCTCTTGGAACAAACACTATATATACTAGATAATATAAACAATTTAGAACTCTCTCTTACTAATCTAGATGCCTTAGCAGTTGGTATGGGATGGGGAATAAGTGATGAGAATAAAAAATATCTAGAAACAATCATTCAAACATTTAAAAATCCCATCATAATAGATGCTGATGGTTTAAATAATCTCTCAATGATGGATTTAAATATCCTAAATAAAAGGCGTGGTAAAATAATTTTAACTCCCCATTTAAAAGAATTTTCTAGATTAACAAATTTAAGTATTCAAAAAATAAAAGAAAATAAATTAACACTAGCAAAAAAGTTTGCTCAAAAGTACAATGTTATTCTGCTTCTAAAAGATTCTGAAACTATTATTACTGATGGCACTACTACTTATATAACTAATTCTGGCTGTCCTGGTATGGCAACATCCGGTAGTGGTGATGTCTTATCAGGCCTCATAGTTGGTATGCTAGGATACTTAGACGCAACAACTCAAAATATTGCCTTCGCTAGTTATTTAGCAGGTTTAGCAGGAACATTAGCCCAAAGGAATAATACAGATATCTCAATGATTGCTAGTGACACTATAGCATCCATTCCTCAAGCTATCAAATTTATAAGAGAAATATAAAAAAAGGCCTTTGAACTAAACTAAAAAAGTTTGGCAAGTTCAAGGTCTATTTTATTTGTTTTAATTTATCCATAATCTCATTAAGTATTTTTTCATTTTTATTACTTTTAGGAACATAGTAAGTAGCACCTTTAATTTCATTAGGCAGGTATTGTTGTTTAACATAATCATTTGGATAATCATGAGGATATTTATAATTAGGACTATTAGTTGTAATATGACTAGGAACTTTTCCAATATTTTTCTCTCGAACATCTCTTAAGGCCCTGTCAATAGCCGCCTCTGCTGAATTACTCTTAGGCGATAAAGCCATTTCAATAACAATACTAGCAAGAACAATTCTAGCCTCAGGCATTCCTAATCTTAAAGCAGAGTTAATCGCCGCATCAACCTTAACTCCCATCATAGGATTAGCAAGTCCTATATCTTCATATACAATAACTGATAGTCTCCTACAAATAATATCAATATCATCAGCCTCTAAAAGAACTGCTAAATAATATAAACTAGCATTAACATCACTACCTCTTATAGATTTCTGAAAGGCACTAATAGTATCATAATACCCATCGCCATTTTTATCTATATAAACATTGCCTTTAGCATTAATATTTTTTATAACTTCCATTGTAATATGCCCTGAAGAAGCATAATAGCACACTTCTATTAAATTATAAACATACCTTAAATCATTATTAGAATTATTAATTAAAAATTGTATAACATTATCATCAATTACTAAATTATCAAGAATATTCATTTCAACAACTCGTCTAACTGCACATTCTATATCCTCACTACTAAGACTATGCAACTCTAATATTTGACATCTACTTCTAATAGCTGGATTAATAGCATGATAAGGATTAGCTGTCGTCATACCAATTAAAGTAATAAGACCACTTTCTAAAAAAGGTAATAATAAATCTTGTTTATCTTTATTTAATCTATGAATTTCATCCATAATTAAAACTATTCCACCATACATTTTAGCTTCTTCTACAACTATATCAAAATCTTTCTTATTATTAATAACAGCATTAAGCATTCTATATCTAACATCTAATTCATTAACAATACTAATAGCAATCGAAGTCTTCCCAATACCAGGTGTTCCATATAAAATCATTGAAAATAATTTTTTATTCTTAACTAAGTTTGTTAAAATTTTATCTTTACCAATTAAATGTCTTTGACCAATAACATCATCTAGTTTTTGAGGTCTTAACTTAATAGATAACAAATCTTCCACAACAATCACCTCGACTTAATTATTATACCTTTATCTTCTTAACTAAGCAATAAATATTAATCAAAAATAATATGTAAATTAAAAACCATAAAAATAAAACTAAACAAAACTAAATCTTTGTGTTATAATATCATTTACAAAAAAAGAACTGTTCTAAAATAAAAAAATACTTTTCTTAATTAATAAAAAAGAGGAGTGATAATGATGAAAAGTAAAAATTTAAGAGAAATAGATGTAATTAATAAATATATTAACCAAAATATAACAGCTTTTGATGATTTAGATAAATTATTAGTTCAATTATCTAACTTAACAAATTTTCTAATCTCCATTAATTTTCCGTTTGATGAAGAATATATAGATTATCTACTTGATAATCAAAAGCTAGAAAAAGCCTTAGATTTTGTTACTGATAGTCTAGCAAAAGATGAATTATTTAATCTAATAGAAGATAGTCCCTTTAGTAAAATCATGTTTATTTATTATAATAAGAAAGATAATTATGATGAATATGAAGAAGAGGAAGAGCTTATAGATGATAAATCAAACAGTGAAGAAAACTTTGCCAAACTAGAGTCTATAATGCCAACATATTATGGAAATCTACCAGCTGTATTAACAAAAGAAGAGGAAATAGATCTATTCAAACGTATGCAAGCAGGAGATAAAGAAGCTTATAATAAACTAGTCGAACATAATATAAAATTAGTAATAAGTATTGCCAAAAGATATCAAAAACAAGATGTATCTCTTCCAGATTTAATTCAAGAAGGTAACATTGGACTACTTAAAGCTATCGAAAGGTTTGATGTAACAAGAGGTAATAAATTTTCCACTTACGCAACTTGGTGGATTCGTCAAGCAATAATGCACTTTCTTGAAAATGATGCTAAAACTATTCGCTTGCCAAGGTATAAGCTTGAAGAAATAAACAAACTAAAGAAATTTACTAATGAATATCTTATAAAAAATGGCGAGATGCCTTCTATTTCTAAAATATCTAGAGAATTAGAAATTCCTGAAGGTACAATAAAAGAAATAATAAATAATGAATACCCAACAGAACTAATAAGTCTAAATAGTCCAGCTGCTTTAGATGCTGATAGTGAGCTAATGGAATTTATTTATGACGATAAGTTAGCATCTCCAGAAGATCAAGCCATTGCCAATGAATTACCTCAAAAAGTTCAAGAACTTCTAACTAAAGCCAAGCTAACTGATCGTGAAAAAGAAATTATTCTAAGAAGAAATGGTTTTAATGGTCGAATAGAAACATTAGAAGAAATAGGCGAAAAGATGGGGGTAACCAGAGAAAGAATTAGACAAATCGAACAAAAAGCTATGCATAAATTAAAAAATAATCGCTACGCTCAAGACTTAAAAATATATATAGCAGGATCTGATTCCTCTAAAACTAGAGTATTAAAAAAATAATAACGCCAGTCTATTGACAATTAATTTTGTTAATAGATTTTTTTATTTTCATTTTAGGTAAAATGTGATATCATTATGGTAAGAAAATAAGTAGAATAGAGGTATATTTATGAGAAATGTTTATAAACCAAAAGTTAATTCGGGGGGGGGGTCAAAAGTCTTAAACTAAAGAGAGTTAGCTTAATAATTATAGGAATATTTTGTTATGCTTTATTAATAATAGGTGGAACATATGCTTATTATGCTTTAACAGCTAGTAATAATAGTATAGCAGGTACTGCAGGAGAGGCTGATTTATCTTTAGAGGTTGTTAATCAACATCCAAATAATGAAGAGTATTTAGTACCTCAATTAGAAAAAGGCTTAGCAACGGCCATTTCTAGTAATTATAATTGTGTTGATGATAATAATAATACGGTTTGTCAAGTTTACTCTATTAAAATCACTAATACAGGGACAGCTACTGTCAAAGTTAATGGTACTATAACTTTTGGAAATATAGATAAAATGCCTAATTTGAAATGGCGACTTATTCAAGATAAAAATACTTATGGTAATTATAGTAGTCATTATGCTAGTTTAGATGATGCTAGATTTGATAGTAATTTAACGTTAAGAAAGGGAGCATCAAAGACATATTATATGGTTATTTGGATAGATGAAGTAGATAAAAATCAAACAGATACAGGTAAATATAATGCAACGATTGATTTTTCTTCATCAAATGGAACGGGTGTAACATCTACAGTTGGTGAATTTAATTACATGAAAAGTATGGGATGGAATAGTAGTGATTATTTTAGAAGTGATAAATATAAAGAAAAGATTAAAACTGTTTCGTTTGTTGATTATATAGATACAAGTAACGCAGTTGTACAATGGGATATGTCAGATTTAGGGGATAATAGCATAGTAGCATGGCTTAATAACAATAGTACGAATGGTTATTATGATCTGTATATAGGAAGTAAAGAAGAAATATACATAAAAAATTTTCAAACATTTTTTATGGACATGAAAGAAGTTGACAGTATATCTTTTGATAATTTAAATACAATACAAACAACAAGTATGAATTATCTTTTTTTCAGAATGGGATATAATAGTTCTATATTAAAATTGGACCTGGGTGATAAGTTTGATACAAGAAATGTTACTGATATGGGAGGAATGTTTAATTCTACGGGTTACCAAAGCTCTATATTCACTCTAAATTTAGGAAATAAATTTAATACTCAAAATGTAAATGATATGTCATATATGTTTCAAAAAATTGGTTATGAAAGTGAAAAAATAACTATTGATTTAAAAAATAAATTTGATACTTCTAGTGCAACAACTATGAATTCTATGTTTCATTATTCTGGTTATAAAAGTCCAATATTTACTTTGAACTTAGGAGATAAATTTGATACTTCTAATGTTACCGATATGCTAGGTATGTTTATTGGAGTCGGGTACAATAGTAAAAATTTAACTATTAATTTAGGAGACAAATTTAATACATCAAAGGTAACGAATATGGGAGGTATGTTTAATAGAACTGGCTATAATACTCAAAATTTCAATCTTATATTGGGTGATAAATTTACTATTTCTAATGTTAATGATATTGGAAACTTATTTTCTGAAATTGGTTACAATGCAACTAACTTAGTTTTAGATTTATCAAATCTTACCTTTGATTCAATTGAAAGTTACACGAATTTTATTGCAACAAAACAAACAACTGTTATTTATGTTAAATCTGAAACAGAAAAGAATTGGATACTTGATAAAAACTTCACAGGAGTAAGTAGTGATAATGTCATTGTAAAAAAATAAAAATTCTTTTAATTTTAGGTAAAATGTGATATCATTATGGTAAGAAAATAAGTGGAATAGAGGTATATTTATGAGAAATATTTATAAACCAAAAGTTAATTCGGGGGGGGGTCAAAAATCTTAAACTAAAGAGAGTTAGCTTAATAATTGTAGGAATATTTTGCTATGCTTTATTAATAATAGGTGGAACATATGCTTATTATGCTTTAACAGCTAGTAATAATAGTATAGCAGGTACTGCAGGAGAGGCTGATTTATCTTTAGAGGTTGTTAATCAACATCCAAATAATGAAGAGTATTTAGTACCTCAATTAGAAAAAGGCTTAGCAACGGCCATTTCTAGTAATTATAATTGTGTTGATGATAATAATAATACGGTTTGTCAAGTTTACTCTATTAAAATCACTAATACAGGGACAGCTACTGTCAAAGTTAATGGTACTATAACTTTTGGAAATATAGATAAAATGCCTAATTTGAAATGGCGACTTATTCAAGATAAAAATACTTATGGTAATTATAGTAGTCATTATGCTAGTTTAGATGATGCTAGATTTGATAGTAATTTAACTTTGAGAAAGGGAGCATCAAAGACATATTATATGGTTATTTGGATAGATGAAGTAGATGAAAATCAATCAGATACAGGAAAATATAATGCAACGATTGATTTTTCTTCCTCAAATGGTACTGGTGTAACATCTACAGTTGGTGAATTTAATTACATGAAAAATATGGGATGGAATAGTAGTGATTATTTTAGAAGTGCTGAATATAAAGAAAAGATTAAAACTGTTTCGTTTGTTGATTATATAGATACAAATAACGCAGTTGTACAGTGGGATATGTCAGATTTAGGGGATAATAGCATAGTAGCATGGCTTAATAATAATGCTGAATCTGGTTATTATGATCTGTATATAGGAAGCAAAGAAGAAATATATGCCAAAGATTTAAATAATTTTTTTGCAGGAATGAAATATCTTGATGAAATATCATTTTCTAATTTAAATACAATTATGACAACTAATATGGCTAATATGTTTTGGGGAGTGGGACTAAAAAGTTTAGATTTAGGAAATAAGTTTAACACAAAAAACGTAACGGATATGGCTCGTATGTTTTGGGGGATTGTTAGCACAAATATAAATTTAGGAGATAAATTTGACACAAGAAATGTAACTAATATGATGCAAATGTTTTCGTCAGATTCAAATTTGGTTAATTTAGATTTAGGAGATAAGTTTGATACATCAAACGTAACAAATATGGGAGGTATGTTTAATATAGTTGGTACTAACGTTAATAATTTTACTCTAAATCTTGGAAATAAGTTTGATACATCAAATGTAACAAATGTCGCAAGCATGTTTTATGCAATTTATCCAAGCAAAATAGACTTAACACAGTTTAACTTTGCTAAAATAACTAGCTATACTAATTTTATTGCAACTAAACAAACAACTGTTATTTATGTTAAATCAGAGGCTGATAAAAATTGGATACTTGATAAAAATTTCTCGGGAGTAAGTAGTGATAATGTCATTGTAAAAAAATAAAAATTCTTTTAATTTTAGGTAAAATGTGATATCATTATGGTAAGAAAATAAGTGGAATAGAGGTATATTTATGAGGAATATTTATAAACCAAAAGTTAATTCGGGGGGGGGTCAAAAGTCTTAAACTAAAGAGAGTTAGCTTAATAATTATAGGGATATTTTGTTATGCATTGTTGATAACTGGTGGAACATATGCTTATTATGCTTTAACAGCTAGTAATAATAGTATAGCAGGTACTGCAGGAGAGGCTGATTTATCTTTAGAGGTTGTTAATCAGCATCCAAATAATGAAGAGTATTTAGTACCTCAATTAGAAAAAGGCTTAGCAACGGCAATTTCTAGTAATTATAATTGTGTCGATGATAATAATAATACGGTTTGTCAGGTTTACTCTATTAAAATCACTAATACAGGGACAGCAAACGTTGAAATAAATGGTACTATAACTTTTGGAAATATAGACAAAATGCCAAATTTAAAATGGCGTCTTATTAAAGATAAAAACACGTATGGTTCTTTTAAAATTAATCAAGCCAGCAATGATGCAAATATATTTGATAATAATATAGTATTAAAAAAAGGTGATTCAAAAATTTATTATATAGTTATCTGGATAGATGAAGTAGATAAAAACCAAACAGATACAGGTAAATATAATGCAACGATTGAGTTTTCTTCATCAAATGGAAAAGGAGTTACTTCAACGGTTGGAGAGTTTAATTATATGAAAAATATAAGTGCTGATACTTTTAGAAGTGATGAATATAGAGAAAAGATTAAGAATGTTTCATTTGTTGATTATATAGATACAAGTAACGCAGTTGTACAATGGGATGTATCAGAATTAGAAGATAATAGTATAGTGGCATGGCTTAATAATAACACTGAATCTGGTTATTATGATTTATATATAGGAAGCAAAGAAGAAATATATATTCAAAATATGAATTCACTTTTTCTCTATATGAGATTAGTGGATAGTATGTCATTTAATAATTTAAACACAATAAAAGCGACTGATATGAATCATTTGTTTGAGGAAGTAGGACTTAATAGTAAGATATTTACTTTAGATTTAGGTAATAAATTTGATACCAGAAATGTAACCTCAATGATTTCAATGTTTAATGGAACAGGAGGCAACAGTCCAGTTTTTACCCTTGATTTAGAAGATAAATTTGATACATCAAAGGTATATGATATGGGAGGTATGTTTGGTGTAACAGGTGCTAATAGTCAAAAATTCAAACTAGACTTAGGAAATAAATTTGATACAAGTAATGTAAAGAATATGGGAGGAATGTTCAGTGCTTGTGCTGGGAATGATAAAATATTCACAATTAACTTAGGGGATAATTTTGATACTAAAAACGTAACCAATATGGGAGGAATGTTTAGAGAAATAGGTAAGAGTAATCCTAACTTCACCCTTGATTTAAAAGATAAATTTACCATTTCAAAAGTTGCAGGAATAGAAAATTTATTCTTCCAAACTGGCTATGCCAATGATAATTTGGTTTTAGACTTATCAAATCTTACCTTCGACTCAGCAAGAAGTTATGGCAATTTTCTAAATATAAAAGAAACACAAACCATTTATGTTAAATCTGAAACAGAAAAAAATTGGATACTTGATAAAAACTTCACAGGAGTAAGTAGCAATAATGTCATTGTAAAAACATCGTGAATAAATAAACATAAAATGTAAAATTTTGTTAATTTACTTGAAAAATAAAAATTATATAGTATACTTTAATTATAATACCAAAGGTAAAAGGTATTAGTAGAAGGAGAGATGATAATTTGAAAAGTCTAATAGGCAAAGAGTGGAGAGACGCTAAGGATGGCAAAGTAATTGAGGTTATGAACCCTGCTACTAATGAATTAGTGGATACAGTTCCAAGTTTATCTGCTGAGGAGGTAAATGAAGCTGTAGACTATGCTTATGAACATCAAAAAGAATGGGCTAGTGTACCAGTACATGAAAAATGTGATATAATGATGAAGTTTGTAAAACTAGTTGAAGAAAATAAAGAATCACTAGCAAAAACTTTATCAGATGAAACTGGTAAACCAATTAGAGAAGCTCGTAATGAAATTGCTAATATTTCTATTGGTGTTCCTGCATATGTAGAAAAAGTAAAACATGAATATGGAAATCTTATTCCAAGAGGAACAGAAAAGGGACAAGAGAATACTATTCAATATACTATTCAACAACCACTAGGTGTAATGGTAGCAATTATACCATTTAATTTCCCAAGTGATATCTTCATCAATAAGATACCACCAGCACTTTTAATGGGTAACGCTGCAATTTTAAAACCAGCTAGTGTTAATCCATTAACATTAACTAAGTATGTAGAATTATTAGTAGAAGCTGGTGTTCCTGCAGGTGTAATTTCTGTAGTTCATGGATCTGGTTCTGTTGTAGGTTCAGCTCTAACAAGTAATAAAAAAGTTAATATTGTAAGTTTAACTGGATCAACAGCTGCCGGAATCGATGCTGCTAAAAACTGTGCAGAACATTTAGCTCACTCATCACTAGAATTGGGTGGAAATGATGCTTTCATCTTATGTGAAGATGGAGATATCGATTTAGCTGTTGAAGAAACTGTTTGGGGAAGATTATATAATACTGGTCAAGTATGTTGTGCTAGTAAAAGATTCCTAGTTCAAAATTCAGTTAAAGATGAATATATCAGAAAAATGACTGAAAAAATAGCTCAATTACATGTAGGATATCCTAGTGCTGAGGACTCTGATATTGGTTGCTTAATCAGTGAAGATGCTGCTCGTGAAGTTGAAGAACAAGTAAATAAAACAATTGCTGAAGGAGCTACATTAGTAAGTGGTGGTAGAAGAAACGGAGCTTTCTATGAACCAACAATTCTAGATAATGTAACTCGTGATATGGCTGTTGCTAAAGATATGGAAATCTTTGGACCTGTTATACCAGTAATTGGTTTTGATACTATTGAAGAAGCTGTTGAAATAGCTAATCAATCAATTTATGGATTATCTGGTTCAATAATAACTAGAGATATGAATAAAGCCATAAAAGTAAGTGAAGCTATGGAATGTGGTGGCTTTGTTATCAATGGAGCTAGTTTCTTTAGAAGTTTTGAACAACCATTCGGTGGTTGGAAATATTCTGGAATAGGAAATGAAGGAATAATGACAACACTAAAAGAAATGTCTAGAACTAAGACTGTAATATTAAAAAATATTACTAAATAATTATGTCTTCAATAAAGCGTCAGATTAGTCTGGCGTTTTTTCTTATTTCTAAATATTTTAAAATAAACTAAGAACTTTTAGACAATATTTTAAATATTTACTTTTATTTTAATAATATTCATGCTAAAATAATATATATAAATTAAGAAAGGTGAATTATTTATGGATTATGATGATATTTTATTAGAATGTGAAACAAAAATGGAAGAATCAATAGAAGTAATGGAGAAAAGATTTACTAATGTAAGAGCAGGTCGTGCTAATCCTAGTATTTTAGATGGGATTAATGTTGAATACTATGGAGTGCCAACCCCACTTAAGCAACTTGCAAATATTTCTGTTCCAGAAGCTAAGCAATTATCAATAAAACCTTTTGATAAAAGTATTCTAGGAGATATAGAAAAAGCAATATTTGAAGCTAATATTGGTCTTACTCCTAACAATAATGGTGAATCTATATTCTTAGTAATTCCTGAATTAACAGAAGATAGAAGACGTGAGTTTGTTAAACAAGTAAAAGAAATGGCTGAGGATGCTCATATTGCTCTTAGAAATATAAGACAAGATGCTAATTCTGATTTGAAAAAACTAAAATTACCTGAAGATGAAGAAAAAAGAGGAAATGAAGAAGTTCAAAAACTTATTAGCAAATATAATGCTGTTATTACAGAGAAGTTAAAAATAAAAGAAAAAGAATTAATGACTATTTAATAGTCTTTTTTTAAGAAATTAATTATATAATAGTGTTACTAAATGAACTCTAAATTTATCAAAAAAACAATATAATATAACTATTTAACAAAAAAAATTAAAAATTTTTAAAAATAAGAAGGAAATAGATAAAATAAAGCGAATAATATAATTAAGGAAATAAAATTAGGAAAATGGTGATGTTGATGGATGATAGAATAATAACAGGGCAAATGTTAAAGGAAGACGGTGAAGATCTTAATATTAGGCCACAAAGTTTAGATGATTATATTGGGCAAAGTGATGTTAAGGAAAATATTAATATTTTTATCAAAAGTGCTTTAATCAGACATGAAGCACTAGATCATGTATTATTATATGGCCCTCCAGGACTTGGAAAAACAACATTAGCGTATATTATTGCTAATGAATTAGGAAGTAGCATAAAAACAGCTAGTGGACCTTCTATAGAAAAAAGTGGCGATTTAGCAGCTATCTTATCAACCTTAGAAGAAGGAGATGTCTTATTTATTGATGAAATTCACAGAATCCCAAGATTTATTGAAGAAATATTGTATCCAGCTATGGAAGATTATTGTTTAGATATTGTTGTAGGTAGTGAGGGAAGTAGCAGAAATATTAGAATTAATTTACCTTCATTTACATTAATTGGGGCAACAACTAGAGCAGGAGACTTATCAAGTCCCCTAAGAGATAGATTTGGTATAATTTCTAAATTAAATTATTATACAGATGAAGAATTATTTAAAATAGTTAAAAGAACTAGTAGGGTTCTAGAAATGCCTATAGATGATGAGGCTGCTTTAGAGCTTGCTAAGAGAAGTAGAGGTACTCCTAGAGTTTGTAATAGGCTCTTTAAGAGAGTAAGAGATTTTGCCTTAGTAGAAGGTAGTGATACCATTACTTTGGATATTATGCAAAAATCTTTACAGAAACTAAAAGTAGATGGTGTAGGTTTAGATGATACAGATTACCACTTATTAATGGCTATCATCGAAAGATTTAACGGTGGACCTGTTGGCCTTGATGCCTTAGCAGCTTCCATCGGTGAAGAATCATCAACTATTGAGGATGTCTATGAACCATACCTATTACAAACAGGACTATTAAAACGAACCTCTCGTGGTAGAATGGTTACAGATATGGCTTACAAACATTTAGGAATTTCTAAGAAATAGTCTTAAGCAAAAAAGTAGTTGTCAATTCGCAATAAAATAAATTGACTAAATATAATTCATAATGTATAATGTTATAAGTAGGTGATAGGGTGAAGAAAATAGTATTTAGTTTAATTTTATTATTATTGTTAATTCCATTTATATCTGTTGATGCAACAACATTAGGCGACTTATATAACGATATGTCTTCTTTAGAAAAAAGTTATAATGCATCTAAGAAAAAATCTAATTTAAGTCAAGCAGAACTTAACAATGTAAAAGCTAGTATTTCTAGTATTGAAAACCAAGTAAAACAATCTCAAAAAGATATTGAGCAAGCTGAAAAAGATATAAAAGAAAGTGAAGAGAAAATTCAAAAGAAGAAAGATGAAACTAATCAAATGCTTCTATATTTACAACTTAGCAAAGGACAGGGAGACAGTTTATTAGAATATGTTTTTGAAGCTGATAATTATACAGATTTTGTTTATAGATATGCAGTCGTTACTCAAATGAGTGATTATAACCAAGGACTTTTAGATGAGTTAAATACTTTAATTAAAGAACTTAATACTAAAAAAGCAGATTTAAGTAAAAAGCAGACAGATCTTGCCAATCAGAAAAAAGATTTACAGGCAAAATATTTAATCGTTCAATCTCAACATAAAGAAGAGGAAGAGGAAGGTTTGAGTATTGCTGATCAAATTTCTGAGAAGAAAAAATTAATTAAATTTTATGAAAGTTTAGGCTGTACTAAAAGTCAAAATATAAATAATTGTGGTGTTAGTAGCAGTAGTAGCGGTGGTGGATCATCATCAGGTGGTGGACATGCTGTTAGTGCCGTTAGTGGTTGGACATATCCATTAAAGCATTTTACTCAAACATCAATTTATGGTGAATCAAGAGGATCCAAAAGACACTATGCAGTAGATTTAGGTGTACCTGAAGGCTCAACCGTTTATGCCGTTGCTAATGGTAGAGTAATATCTGCTAAGTCTAGTACTTGTGGTGGTTTAGTCATTCAAATACTTCACAATTTAAATGGTAGCAATTATGTATCATTATACATGCATTTAATAAGTGGCAATGTATCAATAGGTGATTCAGTATCAGGTGGACAAGCAATTGGAATAAGTGGTGGAGGTCCACGAGAACAAGCCAAATGGGGCGATAGATGTACTGAAGGGGCTCATTTACACTTTACCATGGCAACTGGACCATACCTAATAGGTTCTTCATCTCAAGCTGGTTCAACATTTAATCCATCAAGATTTTTCCCAGCAATGCGTGGATATGGAGCTTCAATGTAATTTAATTATAATTCGACAATATATTTATAAAAATAGGTTTATACTTTTCTTGGGTGATAAAAATGAAGAGAATCTTAAGAAAAGTATTAGGACCTATTTTTTTGTCTGTTATATGTGGTGGTATTTGTGGCAAATTAGTATATGAAATATATGATGCAGACATAAAACAAGAAATAAATGGTAAAAAGATTTACCTAGTTCAAGCGGGAGCTTATTCATCATATGACAATATGGTAGATAATACTCTAGTAAATAATTATGTTTACTATGAAGATAATGATGGCTTATATAAAGCTGTAGTAGGACTAACAGAAAATTATGATAATATTGAAAAAATAAAAGCTGCTTATGGTAAGAATGTCATTATAAGTGAGTACTATTCCAAGGATGATGAATTAAATAAAAAAATAACAGAATATGATGAAAAATTAAAAAATACTACTAATAATACTGAAATTAAAAATACTGTTTTAGAAATGCTAACTTTATATAAAGATAAAGATAATCAAACATTAGTAAAAATTAAATCTTGAAATATTTATTAAATAATCATTTTGTGGTATATTAAAAAGGGTGATAAAATGGAAGAAAAATATATAGAATTATTAATAAATAAGTGTACTAATTTAGATGAAAATAAAGTTTTATTTATAAGTTATAATAAAGAAATAAAAGAATTTGTTAATAAATTAGTAGAATATGTAAAAAAAATGGGAGTTGATGATATTTATCTAGAAGAGGAAGATAAATATAAAATACATGATATATTAAAGACATATAGTTTGGAACAAATTGAAAAAAGTCCAATATTCAACAAAAAAATATGGGATGAATACGCTAAAAAAGGAGCTAGCTTTTTAATGATTGAAACAGAAATGCCTCATTTAATGGATGATATTGATCCTAAAAAAATAGGGTATGCTGCAAAGATTAGCAGAAGCTCTAAACCATTATATAGACGACTTCAAGAACAATGCAAAATCCCTTGGTGTATAGCAGCATATCCTGGGAAATTATGGGCAGATAACATATTTCCAAATGATGAAGACGCTTACACTAAACTAAAAAAATTAATTTTTGAAATATGTATGATTAATACTGATAACCCAGATAAAGAATGGAATTTATTATTAGACAAAAATACTAAATATATAAAAAAATTAAATGAATTAAATTTAGAAAAATTACATTATACAAATTCTCTAGGTACAGATTTAGAAATATACCTTCCTAATAATTATAGATACGCTAGTGCTAAGGATAATAATATTATTGTAAATATGCCTAGTTATGAGGTCTTTACAAGTCCTATCTATAATAAAACAAATGGTATCGTTTATAGTTCCAAACCACTAAGCTATAATGGAGGGTTAGTAGATGAGTTTTATATTAAATTCTCAGAAGGACGTGTAGTAGATTACGATGCTAAAATAGGAAAAGATATTTTAACAGAAATAATAAATACAGATGATACTTCTTGTTATTTAGGAGAAGCAGCCCTAGTAGATTTAAACAGTCCAATTGCTAAGATTAATATTAATTTTGGAACAACTCTAATAGATGAGAATGCTTCATGTCATTTAGCATTAGGATCAGGATTTGGTGAATGCTTAGAGAATGGCTTAAAAATGACTGAAGATGAATTAAAACACCATGGCATAAATCAATCTAAACAACATGTTGATTTTATGGTTGGAACAAACGATTTAAATATTATTGGTACTACAAAAGATGGAAGAGAAATTAGTATTTTTGAAAATGGTTGTTTTTCTAAAAATCTTTTAAATAATTAATAATTATGACTTGGTTAAGTATAAAATTAATAAAAATTTATCAAAGTATTCCAGGTTCTTGGCATTCATCATGTAGATTTTATCCTACTTGTTCAAATTATGCTATTGAAGCTTTGGAGGAGTATGGCTTTCTAAAGGGATGGTTTTTGACTATCAAGAGAATTTTACGTTGTAATCCATTTGGAAAAACAGGATATGACCCAGTACCTAGAAAAAAATAAAACAAGCAAACGCTTGCTTTTTCTATAGTTAATTAACAACTACTACATTAGTTGAAAAAATAATTATAAAAATAATTATAAAAATAATTACAAAGGTATTCTTATTTTAAAAAATATATGATATAATTAATTCATTATAGAAAGAAGGTATATGGGAGATGACGGTTAGTAGTTTAATTACTGTGATACAAAAAATAATAGATATTTCACTAGTTTGGATAATTATTTATTCCGTATTAAAAAGTTTAAAACATAACGTAAAAATGGTTTTAATCTTTAAAGGTATTGTAATAATTATGATTATAAAGCTTCTAAGTGATTGGCTAAATTTATCTACAGTTGGCTTATTGTTAGAGTATGTAATTATGTGGGGGCCACTGGCACTTATTATAATATTTCAACCAGAAATTAGAAACATCCTAGAACATTTAGGAAGGAAACAAATTTTAACTAAGCACCGAGTTTTAACTATGGATGAGCGAGAAAAAATGGTATATGAAATTATGAATGCTATTGAATTCTTGAGAAAAAATAAAATAGGAGCATTAATAGTAATTGAAAGAGATGTTAGTTTAAATGATTATATTGTTAGAAGTAAAGCAATTGATGCTGATATTTCTTCAGAGCTATTAGTATCTATCTTTTTCCCAAGAAATCCACTTCATGATGGTGGAGTAATTATACAAGGAAATAGAATCACTAGTGCAGGAGCAGTATTTCCAATCAGTTTGAATACTAAAATAAATAAAAGATTAGGTACAAGACATAGAGCTGCTTTAGGTATCAGTGAAGAGTCTGATGCTATTGCAATAGTAGTAAGTGAAGAGACAGGAAAAATATCTACAGCTATAGGTGGTGTTTTGAATCACGGTTTATCTATTGATGATGCAAGAATGACTTTAGTAGAAGAATTAAGGCCTCGTCGTGAAGTATTATTAGACGATGAATTTGATACAGAAGATGATTCTGAAGTAGTAAAGGATGGTGATAAACATGAAAATAATTAAAGGATTATTCCATGTTATTGGTGCTATCTTTAAATTCATCTATGGTATTATTGATAAGTTTATCATTGTACCTATTACAAAATTAGTGTTACTCATTAGTGACAAATTTGGTAATAGAACTGATCGTTTAGAAAAATGGTTAGTAAAAAAGAATACTTTAGTATTTATTTCTTTAATTCTAGCTATAGGATTATTCTTATATGTTGATAGTGAATCAACTGTAATTGTTAATGATAGTGCTGAAGTTCTATATGATCAACAAGTAAAAGCTACATATAACAGTAATGCATATGTAGTAGAGGGATTACCTGAGAGTGTAGATGTAACATTAATAGGAAGAAAAGTAGATTTATACTTAGCAAAGCAACTTTCTAACGGCAGTGTAAAAGCTGATTTAACTAACTTAAAAGAAGGAAGTCATACTATAACACTAGACTATGATTGTTCAATTACTTCGGTTCAATACAAATTAGATCCATCAACAGTAAATGTTACAATTTATCCTAAAGTAAGTGAAACTAGAACAGCTTCAATTGATGTAATCAACAAAAATAAATTAGATAAAAAATTATCAGTTGGTAATGTAGTCTTAAATGAAAAAGAAGTCGTTATAAAAGGAGCAGAACATACTTTGAAAAAAGTAGCAACAGTTAAAGCACTAGTAGATGTAAGCAAAATAGTTGACCCAGAAATAGGTGTAAGTTCCTTAGATGATATTAAATTAGTAGCATACGATACAAACGGAAATGTTGTAAAAGGAGTGGAGATGGAGCCAAATAAATTATCTGCAAAGGTAACAATTGAATCTCCAAAGAAAGAAGTTCCAATCAAAGTAATCCCAACTGGAAACTTGCAATTTGGAAAAGCTATAGATAATATAACTGCCAATGTAAGCAAAGTAGTAGTTTATGGTGAACAAGATGTTTTAGATGATCTAGATTATTTACCAGTTGAAATTGATGTAACAGGTTTAAATGAAAACAAACAATATGACGTAATTATATCCAAACCAGCCGGCGTAAAAGAAATGTCTCAAACAAATGTTAAAGTAGCGGTAACACTAGGAAGTGAAGTAACTAAGGAAATAAACGATGTATATATAGAAACAATTAATCTTAACCCAATTTATAAAGCAGTAGCTTTAGGAGAGAATTCTAGTAAAACTTCTGTAGTTGTTAAAGGAACTAAAAACGTAGTAGACGCAATCGATGCATCAATGATAAGTGCTCAAGTTGATTTAAGCGGGTATAGTGAAGGCGAACATGAAGTAACAGTAAAAGTAACAGGTGATGATAATAAAGCAATCTATGCTGCTAAAACAACAAAAATAAAAATAAAAATAACCAAAAAAAGCTCATAATCGGGCTTTTTTTTATGACATAAGACCTTATCAAAAACTAGTTATAAAAATTTAAAGATTAAATAATCTTACCTTTACAAGTTTATAGCTATATGTTAAAATAACTGATAGTTAAGAGGTGTGATATGAAAGCAGCAATATATTCCTTAGGATGTAAAGTAAATATTTATGAAAGTGAATTTGTTGAAAATATTTTAAAAGAAAATGGATACGAAATAGTTCCATTTGATAGTAAAGCAGATGTTTATATTATTAATACTTGTAGTGTTACTAACGAAGCCGATAAAAAAAGTCGTAAAATAATAAATCGTGCTAGAAGAGAAAATCCAGATGCTATTGTAATAGCTATGGGTTGTTATACTCAAATAAAAGGAAATAGCCTAAATAGTGATGTAGATATAATATTAGGAAATAAGGATAAAAGTAAAATTATTTCACTTATTAATGAAGTTAGAAAAACAAATAAAAAAATAAAAAAAATATATGAATTAAAAGATATTAATGAATTTGAAACTATGGGAATAAATAAGTTTGATAACCATACTAGAGCCTTTGTTAAAATCCAAGATGGTTGTAATGCTTTTTGTAGTTATTGTATTATTCCATATGCTAGAGGGCCAATTAGAAGCAAAAAGCCTGAAGATGTAATAAAAGAAGTTACTAACTTAGTTAATAATGGTTACCATGAAATTGTTTTAACAGGAATTCATACAGGTAAATATGGATTAGATTTAGAAAATACTTCTCTAGAAATGTTACTTAGAGAACTTATTAAAATAAAGAACCTTTATCGCCTAAGACTATCGTCAATTGAGATAAATGAAGTAACTGATGGTATTATGGATTTAATTGCTAACTCTAATATAATAGCTAGTCATCTACATATTCCTATTCAAAGTGGTTCTAACAAAATATTAAAAGCTATGAATCGTCGCTATACTAAAGAATATTTTATAAATAAAATTAATAAAATTAGAACATTGAGAAAAGATATCTCTATTACTACTGATTTAATCGTAGGTTTCCCAGGAGAGAGCGATGAGGATTTTCAAGAAACACTAGATACTCTTGAGAAAATTAAATTTACTAAAATACATGTTTTTCCATATTCTAGAAGAGATAATACAAAAGCTAGTACTATGCCAAATCAAATAAATGGCAATATTAAAAAGATGAGAGTTAATAAAATTCTCAAATTATCAAAAAAAGATGAGCATGAGTATTATCAAAAATTCTTGAATCAACATCTAGAAGGTGTTAGTGAAGTTAGGCACGATAATAGTATCATTGTTCATACTTCTAATTTTATACCTGTCTTAATAGAAAATAAAATTAATAATAATAGTATAGTAGAGTTAAAAATAGTTAAAATAACTAATGATAATAAAGTTTATGGCGAAGTAATTTCTGTAAAAGATTAGTATTTGATATTGAATATTATTCTTTTTTATTATATAATTATTTTAAGATTAAGGATGTGGTAAGTAAATGAAAAAAAGAACATTAGGAGCCGCTTTATTGCTAGCAGCGCTCATTTTATCTCTAATGGCAGGATATCAAATTTTTGCCTTAGTAATACTAGTATGTGCTATTTTAGGCTATAGAGAAATTATGAATATAAAATACAAAGAAAAAAACCAAAATATTGAAGTTGTAAAATTTATAGGATATGTTAGCTTAATGGCTATTGTTTTAAATAATATTTTTTATAAATTAGAAGATAAATTGCTTATAACTCTACCTATGTTACTATTAACAATACCAATTGTTTTCTATAATGATCATAAAAAATATAACATAACAGATTCTCTATATATTATGGGAGTGGTTTTATTTCTAGGTTATGCTTTTAATAACATTATACTTTTAGATAAAATAAATATTAGTAAATGTATCTTTGTCTTTATAATAGCTTTTGCAACTGATACATATGCTTATATAGGTGGAAATCTAATAGGAAAGCATAAACTTACTAGTATTTCACCAAAAAAGACTATTGAAGGCAGTCTTATAGGAACTATTATGGGTGTTATAATTGGTAGTGTATATTATTATATGTTTGTAGGTGGACTTAGAATAAGCTATATTGTCATCATCTGCCTAATACTAACTTTACTATCTGAATTAGGAGATTTAGTATTTAGTGGCATTAAAAGATATTTTAACAAAAAAGACTACTCTAATCTAATACCAGGACATGGTGGAATTTTAGATCGCTTTGATAGTGTTATCTTTGTCTCTCTTGGTTTAATAATTTTATTTTGTATAATATAAGGAGGAAGCATGGTAAGTTTAATTTTATTTATTGTTATATTAGGAACCATTGTCTTAATTCATGAATTAGGGCATTTCCTTTTTGCCAAATTATTTGGTGTTTATGTATATGAATATTCAATCGGAATGGGTAAAAAAATATGGTCAAAAAGACCTGAAGGAAGTGAAACAGAGTATTGTCTAAGATTAATCCCTGTTGGAGGTTTTGTTAGATTAGCTGGTGAAGAAGGTGATGATGGCGACAATACTATACCAGAAGATAAAAAATTATACAAAAAAGGCTTCTTACAACGTTTTCTAATTTTCTTTATGGGGCCTGGTTTCAATATGTTACTAGCAATTGTTACACTATTTGTCTCATGCTCCATATTTGGTGGCACTTTAACAACAATGCAATTAGATAATGTTACTAGTAAATATCCAGCTTATCAAGCAGGTCTTCGTAATGGCGATACCTTAGTAGCAGTAAATGATGAAAAAGTATCTTCTTGGATTCAGGCAAGATTAAAAATATCTGTTGCTAAGAAGGGATCTGCTATCAAATTTAAAGTGAAAAATACTAATGGTGAAACAAAAAATATTACTGTTGTTCCTCAAAAGAAAAAAAGTAAAAATGGGGAAGCTACCTATTTGTATGGCGTTGGATGTAAAACAGAAAGTTATAAGGGACTACTATCAGCACCTAAATATGCAATTCTTCAATTTAAGGAAATATTAATATCTATGAACGAAACAGTAAAATATCTTTTTACTGGCAAACTAAGTGTTAATGATTTATCTGGACCAGTAGGTATTTATGAAGTAGTTGATAAGCAATCCCAAACAGGAGTTGATAATTTATTATATTTATTAGCATACTTAAGCGTTAATGTAGGCGTTATAAATTTAATTCCATTTCCTGCTTTCGATGGAGGTCATATCCTATTCTTAATAATTGAGAAGATTCGAAGAAAACCAGTTTCAGCTAATGTAGAGGCAACTATTACTGGAATAGGTTTTATCTGCTTAATGATTTTAATGGTTTATGTAACTTGTCATGATGTTCTAAATCTCATTGGATAACCATAGAAAGGGAGTCTATTTTTGACTCTTCTTTTTATTTTTAATTAAAAAAATATTTCTATAAATTTTTTCTGCTTGATAAATAAATAAATTTATGCTACAATAGCAGTCAGTTAACAAAGCAGGGGGAATTAAAAAATGGAAAAGAAAGAGAATAATATTATATTTTTGGATTTTGATGGCGTTATAAACGATAGTGGCTTAAAAGTAAAAAATTCAGTTAAAGCAGAATCTTATTTAGTTTTAAAAAAACTAACAAGACAAACCCATTCCAAAATAGTAGTTATTTCTTCATGGCTTATGAACGGTACTAAAGCAAAACAAAAAAGAATCAAACAATTTTTAAATAAATTAAACTTTAATGACATAGACTTTATTGATCCAAATTTTACTGGTGTATTTTTAGAACATCCATTATCTGATAGAACCTTAGGGATTATTCATTATTTATCAACCCATGAAGTTGATAAATATGTTATTTTAGATGATGAATATGATTGGGACTATCAACTTTTAAAACTAAATTATTACAAACCAAATATGTTTAAAGGCTTAACTAAAGAAGATTTACCTAAAATAAACCTATCAGCACCACTTTGCAAATATTCAGATTTTGTAAGGTACGAATATCGTGAGTTAAAAGGTGAGTACGAATGTGTTACAAATAACCTAGTAAAAGTTTTAACCAAAATAAAAGATAAAAAAGAAGGGATAAAATGTTAGAAAATAAAAAAATATCTATTAAGGACTACTATGAAATTCAAAATAAACGTTTTAACTGGGGCAAAGAAGGAACAGTAACAGAAATAAATAATAATGTCATAAAATTATTTTACCCAGATTTTGGTAATAAAGTAATATCAAAAAAAGAAATAGAATTAATTGCTCAAAATAAATTTAACAAATTAAAATATTTATCATCTACACCTGAATTTACAAACTATCTAAAACCACTTTTTACTTGCACAATTAATGATAAATTCGTAGGTTATGGTTATAAAAAAATAAATTGTAATACCTTTGATGAAGAAATACTAGACAGAGAAAGTTTAATCTTTTACCTAAAAAAATTAAAAGATACTTTAATTAAATATCATGATATAGGAATTATTCATGGCGATATAACTCCATTTAATTTTTTTGTTGATAAACAAACTAAAGAAGTAATCATAGGCGATATTGATAATATGAAAGTAAATAATTATAATATTGATTTTTTGCCTTGGTATGCCCATGATTTTATCAAAAAATATGGCTGTATTGATTCAAAATTAGATGCATATTTATTTAATTTAATGACTATTGAAAGATTTTCTGATGGCAATTGGTATGATACCATTATAAGCCAACTAGAAAAAAATAATATACCTAATATTTTAGAAAAAACAGACAAACAACTTTTAAAACAAATGGTTAAAGTAGATAAAAATTACAAAGAAAAATATCTTATAGACAGTATTTGTTAGCAAGTATTTATTAATGTTTTTCATACCCATTTAATATTATTAATTGGAGGTCTATATGCTAATCCAATTATTAACTCTCTTAATTTTAATAATTATAAATGGAATCTTTTCAGCAACTGAAATAGCATTTCTATCCTTAAATAAATCTAAATTAGAACAATTAGTTAAATCTCAAAATAAAAAAGCTAGAAGAATCAAAGCTTTAATAAAAGATTCTAGCTCCTTTTTATCTGCTATTCAAATAATGATAACTATGTCAGGTTTTTTAGCCAGTGCCTTTGCCTCGGAAAAATTCGCCTCTACAATAGCATCTTATTTTAACATAACTTATATATCAAAAGAGATAACAATTAATATTTTAATAGTAATTATTACAATAATTTTATCTTATTTCACTCTAATAATAGGAGAATTAGTTCCAAAAAAGATAGGACTTGCATATTCTTTAGAAATTGCTTTAAAAATGGTTAATACAATTGAATTTGTCATCATAGTTTGTAAACCATTTATCTTAATTTTAAAATCTTCAACAGACTTTGTCTTAAAATTACTTAAAATACCTCCCATCAAACAAGAAAGTGATGATATAGCCCTTCTAATAAAACAATCATCTTTAGATAAATATACAAAAACTCTTTTTCTAAATCTTCTTTCTTCATCAAATAAATTAGTATCTAGCATGACTCTAGAACAAAATACCTTCTTACTAATAAATACTCCCATAACAAAATCTAGCCTTTTAAAATTAATAACTAACAATCATTATGATTTTTATATTCTAATCGAAAATGCTAAAATAAAAGGTGCAATTTCCATAGCAATTGAATCAAAAAACACCTTTAAAATTTCTAATTATTATAATAATATTTTAATATTTCCTAAAGAAGTAACAATAATGCTAGTTATAAAGATGCTTATCAAATCAAAAAAAGAAATTGCCATTATTTGTGATGAAAACAAAATATTATTAATCATAACTAAAAATCAAATTCTAAATTATTTATTTAACAAAAAAATTTAGAAGAAGATATTTGACATACAGTTATCACTTATTGTATAATTATTACAAGAATAAGAAGATGGTGATTATATGAATACAGTAGGTAGTTATTTCGTTACAAATAGTAAAGATGCTACGTGTAAAAAAGAAAATATAGTACTAGGAAAAAAGTATCGTATAAGTATTCTTACTGATAGATTAGTAAGATTAGAGTATAGTGAAAATGGAATTTTTGAAGACAGACCAACATCTAGAGTTATCTTCAGAAATTTTGATAAAGTAAACTATACAACATCTACTAGTGAAACCCTAATCCAAATCACCACATCTTACTTAACTATTAACTATGTTATGGAAAAATCTTTTGAAGGTAGTAAAATAACACCTGGTAATACACTTAAAATAACTTTAAATAATACAGATCGCTCATGGTATTATCATCATCCGGAAGCTAGAAATTTTGGAACTATTAATTATTCATTAGACGATTATAAAGGGAAATTAAAACTATCTAAAGGACTATATTCAACCGATGGCTTTGCTTATATTGATGATAGTGATAGTTTAGTTCTAAATAGTAACGGCAATTTTGTTAGTCGCACTAATAAAGAAATGGATTTATATGTTTTTGTTTATCGTAAAGATTTAGGACTATGCTTAAGAGATTATTATCAATTAACAGGACAACCACAATTAATACCTAGATACGCTCTTGGTAATTGGTGGTTTAAAAATGAGCAGTACAACAATATTAAAATTGCCAAAACTATTACTAAATTTAAAGAGGCTCAAATACCAATTTCTGTATTTATGCTAGGTAATAAATGGCATTCATCTTCTGATCCTACATCTTTTGATCAAAGAATTATTAATCCTATGGAATTAAAACAAATACTTACTAAAAATAACATTAAACTAGGACTTACCATTGATCCTAGTACTAAAATAGAAAAAGATGCTCCTACCTATCAAACTTTCTCATCACTATTAAAAGAAGAAAACCCTAGCTTTATTCCCGTCGATAATAATAAAATAAACACATACAGTAACTATGTTATCTTAAATTTACTTGCTAATGGTGTTGATGCTTTTAATGTCGATTATAATAATCTAAACGATAAAATAACCTTATCACTATTTAATCATTACCATTATGCAATAGATAGTCTCAAATTTAATCGTAGAAGCTTAGTTTTAACTAGAAATCATAATATAGCTATCCATAGATATGGCATAATTAATACGGGTAGAACTACTGTAGACTGGGAAACATTATCCATTTTACCTCTTTATAACGCTAGTGCTTCTAATATGGGAATTAGTTATATAGCAAATGCTATTGGAGGATTTTATAAAGGAATCGAAGATTTCGAATTATATATCAGATATATTCAATTTGGTACCTTCAGTCCATTATTAGTCCTAGCAAGCGATGGAGGCAGATATTATCGACGTGAACCATGGCGCTTCAGTACCTCTAAAGAAGAAATAATAAAAAAATACTTAACTTTAAGAAATAAATTAATACCTTATATTTATACAGAAGCTTATATTTATCACAAAAATGGTAGTCCTATTGTTCAACCACTTTATTATAAATATCCTAAAATATACGACGAGCCATTATATATAAACCAATATTTCTTTGGCAGCCAATTCTTAATCTGTCCTATAACTAAACCTAAAAATAAAATTATGAATAGGGTAGTCCAAAGAATCTTTATCCCAGAAGGTACTTGGTATGAATTCGAAAGTGGCAAAAAATACTTAGGTAATAAATATTATATGAGCTTTTATAAAGATGATGATTATCCAGTTTTCTGCAAAGAAGGTTCTATTATTGTTATGTCTCTAGATTTTGATACAAACAACCCCAAAAATTTAGAAGTAGATATTTTTCCAGGAGCAAATGGTGAATATAATTTATATGAAGATGATGGCATTAGCAATAATTATAAAACTCAAACAGGGGCAACAACTAATTATACTTTTAATTATTCTAAAGACCAGTATGAATTATTAATAACACCACAAGGTTCTCTTGGGTTAGTTCCAAATATTAGAAATTACACTATCAAATTCAGAAATACTCAAGCCTCATCCATTACTGTTACGGATGGTATAAATAACATTCCTGCAACGGCCAATTTAGAGGCTAATGATTTAATTATCAAAATTCCTAATGTTCAAAGTGGTCAGACGCTTAAAATAACATGTTCAGGTAACAATATTGAAAATTCAACTATTCGTTTAATCAATGATGATATAAAGGGGATTTTAGAAGACTTGGAAATAGAAACAATTCTAAAAGAGAAAATAGATAATATTTTATTTAGCAATTTAACAATAAAAAAGAAAAGAATTGCTATTAGAAAATTAAAACGAAAAGGATTAGAACCTAAATTTATTAAAATGTTTATAAGTTTACTTGAATATATTGAAACCGTATAAAAAAATATTATAGAGAGTGCAAAATTTGTACTTTCTTTTTAGTTAAATTTTAAAAAATTCATCATATAATTAAATGGTGATGTAAATGGATTTTAGAGCCTCAAAAAAGATTGTTATAGATGCAAGTAGAGGAGGTGAAGACATCGGAGTAACTAGTGGTACATTAAAAGAAAAAGATTATAACTTAGAAATAAGTAAATATATATATAATAAATTAAAATCATTAGGCGTAGATGTAGCCTTAACTAGAGATAATGATGAAACATTAGATGTAAATAGTAGAGTAAATAAAATAAAATCACTTTATGGAACGGGTCAAGATGTAATTGTTATTTCCAATACCTTATCCTCAAACGGAACAGGAGCCGAAATAATTTACGCCCTTAGAAATAATAACACCCTTGCTAGCAGTATAGCTAAAGAAATTGAAAAACAAGGCCAAGAAGTAAACAAATACTATCAAAGAAGATTACCAACAGATACTTCTAAGGATTATAATCAACTAATAAGAGATACTGCTAATAATGAAACCTTAATAATATCTTATGGTAACGTTAATAATTCTCAAGAATTAAATAATTTATTAAATAACCAAACCTTACTAGCAGATGCTGTTATAACTTCTCTTGCTAATTATTTAGGTCTAAATTATACTCCTAGCCAAAAAGAAGGTTATTATACAGTAAAAAGTGGTGATAGTCTTTACAGTATTGCCCAAAAATATTCAACAACCGTCTCTGAATTAAAGCAATTAAATAACCTCCCTAGCAACCTCTTAAGTATCGGTCAAGTGTTACGACTACCTACAACAACAACTCCTACTAATAAAACTTACACCGTAAAAAGTGGCGACAGCCTATATAGCATAGCCAAAGCCTATAATACAACAGTCTCTGAATTAAAGCAATTAAATAACTTGACAAGTAATTTACTAAGTATTGGTCAAGTGTTACGACTACCTACAACAACAGCAACTCCTACTAATAAAACTTACACTGTAAAAAGTGGCGATAGCCTATATAGCATAGCCAAAGCCTATAATACAACCGTCTCTGAATTAAAACAATTAAATAACTTGACAAGTAATTTACTAAGTATTGGTCAAGTGTTACGACTACCTACAACAGCAACAACTCCTACTAATAAAACTTACACTGTAAAAAGTGGCGACAGCCTATATAGTATAGCTAAAGCCTATAATACGACTGTCTCTGAATTAAAACAATTAAATAACTTGACAAGTAATTTACTAAGTATTGGTCAAGTATTAAAAATATCTAGTTAATTAGCTTGTCTAGATATTTTTTATTTGTTATACTGAGATTGTAGAAAGAAGGTAAGTGATATGGAATTAAATAAATATATGTTTAGAGAATATGATATAAGAGGTGTCTATGGTAAAGATATAGATGAAGATGTAGCCTATCTTATTGGTAGAGCTTTTGGAACTAAACTAAAAAGATTAGGAAAAGATACAACTATTGTAGGATATGATAACAGAAAAAGTTCTCCAATAATAGAAAAAAATGTTACTAGAGGTATTAGAGAGTGTGGTGTTAATGTAGTCAGATTAGGAGAAGTTACAACACCAATGTATTACTATAGTTGGGATTTATTAAATATAAAATGTGGTATGATGATAACTGCCAGCCACAATCCTAAAGATGATAATGGTTTCAAATTCTCATACAATGGCATTCATAATGCTTGTGGTAAATCAACTATGGAACTTTACGATATCATTATAAGTCATGACTTCTTTTCAAATGGTAAATTAGGGAAAGTAAAAGATGTTAATATTAGAGAAGATTATTTAAAAATGATTACATCAAGCATTAAACTAGGAGACCATAAATTAAAAGTAGTTTATGATTGTGGTAACGGTACAACTTGCTTAGTAGCAGATGATATTTTCAATCAATTTAAAGATAAATTGGAGTTATATCCACTATTTAATACTAGCGATTCTGAATTTCCAAATCATCATCCCGATCCTGCTGTTGAAGCTAATTTAGAGCAATTAAAAGCAAAAGTATTAGAAGTTGGTGCTGATGTTGGAGTTGCTTTTGATGGCGATGGTGATAGAGTAGGAATTGTCGATAATGAAGGAAAAATGGTTGATATAGATAAATATATGATAATAATATGGCGCGATTTAGCCAAAAAAATAAGTGATAAAAGAACTTTCTATGATGTAAAATGTAGTTTAGCCCTAAAGGAAGAACTAGACAAATTGGGAGTTCAGAATGAATTTTATCGTACAGGTAATTCTTATTCTAAGCTAAAAAGTGTTGAAGGCAATTATCCATTTGGAGGAGAGCTATCAGGTCATTTATTCTTCAGAGATAAATTTTCAGGAAATGATGATGGCATATATGCTGGCCTAAGAATTATCGAAATACTTTCTAATACCAATAAAAAAGTTACAGAATTATTAGAAGGTATTAGTAAATATTACAGTACACCAGAAATTAAAATAGCAACTAATGACGATATAAAATTTCAAATAATTGATAAAGTAAAAGAATATTGTGAAGAAAAAAAATATAATATTCTAACATTAGATGGCGTTAAAATATTATTCCCAGATGGAGCAGCTATTGTTAGAGCTAGTAATACAGGTCCTAATATAACTTGTCGATTTGAGGCTAAAAGTGAAAGTAGGCTAAAAGAAATAGAGACAGAATTTTTAGATCTATTAAAACAATTATCAGCATAACTATTCAAAATAAGAAAAAAGCTTTAATATGATAAAAGCTAATAATAGCTAAGTATCAACCTGAAGCTTTTTTTAATTTGCTAGCATTAAGCGTACAACTGATCCTTCAGCAATCCTACTCCCTGCACTAGGGGACATACCAACAACACGACTTCCACTTCCCGCGTATTCTACTTCAAACTTATCCAAGGCTTTAGTAGCATCTTTAACATTCATTCCTCTAACATCCGAAACATTATAATACTTAGTATCCATATATCTATATTCTTTTAACAATCCAGCCTCAGGCTTCTTAATATTCAAAGCAGTTATACTATCTTCTAAAATGGCTTTAGCAATAGGAGCAGATACTGTACCTCCATAAGCAGAAATTCCTTTAGGATTATCAATTGCCACATACACAACAACTTCTGGATTATTAGCTGGCAAAAAGCCAATAAAAGATGTAATATAATTACCAGACATATAAACACCATTATTAACTTTTTGAGCTGTACCAGTTTTTCCGCCAACTCTATAATTTTCAATATAAGCATTTCTACCAGTTCCAAGTGCAACAACGCTCTCTAAGGCATCTCTTACTTTTTTACTAGTCTCATTACTAATAATATTTGTCTTAACTGCCATTTTATTATTTTCTTGAATTATATTATTAGTATCAGCATCTGTTATTCTCTTAACAATATATGGTTTATACAAAGTTCCACCGTTAATAGCCGCACTAACAGCTGTTATTTGTTGAAGAGCTGTGACACTAACACCTTGCCCAAAAGCCGTTGTTGCAAGCTCAACAGGCCCAACTTTTGATAGAGAAAACAAAATTCCAGAACCTTCACCATTTAAATCAATACCAGTCTTTTTACCAAAACCAAAATCATTAATATATTTAAATAATTTATCGCGACCTAGACGATTACCTAATTCTACAAATCCAGGGTTACAAGAGTTCTGCACTACTTGTAGAAAAGTTTGATGACCATGCCCACCGTGTTTCCAACATTTTATCCTAGCACCATCAACATTAACAGATCCACTATCATTAAACGTATCTTTATCTAAATCAACCAAACCTTCCTCAATTGCCGAAGCTAGTGTTATAATTTTTAATGTTACCACCGAAAAAGAAGAAAAAGCTAAATAAAAAAATAGTTATCCCCAAACTTTTACTATAAAATAATTCTTAACTCGCCCATCATCAATAGAATTAGCCGTAAATTCTTTTAATAATGTTTTTTTAACATTCCCTGGTACCTTAAGATAAATACAAAGTGTTAAATCATGTCTATTACCATTATTTTTTTTAACAATTATATAGTCTAATAACTTAAAAATAGTTTCCCTTATACAGCTATCACAAAATAATCTATCAAAAATATTATTAACTAAATTACTATTATCATTATTATCTTCATCTTTTATTTTCAATAATTCTCTTTGTAATTCCATAATTTCTTTCTTATACTTTTGATTCTCTTTATCAAATTCATCATCATCAAGCAAATCTTTAAGTTTAATTTCTAGTAATTTTTCTTTCTTTACCTTTAGTAGAGTAATTTTCTTTTTTATTTTTTTAATTCTTACACTTTTTTCATCACCAGTCGACACTAGAGTATAATATGTATACAATTCATGAGCAATATCCCTGGGGTTTATAAAGCTTTGGATTATTATTTTAAATAAATTATCCAAGTCTTGCTCTAATATAATTGGACCCAAACAAGCCTTAACACCATATTTAGTATAATTACCACAGGCCCACTTAATTTTTTTACCATAACTATTAGTAGAAGAAATTCTTTGAAATGTCATTTTATCATCACTACAATAAATTTTAGAACTATAGCAATATTTATTTTGAATAATTCTAGCATTACCATAACCCTTCTTCATTAAATTACTTCTTTTCTTTAAAATATTATTAGCCTTATTCCATAATTTTTCAGAAACAATCGCAGGAATTGATGCATCTTTATAAATTATTTGCTCATTAACAGGAACTTTTTTTCTGAGTTTTGTCCTATAATCAATAACTTCTGTTGTATGCCCCCGATAAAAGCCCTTATATTTAGGATTTTGAATAATTCTCTTCAAAGTATCTTTATCAAAAATATTTCCTCGACTATTACAAATTCCCATATCAAAAAGTTTTTGCCCTAAAGCATAAAATCCATATTTATCGCTAGCATAAAGTTCAAATATATTTCTAACAATAAAAGCTTCTTCTTCATTTATTATTAATTTTTTACCATCTTTATAATAGCCAATAATACTACCAGAACCAAGAAGATGTCCCTTTTTAATAGCCTCCATATGTCCCCATTTAATTCTTGCAGATAATCTTTTTACTTCTTCTTGGGCAACACTTCCCATCATATTAAGAATAAACTCTGAATTAGGATCATAAGTATTAATTCCGTTACTTTGAAAATAGACACCAACGTTATATTTCATAAGCATTTGAGTATATTTAATACTATCTAATAAACTTCTTGAAAATCTTGATACTTCTTTAGTTATGATAATATCAAAAAGTCCCTTTTTAGCATCTTCAATCATTCTCAAAAAATTAGTCCTTTTAGCAGTAGAACTTCCACTTTTACCTAAATCAACATATCCATCAACATAAACCCAAGCTCTATTTTTTTTAATAAATTCTCTAAAAAAAGAAACTTGATTTTCTAAAGAATTAATTTGTTCATCACGTTCAGTTGATACTCTAGCATAAAAAGTAGCTCTAAGAGGTATTGATGCAAGCGTATCTCCTTTTAGTAGGCTATCTCTAATCTTATAAAAACTCATATCCACCATTAGAACTTGCTAATTTTTTCCTAATCATATCTCTTGTTTGCTTATATTGTTCTATGCTAATCAGGTTATCATTAAATAACACTTCATTAACAGCTAATTCATAATTTAATTTAAAAAAATTATTCAACAAAAAAACACCTCCATCACTGGAAGTATATGTTAATTTATTAGAATAAGACCTATTAAAATTATCTTTTCTTGCCACTATAATAAGACTGAATAACAGATTTAGAAAAATTATTCCAAATATCAGTTGTAAATTCGTATTTTTCTAATCCTTTAATAACACCTAAATATTGAAATTTATCAATGATATCAGAGTTAATTTCTAATTGATATAGTTGTTCATCTGTCAAAGTAGGGGGCATATAAATAATAAATAATCCCTTATTGGCATTTCTAAAATAAATATCACCATTATCTAAAACAGCTTGCTCACTAATTTGTGGCAACTTTCTATTTTTACAATAATCTTCAATAATTTCTCTATGCATAACTCCCATCTTTAATGGATAGTTAACAAATTCACCATTTTCTTGTAAAAAAGTACCACGATATTTATTAAAATCATTCATACAATCATCTCCAAATTAATTGTAACAAAAATATTAATAAAAATCTATGATAAGATTAAATATCTTTTTCGGAGGTAACAACATTAAATGTACTACCAGGTTCGTAACTTGCCCAAATAGCTAAATTTCTGTTTATTTCATAAACACTATAATTTTTATAATTATTAGGATCAAATCCTGGTCTTGATGCCATTGCTAATATCTCACCACTATTAGGCCTCATAGCAATCGCCCAAGCTCCATCAGCCTTATATCTTTCCATAGCATTATCTAATTCTCGTTCCATAGCCGTTTGAATATCATAATTAACAGTAAGCTCTATATTCATTCCATCTGTTGGTTGAACATAAGCTTCCGTTCTCTTTAATTTATTTCCCTTAGCATCACTATAATATTGAATAGAACCAGCAGCTCCAGTTAAATACTTATCATACTTAACTTCTAAGCCAGAAAGCCCTTGATTATCAATACCAACATATCCCAAAACATGACAAAGTAATAAATCATGAGGATAAATTCTTTTTGATTCCTTGACTAAATAAACACCTTCATACCCAAGTTTCTCAATAGCATCAGCTTCTTTATAATTCAATCTTCTTCCTTCAGGATGCACTCTCTCAATAGATGATTTCTTATTAATATGTTCCCAAATAGCTTCAAATTTACAATTAAGTATTTTAGATATTTCTAAAGCAATTTCTCGCTTTTTTCTACTATCAATTTGATTAGGAATAAAAACTAGACTAACAGTAGTTAAATTATCTGCAATAACAGTCTTATCACTAGTAAATATTTTTCCACGGTCAGCCTCAATCGGCAAATTTCTACTCCAAAGCCCATTTGCTAAACTATTTAATTTATCATAATCAATAACTTGAATATAAAAAACTTTCCCAATAATTAAAATAAAACAACTAATAACCAATAACATAACTATATTAATTCTTTTATGTATATAAGTAGAAAACATTCTATCACCCTTAATATACTTTATTATAAAAAAACTCTTTTACCACTAAAGACTAATAATAATTAAATTATATTACTTACGACAAGATTTTTACAAAAAAAATGTAAAGTTATCACTATAATTAGAATTATTTCCAATAATTATGATATAATTCTAGTAGTAAGGGAAGTGAAGATATGCTGACATTAACTAAATCATTATTCGCATTAATGATAGGTTTTATTATTTCAACAATATCTGGAGTAATTCTTATTCCATTATTAAAAAAAATAAAAGCAGGACAAAGAATAAATATATATGTAGATGCTCATAAAAATAAAGCAGGAACTCCTACTATGGGAGGATTTATTTTCATTATTCCATGTCTTATAACAGTCATTTTATTACTATTTACAGGTAAGATGAATTATTCTGTTAATTTATTTATAATCTTATTTGTAATGATTAGTTATGGAATGATAGGATTTCTAGATGATTATATAAGTCTTAAAAATAATACTAATAAAGGACTTACACAATCACAAAAATTATTTTTACAGTTTATTGTTGCTTTAATATTCTATGTTTTATTTAGACATTTTGGGGACGGAGACTCTGTTCTTAGAATAACATTATTTAATTTTGAATGGAATTTAAGCTGGTTTTACGGCTTATTTATCCTCTTCTTATTAGTAGGAACCTCTAACGCTGTTAACCTAACAGACGGCTTAGATGGACTCGCTGGTGGACTATCAGCAGTAGCCTTTCTAGCTTATGGCTTAATAGCATGGGGAAGTCATTGGATAAGTGACTATCAAGATATAGGTATCTTTTGTTTCATTTTAGTAGGATGTATAATGGGATTCCTAGTCTTTAATAGCCATCCCGCTAAAGTATTCATGGGAGATACAGGTAGCCTCTCATTAGGTGCAACCTTAGCAACTATAGCCATCTTAACATCTCATGAATTTTCCCTAGCAGTAATTGGAGGCGTCTTTGTAATTGAAACACTATCAGTAATAATTCAAATATTCTCTGTAGTTGTCTTCAAGAAAAAAGTCTTCCTCATGAGTCCAATTCATCATCACTTTGAAAGATTAGGTTGGAGTGAGGGAGATATTGTTAAACTATTTTGGATAGCAGGATTTATTTTTTGCCTATTAGCACTTATATATGGCGTATGGTTATAAATAGATATTCTTAGAGTATCTATTTTTTTGTAATTAGTAATAAATATTCTTAAAAAAAATATGATTTAGAGAGAACAAATTGGTGGTGTTATATGAAAAAAATTGATTTAATTCTCTTTACAGCAATCTTAATTATTTCTATTTTTGGCCTTCTCATGATTTATTCATCCTCATACGTCTGGGCTGAATATAAATTTAACAATCCCTATAAATTTGTAACAACGCAAGCTATATTTCTCTTAGCAAGTTATATAATAATGTACGTAACTCTTAAAGTACCCTATACAAAGTATTTAGAAAAAGCAAACCTTATCTTTGGCATTTGCTTTTTATTATTAATATTAGTCTTAATTCCCGGAATAGGTAGTGTTAGAAATGGTTCTAGAAGTTGGTTTGGAATAGGAAGCCTAGGCATTCAACCAAGTGAATTTGCCAAATTAGGACTAATAATTTTCACTTCAAAATATCTAGCCTTTAACGAAAAAATATTAAAAAACATCAAAACAGGTGTTCTACCAATCTTAATAGTCCTAATGCTAGTTTTCGGTCTAATTATGCTTCAACCAGATTTTGGAACAGGCGTAATAATAGTAATTTCTATAATAGGCCTTTTATTTGTAAGCGGTGTTGATATGAGTTTCTTTATTAAATTAGGCATGCTAGGTCTTGTTGGTATTGTTGTTTTAATCTTAATAGCACCATATAGAATGGAGAGAATCATTTCTTTTATCAACCCTTGGACTGACCCTCTAGGAAGTGGTTTCCAAATAATTCAAAGTCTCTACGCCATAGGACCAGGAGGATTATTAGGCTTAGGTTTTGGCAATAGTATCCAAAAACATTTCTACCTACCAGAACCACAAACTGATTTTATTTTCTCAATAATCAGCGAAGAATTTGGCTTTATGGGAATTTTAATAATAGCAACCTTATTTGTAATAATAATATACCGAGGTTTTAGAATTAGTAAACATTGTGAAAATCATTTTGGTAAATATTTAGCTTTCGGCATTAGCTTCCAATTATCCTTCCAAACTCTATTAAATCTTATGGTAGTAGTAGGCTTAATCCCTGTAACAGGTGTGACATTGCCTTTCTTATCATATGGAGGATCTAGCCTTCTAATAACAATGCTTTCAATGAGTATTCTCTTAAATGTAAGCAAATATAACTATGAATAAATATAATTAATTGTACGTTGACAAAAAAACTAAATATGTGGTATAATCAGTAAACGAAGTGGGGGAATATGATGAAAAAATATAATCGAACAACAATAAAAAATTATATAAACGGAGAAGAAGTAGAAAATATTGATAAATTAGAATCAGATCAAGACTTTATGTTAGAAGTAATGAGAAAAACAAGAGATAAACAAATTTATAATCTATGTTCTGATAATCTAAAAAAAGATTCCTATTTTACTCAAGAAGTAGTAGAACTTTTTCAAGATGATAAAGAGTTTATTATAAAAGTAGCTAATTATTGCTTAGAACATTTAGACAAACACTCAAGTGAATATTGGACTCTTAATATAGTTATGAGAAATATATTAAAACAAGTAACTAATGATGAAGATAACCAAATGTTATTATCTGCTAAATATCAATATAATTTCCATGCAATAGCTCTTCTTATTGAAGAAAAAGGTGTAATAGAATGTAAGTTAATGCAAGAAGAACGTGAAAATGGTAATTCAGATTACGGTCTAGGATTTATTTTATGTCAATATTACGAAGGTTATAACAACACAATTATTCTAGATTATATGGCAGAAAATTATATAAATGATATCTTCTTTAAAACAGGTAACCTAAAAAAACTATAAAAATATCTTCATGATTTTTATAAAAAGCCGCAATCTTTAATAAAAGGAGGAATAACTAATTTTATTATAAGGTATATCGAAAGAAAAGATCAGAGTTTAGCACAATATGCAGCAGTACATAATTATTTATTAACAGATGTTTTAAAAGAAGTAGAAAGAATAATAAGAAATTGGGACAATTATGAACGTGTAACTGAAGAGGACAAATATTTGGAATTTTAAGAAAAAGTTGACGAATTAATTGAAAAATATGATTCAAATTATTATTTAGCAGAATACTTAGCATATTTGGATACTCTAAATTTAAATTTGAATCAAAAATTAGATAAATACAATTTAGATGAATATAATCTTGATGTAGACTATTTGGATTTTTCTACAAATATAAATGATTATAAATGTTTGAAAGAGATAATTACTTTAGCTAAAAAATATTTTTCAAAGAATAAAGCTATACTAGAGAAAAAGGAAAAAATATCTATTCCTGAGACTAAAAGAAAAGCCAAAATTTTATTTTTTGATGATAAGAAAAATACTAAAAAAGGTGATAATAATGAATAAAAAAACAATAATTAATTCTAATATCCAAAATTTAACGGAAATGGTTAAAGATATAGATGATGCCCAATTAACTAGCGATTTTGCTAAATTTTGTCGCGATAACAATCTAACTGTCAACTCTGAAAATAAGCAACCACAATCACCAGAAAATTTAATAATAAAACAAAAGAAACGTCATTTGTAGGCGAAAAGGAAGGAATATTAAAAAATATTCTTTTTCTAATAAAAAAGCAGTAGGGGAGTATAAGTATTATGTGGTCGGATAATCTAAAATTACGAGAAAGAATCTACACCTTACCTAATATAAAATATGGTGTAGAAATAGAATTTGTTGGTGCCAAAAGAGAAAAAGTAGCCAAGGATTTGCACCAAGCTTATGTTGATAGCAAAATTTTAAAACCTTGGAAAGTAGAAATAGAAACGTCATTAATGACCAAAAATTCAACTAAATCTCCTGATTATAATGGAGAAGCTATCAGTAGTGTTCTAACAGATGAATCAAAAGATTGGCATAACATAGAATACACTTGTCAAAAGATAAAACAAAATAATGGTTATATAAATAATCACTGTGGAGCTCACGTACACGTAGGAGCCGATATTTTTGAAGATAACTTAAAATATTATTCTAGATTAATAAAATTATGGACTATTTTTGAAGATATAATAGTCAAGTTTGGTTATGGAGAATTCACAACTAAAAGAGCTAATTTTGATTATTATGCCAAATCTTCATATGATCTTTATTCATTAATAGAAAATTTCTACAAAAATGATAAACAACTAAAATCTTTTGATACTTTTATTAAAGTATACGCTTCAAGAAAATATACCGCCATAAGTCTTCGTAGACTAGATTTAAACTATTTAAAACAAATATATAGTAGGTTTGAGCCTAATCTTGAACAATATAAAACAATTGAATTTAGAGTTGGTGCAGGGACATTATCAAGCGATATTGCAAAACTATACCAATTTTTATACAAAATTAATGCTATGTTGTCTAGATGATAGCAAAGATTGGGATTTTGTTGACAAACTATACTATTATTATAATAATTGTAGAGAAAAAGTCAAAAATCTATTAACACCAGAACTATTATGTGATTTTGTTTTTGATAAAAAATTAGATAAAAATTATTTTCTTACCCAATTTTATAAAAAAGATTATTGCCAAAATAGCAAAACATTGAAACATTAATATTTAAGCTCTAATTTTATATAATATAATAAGAGGTGATTTTCTGAGGATAATAGGTATAATTGGACGAGTATATTATAACAAAGATAATCAACAAATAATTCAAGTAAATGATGCTATAAGAAGAGTATTTTCTAAGTATGAAGACATTGTATTAATAACTATTCTACCAACTAGCGAGCAATCATATGTAAATATAAAAATGGGACAAGATAAAATAGATACTCACAAATTAGATTTTATTTTAGATAAGTGTTCAGCTTTTATAGCTCCTGGCGGAACATACTGGTATAATTTTGATAAATATATCATAAATTATGCTATAGCAAAAAATAAACCACTCTTGGCAATTTGTGCCGGATTTCAAGCCTTATGTAGTGTAGATTCTGCCGATTCTTCAAAATTTGACATAAGTAAAAAATATCATAATAATTATCATCATAATAATAAGTTAGTATATGTTCATTATATAAATATAAAGTCTAATACTAAATTAAAAAAAATATTAAATAAAACAAAGATTTATGTAAATAGTCTCCATTACAATTATATAGATATAAATAACAAATTTAATAATCTTAAAATAGCTGCTGTTAGTGAAGATAATATAATAGAAGCTGTAGAATTTCCAGGCAAAAAATTTATAGTAGGTTTAGAATGGCACCCAGAATATTTGCTAGATTCTAATTCTAAAAAAATTTTTCAAAGTTTTATAAGCAGTATAAAAGAGCCTAACTAGTTAAGCTCTTTCTCTTATTAATATCCTCAGCTAAATTTTTTTTCAAATACCCAAATAAATTATCTACTGCAATTAAATTATCTCTAAAAGTATTATAAATGTTATTTTTATCCCCATATGGAGCAATTGGATTTCCACCCATTTTAGATAACTCAATAAGTAAAACACCAGGGAATGTACGTCGTAATAAATCACCATATCCAGATGTATCAGCATCTTCCAAAATTTTATAATCAGTAGTTTGTTGATAAATTGTTGCAAGACTATGATTAAATTTATAAAAATAATTATATTTCTCTTTTGATAATAACTGTTCATATGGTTTATAATAAATAAGACCACCAGTACCATGGTATAAAAGAGTCATAACATATCGATTATTCTCATAAGAATTTTTCAAAAGATTAAATAATGCTTTGTTTTCTTTTGCATACTCAAAATTATAAACATCTCTAGTAGGCATTCCAATAGGCCCAGGAAAATAATTGCGCAAATTATTTCTACTACCAAGAGCATATATAACATTGTTCTTTTTTATATGCTCAATTCCAGGATTAAGCTTAGAATTAGCATTTAAATTTATAAATATTCCTGTTGAATCATGACTAACAAAGCTACCACGAGGATGTTTATACAATTTATACATCATTTTAACATTACGTTCCATATTAATATTTTGTAAATTATTAATAGTACTATTTTGAAACATTTCTTGATAAAGTTTAACTTGATTATTTTTCTTTATTTCTTCCCAAATCGTATCATTACCAAAACCATTCCTAAGTTGAATAATAAATTTCTTCAAAAAAACGTCATTTAAATTATTTTCATCACATTTATCAATAGTTTGGTTACAACTCTTCGTTAATTCTAGTTGTAAATCGCCAAAATTACTAACCATTTCAATTTCTTTTACAGAGGTATTAAAAAATTCAATACCAGGCAAACATCTTTTATCTTTAAGATTCAACCAAGCCTTATTATTAGTAATGAATTTTTTAAAATCATCAAGAAATTTTTGAGCAGTCGCGATATCTTTGCTACAAGTAGCACCTTTAATAAACTCATTTAAATTTCTAATAGCATTAGCAATTATTGAATCGGCTCTATATCTTAAATAATACTCAAAAGACTTGTCCGTAAATTCTTCATCTTTAATGTCATTTAAAACAGAAGAGGCAATATCAAAACCTTCAGGATTCTGCATGGGTATAATATTTAATTTAAATAAATTAGGATCAAAATTTTGCAGACTAGGGACATTTTCTAACAGTTGACTAACAAAATCAACACTAATTAACTCACTACTATGTGTTCCACCAACTATAAAAATATCATGCTCTCCATATCCAATAGACCAACATTCCAAATTATAACCATACTCCGTTGTACCAATGTTATTAACTTGCAACCCCATAGCTAGCAAATCATCTCTGTTTAATAATTCATATATACGTTTTTTATATCTATCAAAGTTAAGTCTTTCATACTTTAAATCATCAATTTTTTCCATTAAATTCCTCCATCTTTAGATAATTAAGAACAATTTTTTCTTCATCAAAACAATCTACATGTCCATTAATTTCTTGGAATTTTTCATGCCCTTTTCCTAATAATAAAATTATATCATTACAACAAGCTATATTCATAGCATATTTAATAGCCTCTTCACGATCCTTAATTATGACATATTTACCATTATTATCTTTAATTCCCTTAGCAATATCTTGATTGATTTCATCAATATCATCATATCTAGGATTATCTGTTGTAATAATTGTTAAATCAGCTAATTTCCCAGATATTTCGCCAAGTTCATATCGTCTTTCAAAACTACGACCACCACCACAACCAAATACAGCAATAATCTTATTAGGATTATATTGTCGCATTGTATTTATTATACTTTCCATACTTATCTTGTTGTGAGCAAAATCAATAACGACTTTAAATTTATTAGCATTTATAATTTCGCATCTACCAGCTACCTTAAATGTTTTAAGACCCTGTTTTATGCTATTCATATCAATATTTAATAATTTACATAATAAAATAGCTCCACTAGCATTATAACTAGAAAATCCTCCAGGAGCATTAATTGAAAATTTATCATTAACAATCCCTTTAGTAGTAATATCAATTCCTAAAAAGTCATTATTATGTATATAATTTATATCATCAATTATTAAATCACAATCATTATTTTTACCATATGTATAAATTTTACATTGAGCTTCGCGAACCATTTCGTTATACTTTGAATCATCTTTATTTAAAATACCAATCTTACTTTGTTTAAAAAGTAATGCTTTAGATTGAATATAGTCATCAAAAGTAGGGTGTTCTCTAGGCCCAACATGATCAATAGACAAATTAGTAAAAATAGCATAATCAAAAATAATATTATTAACACGTCCAACCTTCAACGCTTGACTAGATACCTCCATTATTAAATATTTAACGCCACTATCAACCATTAAACGCATATATTTCTGAATTTGATATGATTCAGGAGTTGTATTTTTGTGTTGAAATAATTTATTATTAATATAAGTTCCAATTGTACCAATAACTCCAACCTTAAAACCAGCAGTCTCAAGTATTTCCTTTATCATATAGGCAGTAGAAGTTTTTCCTTTAGTCCCAGTTATCCCAATTTTTATTAAATCTTTTTGAGGATTTTCAAATAAATTGGCACTAAGATAAGATAACTGTTGTCTTGTATTTTCAATTTTAATAATAGGTATATTACTATTAACACAGACATCATTGCAAACAATACAGCAACAAGCACCATTTTCAATGGCTTTATCAATATATTTATGCCCATCAGTATCAATCCCAACTAAGGCAACAAAAGCATCTCCTTCCTTAATCTCTCTAGAGTCATAGCAAATATCTTTGACTTCAACAAAAAGATTATCACCATTAATAACCTCATATTTAATATTTTTCAAAACATCAATTAATTTCATTATATGTAACCTCCTATACTCATTATACTATATATTTAGATTATCAAAAATATTTATTCTCAAATAATGTCAAATAATCTGTAAAAAAATCTAAAATAAAAGCTTTTAAACCAAAAAAGATGCTATACTTGTAGTTAGGATGTGATATCGTGAAGAAAAAAATAATAATAATACTTGTAATAATTATCTTAATTGCTAGACTATTAATAGCTTTGCCTAATCGACAGCAAAATAACAATAATATTGATGAAATATACTACAACACCAATTCAGAATCATACAAATTAGTACTAAGTGATAAATATTACTTAGTATCTAAAACGAATACTAAAACAGGCAAAATAAAAAGCAGGGTAGTAAAAATCTCTAAAATTCAAGACTTAATTAACAAATCCAAAAAAATCAAATGTTCCAGCGATAATTCTTATTATTATCTAAAAAATAATAAACAAGTATGTCTAAAAGATGATAATAATACTAAAAATACTATAACTAATTTTTTTAAACAATAAAAATAAATAACAAATAACTAATAAAACCTGCTATTATACAATGAAATATTCTCGCTATAAAAAAATATTTATAAGAAATATCACTATCAACTAAAAAAGATAAAACCTGCATATGAACAGATAAACCTCCAAAAGAGATAAACATGCTACTTAAAACAACCTTATAAATATCACCAATATGAAGATTAGCAACCTCACGAATACCCATAGTTATCTCAAGTATTCCCTTTAAAATCATAGCATTATAACTATTTAAATCAAATCTATTAATAATAATAGAAGAAAGAACTAAAAAGCACGTAAGGGTTCCTAAAATCATAAGCAGAGTATCAGTCGCTCTCTTAATAGCACTTGCAAAAGCCTTAGCAAAACTAACATCCTCCAAGCAAACATTAATTTGCTTATCATCCGTATCATGATTATATTTTTTAAAAAGAATCCCCAATATAACATTAGCTAAATAATGAGAAGTTAGAATAATATAGCCATAGGCTTCATTATGAAGAAAAAATACAGCTACAGTTCCTAAAATAAATAGGGGATTAGAAAAATGTGTAAATATCAAAGCATGATTAGCCTCTGCAAGCGAAATTCGCCCCATATCATACATCATTTTGGTATTTCTAGCATTACTTGGAAATCCTGATATCATAGATAAGAAAAAAATCGTAACAACATTATCACTAACTTTAAAAAAACGCCTAAAAATACTCTTTATTCCCTTAGGAATATAATTAGTAACATTATATTTAATTAGCAAATCGGAAATAATAAAAAAAGGAAATAAAGAAGGAAAAATAGAACTAATCCATATCTTTAAAGAATAAGATATAGTATCAAAGACTAATGTTTTATTAAAAAGAATTTCCACTAAGACTAAAGAACACATACTAACAACTAATAAATTAATTATTTTTCTTTTCATATTTTATCACATTAAATTATATGAAAAAATCAAGACTTTAGAAAGAGTTGATAACATGTTTAAAAAACTTAAAAAAATATTATTAAAAGAAGAGAGTATCTTTATATTAAGTTTAATTTTTATAATTATTTTATTTAATATTCATCTACCATATTATATAAATATGCCAGGAGGAACTATTAATATAAATGATAGAATAGAGTGTAGTAAGTGCTCTAATATTAATGGTAGCCTTAATATGCTTTATGTAACTGAGTATGAAGCAACCCTGCCAACATATCTCTTATCATTTATTATGCCTGATTGGGATTTAGAAAAAATAAGTGATCAACAAGTAAATAATGAATCAGCTAAAGAAATATATGCAAGAAATAGATTAATGCTAAATACTTCGGTTGATAATGCCATATATACAGCTTATAATGAAGCCAACGCTAAGATAGAGACTAAATCAAAAAAAACATTAGTAATAGCAACCACTACTAATAATAATCTTCAAATTGGCGATGAAATAATTTCTGTAGATGAAGAAAAGATAGAAGATGTTAGTCAAATAAAAGAAATAATTAAAAAACATAACATTCATGATAAATTAAAAATGCATATTCTTCGTGATAATAAAGAAAAAGATGTCTTAGTAGAAATAAAGAAGCAGAAGAGCGAGAAAGTAATAGGGGTTATTATTACTACTGATTATGATTATAACTTATCGCCTAAAATAAATCTAAAATTTAAATCTCAAGAATCAGGCTCATCAGGAGGCTTAATGATGGCTCTTAGTATTTATACTAAAATAAGTAATAAAGATATCGTAAAGGGAAGGAAAATAGCTGGTACAGGTACAATAGATATGAATGGTAATGTAGGCGCTATAGATGGCGTAAAATATAAAATAATGGGAGCTGTTAAAAATAACATAGATATAGTACTAGTACCAAGTGATAATTATAAAGAAGCTCTTAAAGTCAAAAAAGATCATAATTATAAATTAAAAATAGTGAAGGTTGATACCTTTAAAGATGCTATTAACTATTTACAAAAAAATTAAAAACTGATAAATAGATTAACTCTAAATATCAGTTTTTTCTCTTATATCTTACTTTTTCTTAACTTCATCAATTTCATCATCTAATTCAATTAATTTTAAAACTTCTGTAATAGTAGTAAATCCTGCTAAAATTTTATAAAAACCATCTTGAACCATTGTAATAACATCTTTATTATATACTAAATTTCTAAGCTCTTCACGACTAACATTATTACTAATAGCGTCCCTTATATCCTGATTAATTAAAAGAACTTCATGTAGGGCAACACGCCCTTTAAAACCAAAACTACATTCAGGACAACCAACAGGTTCATATACTTGTCCTACTTCTAGTCCTAAAATAGTTCTAAAAAGATTCTTTTCATAATCATTAGTATTTCTAATCCTTTTACATTTATCACATAATTTACGAGCTAATTTTTGAGAAATAATTCCTTCCAAAGCACTAGATAATAAATATCTCTCAACATCCATATCCAAAAGTCTCTCAATTGTTGATAAAGAATTATTAGTATGTATTGTTGATAATACTAAATGTCCTGTAATAGAGGCTCTAACTGCAATTTGTGCGGTCTCACTATCTCTTATCTCACCAATCATAATTACATTAGGATCCTGTCTTAAAATACTTCTAAGAACAGCTGCAAAATCAAGACCAATCTCACTATTAACTTGTACCTGATTCATTCCTTCAATCTCCATCTCAACAGGATCCTCAACAGTAATTAAATTAACATCCTCTGTATTAAGACGTTGCAAAATAGAATAAACTGTTGTTGATTTACCACTACCAGTAGCACCCGTTACCAAAATAATACCATTAGGTTCACTAATCATTTTCAATACTTTTTTATAATTAATATCATTAAAACATAAAGATTCTAATCCCTTAAGACTCATCGAATAATCCATAATTCTTATAACTATCTTTTCTCCACGTTTAGTAGGTAAGGCAGAAACACGCATATCTAGACTAACGCCTTCAATAACAGTCCTAATAGAACCATCTTGAGGCAGTCTAGTCTCTGTAATATTCATACCAGACAAAATCTTTAAACGTGCCACTAAATTTTGCTTAGCACTATTAGGAACAATAGTAAAAGTATCAAGCTTACCATCGATCCTAAATCTAACCTTCATATAAGTATCAGCTGGATCAAAATGAATATCCGAAGCATTCTTCTTAGAAGCTGATAGCAAAATATAATTAACAATATCAACAATAGGAGTAGTTTCAAAATCTATAACTTTCTTAGTATTATAATCATTAAAATTAGTATTATCTTCCATTTGTTTATTATTATCCATATTAATCCCATTCCATTCTTTTTTACCTTTACTTTAATCTACATTTATTATATAATATATTCATAATAATAGCAACAAAAAAGGTGATAAAATATGAAAAATAATAAAGGTTTTATGCTAGCAGAGGTAATTATAACAGCAACTGTAATTATAACGGCCTTAGTTAGTTTATATGCAACTTATAATAGAACAGCCTCTAAATTTCAAACAAGAAGTACTTATCAAAATATTGATGGTAATTATGCCATTAAAGGTATGGTAAATCATCTTTTAAAAAATAACCAGCTTAATACTTTATTTCAAAATGTTCAAACCTCCACTAGCAATATATCTTTAATAAAAAATGGTAATTGCCAACAAATATATAATGATACTTACTGTCAAAAAAGTAAAGATTTATATAGTATTCAAAATCTATTAGTTACCAATTATTCATCAGAGAAAGTAAGAGCCATTAAGGCTAGTGTTACTAATAAAACATTTAAAAATTATATAGATTATATAGCAGGTACTAGTGATGATAAACCAGGTTATTATGATTTTGGTAAAAAAAGCACATATACTTATCTTTTTATAGTAGAGTATAAAGATACAAATGGTAAACTAAATTATTCAAGTATAGGGGTGAAATAATGAAATTAAATCGAAAAGGCTATATGCTAGTAGAAATAATAGTTGCCGCAACGATCGCATTTTCTATTGCGTATTATCTTTTAAACTTAACCTACAAATTTAAAAGTAAAAGTGAAGATTTATATAACCAAACCCCAATTGTTGCTGACAAAATTAACATTACCAAAAATATTATGAATGACTTAGATGGCAAAAAAATAATAAGTATAACTGTTTTAGTGGGAGATGCTAATGATTATTATTTTGTTATAAAAGTTTCCAACCCTCCCAGTGATTCATTAGAATACTATAAGTTAATAATATTTGGCGATGCTGGAAAAATAGAATATTGTACAAGCAATAATATAGGACAGTGTCAGGACAAATCAACTGATGAACATTATTATGAAAAAGTTCTTGATTCTAACATTAAAATAGGTAAAAATATAAGTTATAGTACAGATACTAAAAATAATATAAAAACATTTAGTGAAAATAATAAGTATGTTATGATCAAGGTACCTCTATTAGACTCTTACGGAAATAAACAAGAAGAAATTAAATTAATAATAGGTTAAAAGAAGAAGATTTACGAAAAACTATCTTCTTCTTTTATCATCTTTCTTACCAAAATATTAATAAATATCGCAACAAAAATACCCAACAGAGCTAAATTTAAATAAGGATAAATATTCTTAACAAACCATTTAAATTCAGTATTATCCTTAAATAACAACTGTGATAATACTAAAATAACTAAAATTACCACAAATGGAAGCAATTTTTGCTTATCACGAGCCCTAATACTATTACAAATATAATATACTATCAAAGAAATACTAACAACATCATTAAGCATCCATTTAATATAGATAAAATTCTCAATTCTATCAATGAAGCCTAAAATTGAAATTTTCTTAAGTACCATGTATTCTGGATAAGGAAATATTTTTAACAGTTCAATTCCTAAGGTACCAATCGTTAAAATAACGGCTAGAAAAGTAAATAACATACTAATTGCATAAGCTATAAAAATATATTTAACACACACTTCCTTATCAATAATATTATTTTTAGGAATAATTAAAACAATCATAATTGGTACTATATTTGTAAGACAAAATGACAAACTAGCAATAACCGGCATCTTCATTCCATCCTCAAGTACAGGTTTTAAATTATCTAACTTAAAATTAGGAATCAATCCAAAAGTACTTATAATTGTTAAAAAGAAAATTATAATAAAGAAGATAACACTAATTCTAGCAATAACCTCAATTCCCTTAGAAACACTATAATAAGTCGTAAAACCTAACATTAATAATATAATATAAATAGGCGTTTCTGATAAAAATTGTGAAACAATAAAATTGCTAATACTATATACAGAAACTACACCTATTATTATTATCAATATATTAATCAAATAATTTATAATATTTCCCAAAATCTTACCAAATAGATAAATATTCTTATCATAAATAGCCATATCAGGCTTATAATTGAAAATAAAGAGAAATAATAGTAGGATAAAAATGCCTAAAATAGTTGCAATGATAATAGAAAGATAAGAATTAAGGCCTGCTATTTTTAAAATATCATAAAAACCACTACCACTGAAAAGAGATAAAATAGGGTATATAAGTAAACAAGAAAACTGCAAACTACTTATTTTTTGATTATTCATGTTTTATCCCTCCTAAAAGATTACCTTGTTCAACTATTTCAATATCAGACTTAACTTTGACTTTAATATTATTAAATAGATCTTTATCCCATTCTTTATAAACCTTCTTATAATATTTAGGATAACTCTTATAGCACATCTCCTTAAAACCATATATATCAGATGAATACTTAGAAGCATTATTATCAATAGATTCTTTAATAATTTTTTCAATATTCTTATTTAAATCTTTTTCTATTTTCTTAATATTCTCCTCATGAGTCAAATTAATATTATAATTAGATTCTGTAATCGAAGCTTTACCTTTAATATTTATCTTAACGAGTTTATTTTTAATATCAATATCCTTCTTCGTCTTAGAATTAATAAGTTCTAAAGCAATATAACTAGAATTTTTATATTTATTTACAATAATAGCATGAGTAATATTATCCATAATGAAATTATACGCAAGTGATTCTCTCTCATTTAAATATCCCAACAACTTATTATTTTTAAATATACTTAAATTAGAAATAACAATCCTCTTATCAGGAAAAGATTCTTCTAAATCACTTTTAACATCATCTTCCGAACGATTTCCCTCAATCTTTATAGTAGGCAAGGCCACTTCAATATTTTTATTCTGAAAATTAGCAATTAATTCATTAAAAGTAACCATATTAGCAATTCCCAAATCCTCATTTGTAGCCTTTAATTTATCTAAAATATTCTTACCAGATACATTATCAAGTGGCGTTAAAACATCCAAAATGTCCTTATCACGACCAATTGCAACATAGAATTCATTTCGTATATTAGGATCTCTTGCTAAAAAGTCCAAAATATCACTAATACCCTCACGAGCTAAGCCTTCATCAATAATTAAAAGTTGCATTTGGTTGCCATATATCTTTTTCGGCGTATCCTTAATAATATTACTAAAAGCCTTTTGCAGACTCTTACCACTAGCCTTATAAGTAATAAAAGAAGGCTCATCGCTACTAGTAGCATCCTGTTCTTTAACTGTATTAACAACTTGAATAGCTATATGATAACTATCATTACTCTTACTAATACTCATTGCCGAAACAATAGCTAAATCATTTAATTCATGATAGTTATAGCATCCTGTTAAAATAAATAGTAACGGAAAAATTAAAAATAGCTTTCTCATAATTCCTCCTCACTTTTTAATTTTATTCGATTTCTCGATAAAGCTTTTTGTCTTTTATTTAAATCTTTAGTTGGAAATTTTATAATGCTATTTTTAAGACCTGCCGTATCCATAGGGGATAATGGATACAAAAAGGGAAGTCCAAACGAATCAAGAGAAGCAAGGCGAGTTATAAATAAAATAAATACGATAACGACACCAAATATTCCTAAAAAATTAGCTCCAATCATAAATAATAACCTATACCACCTAACACCATTAATAATTTCTGGCTCTGTAAATAAAAGGGCAGCTACTGCTGTAATAGCAATTACAATAATCATAATAGGGGACACAATCCCTGCATTAACAGCCGCTTCTCCCAATATTAAAGCGCCAACAATAGATAGAGCACTAGTCGTAAATGTCGGAAGCCTAAGATCACATTCTCTTAATATTTCAAATGATGCCATCATAATAATAGCTTCAAAAAAAGCTGGAAATGGTACTGTTGATCGTTGTGAGGCAAAACTGATTAACAGCTGGTTAGGTAACATCTCCTGATTATAAGTTGTAAGGGCAATATAAACAGCAGGTGTAAGCAATGTTACTAAAAAAGCAAAATATCTAACAATTCTAGTTAAAGAAATATTAATGCCTTTACTATAAGCATCTTCTGTTGCTAAAAATAAATCATTAATAGAAATAGGAATAATTAAAGCAAAAGGCGAGGTATCAATCATAATAACAATCTTACCAGCAAGTAATGCCTGAGACACTCTATCAGGTCTTTCTGTTGAAATAATCGTTGGAAAAGCAGACTTATTCTCACGTTCAATCAAATTTTTTATAACTCCAGTCGAAACAACCCCATCAATATCAATCTTCTTAAGCCTATCATCAATATTTTTAACATATTCTTCCTTACAAATTCCTTTTATATAAACAATATTAACCAAAGTTTTAGTATATTTACCAATCTCATTTGATTTAATCCACAAATTATTATCCTTAATTCTTCTTCTAATAAGTCCCAAATTAGTCTGCATATCTTCAACAAATGCATCCATCGAACCTCTAAGAGAATTCTCAGTTTGTGGTGTTGAGACTGATCTTGATAAATTTCTCTTTGTTTCTAGTACTAAAGCTCCCTTAAATCCTTCAATTAAAATAATCGTAAAACCATAATTTAAATAATAACAAATATCCTTATAACTATAAACTTTTTTATACTTAAAATTATCAATATTATTACAAATAGCAGAAACTAAATCTTGCCTTTTATTATATCTATTTATCTTATCTAAACTTCTAATAATAAAATCACTAATTTTATCTGAACCAGTTAAAGATTCATTATAAATAATTTCTACACGTCGTTTGCAAACAATCTTCTCACGATAAGTAATATCACTAGCTTGATTAGTATCTTTTTTTAACATCTCTTTAATATAATCAACATTCTCCATCATAATCACCTATATTTATTATGGAAAAAAAGCAAAGAAATTATCACATCTTTTTTATTTTTTTAAATAAAAGATGTATTCTTTGCTTGTCTTAATATTTTTTATTTTAATAACATCATCATCAGGCATACTAATAAAATAATCACACTTATCTAACTCATCTAGAGAACAAGTAATATTATTTTTAAAAATCTGCCTATCAATTTTCATAAAAGATGCTGCTAACATTTCTAAAACATCAGTTCGATCACTAAAAATTTCAGAAAATGTTGAAGCATTAATTGTAGCTCTTTTCATCTTAATTCTCCTTTTGTCTAAATAATAGCACATATCTTTTTAAATGGCAATTTTCTAAATTTAAATTTTAGAAATAATTACCATTTAAAAAGATAAAAAAATATTTCAAAAATTTATTTTTAGCTAAATTAAATAACTAGTTATAAAAAGAAGAATATAATTGTTTTCTAAAAAAATTAATTATAAAGTCTAAATAAATTTATAACAAATTTTAATTTATTACATAGCCTATTATAGGTGATAATATGTTTTCTTTATGTAAAATGGATCTCAAACGAGTAGGGACTATAACCAAAATGGAAGTTAATTCTAATATTAAAAGACGTCTTTTTGATATAGGGATAATTCCGGGTGCTAAAATTAGTCGTATTTTAGAAGATTATAAAAATAGTATCTCAGCATACGCTGTTATGGACTGTTTAATTGCTATTAGAAATAAAGATACTGAAGGAATAGAGGTAGTTTATGATGAAGTATAAAATAGCTCTAGCAGGTAATCCTAATGTAGGAAAAAGTACAATTTTTAATGCCTTAACAAATAGTCATCAGCACACAGGAAATTGGCCAGGTAAAACAGTCATAAATGCAACAGGTCATTATAAAGATGGTAATGACCATTATACAATATATGATTTACCAGGAATGTATTCCTTAATTTCTCATTCCAAAGAAGAAAAAACAGCTAGAGATTTTTTGTGTTTTAATAATGATATAGATGTAACAGTAGTAGTATGTAATGCCCAAAGCCTAGAACGAAGCCTTAATTTAGCTCTTCAAATCTTAGAAATAACACCTAATGTTATTTTAGTTATAAATTTAATGGATGAAGCCAAAAAGAAAAATATTAACATCAACACGAAAAAATTACATACTATTCTAAATATTCCCATAATTACCACTACAGCTACCTATAATAAAGGTCTAGATGAATTAAAAAAAGCTATTAGTATAGCTGTAAGTAAGAAAAACACAAAAGAATTTCATATTCAATATAATCCCAAACTATCATCTTCAATAACTAAAATAAATAAATACTTAAAAGATATTCCTCATTCTAAATGGTTAAGTAGAACCCTTCTAACAAGTTCTAAAGAAGACGTAACATTACTCTTAAAAAAAATTAAATTAACTAAAAATCAAGAAGAATTACTAATCAAGACTATTAAACAAGAACAGGCAAACTTATCTAATATAGATCTTAATTACCAAATTGCATCAGCCATTTTAAAACAAACATCATCAATTTCTAAGGAAGTTATAACCAAAAACAATTCAAACTCAAATAATCGTGATAGAAAAATAGATAAAATTATTACTAGTAAAAAGTGGGGGATTCCCATAATGCTATTAATTCTTTTCTTCCTATTTTGGCTAACTATATCTGCAAGTAACTATCCATCAGAAATCCTAAGTAATTTTCTCTTTGGCTTAGAAGATAAACTATATAAAATTTTATTTTTCTTACCAACTTCTATTCGTAATATTCTTATTTTTGGTGTATATAAAACAACAGCTTGGGTAGTAGGGGTAATGCTACCTCCTATGATGATTTTCTTTCCCTTATTCACTATTTTAGAAGATATAGGCCTCTTACCCAGAATAGCCTTTAATATGGATAATATGTTTAGTAAATGTCAAACTTGTGGCAAACAATGTCTTACTATGTGTATGGGAATAGGCTGTAATGCCGTAGGAGTAACAGGAGCACGTATCATAGATAGTAAAAGAGAACGACTCTTAGCGATAATAACTAATAGTTTTATGCCTTGTAACGGCAGATATCCACTCATCATATCAGTTATAACAATGTTTCTAATAGGAAGTAGTAAAGGCATTCATTCCCCATTCATCACAGCTTTAATTTTAGTCATAATCTTATTAATAAGCATCCTCATAACTTTTATAACTTGTAATATCTTATCTAAATATTTTCTAAAAGGAGAAAAAAGTGCTTTTATTCTAGAATTACCTGATTATCGTCATATACGCCTTAGTAAAATAATTCTAACTAGCATTTGTCAAAGAACTATTTTCGTCTTAGGAAGAGCTATCTTAATAGCCGCTCCGGCAGGTTTTATTTTATATCTAATCACTAATTTCTCTATAAATGGTAATTCAATCTTACAAATAATAAGCACTATATTAGATACTCCTGCTAAATATTTAGGATTAGATGGTGTTATCCTAATGGCCTTTTTCCTAGGAATACCTGCTAATGAAATTGTACTTCCCATAATTATCATGACTTACTTACAAACCAACTCTCTAACTAGTTATGATACTCTTGATTCACTAAAAAGAATTCTAGTAGAAAACGGTTGGACCACTTTAACAGCAATTTGTTTCATAATCTTTACTGTCTTCCATTTCCCTTGCAGCACCACTTTATTAACCATCAAAAAAGAAACAAATAGTCTTTTCTATACTTTTATCTCATTTATAACCCCATTAATTATCGGTATAATTTTATGCTTAATAGTAAATTTAATTGCCAAATTATTAATTTTTATCCCATTTTTTTAAAAATGCAAAAATTTATAAAAATAAGAAGGAAATTAAAAAGTTTTAGCGAATGATATAAGTAGAGGGCAAAAAGGAGGAATCACAATAAAAAGAAAATTAACTTATATTATTCTAAAATTAATATTATTTCTATAAAATGTCGAAATTTGTCGAAGCATTATTATGTCTAGTTTTGTCTAATTAGTTTATAATTAATAATAAAGATGCTAAAATACATTTGCAAAGGGTGAGATATTATGTTGAAAATTAATACGGAGTTTAGAAAGGGAGTACTGTTTGTTAGATTAAGTGGGCAAATAGAAGATGATAATTATCTAGAATCTATTAATCATTTAATAGAGAATATTGGAATTAAGTATATTGTTCTAAATATAGATAATTTAATGGCAGTTTCAGTTGAGAGTATTAATCATATAATAGACTATAATCAAAAGATATTAAAGAATAAAGGACGTCTATTAATATGTGATGCCAATCATAATAGGAAAGTTCTCTTTGAGAATAGAATTCCTAAAATAAATTGTGAAATAGATGCCTTTTCTTTAATATAAAAGAAAGGATACTATGGATGAAAAATTACTTGTTGATGTAATAGAAAAAAATAAAAGATTAATATGTTCAATTATTAGTAAGTATGCCAATTATTATGAGTTTGATGATTTATATCAAGTAAGTGTTATAGGCATCATGAAGGCCTATCAAAATTACGATACATCCTCGATGGCCAAATTTTCAACTTACGCATATAAATATATATTAAGTGAAGTAATAAATTATGTTAATAATTCCAAACTCATAAAAACATCAAGAGAGTATAACAGGCTATACAAAAAAATATTAGAAGCCAAAAATATATTAACCCAAAAATTAATGAAAGAACCTACCAATTACGAATTATCATTATTTCTAGAAATAGATGAAAAAATAATAGATGATGTCCTCATTCTTAAAAACAGCGTTAAGAGTTTGGATGCGGCTATTAATGATGATGGCAAAACTCTAACACTCTTAGATAGTCTCGCGATAGAGTCACCATCAGATAATACAAATAATATTTTTGTTCAAGAACTATTAGAAAATTTGACCAAAGAAGAGCTAGAACTTATCAATTTAAGATATTTTAAAGACAAGACACAGAATGAAACGGCCAAATATTTCCATACAAATCAAGTCCAAATCTCTAGAAATGAGACAAAAATATTAAAAAAATTAAAAAAAAGTCTGTGTGAAAGCCCATAAATAAAGGGTTGCTAAAAATGTAACCGAATCGGTTACATAAAAAAACACAAATTTGTGAGACAATTATCACAAGGTGATGTACTTATGGCTAAAGTAACAAGAAGAAATGATGATATCTATGAAATAATAGCTTCTAATATAAAAACAAATCGCAAAAAAGCGTGTTTAACACAGGCTAAACTAGCTGATTTAACGGGATTTTCTCATGAATTTATTAGGCGAATAGAAGCACCAAACGCTAAGAAATATTTTTCAATAGATACTTTGGTGCAAATAGCAAAAGCCTTAAATATAAAAATGGAAGAGCTATTTAAAGGAATAGATAAAGTAAATTTAGAGAGAAAAATAAAAGAAGATAGTCAAAAAAGGCAATAAAAAGACAATGATAGGAATAATCCGGATATCCTAGAATTGTCTTTTTTTTATGTCAAAAACTAATTACTAAATTTTAAATGTGCATAATTTTACTAAAATTACCAATAATATGAATGGTGATAACAATGACAAATGAAGAATATCAACAATTTATAAAAAAATATACCCCGAAATCACACGTAATTCAAAACGCCATAACAACTTTTATAGCAGGTGGCATCATTGGCTTATCTAGTGAACTATTATTAGAATTCTATGAATTTTTCTTAGGAACCCCCAGAAAAGAATCAGGAATATTTGTAATTTTAACTCTCATAGTAATATCTTCACTTCTAACAGCCTTTGGTATTTTTGATTTATTAGTTACTAAGTTAAAAAGTGCTCTAATAATACCCATTACAGGATTTGCCCATTCTATAACAAGTGCTGCCTTAGAATATAGAACAGAAGGATTAGTATTAGGAATAGGTGCTAATATATTTAAATTAGCAGGAACCGTTATATTATATGGTACTGTTGCCGTTTATATTTTTGGCCTATTAAGACTACTATTAATTGGAGGTTAGATATGACAAGTACATATAAAAATGTATATATAAAAGATACTGCCACAATTGCAGGAATTTATGAGTCAGCTGGACCTTTAAAAAAGCACTTCGATAAAACTTATACCAAAGACTTATATTTTGGAGAAAAGAGTTGGGAAAAGGCAGAAATAAAACTTCTAAAAGATTCTATTTCCCTTTTACAAACAAAAACCAAAACCCAAGATGATGATATCGACTTAATTTTATCAGGTGATTTACAAAATCAAATTACAGCATCTAATTATGCTATAAGAGAATTTGATATCCCATTTCTAGGTTTATATAATGCCTGCGCTACTTGTGCTGAGGGCATGATAATAGCCGCTAATTTTATTGAGAGCAAAAAAGCCCATAATTGTATAGTGGCAACCTCTAGTCATAATATGAGTGCCGAAAAGCAATATCGTAATCCCACAGAATATGGCACTCCCAAACCAGAAACTGCTACTTTTACCGCAACAGGAGGAGCATCAATTCTTCTTACTAACAAAAAAACAAAAATTAGAATAGCATCTTCAACCATTGGAAGAATAACAGATAAAGGAACTAAAGATGTAAATAATATGGGAGCTGTTATGGCCCCAGCCGCTGCTAGTGTTATAGCCGAACATTTACAAGACTTAAAAATAAATCCTAGTTATTATGATTTAATAGTAACAGGTGATTTAGGAGTATATGGCAAACAAATTTTAATAAATTATCTAAAAGAAGTATTTGATATAGATATATCTAAAAATTATAATGATTGTGGAACTATGTTATATGATATTAAAAAACAAGCAGTCTTAGCCGGTGGTTCAGGACCAGTTTGTAGTGCCTTAACAATTTATAGTTATATATATAAGCAAATGTTGGAGCAAAAATTAAAACGTGTCCTCGTGGTTCCTACAGGGGCTTTATTTTCACCAACTATGTATTTCCAAAAAGAGTCGTTACCCGCAATTGCGCACGCCGTAAGTTTGGAGGTTGTTCAAGATGATATATCTTAATTCATTTCTATTTTGTGGATTTGTATGCATGATTTCCCAATTGATTTTAGATAATACCAAATTAACTCCAGGGCATGTAACCAGTTTGTTTGTAGTAATAGGTGGCTTTTTAGATATTTTTGGAATTTATGACAAAATAGTCCTATACTGTGGAGCAGGAGCCTTAGTACCAATAACATCTTTCGGACATCTTTTAGTTCACGGTGCCATGGATGTAGCAGGAGAATTAGGACCAATAGGATTATCATTTGGTATCTTCAACCTAACATCAGCAGGAATATCCGTAGCCATAACCTTAGCCTTCTTCTTATGTTTAATATTCAAACCAAAACATTAACAAATTATTGAAATAAAAAAAGAATTATGATATCATTATATTTATAAAGTAGACGGTGATATTATGATAAAAAAAGCAATAAATAATAGCAAGTATAACTCCCTCGATAAAAGAATGATAGCCATATATATAATAGTAATAATAGGATTAGTCCTAGGAATAAGTTACGCTCTAAACCAATCTGGAATCTCTTTTAGTGCTACTTCCTCAAAATTTAAAATAGCCTATTCCTCAGAATTTGACTCTTCAAATTTAAAATTCAGTCCTATTCTAGATCAAAATGTTGAAGAAAATGTAAACAATGTAATTAAAATAACTTTTAGAGTAGGGGGAGAAGAAGAAAATCCTGATGTTGAAACCATCTATGATGTATCTTTAGTAGATTTAGAAGTCGATAATATTTTAAAAAGTAATTACATAAAATGGAAATTAATAAAAAACGATAAAGAATTATCTCATGGCGACTTAAAAGACTTAAAAGAATCAACTAGACTAGTTTTAACAGGAACCCAGCAAGATCTTCCTAAATATAATGAAGCAAAAGATGAATATATATTTTATTTATGGTTTAGTGATTCTTGCCAAGAATTAAATCCAACGAAATGTACAGAGTCAGAATCTCAAAACCAAATGTTAAATAAAACTCTAGCCGGAAAAATAGAAGTAGAGTTGTATACTGGAAATAAGAAAAATAAAACAATCATGTTAAATCTAGATCCTATGGACGGCGAAGTAACTACGCAAAGCCTTACTGCAGAGTATAATCAACAATTAACAAATTTACCAACTCCAACCCGTACAGGTTATACTTTTATTGGGTGGTATGATAGCTTTTATAAAGATCATCCACTATATTATTATGCTGATAATAATCAAAAAATAAAAAGTGAAATTGGCTATGACGAAGACAAACTATACCAGAGTTTAAAGACTAATGGTACAGATGTAAAAACAGTTAGCCAATATAGTAATGGAAGCAAATTAACTTTAACAACTAATTCAACTCTTTATGCAGGTTGGGTAAAAAACTAAAAAATATGCTCATCAAGTAGCATATTTTTTATTATAGTCATCCTAATTATATATATAGGTTAAAAATAGTATAAAAGAAAAATAAAAACCCTTGATAAACAAGGGTAAATATCTACATGGGACGGATGATGGGAATCGAACCCATGCATGTTGGAACCACAATCCAATGTGTTAACCACTTCACCACATCCGCCATGACAGTACTAATTCTATCATAAACAAAATATAAAAGTCAATAATATTTTCAAAAAAATAGCATAAAATAATAAAATTTGTATATTTTTTAATGGTGATACCGTGAAAGATCTCCAATTTTTAAAAGAAAATTTAATTGCTCACCGAGGTGTTTGTTATAATTATTTAGAAAATACTCTTGATGCTTTTCGAATAGCAATTATCAAAAATTATACCATTGAATTGGACATTCATCTTACTAAGGATAATAAAATAATAGTATTTCATGATAGCAATTTACAAAGAATTACAGGTATAAACAAAAATATAAAAGATGCAACATACAAAGAAATAAAAGATATTATCAATATTCCAACCTTAAAAGAAACTTTAGAACTAGTACAAGGTAAAGTACCAATCATAATAGAATTGAAATATGCTAACATAAGAAAAAAATTTGAAAAAAGAGTAGTTAAACTATTAGATAAATATCCTGGTAAGTTTGCCATTCAAAGCTTTAACCCCTTATCAATATTATGGTTTAAATTAAACCGAAAGAAATATATCAGAGGTTATTTAATAAACAGTATTTTTTCTGATAATATCCTCATCAATGCCTTTCTTAACAACAAACTTTTAAATAAAATTCTAACCCCTGATTATATAGGCGTGAATTTAAGTTATTTAAAAAATAGTAAAATAAAAAGCTTGCGTTCTAAATATTTAATAGTTGGTTATACTATAAATACTAACAAGGAGTATAACGATTATTATGATTATGCTGATAATTTTATTTGTAATATAAGAAAAAGCCCTTATAAAAAGAACTTTAATATACCAAAACAAAGAGACTGTTCCCCCTGAGGACAGTCTCCCAAAAAGAATAAAAAGGGGTTGGCTAGTGTGATACTAGCACCAATTCATGTAAATTTGAATTGGTGATTAATATATTAATCGATTAGCCTATATTTGTCAATACCAAAATTAAAAAAATTATCTTTTTTTCGCCTTGATTCCATAAAATATATCATCTATATTAATACTATCAAGTTTATAAGTATTAGGAATACTATTTAAATAACTACCCAAAACTTTGTCGTTAGCATGAATATAACCATTCTTAAGAAGCTCTTCATTAAGTTTAGTTCCCTTATTTATAAATTGTTCATAAGTTACATCAATTAAATAATAAATAAAAACATCTTTAGCAAGAACAAATTCATGTTCATATCCAAGTCCCAATTCCTTAGTGTTGACTATTTTAGCAACAACATGTTCACTCTTTAAATCATTATATACTAAATTAGCAGCTACCTTACACATACCTTCAGAAAAATTAATTTCCTTCCTTGTCTTATTAATGCTTTCTTTAATAATACTTTCCAAATCTTTATTATTTATATTTAGCATCATAGAATATAAGTCCATCAACATCACCACCCCAATTATAACACCTTACAAATATTCTGTAAATTACCTACACGATAAAGAAAAATAATGTTATAATATAACTAGCAACAAGGTGGTGATGTAATGAGTTACATAAAAGGAAAATATATAAAAACAATTTACTTCAATCAAGATAATGGTTATGTTGTAGGAGTTTTAAAAATAAAAGAAACTGATTTAGATTTATTAGAAAAATCTATTTATTTTACAGGCAGTTTTTATGATTTACGTTTAAAAAATAACTATACTATGAATGGAGAATTAATTAATCATGCCAAATATGGTCTTCAATTCTCAGTCAGTAGTTATGAAGTTTTATTACCAACTAAAAGAGAAGAATTAATAGAATTCTTATCAAGTGCTATCTTTCCAATTGGTGAGAAAACAGCTACTAGAATAGTCGATAGATTTGGTGAAGATACATTATCAGTAATTTTAGAAACTCCTGAAAGTCTACAATTAATTCCCAAGTTACCCAAATCAAGAATTGATAAAATTCACGATGTTCTATCTAATTATCAATCATCAAGCCAAATGGTTATGGATTTAACATCTCTAGGATTTAGCACTAAAAATGCTCTAGCAATCGTTAATAAATATAAAGAAAAAACAATGGATATTATAACCGATAACATTTACTCGCTAATTAAAGAGATGGATTTTAATTTTAAAGATATTGACACAATTGCACTTAATTCAGGAATTGATGTTTTAGATGATCGACGTATTCAAGCTCTAATTATCTATATTATTAACGACTTAACTTTCCAAACTGGAAATACTTATTTAGAATATGATGAAATCTATCATGAAATTTTAAAATACAACAAAGATATAACAAGCGAAGTTTTAGAGTATAATATTTATAAATTAAACCAAGATAATAAAGTGATAATTATAAAAGATCGTTATTATTTAAAAGAATTTTATGAAGCTGAACAATATATTGCCTATAAACTATGTTTTTTAAATGATATGGAAAAAAGTAAATTACCTAATCTAGAAGACAAAATAAAAGAATTAGAGTCTAGAAATGGCATCGTTTATGATAAAATTCAAAGACTAGCTATTAAAACTTCTCTTAACAATAATTTAACCATAATAACAGGCGGTCCAGGAACCGGAAAAACAACTATTATTAAAGCCATTGTCAGCCTTTTTTCTGAAGTTTTTCATGCCAAAGAAGAGGAAATTGCTCTCCTTGCACCAACTGGAAGAGCTGCTAAAAAAATGATGGAAACGACAAATCTCAAAGCATCAACTATTCATAAATATTTAGGGTGGGATAAAGATGCTAATAAATTTTGTGTAACAGAATATAATCCTAATCCTGAAAAATATATTATTGTAGATGAAGTTAGTATGTTAGATACAATAATAACCGAAGCCCTTCTAAAAGGTACTAGAAGAGATATAAAATTAATTTTAGTAGGAGACTATTACCAATTACCAAGCGTAGGCCAAGGTCAAATTTTAAAAGATTTAATAGATACAAATCTAATTGATATAATAAAATTAGAATTTTTATATCGCCAAAACGAAGACTCTTATATTCCTATACTAGCAAGTGAAATAAAAGATAAAGAAATAAGCGAAAGTTTTATGGTCAAAAAAGATGATTATAATTTCATAACTTGTTCTAACCAAGAAGTAATTCCTACAATAAATTATATCGTTGAAAAAGCCTTGAAAAAAGGTTACACAGATAAAGATATTCAAATATTAGCACCTATGTATAAAAGCATCAACGGCATAGATAATTTAAATCGCTATCTTCAACAAATTTTTAATCCTAAAAGTCCAAATAAAAATGAACTAGTATTATCTGATGTAACTTATAGAACTGGCGATAAAATTCTTCAACTAGCAAACGATACTGAAGCAGGTCTTTCAAATGGAGATATCGGATACATAACTGACATTATTTCAAGTAAAAAATCACGTGATAAAAAAGATGAAATAATAGTAGATTATGATGGCAATCATGTAACATATACTAAAGACAAATTTTTAAATATTCGTCATGGCTATGCTATTAGTATTCATAAATCTCAAGGAAGTGAATTTCCAATGGTTATAATGCCAATTGTCAATAACTTTAACCGTATGCTTTATAATAAACTTATTTATACAGCCGTAACTAGAGCTAAAAAATCCTTAATTATTGTAGGAGATAGAAGTTGCTTTGTAAATGGTATAAGAAATGATTATGTCGAAAATAGAAGAACAACTCTAAAAGAAATAATTCTATCTAAATATAATAATTAGTATATTTTAAGAAAAACACCACATAATAATAATGGATACGAAAGTATCCTTATCATATATTCTAAAGGAGTTGAGTAGTATGAAAATGGGAAGTAAAATAGCTTTAGTATCAATGGGTGTAGGTGGTACATTACTATACCAACAAATGAGAAATGGTAATATGAAGAAAATGATGAACGATGTTAAAAAAGTATCAAAAAAAACAATTGATGATTTAGAAGATATGATATAAAAGTAAAATCCATAAGTTAAAAGTGCTTATGGATTTTTTAGCTGATAAATAAACAATATAGCTAGTCACGATAAACAATTAGTAAATTTAAGCCTTATCAGGAAAAATATATGTTATATATATTATGGTAGGTAGGTGTAGAAATGAACGAATACAATTTAGATGATGTATTAGCAAATTTACTAGAAAAATTAAATGTAGACAGCAATCCAATAGCTAAAGAAAAGAATGATTTAATAAACAAATTAAGAACAACTAAAAATGATGATGAAACTCGTCAAATATTAAGTTTAATTTATAAGCAAAAAAAATTAGAGTATTTTGATTATCGAAAAATTTATAATTTAATTCCTGAGTCATTAAAAGTAGAAGTTTTTAATAATATGCTAGAAAAACATTCTCAAAGTGATACAAACATAATAGATAGTTACTATGTCAAAAGTATTTTGGAACAATTACCAGAGAATGATAGGGAAAAAGCTCTTTTGCAAATCTTAAACTTAAGAGATAATGAAAAAGAAAAAAACGTAAAAGAAAATGGTAAAAGGACAGGTATATTTTCCTACTATTTTCCAAAAGAAATAATCAAACTCATTCCAAATTCTTCTAGATTAAATATCATAAAAGGATTAAAAAGATATATGGACGAAACAGGCGAAAAAATTAACCCAGAAGAAATACTCGCACATATTCCTCAAGTTGATTTCAAAGAGTCAGCCAAACTTCTTTTAATAGATGATCCATATAAAATATCTAATATTATTACATCTTGTGCTAAAGAAAACGGTAATTTAGAGTTCTATATAGATACATACTTATCTCTTCAAAGTGAAGAAGGTAAATCATTAATAAAAGAATCTGACTTTGCTGGAATTCTAGAAAAGTTCCCTGAGGAAGTACAAGAAAAGGAATTTTTTAACTATATCCTTAATAAAAAAGTTTTTTCCTTTGAGAAAACAATAATTCACATGAATACCTTAGCGAAATACCAAATTCTCGATGCCTCAATCCCTATATTATTAAATCGTGGTAACACAAAAGAGGCTTTAAGAGAATTTATAAATAGAAAAATAATCAATCGTAATGCATATGTTGGTTATCCTGATGGCACAAAATTGTATCCTAATATAAATGATATTTACACTTCATCTAAAGAATTAAATTCTAGTAATTTTAATAAACTAATAAAAAAATTTGGCTATCAAGCAACAAATTTCTTAGATAATAGATATATTGAAAAATCTTTAAAAATGGATGAAGATAGCTTCCAAAAATATTTAAATCTTTTCAACCTAGAATACACTAATTTAAATAATAATGACATTAATACAATTTGCAATGCTCTACTTCAAAGAGAATTTCGCATGCGAAAGAAAGATGATTATAATATTTTTTCTACTATAGAATCCTTACTAAATAGTAAAGAGACATCATCTAAGAAGAAAACATTAGAAATATTAGCAAAAATCAGTCAGTATATTAACTTAAATAATTATACTCATGATGAAATAGAGGCCTTTATTGCCAAATTATATAATCATGATAAAGATGCTATCAATACTTTACACAATATAACTAACGCTTATATTGCCTCTAAAAGAGAAGAGTATTCCAAAGAGAGACTTGCTAATATTTATGAGGAATTAAATTTAAAAAAGAAAATAACTAAACAATGTTATAAGAAAAAATATCTTGAAAAAAAAGATTATGCTAATTTTAGAATGGATACAAAATTCAATATAAGTAGTAACACGTTAAATGATGCACAAAAAGAATTATTAGAAAATCAGGAATTAGCAAAAAAAATATATGCTTTCAAAAAAAATCCTCAAGAAGTTTTACTAGAAGCAGAAGAAAAAAGTTCTTTAAAAGTATTTGAAAGTATTTTTAATCTTCTATATGAAAATCAAGTAGAAAGCAGTGAATTAGAAGATAGCAACACAATTTATGAATATGAACCATTTAAAATACAAAATGAACAATTATTAGGAATTATGGCCAATATTGATCCAGATGTTATAAAAACAAATATTTTACCTAATGATAATTTATATACTGAATTATCCAAAATGTTAAAAAAATATCATCTGTTAGGTTGGGGAGAAACTTTTAATCCATTATTTCTAACATCAGATATAATCTTTGAAGAAGGAACTATTGCTAATATCATAAGTTATTTCAATGAAATTTATCCCAAAATAGAAAACTCAAATACAATTTTAACAAAATTAATCGATTACGGTAACATCTATGATGGAACACCTCAAGTGTATAAAATTTTATTAGGAAAAGAAGATTATACTTTAATTGCTTTAAATGATGGTAAAAATAAAGCAAGTATGCCTAAAAATGAAAGATTGGAACAGGTTCCTGGTTTAGTAGTAAAAATGTACGAACGAGAATTTGTAACTGTTCCACCTATGGATGAAGACCTAATATTGACTAATAAAAAGAAGTTAAATGTCGTAGTAGGAAATAGTACTAGTATGAATAATTTAACTAATGGTGAAAGAACTGATGCTTGTCTTAGAATAGGTGGAGCATTCTATGATTTATTTAAATATTGTCTAGAAAACGAAAATGGCTTTCACATAAGATTTACTAATCCACAAACTAACAAATTTGTAAGTAGGGTAAGTGGAATTAGAAATGGTAATACGCTATTCTTAAATGAGTTAAGATTAAGCAAAGATAAAAATTATAATAACGAAGATTTATTCGAAGCCATCAAAATGGTTGCCGAACAGTTAATTAACAATAGTAAAAATTCAAGCCTGCCAATTGATAACATTATTATAACTTCTGATTATGCCTTAAAAGATCACGGAAAAGAAGAACAGCCATTAAATATCAAAGATAGAGACAAAGCACTTAAAGGTTTGAATTTTAATATCTCCCAAAATGGAACAGGTATTATTTTAAAAACCAGCAACCAAGATAATTCCTTAGTACCTTATATTTTCACAGACCAAGTACCAAAATATAAAACTCAAAGAGATAAAATAAAAATATTCAAAAACAAGGAAGCTGACAATAAAATCATGCAAATATATATGATTGATGAATTGTTAAGTAATAAGGATATTGATGAATTAACAACAGAAATACCTAAACATTATAAATGGTGTATATCATCATCAGATTGGTTTGTAGCCATAGACTATGATAATAAAATTACCAAATACTTAATGAAAAATACTAAAGCCAAAGAACAAGCAACCAAAGAATTACAAGAAGCCTTAAGCAAATTAGAACAATATAAACTTGATAAAAATACTGAAATTATAAATTATGGAGGTCATAAAAGATGAAATTAAAAGGCACTGTTATTAAATACAATCAAGCATCCGGGATTATTAAGGATCAAAATAACACTACTTATATTTTTGCTAAGCACAATTTAAAAAATAATGATAATCTAGCAGAAAACGATGAAGTACTGTTTACTCCCCAAAAATTCCAAACAATTGATACAAATGAAAATATAGCAACATTTATTGAAAAAGTACAAACTAAAACATTAAAAAAAGAACTATAAGCCGCAAAAAAACTATTAGTTAATAACACAGGCAAAACGTTTAAAAAATATAGAAATATATATTAACTATTAAAACTACAATTAGTAAAAAAGCGAAAATTCACACAAAACTATTGATTTTAAAAACAGACTATGATATAATAAATACACTTAGATAGAAGGAGGACATCATATTACTCATTTAGCTATGTATATTGTTGTTTACTAAAAATAAATAATATTATACAGTAGCATTGAATGACTAAAATAATATTGAAAAAATATTTTTGGTGTATCTAATTCTTGCTGGTAGAAAAGGTAATAGTACGAAATATTACTATTATGATACTTATCACCACTAAGTAAAATGTACATTTTTGAGAAAGCAAAACTCTAAAAGATAAGGCATTGAGATGAACACTGATAATGTTCATATAGGGGGGATAGTATATATATTATCAAAAGTAATATAATATATTATCTATGTAATCTCTAATTCAATCTTTTCTTAAAACTTGAACTAATCAATATTATCAGTATTGGTTAGTTTTTATTTTGCCTATTTTTTAAATTACAATCAAAAATTCAAAACTTATTTTCACTAAATATCTTTAATTTATAAAAAAATTATGATAAAATATCCTTAGTAAGGAGCGATAGGATGAATAAAATAGTTAAATTAAATAATACCAACTATGAACTTATAAAAAATTATCGAGATGCCTATAATGAAGAAGAACTAGTACGTAAATTTACTGACTATTTTTATGACTACGACTACGTAGTAGGGGACGTAGCTTATAGTAAGCTAAGATTAAAAGGATTTTATAACGAAACCAATCCCAAAGTAACCAAAATTAATAATTTTAAAAATGTTGATAAGTATCTTCGCGATTATTGTGCTAATGATTGTAAGCATTTTATTATCAAAAAAATGAAAGAAGGTAAAAAATGAAATATAAAAGAGTATTATTAAAATTAAGTGGTGAGGCTTTAGCTAAAGATAATGGAACAGGCATTAATTTTGAAAAAATTTTAGAGATCTCAAAAACAATCAAAGAAGTAGTCGATATGGGAGTAGAGGTTGCGATTGTTGTAGGAGGAGGTAATTTTTGGCGAGGACGTAGCAATACAATGATGGATAGCTGTACCTCTGATCATATAGGAATGCTAGCAACCGCAATGAATGCTCTAGCAATAGGCGACGGTCTTAATCAAGTAGGATGTACATCAAGAGTAATGACTAGCGTTGAAATGCGTGAAATAGCAGAAGCTTATATTCGAGATAAAGCCCTAAAAAATCTAGAGAAAAAAAGAGTAGTTGTCTTCGGATGTGGAACAGGATCACCATTTTTCTCAACCGATACTGCCGCAGCCCTTAGAGCAGCCGAAATAAAAGCTGATATAATTTTAAAAGCAACTAATGTTGACTATGTTTATACAAAAGATCCAAGGAAATATGATGATTATGAAATAATCAAAGAAACATCTCATTTAAGAGTAATCAAAGATAAATTAAGAGTAATGGATTTAACTGCTATTTCTCTATGTATGGATAACAATATACCAATTAGAATTTTTAACTTAAACCATTCCCAAAATCTAAAACAAGCCATTCTAGGAGATGAAATAGGAACTATTATAAAATAAAAAAAGAACTAATAATTGAAATTTCCATTTTAATAGATACTAATAAATTCATAATCTGTTAGTATCTTTAATAGGACTATCAAATAGTTCTTTTTATAATAGTTTTATTAATAGTTTTATCTAGCTTCTACAATTAACTTAATTGCTGTTCTCTCTTCACCATCAATTTGAATATCTGTAAACGCCGGAATACAGATTAAATTTTTCCCAGATGGAGCCACAAACCCTCTTGCAATAGCAATAGCCTTTATTGCCTGATTAAGAGCTCCTGCTCCAATTGCCTGAACTTCAACCGTTCCTTTCTCTCTAAAAACATTAGCAAGTGCTCCTGCAACTGAATTAGGATTAGATTTAGTTCCTACTTTCAATGTTTCCATATTTACCTCATTCCTTTCTAGATACTTCTATTTATATATATGTTTGATAATAAAAAAAAGACCACTCCAAATAAAATTATTATAAAATGTTAATTATTCGTTGATTTTTCTATTGATTAATGTTAAAATACTTAATTATGAAAGAAGGGGTACCATGAAAGTAAAAAAAATACTTCCTAAAAAAATATTAACCTTTATCTTAGCAGGTTCATTATCAGCAACGTCTATAACTATACCAACACCAAAAAAAATGGCTAATGTTGATGCAAAGCAATATACAAAATATTTCAAAAACATAAAGCCCAAATACAAGAATACAAATTATTTTCACAAAAATATATCGGAGTTTGATTTTACTAATTTTCCAACAGGTCAAAACTGCACATATAACTATGATGGCGATTTAAATAAGTTAGTTAATCAAATTAAAAAGAATACCAAAAAATACTTAGCATCTGATACTAGTGCTGCACATGTAGATGGTTTAGATAATTTTGAAAATCCTTTCTATGATGGTAAGGGAGATGAATATCAAAAATTATTTATAAAATCCTTGTTTTACGCTCTAGATAATATTATCAAAAAATCAACAAACAATCTTAATAGTGATCTTTGTCATATTAATGATTTAAAAATTGTATTTGGAACTTCACCTGAAGGAATAAATGCCTCATATGTTCATGGTGAAAATTTGATTGTTATCTCTAAGTCTTTTTTAAATAATTATTCAGAGGTTCCTGAAAGATTAGACGAATTAATGAAAACAGTCCTAATTCATGAGCTAGATCACTGTCGTCAGGACCCATGCAAACATTTAACTAGTGATATAGCTTCTCAATATGATACCTTCATGGACGAGGAAGAAATAGCAGAAGGCTTAACCGAAGCAAGTGCAGAATCAGCAATTTATAACTTTGATTATGCCAAATTAAGTGATAATCTTTATACTTATTCCTATGAAAGAAAGCAAGAAAGTTATTTATTATTATTAGGACTTTTAAATGATAAAACTAGTCTAAATGATTACTATAGTGGAGTATTTGATAATAATTTAAATAAATTAAAACAATTTTGGAACGTCTCTAGTGATGAGGATGCTAAAGAGATAGATAGAATAATTACATCCCTTGTCTTGAATGCCAATTTTATGGACTCAGATCAAGCGATAGAAATAAAAGAAGAACTGTCTACTACTTATAATATTGAAATTTTTAAAAGAGTTTTAACAAATATGATAAATTATACTTGTAATCATAAAGAGTTTACTTTAGAAGAAAATTTAACTATTTTTAACCTTATTCGTCTTATGAGTATTAAAAAAATAGATATTGAAACTTTCAATGAAGATTATAATAATAAAAAGCAAATTATTGACCTTTCAAATAAATACAATGAGTTTTTAACCAAATTTTACAATAAAACTACTAAACAAATTAATAAGTTATATTTTGAAGAAGAAAATGCTAATAACATTAATATAATTACAGAATTTCTAACTGTCTATCCTGCTAGTAGTCAATTAGAATCAAGCCGTTGGTACTATTTTCATCAAGCTTATCCTAAAGTTTCTAAAGAAGGTTATGAACAACTAAAAAATAAAACAAATTATTTATTAAAAAAATATCCTATCCTTAAAGCTGTTTTATTTGCAAATTCTACCTGCACTTATAATTGTCTTAATTGGCAAGATTATTTAAAAACAAAAAAATCTCAAGATCAAGAATATTATAATTTATTCGAGAATTCTGATAATAAAGCAAAATATCTAACTAATAAGTTATATAATCCAGATATTCTAACTAGAAAAAGAAGCAAAAAATACCACAAAATAAGTGGTAAAATTTAAAAAGTACTATTATAGTGCTTTTTTTAGTATTTAAAAACTTATTTTAGGAAAAATAATAATGTATAAGTTGTAAAGTGGCTAAAAAAATATTGCCAAAAAAATATTTTATGATATTATATTAGATAGTGAGGATAGATTATATGAGAAGTAAATGTAAAAAAATAATCAAAAGCAACAGAAAAACTATCATGATTTTAATGATTTTTGTAATAGCTCTTTGTTTTCTAGGATTTATAAGTTTTATTGTTTTAACACCTAAATTATACCTAACAGGAAAAAATATCTCGCTAGAAATTGGAAATAAATATACAGAGCCAGGTTATAAATCATATGTTTTAAACAAAGATATAAGTAATAGAGTAAATAGTAAAAATAATATTAACATTAATAAAGTTGGAACTTACAAAGTAGAATATGAAGTAAAATATTTAATTTTTGATGTCAAAAAAGAAAGAACTATCAACATAGTAGATAAAAAAGCACCTATTATTACTTTAAAAGGGGATAATAAAATAACCTTATGTCCGAATAATGAGTATAAGGAATCAGGATATGAAGCTTATGATAATTATGATGGTAACTTAACTTCTAAAGTTGAACGTATTGTTAAGAAAAATAAAATTATTTATCGTGTAAAAGATACATTTGGAAATCTTACAGTAAAAGAAAGAATACTAGAAAAATCAGACAACGAATCTCCTGTTATTACTTTAAATGGTTATAATTATATAACATTATATCGTGGAACTAAATATATAGAGCCAGGCTATAAAGCTATTGATAATTGTGATGGTGATATATCTTCTAAAGTAGAAACATCTGGTCAAATTAATGTAGATCAAATTGGGATATATACAAAAAAATATAAAGTAACTGATACCTCAGGAAATACTACAATTGTTTCTAGAACTATAAATGTTGTTAATAAATTAGATTCAACTAAAGGTGTAATATATTTAACTTTCGATGATGGTCCAAGTAGTACTATTACTAATAAAATTTTAGATATTTTAAAAGAAGAAAATATAAAAGCTACCTTTTTTGTTATAAATCATGATAATAGTCTAAATTACCTAATTAAAAGAGAGTACGATGAAGGTCATACTGTTGGTTTACACAGCTATACCCATAATTACGCAACCATTTATGCGAATAATAATGCTTATCTAGAAGATTTAACAAAAATTAATGATAAAGTTAAGAATATTATTGGTTCAGATTCTAAAATAATTCGCTTTCCGGGTGGTAGCTCTAATACTATTAGCAGAAAATATACTAAAGGTGTGATGACGTATTTATCACAGGAGGTAACTAAAAAAGGCTACAAATACTTTGATTGGAATGTTTCTTCTGAAGATGCAGGTGGTGTCCATTCAAGTGGTGAGGTCTACAATAACGTAATTAATAACTTATCTCCAACTAGGGCTAATATTGTTTTAATGCACGATTTTGAAAATAATTATTATACCTTGGGCGCTTTAAAAAACATTATAGAATATGCCAAAAATCAAGGATATACCTTTTCTAAAATAACTCTTGAAACACCACAAATAACACATCGAATTAACAACTGAAAAAATGATGCATAATTACTTTAAAAGTAATATTACATCATTTTTTACTGTAAAAAAACATTTTCTAAAAATTTATTTTAATAATCGAATTAAATATTCTTCTAAAAAGACTTGTATAATTATATCCAATATGATATAATTGTTTCATGATATTTATAACAATGTAACTGAGGAGGATATATGTCTAAAGTTATATTGGAATGTGATAATGTAAGCAAAAAAATAAACAAGCAAATGATAGTTGAAAAAATTTCATTTTCTGTAAAAGAAGGAGAAATTCTAGGCTTTATCGGCCCTAATGGTTCAGGAAAAACAACAACAATAAAATTAATTTTAAATTTATATAAAATGGATAGTGGTTATATTAAAATAAATAATTATGATTTAAAGAAAAATTTTAAAAAAGCTATATCTTCAGTTGGAGCAATTATCGAAAACCCTGATATGTATATGTATTTAAGCGGCTATGAAAATTTAATATTAATATCCAAATTATATAATATTCCCAAAAAGAGAGTAGAGGAAGTTATAGAATTAGTAGGTCTCAAATCTAGAATTCACGATAAAGTTTCTAAATATTCACTAGGTATGCGTCAAAGATTAGGGATAGCTCAAGCTATAATTCATAATCCTAACTTACTAATATTAGATGAACCAACAAACGGATTAGACCCAAGTGGCATTCATGATCTTAAAAAAATAATAAAAAAATTAGCTAAAAGTGGCATGGCCATAATAGTATCTAGTCATATATTAAGTGAATTAGAATCTTTTTGTACTAAAGTATGTTTTATTAATAATGGGAAAATAATAAAAAAATTTAAAATAGATGATTTAAAAAATTTTTCTTCTGCCAAAAATTATATTATCGAATTAGATACTCAAAAAGCAAATTTAATTCTAGCCGATTATTCCTATCAAATACTTGATAGAGAACATTTAAAAATTAATATTTCTACTCCTGAATTAAATAATTTTATTTATAAGTTAGTTATAAATGACATTCAAATTAAAGAAATCAAAAAAGAAACATTATCTCTAGAGGATATTTTTATCCAAACAGTAGGAGGTAATTTCAATGCCTAAATTAATCCAAGCAGAATTAAAAAAAGTTCTAAAACATAAAAGTATTTATATTATCATTCTTTTTATGAGTATATTTTGTGCTATTAATAATATCTTATACAAGTTAGATTATGATAAAGATGGGAGATATAAATATGAAGAACACCCAAATATTAAAACAACCATTAAAGAGTATGAACAACAATTAACTAAATATAATTTAAATAACGAGGAAGATAAAACAATTTATATAGATATAAAAACAAAATTAGAATTAACCAAACAAAAAAACTCTTTTACTCCCAATTGTTGGCAGTATGTAAAAATAGAATCTTATTTATCTGAAGATCTTTATAAAGTTTATTATTATAAATATATTATCATGGATAATCAAAAATTTCTTAGTGCCAATAAAAATTATCAAGAAAAATTAACGAAACTGAAAAATAATGATTGGCAATATTTTCTAAAAGAAGAAAACAAAAAACTTATAATCAACAAAAAAGAAATAGAAACATCATTAGTAAACATTAAAGATAAAAAAGAAATACTTAATTTACAAAATAGTCATCAAAAAATTACCGATGAAATTAAGGAAAATAATTATAGAATACAAAATAATATTTCTTATAATAATACATATCTAAATCGTGCTTTAACTGAATATCAAAGTTTAAATAATCAATTAAAAAATTATAATTTACAAACTAGTAATCATTCTAAAAAAATAAAACATCAAGAAATGCTAGAAGAGAAAAAAATAGATGAATATATACTAAAAAACAGAGTTAATCTCAATAAGGAAAATAATTTAAATTATCAATTAAGGACTATAGTAGAAGATTATGAATTATTTATTATTATAATAATTTTAATGACTTCCAGCATTTTAATTGGCGAAGAATTAAGTAAAGGGACTATAAAATTATTGCTAATAAAACCATATAATAGAAATCAAATATTAATAAGTAAAGTAATTACAGGATTAATTATTACCATTTTAGCGATTGTATTTTTAATTCTAACAGAATTATTAATAGGAGGGATTCTCTTTGGCTTCACTAGTTTAAATATGAAAGTAGCATTATATAATTTTAACACTAACAAAATTATATCTCTAAATGTTTTTATATATATGCTCATAAGAATAATTGCCAAATTTCCTATGTTTATTATTTTGCAACTCCTATGTTTTACTTTTTCCTTGATTTTATCTAATCCAACTATTGTTCCTTTTTCAATAACAATATTAATATATACTTTTTCAGAAATTATCAATAAAATAATTTTAACTTCAAAAATTAAAGCTTTCCAATATCTTATAACTGCTAATTGGAACTTTAAAGATTATTTGTTTGGAGGAATATCAAAGTATGAGTATTTAAATTTTAAAAAATCTGTCGTAATATTCATAATATATGTTATAATGTTGTTAGTGATTATGTGCAGATCATTTTCTAAAAAAGATATCAAAAATATTTAGATTAGGGTGATAAAATGCTTGATACAATAAGAAATATGATTACGGGGGTGTTTCCAGATGTTTGGCCAGTTATTATCATTATAACAGTTATAGCCTGTTCTCTTAGATTAGCATACATAATAAAATATCACGAAAAATTTTGCTTTTACAAAGAGATATTTAGCTTAATATTTATTTTATATGTTATGTGTTTATTCGAAGTTGTAACTATTCAAGATAATAATTATGGCTTATCCAACTTTGTACCATTTGCTGAAATGTTTCGTTATGACTTTGGGTCAAGACTATTTATAAGAAATATTATAGGGAATATTTTATTGTTTTTACCATATGGTTATTTTACCTCGTATTATTTAAATAGCAAAAAAATAGCACCTATCGCCTTATTAACAATAATTGTATCCCTAACAATTGAGTGTGTACAATTAAAAATAGGTAGAACATTTGATATCGATGATGTTATTTTAAATACTTGTGGCGGTATTATTGGTTGTCTTATGTATAATTTTGTAGATACTTTTAGCAATAAATTACCTAAAGTATTTAAAACAGATGGCTTTATAAATTTTTTGGTTATTATATTATTAATAATTGTAATTATATATGTATTTAATATTAATTTATTAAATTGGGTTAATTAGTAGGAGGTAAATATGTTTGAAATTATAAATAATACAGATAAAAAAATAGAAGAGGTTGGTTATTTAGAAGAATATATTAAATTTGTTACAAAAAAGTTAAAGATGGAAGAAGCAATTTTTAATATTATTTTTGTATCAAATGAAGAAATACATGAATTAAATAATACGTATCGTGGTGTTGATAGAGTAACAGATGTTATAAGTTTTGCCTTAGAAGATGGCGAAGAGATAAAAAATCAAGAAATTAGAGTCTTAGGTGATATTTATATTGCAACAGATGTAGCCTATGAACAAGCAAAAATTTATGGTCATTCTAGAATTAGAGAAATATGTTTTCTAGCAACCCATGGCATCCTTCATCTTTTAGGCTATGATCATATGGATGAAGAAGAAGAAAAAATAATGTTTGATAAACAAAAGGAGCTATTAGAGTCATATGAGATTACTAGGTAAAAAAAATATATTTATAAAAACTCAGGGGCGAGAAAATTTTTCTAAAAGTGTTGGACATGCTATTGATGGAATAGAATACACAATTAACAAAGAAAGAAACATTAAATTAGAAATATTGGCTGCTATTATTGTAAGTGTTGCAGGGTTTATTTTAAAGATAACTCTAACCGAATGGTTAGTAATGCTATTGGTTATAAGTATGGTTTTATCTTTAGAATTAATAAATACAGCTATTGAAAGGTGTGTTGACTTGGTCACGAAAGATTATCATGACTTAGCAAAAGCGGCAAAAGATGCATCAGCAGGAGCTGTATTTATGATGAGTTTATTTTCCATCATAATAGGAATAGTCATCTTTTTACCAAAAATAATTAATTTATTAGGAGGAAAATAATGGAACAAAAATTGAAAGAAATTTTAAAAAATTCTTATAGCCCATATTCAAATTTTAAAGTAGCTGCAATAGCTATTATGAAAGATGGAAGAGAATTTAAAGGCGTAAATGTTGAAAATGCTAGTTATGGAGCATGTAATTGTGCAGAAAGAAGTGCTATTTTTTCAGCTATAAGTAATGGGTATACTAAAGGAGATTTTAATAAATTATATGTAATGTGCCAAAGTGAACAAATAGGAACACCTTGTTTTATATGCAGACAAGTTATAAGTGAAATGTTTGAAAAAGATAAAGAAGTAGTATGCTTCAATCCAAAGGGTGAGTATAAAATATTTAAGGTATGCGATTTATGCCCATATCCTTTTGATGATGAAACACTAAATAGTTAAAAGGAGGAATCAAATGAAAAGTGGTTTTGTAAGTTTAATTGGACGACCTAATGCTGGAAAAAGTACATTATTAAACACAATTATTGGCAAAAAAATAGCCATAACTTCTAATACTGTTCAAACTACTAGAAATATAATTCAAGGAATATACACAACAGATGATCTACAAATAGTCTTCGTCGACACCCCAGGAATTCACAAACCTCAATATAAACTAGGAAAAATATTAAATGATCAAGCATATTATTCCATGGAAGATGTTGATTTAATTCTTTTTTTAATTGATGCTACCCAAAAAATAGGATCAGGGGATAAATTTATTATCGAAAAATTAAAAGAAGTAAAAACTCCTGTAATTTTACTACTTAATAAAATTGATAAAATAAGATATGAAGAATTATTACCAATAATAAATGAGTATAAAGATCTTTATCCCTTTAAAGAAATAATTCCAATATCTGCTACTAAGAAAACAAATATTACGGATTTAATAAAAACAATTTCCAATTATTTACCAAATGATATAAAATACTACGATGATGACACTATAACTAATATAAGCAAAAAATTTACCATCGCAGAATTAATTAGAGAAAAAGTTTTGTATAAGACACATAAAGAGGTGCCACATTCTGTAACTTGTATTGTTGAACATTTAGAAGAAGATAAGAAGAGTGCTTCTATAGGAGCATCAATAATAGTTGATCGTGAAAATTTAAAAAAAATACTAATAGGACATCAAGGGAAAATGATAAAAGCAATTGGCTCAGAAGCAAGAATTGATATTGAAAATTTACTAGAAAAAAAAGTATATCTAGATTTAAGAGTAAAAGTAGTAAATAATTGGCGTGATAAAGATCATTTTTTGAATCAAGAACTTAATTTAACAGATTTTAATGAATAAAATTTTGAAATAAAACCCATTATATAATAGGTGATTAAATTGAATAAAAATGATTTATGGCTATTATTTACTAAGACAGGAAAAATAGAATATTATTTAAAATATAAAAATTATAATAAAACGGAAGTAGAAAATGATTCACAAAATTGAAGGAATTATTGTAAGTACTGTTGACTATAAAGAAAGTAGTAAAATAATAAATATTCTAACAAAAGAAGAAGGTCTCATTGGTGTTTTTGCAAGAGGATGCAAAAGAATTAGAAGTCCCATCTCTTCAACAACTAGTATTCTAACTTACGGCTTTTTTTATCTCAATTCTAGACCAAAAGGATTACCAATTCTAACAGAAGTTGATGTGATTGATAGTTTTAAAAATATCAAAAAAGATCTTGTAAAACTAAATTATTCTATCTATTTATTAGAACTTTCTCATCAAGTATACAAACACGAAAATAATAACAATATATATAAATTATTAATATCAAGTATCAAAAAAATAAATGAAGAATATGATTCTGGAATAATAACAGCAATATTAGAGCTTAAATTATTAGAATATTTAGGAATTAAACCAATTATTGATAAGTGTGTAAATTGTAATAGCACAAATGATATAGTTACAATTTCTAGTTATAAAGGTGGCTATTTATGCAAAAATTGCGTCGGTAATGAAACCATATTTAATGTTAAAACACTAAAATTAATTAGAATGTTTTATTACGTAGATATTGATAAAATTACAAAATTGGAAATTAGTCCAAATATTAAAAAAGAATTGAATTTATTTATAAACGAATATTATGATCGCTATGCTGGATTATATTTAAAAAGCAAAAGCTATTTAGAAGAATTTTCTTCTTTAAAAGAATAATGTCCAAAAAATTAAAAATAAAAATATTAAATATTGAATTAATAAAATTAATACATTATAAAAACAAGGAATAAACAGGCTTATAATTAATTGATAAAGAGTTATAATTGGCAATATTATACAAAAACCAATTGCAGCGTATAATTTCAATCCAATACAACCTCTAAGAAAACGATAAAGATTATTTCTCATATTATCACCTATAATAACCTATGCTAAAGTTATTTAAAACGTTAAAAAAATGTCCAATATAAAAAAAATAAACAATTATAATAATTCTACTTTTATTTTTAAAAAAAATAGTATATAATTATTAATGTGAAAAGGTGATACAATGATAAATAAAAGAAAGAAGAAAATAGAACCTAGATATATCTTTTTAATCATTATAATAGCATTAGTAATTTTAATTTCAATTCTATCTTATGCCCTAAAAACAGATAAAAAATTAAATACTTTTGAAGCTATCATTAAAGATACAGTAGTAGAAATTCAAAAAATAGTTTATATGCCATTTAAGAACTTTAGCAGTATGATGGCAGATTATAGTTCTTTAAAAAATGTTTTAAAAGAAAATAAAATTTTAAAATCTAATGTTGAAAAACTTGAATCATTAGAAGCTGAAAATACAGAATTAAAACAAGAATTACAGCAAATGAAAGATGAATTAAATATTAAACATGTTTTAAGTGACTATGACTATTTGAATGCAACAGTCGTAAATAGAAATGCAAACACTTGGTATAACAATTTAACAATAGATAAGGGTAGTAATAATGGAATAGAAGAAGGAATGGTTGTAATTAATTCGACTGGTGTAATAGGAAAAACAACAAATGTTTCAACATTTTCATCAGACGTAAAATTAATTACCACTACTGATACTAACAATAAAATTTCCGTCAAAATAACAAGTGGCGATAATCACTTAACAGGTCTAATAAATGGGTATGATTATAAAACAGGTTATCTAGAAGTAGAAGGAATAAGTAATACGGAAAATGTATCAGTTGGAGATTTAGTCTACACCTCTGGTTTAGGCGGAGTTTTCCCAAGTGGTATCTTAATAGGAAAAGTAAAAAGCATCACGACTGATGTATATGATTTATCAAAAATCATTAATGTTAGTCCTTCAGCAAATTTTGAAGATATAAATTATGTAACAGTCTTGAAAAGGAAAAATAGCAAATGATGATTTTAAGCGTCATAAGTTTAATAATTTCTTTTCTTATTCAAGGACTATTCTCAAACCTATCAGGTTTTTCTATTCCTAACTTATCAATTTTTAGTGCCGTTTATGTATTAATTAATTTAGTTGTAATTCAACAATATTTTGAAGATGATAAAAAATTTTTGATTTTGATAGTAATATTTGGAATGCTAACTGATATAGTATATAGCAATACTTTAATACTATGTACTTGTTTATTTATTGCAATATTCTATTTAAATAAACTATTTAGTTTCTTTTTTCCGTATAATATTTTTACGATAAATGGATTTAGTATTTTATCAATGATAATATTCCATACACTAACTTTTATCTTTTTGATGTTATTAGGATTTGATTCATTTAGATTCACAACATTATTAAAAGCAATTGGCTGTAACATAATTATGACTATAATTTATACAACTGTTTTATATTATTGCATAGACATCTTATATAAAAAGTTTAAATTAAAACCTATAAAGACTAAATAAACTCTTCATCACAAAATGGAGAGTTTTTCTGGCTCTCCACGTTTTGATGGGAGTTTAAAAAATAGTTTTTCGACGAAATGTTGGGAAACTTTTTTTCTAATCTACA